>JASBSJ010000006.1 GCA_030148985.1 Sphingopyxis sp.
TGCCGGTGGCGCCGCCCGACGGGCAGGGGCTCAATCCGCTCTTGCAGGACATCGGGCTCGCCTTCCATCCGCCGACGCTTTACGTCGGCTATGTCGGGCTGTCGGTTGCGTTCAGCTTTGCCGTCGGCGCGCTGATCACGCGCGAGATCGGCCCGGCGTTCGCGCGCGCGATGCGGCCGTGGGTGCTGGGAAGCTGGATTTTCCTGACATTGGGCATCACCGCGGGCAGCTATTGGGCCTATTATGAGCTTGGCTGGGGCGGCTGGTGGTTCTGGGATCCGGTCGAGAATGTGTCGCTGATCCCCTGGCTCGCGGGGGCGGCGTTGCTCCATTCGGTCGCGGTGACGGCGACACGCAATGCGCTGCGCGCGTGGACGGTGATGCTCGCGGTGATCGGTTTTTCGATGTCGATGGTCGGCACCTTCATCGTCCGGTCGGGGTTGCTGACCAGTGTCCACAGCTTCGCCGTCGATCCCGAGCGCGGGACGTTCCTGCTGGTGCTGATGGCGATCTATATCGGCGGCGCGCTCACGCGGTTCGCGCTGCGTGCCGGGGCGGTTGCCGAGGGCAAGAAATTTGCGTTGCTGAGCCGCGAGGGCGCGCTGGTCATCAACAATTTGCTGCTGACGACAATCCTCGCGCTCGTGCTGCTCGGCACGCTCTATCCGATCGTCGCCGAGGCGATGGGCGAGAAGATTTCGGTCGGGCCACCCTATTATAATCGCGTCGCGGGACCGCTCGCGCTGATCCTCTGCCTCGTGATGGTTGCAGGCCCGTTGCTCAGCTGGCGCAAGGATGACGGCAAAAGGCTGTGGTCGCGGTTGCCGCTCGCGATCTTTGCCGGGGCGGCGGTGCTCTTCGCGCTGATCCTGTTCGGCGGCACCGTGGGGATATTGCCGCTGCTCGGCATGACCGTCGCCGGCATCGTCGCGGTCGCGAGCCTCGCACCGCTGTGGGGCCGGAACCTACGCCGCGTGCCGTTGCCGACATGGGGCATGGTCGTGGCGCATTTCGGTGTCGCGGTGTGCCTCGCAGGCATGGGCGCCGAGAGCGCCTTCATCAAGGAGCGGCTGGTCGCCGCGGCGCCTGGCGACACGATCCGCATCGCCGATTTTTCGGTGAAATTCGTCGGCGTGAAGCCCGTTGCAGGACCGAATTACACCGCGATCGAGGGCTCGCTGGTCGCGACGACGACGTCGGGCAGCAGCTTTACGATGAAACCCGAGGCGCGCACCTTTCCGGGGCTGATGGGCACCGCACCGACCGAAACCAATGAAGCGGCGCTGCTGACGCGGCCGGGGGGGCAGCTTTACGCGGTGCTGGGCCAGCCGGTGACGGGCGACGACGGGCGCGCCGACCGCTATCAGATTCGCCTGTGGTGGAAACCTTTGGTGTGGTGGATATGGCTAGGCGGCGGGCTGATCGCGCTGGGCGCGACGCTGTCGCTGCTCGGCCGCGCGCAACTGCTCGCCATGTGGCGCGCGCGCCGTCACCGCAAATCACAGGAGCGTTTTGCGCCATGAAGAACCGCTGGGTCTTGTTTGTGCCGCTGGCGATCATGGGGCTGCTGTTCGGCGCCTTCATCTATCGGCTGGTGACGCCGGCCGAAACGCTGATCCAGTCGCAGTGGATCGACAAGCCGATGCCCTTGTTCGATCTGCCGCCCGCCACCGCGGGCGTGCCGGGGCTGAAAAGCAGTCAGCTGGCCGATGGGCGGCCGCGGCTGGTCAATGTCTTTGCAAGCTGGTGCATCCCGTGCCGCGCGGAGGCGCCGCAGCTGGAGGCGCTGAAAGCCGCAGGGGTGCCGATCGACGGCATCGCGATCCGCGACCGGCCCGAGGATGTCGCCCAGTTCCTGAGTGAATATGGCAATCCCTTCGACCGCATCGGCGCCGATATGCAGAGCAGCGTCCAGATCGCGCTGGGGTCGTCGGGAGTCCCCGAAACCTTCCTGATCGACGGCAAGGGGATCATTCGCGAACAGATTCAGGGCGTGATCCTGGCCGAACAGGTGCCCGAGATCGTCGCGAAGATCGAGGCGATGAAGTGATGGGAGGACGGACCCTCACAGCGCGTATCCCCGCGAAAGCAGGGACCCAGAGCGGTACAAAGCGGCGTTGGTTCAACGTCGCTCTGGACCCCCGCTTTCGCGGGGGTGCATTGTTGTGTTTAGCCTTGCTGTTCGCAATTCCTTCCTTCGCGCAGGACCGGCTGCCGCCCGCGCCCTATGCCTATCAGCAGCTCAACGACCCGGCGAAGGAAGCGCGCGCCAAAGCCTTGATGGAGGAGCTGCGCTGCCTCGTCTGCCAGGGCCAGTCGATCGCCGATTCTGATGCCCCGCTCGCGGGCGACATGCGGCACGAGGTGCGCAGCAAGATCGCCGCGGGCGAAAGCCCCGACGAGATCAAGACGTGGCTCGTCGCGCGCTATGGCAACTGGGTGACCTATGACCCGCCGTTCGACGCGGCCACAGCGCTGTTGTGGCTGGGGCCGCTGCTCTTTCTCGCGATCGGCGGCTGGCTGGCGTTCGGCCGCTTTCGCCGCGGCGAAGGCGACGTGGAGGACAAGGCGTGACCTGGCTGTGGGTCATGCTCGCCGCCGCGTTGACGATCGGCGGCATTTTCTGGCTTGGCCGTTTGCCCGCCGCCGCGCGTCCGCTGGCAGGGGCGGCGGTGATGCTGGGGCTGACGGGTTATGCGTTGCAGGGAAGTCCTTCGCTGCCCGGAAAACCCGTCGCGGTGGCCGCGGAGCCCGAGGGGTTCGGCGAGGCGATCACCGACCAGCGGCAGGGAATGGCTGACCGCTTCGGTCCCGCGGCGCAGTGGCTCGGCATGTCCGACGGCTTCGCGCGGACGGGCAAGACCGAGCTGGCGGCAAAGACGCTCGAAAAGGGGCTGGAGGCATATCCCGACAATGTCGACCTGTGGGTCGGCCTTGGCAATGCCCTCGCGGCGCATGGCGGGGGCATGATGTCGCCCGCCGCCGCGCTCGCCTTCGACGAGGCGGCGCGGCGCGATCCGTCGCATCCGGCGCCGCCCTTTTTCGCGGGACTCGCGCTGGCGCAAGGTGGTGACCTGAAAGGCGCAGAGGCGGTGTGGAGCGAATTGCTCGCGCGCAGCCCCGCCGATGCGCCGTGGCGGGCGGACCTGGAGATGCGGCTAGGTCAGCTGCGACAGGCGCTGGGACCGCCACCGCTGCCCCCGCCTGGTGCAGTCGACGAGGGCGCCGCGAGCGTCCCGAATTGAAACCTGTTCCAAAATCGCAGGCTCGTCTAAAGGCGCGCGATGACTTCTGAGTCGAAACGGGCGGCCGAAGGCGTTGCAAGCGCTATCGAAGCCGCCGCCGAAACCGGCCATCACGGCCATGGGCATCATGGCGATGGCAAGCTGAAGCTCGCCGTCGGCGCGGTCGGCGTCGTGTTCGGCGACATCGGCACCAGCCCGCTTTACGCGTTCCGCGAAACCTTTGCCGGCCATCATCCGATCGAGCCCGACCGGCTGCACATCTATGGCGTGCTGAGCCTGGTTTTCTGGTCGATGATGCTCGTCGTCACCTTCAAATATGTGATGACGATCATGCGCGCCGACAACAAGGGCGAGGGGGGCAGCCTCGCGCTGCTCGCGCTCATCAGCCGCTCGTCGGAGGGGAAGCGCTGGACCTGGCCGATCGTGCTGCTCGGCGTGTTCGCGACCGCGCTCTTTTATGGCGACAGCATGATTACCCCGGCGATGTCGGTGCTGTCGGCGACCGAGGGGCTGTCCTATGTCGATGAAGGCTTCGAGCCCTATATCGTGCCGATCGCGCTCGCGATCCTGATCGGGCTGTTCGCGATCCAGGCGCGCGGGACGGCGAAGGTCGGCGCATTATTTGGCCCGATCATGCTGCTGTATTTTCTGATGCTCGCGGGACTCGGCATCCTGCATATCGGCAATAATCCGTGGATCATCGTCGAGACGGTGAACCCAGTCAATGCGCTGCGCTTTTTCTATATCGACGGATTCACCGCCTTTATCGCGCTCGGCGCAGTCGTGCTCGCGGTGACGGGCGCCGAGGCGCTTTACGCCGACATGGGGCATTTCGGGCGCGGGCCGATCGGGCTGTCGTGGCTCAGCTTCGTACTGCCGGCGCTGATGCTCAACTATATGGGGCAGGGCGCGATGGTGCTTGCGGCCGAGGCCGGCCCGCGCGCCGAGCTGATTTCCGATCCCTTTTTCCAGATGATGCCGCAATTCCTGGAGCTGCCCGTCGTCATCCTCGCGCTGCTCGCGACGATCATCGCCAGTCAGGCGGTGATTTCGGGTGCTTTCTCGCTGACGCAGCAGGCGATCCAGCTGGGCTTCATGCCGCGCCTGCGCGTCGAACACACCAGCGCGTCGGCCGCGGGGCAGATCTATATCCCGATCGTCAACTGGGGCCTGATGGTCATGGTGATCCTGCTCGTCCTGGGCTTCGGTTCGTCGAGCAACCTTGCCGCAGCCTATGGCATTGCGGTGACGGGGGCGATGTTCATCGACACCTGTCTGATGAGCGTCGTGCTCTTCACGCTGTGGAAATGGCCGGCGTGGAAGGCGCTGCCGGTGCTCGCGGTCTTCTTCATCGTCGATATCGCCTATTTCGGCGCCAATCTGATCAAGGTGCCCGACGGCGGCTGGGTGCCGCTGGCGATCGGGCTTACCATCTTCACGCTGCTCACGACCTGGTCGCGCGGGCGCAAGTTGATGCAGCAGGAAATGGCCGAGGGCGCGATGCCGATCCCGGTGTTCGTGAAGTCGGCGGCGAACAGCGCGACGCGCGTTCCCGGCACCGCAGTGTTCATGACGTCGAGCAGCGACGGCGTGCCGCACGCACTGCTTCACAATTTGAAGCACAACAAGGTGCTGCACCAGCGCATCATCCTGTTGACGATCAAGATCGCCGACGTGCCTTTCGTTCCCGAATCCAAGCTCTGCCAGCTCGAGGATCTGGGGCAGGGATTCCACCGCCTCGTGCTCAACTATGGTTTCATGCAGCCGATCGACGTGCCTGAAGCATTGACGCGGGTGACGAGCTGCGGCGGCGAGTTCAAGATGCTGGAAACGAGCTTTTTCCTGTCGCGCCAGACGCTGATCGCCGCGAAGAAACCGGGAATGCCGATCTGGCGGGAAAAACTGTTCGCGTGGATGCTGCGCAATTCGGAAAGCGCGATGGAATATTTCCGCCTGCCGACCAATCGCGTCGTCGAACTGGGCAGCCAAGTCGCGATCTGACCGCGGCGATTAACTTTCGGACATGCGGCGAATAAGCGTTTGAACATTGTGGCCAGTCTTGCAATGCAAGGCGCGAACCCAATAAGGCCGCGCAACCTATGGATCTCGGGGACCACGACGATCTGATCCTGCCGGTGCCGCCGGAACCTTTCGCCTTGATTGTCGGGGCGTCGGCGGCGCGCACCACCCATGACGCAATCGAGGCGTCGCTGCGCCGCATGGGCTTGCAGCCCGTTGCGGTCGGCGGCGGCGAGGGCGACGGGATGTTCGTTGCATCGCCGCGCTTTCGGCTGCGCCTTGGCGGCGCGTCGGTGCTGGCGGGTCCGGCGGCCGATGTCGCGCTCGATGGTGCCGACCCGATCGATCCCGCGACCAGCCTGCTCGCTGCGAGCCTTCCTGCGACATGGCGCGAGGCGGGCACATGCTGGTTGTTCCTGCCCGAACACGATGGTGACGGGGCAGATTCCGGCGAGCGGCCCGAGCGGATGCGCGAATTTTTCAAGATGATCGTGCTGCTGATCGACCTGTTCGACGCCAGCCATATCTTCTGGTCGCCCGCGCGGCTCTGGTCCGATGCTGCGCAGTTTCGTGCGTCGGTCGCGGAAATGCTGGAAAGCGGGATGCCGCCGGTGCTCCACCTCGTCGCCTTTCGGCGCCGGGAAGCGGACGGCACCGCCAGCGTGGGCACGCGCGGGCTGGCGTTTTTTGCAGGGCAGGAGCTGGAAGGGCGCATTCCGGGTGGCTGGACCGTGGCGGACATGGTGCGGCGCCTGTCACGGCTCGCGCTCGACATGATGCTGAACGGCCCCGTTCGCTACCCGCGGACGATGCGCGGACTGGAGGCGGGCGAGTGGATCGGCCTGTTGCCGCCGGTTGTCGGGGCGGGTCCGCAGACGACCGTAGTGGTCGAATTCGGCCGCGACACTTGATGCCGGGTGGCGGGTGGGAGGGTGCCCACCGCCGCGATCCATGCGGCTTTTTATCGGCCCTATCCCGATAATGCGATCAACAGGCTGTTCGGCGCGCAGGGTGATGGCAGCTTCCGGCCGCTAGCCTCCGTCCCCCGCCACACTACAACCGCACCAGCATCTTTCCGATATTCTCCCCCGAAAACAGACCGAGGAAGGCGTCGGGCGTTGCCTCGATCCCTTCGTGGACCGTTTCGCGGATCGTCACCGCGCCGCTGGCGAGTAGCCCGCTCATGTCGGCGTAGAATTCCTCCATGCAGTCGATGAACTGGTCGGTGTAGATGAAGCCTTCCATGCGGATGCGCGCGGGGATGGTGCGGATCAGATATTTCATCTCCTGCGGCTTTGCGTCGTTATAGACGTCGATCATCCCGCAGATCGCAAAGCGCGCGAAATCATTGGCAGTCGCAAAGGCGGCGTCGAGATGTTCGCCGCCGACATTGTCGAAATAGACGTCGATACCGCCCTTGCCGAGCCGTTCGAGCGCGGCGGCAAGCTGGGGCAGCACCGGCGCCGCCTTGTAATCGACCACCGCATCGGCGCCGAGTTCGGTCACCCAGGCGCATTTTTCCGCGCCGCCCGCCGAGCCGATCACCGTCATTTCGCGCGCCTTGGCAATCTGGACAACCGCCGATCCGACCGCGCCCGCCGCGGCCGAAACGAAAACGGTATCGCCGGGTTTCGCGGCTGCAACGCGCAGCAGGCCGATCCACGCCGTGCCGCCGGTCAGCCCCATATTGTGCAGAAAGGTCTGCGGCTGCAGCCCCGCGTCGAGCAGCGCGGTCGGCAGCTTGTTCGGCATCATGTCGAGGCCCACCACGCCACCTTCGCGCCAGCCGCCCATGTGGAGGATCAGGTCGCCGGGGGCAAAGCCGTCCATCCGGCTTTCAAGGACTTCGCCGATCGCCCCGCCGGTCATCGGTTGGTCGAGCTGGAAACTCGCGGCATAGCTTTTGGCGTCGTTCATTCGCCCGCGCATATAGGGGTCGACCGAGAGCCAGAGGTTGCGGACGCGAAGCTGGTCTTTTTCGAGCGGGGTGTCGGGCAGGTCGCGAAGCGCGAAATTGTCGATCGTCGGCAGCCCCTGCGGACGACTGGTCAAATGCCAGGCTTTCATCGGAATCCCCCCATTCCTCAAAATTTCGCCGCGGCGACGGCCAAGGTCAGAAAAGCCGTTGCCACTGCCGGACAGTGCCGTTAAGACCCCGCCCGTCGCGGGGCCGTAGCTCAGATGGGAGAGCGCTGCAATCGCACTGCAGAGGTCAGGGGTTCGATTCCCCTCGGCTCCACCAGCGACCTTTCCTTACATTGCTGTACAGCGCCGACCCTAGCCCACATAATCGCGAATCATATTCTTTGCGATCACTAGCTGCTGGATCTGCGTCGTCCCTTCATAAATGCGGTAAATGCGGCAGTCGCGATAGAAGCGTTCGGCCAGATATTCCTTGAGATAGCCCGCGCCGCCGTGGATCTGTACTACGCGGTCGGCGACGCGCCCGCACATTTCGCTGGCGAACATCTTGGTCGCGGCGGCTTCGACGAGGATCTTTTCGCCGCGGTCGGCGCGCGCGCAGGCGTCGTTCAGCATACAGTCGGCGGCATAAATTTCGGCCTTGCTGTCGGCGAGCATCGCCTGGATCAGCTGGAAATTGGCGATCGGTTCGCCGAACGCCTTGCGCTCCATCGCATATTTGAGCCCCGTATCGAGCATCCGCTTGGCATAGCCGACGCTGGCGGCGGCCACCGACAGCCGCCCGTTGTCGAGGCTCTGCATTGCGGCGCGAAAGCCGATGCCTTCCTCGCCGCCGAGCAGCGCGTCGCCATCGACATGGACATCCTCGAGGATCACGTCGGCGATCTGCGAGCCCGCCTGACCCATCTTGCCGTCCGGCTTGCCGATCGACACGCCCGGCGCGTCACGGGGCACGAGGAAGGCGCTGACGTGGGCATTCTTGGGCAAGGCTTCGGCGTTGGTGCGCGCCATGACAAGGATGACATCGGCAAAGGGCGCGTTGGTGATGTAACGCTTGGTACCGTTCAGCACATAGCCATTACCGCTGGGCACTGCGCGCGTTTTCATCGCCGCGCTGTCGGAGCCGCTGTCGGGTTCGGTGAGGCCGAAGGCGGCGATGCTGCCGCCTGCGAGCTTGGGCAGCCAATGTGCCTTTTGCTGCTCGGTTCCGAAACCGAGGATCGATTTGCACACCATGCCGATGTTGATCGACACGATCGAGCGATAGGCGGGCGAGGCGTAAGCGAGTTCGCGGATGAAGCCGACATATTGGCTGACATTCATGCCCGCGCCGCCATATTCCTCGGGCATCGTCACCCCAAAGAGGCCCATGTCGCGCATCTCGGCAAGAATGTCGTCGGGAACGCGGCCGAGTTCTTCAAGCTGGTCTTCGGCCGGAATCAACCGCTCGCGGACATAGCGTTGCAGCTGTTCGATGAAGGCGTCGTAGATGTCGGCGTCCATGCCCGCATTGGTCATTTTCGGCTATCCTCTCGTTATTTCGGTTGCGGATAGCAATGCGATCGGGGCGATGCCAGCCCGAAAGGACGGGGGTCAGGCGGCGCGGACGAAGCTGTCGAGTACGCGCTTGGACCCGGCCTGGTCGAATTCGACCTCCAGCTTGTTGCCATCGATGTCGATGATCTCGCCATAGCCGAATTTTTCGTGGAAAACGCGCAGCCCGATCGCGAGGTCAGCGCGCGGCTTGGCGCCGACCGATGCGGCGGGACCGCGTTCGGAGGGTGCGGGCGCGCGGGTGACGGTGTTCGATGCCGCCACCGCGCGCTGCCATGCCGGGCCGCGCGTCATGATGCGCGACGGCTGGCGTTCCGCGACATGCGCGAAGGGATCGCCCTGCGCCGACCAGTTGGCGCGCCACAGGCTCTGCCCGCCGCCGAAGCTGTTTTCCATTTCGACATGGTCGGGCGGGATCTCGGCGATGAAGCGGCTGGGGATACTGCTCATCCACTGGCCATAGATGCGGCGGTTCGCGGCGTGATAGATGCTCGCGCGCCGGCGGGCGCGGGTTATCGCGACATAGGCGAGGCGGCGTTCTTCTTCGAGGCTGGCGGTGCCGCCCTCATCCATCGCGCGCTGCGACGGGAAAACGCCATCTTCCCACCCGGCGAGGAAGACATGGTCGAATTCGAGCCCCTTGGCGGCGTGGATCGTCATGATGGTGACCGTTTCGGTCTGATCGTCATTATCGCGGTCCATGACGAGGCTGACATGTTCGAGAAATTCCTCGAGCGTCTCATACTCCTCCATCGCGCGGACGAGTTCGGAAAGGTTTTCGAGGCGGCCCGCGGCTTCGGCGCTGCGGTCGGCCTGGAGCATTGCGGTATAGCCCGATTCGTCGAGGATGAGCTGGGTGAGCTCGGGGTGCGACAGCTGGTTTGCCTTGGCTTGCCAGTTTCGCATCATCGCGATGAAATTGGCGAGTTGGCGGCGCGCCTGCGGCGTCAACTCGTCGGTTTCGGTGATCCGCGAAGCGGCGTGGAAAAGCGGCGTGCGTTCGGCGCGCGCGAACTGGTGGATGCGTTGCATCGCCTTGTCGCCGAGCCCGCGCTTGGGAACATTGACGATACGCTCGAATGCCAGGTCGTCGGCGGCCGACTGGACGAGGCGAAGATAGGCGAGTGCGTCGCGGATTTCGGCGCGCTCGTAGAAGCGGAACCCGCCGACGATGCGATAAGGCATGCCGATCGCGATGAAGCGGTCCTCGAACTCGCGCGTCTGGAACTGCGCGCGGACGAGGATCGCGGCGCGGTCGAGCGAGATGCGCTGACGCTGGAGGTCTTCGAGCTCCTCGCCGATCCGTCGCGCTTCCTCCGGGCCGTCCCAGACGCCGACGACGCGGACCTTGTCGCCGGCGTCGAGTTCGGTCCAGAGCGTCTTGCCGAGCCGGTCCGAATTCTGCGCGATCAGCGCGGAAGCGGCGGCGAGAATCTGCGGCGTCGAGCGGTAATTTTGTTCGAGCCGGATGACCGTCGCGCCCGGAAAATCCTTTTCAAAGCGCAGGATGTTCGCGACCTCGGCGCCGCGCCACGAATAGATCGACTGATCGTCGTCGCCGACACAGCAGATGTTTTTCCGGCTTTGCGCGAGCAACCGGAGCCAGAGATACTGGCTGGCGTTGGTGTCCTGATATTCGTCGACAAGGACATATTTGAAGCGTTGCTGATACTGTTCGAGCACGTCGCGATGCGTCTTCAATATCACCAGCATGTGCAGCAGCAGGTCGCCGAAGTCGCAGGCATTCAGCGTCTTCAGCCGCGCCTGATAGAGCGCGCAGAAATGCTGCCCCTTGCCGTCGGCATAGGCCTCCTTGTCGGCGGCATCGAGGTCGGCGGGGGTGAGGCCGCGGTTTTTCCATTTGTCGATCAGGCCCGCGAGCTGCCGCGCCGGCCAGCGCTTCTCGTCGAGTCCCTCGGCCTGGATGAGCTGTTTGAGGACGCGAAGCTGGTCGTCGGTGTCGAGGATGGTGAAATTGCTCTGGAGCCCCACCAGCTCGGCGTGGCGGCGCAGCATCTTGGCCGCGATGCTGTGAAAGGTGCCGAGCCACGGCATCCCCTCGACCGCGTCGCCGATCATCCGCCCGATCCGCTCGCGCATCTCGCGCGCGGCCCTGTTGGTGAAGGTGACCGCGAGGATTTCGGACGGCCAGGCGCGCCGCGTCGCGATGATATGCGCGAGGCGTGCGGTGAGCGCTGCGGTCTTGCCCGTGCCCGCGCCCGCGAGCATCAGCACCGGGCCCTCGGTGGTGAGCACCGCCTGCCGCTGCGGCCCGTTCAATCCGCGCAGATAGGGCGGGTCCGAGGGGTCGGGGCGGGTCAGGTCGGGCATCGAGGCGGGGGTATCGTTCACGCGCGAACGATTAGGGAACGCCGGGCGGGCTGTCCAGTGCGGGTGGGGGGCAATGCGGCAGTGCGCTATCCTCCCTGCGGCGAAGCCGTGGGGAGGGGGACCGCGCCCGAAGGGCGGGGTGGAGGGGCCGCGACGTTGGCGCCACTTGCCCCTCCGTCAGCGCTTCGCGCTGCCACCTCCCCATCGCTACGCGACAGGCAGGAGCTTCTGGCTATGCCACCAAAATCCAGACTTTATCTCGTCGTTCCGGCCCTCTAGGAAATGCGCCATGCAGCAAAGGTCAGTGACAAGAGCGGCAGGAAGCGCGCTGATCCTTTTGGCGCTCTCCGCCTGCGCAAGCGGCAATTACCGCCCGGTGGCAGACACGCCGGTACGGATCGGGCCCGCCTATACGATCCGCGGCGCGACCTATGTCCCTGCCGCGGCGCCCGCCTATGACGCCGTCGGTTATGCGAGCTGGTACGGCAGCGAGTCGGGCAACCAGACCGCGAATGGCGAGAAATTCCGGCCCGGCTGGATCACCGCCGCGCACACCACGCTGCCGCTGCCGACCTATGTCGAGGTGACCGCGCTCGACACCGGGCGGCGGATCATCGTGCGGGTCAACGATCGCGGCCCCTTTGCGCGCGGGCGGATCATCGACCTGTCGCGCGGCGCCGCCGAGGCGCTGGGGATGCGCGCGCAGGGCCATGCGCCGGTGCGCGTGCGCCGCGTCGAGCCGTCGGAAAAGGACCGCAAGCGGCTGCGCGAGGGCAAGGCCGCCGCGGCGCTGGCGCCTGTGCCCGCGGAGGAATTGCAACGGCTGCGCGCGCGATTGCCCTAGGCGGGGCGCAAAAGGGTGAGTTTCGCCTTGCCGACCTTGCGTTCGGCGTCGATTTCAAATCCCGCGACCTCGACCGTTTCGCGTTCGCCCGTCTCGATCGAGATCCAGCTGTCGGGCGCGATCCAGCCGAGGCGGGCGAGCTTGTCGAGCGCGACGCTGCCCGCGCCGGTGGCATAGGGGGCGTCGAAAAGCAGGACATCATAGGTCCGGCGCGCAGGGCCGAGCGCGAGCACCGACCCGGCGCGGACATCGGCACGCTGCGCTGCTCCCAGCGTGGCGAGATTCTTGCGGAGCACATCGAGCGCATCGCGGTCCTGTTCGGCGAACAGGCATTGTTCGGCGCCGCGCGACAAGGCCTCGATCCCCAGCGCGCCCGACCCGGCGAACAGGTCGGCGACATAAAGCCCCTCGAAGCTGCCGAGGCGGCTGGCGAGCATCGAGAAGAGCGTTTCGCGCGTGCGGTCGGCGGTCGGGCGGGTGGCGTCGTTTTTGGGCGCGAGCAGCTTGCGGCCGCGCCATTCGCCGGCAATTACGCGCATCAGCCGAGGTGCCGCCGGAATTTGAACAATTCGTCGCGCGGCACGACCTCGACCGTGCCCATGTCGAGCCCGGCCAGCGTGAATTCGCCATAGCGGGTGCGGATCAGACGGCTGACCTGAAGCCCCAGATGTTCGAGGACGCGGCGCACCTCGCGATTCTTGCCCTCGGTCAGCGTCATTTCGATCCACTGGTTGCGCCCGGTGCGGCGTTCGAGGTTGGCGTCGATCTTGCCGTATCGGATGCCCTCGATCTCGATCCCCATCACCAGCTCCTCGAGCTGCGCCTGGCTGATGTCGCCAAAGGCCCGCGCGCGATAGGTGCGCTCGACGCCGCTCGCGGGCAGTTCGAGCTGGCGCTTGAATTCGCCGTCGTTGGTGAGCAGCAGCAGCCCTTCGGTATTATAGTCGAGCCGGCCGACGGGCATCAGTCGCGGCAGCCCCTTGGGCAGCACGTCATATATGGTCTTGCGGCCCTTGGGATCGCGCGCGGCGGTCAGGCAGCCCGCGGGCTTGTGAAAGCGGTAGAGGCGCGTCGAAACGGGCTTGGCGACCGGATTGCCGTCGACCGTCAGCCCGTCGAGCGAGGCAAGGAGCGGCGCGGGCTGCGCGACCACCTCGCCGTTGAGCGCGATGCGGCCTTCCTCGATCATGCGCTCGACGTCGCGGCGCGAGCCGACGCCGGCGCGTGCGAGCAGCTTGGCGATGCGCTGCGGCCCGTCCTCGCGTTCACTTTCGGCTGGAAGCTTGCGCGGCGGCGCGTCGGCGCGTGCGGCGCGGCGGCCGCGCGGTGCGGCTGCGGCAGAGCTGTCGGCGCCGGGGCGCGGGGCGGAGCGGGGCGGACGGCGGGTCGTCATCGGAACGGATGCGGCTTTCTTGTCGTTATTCGGGAAAATAGTGTGGCGTCGTGGCCACGCTCATAGCCGGAAAAGTGTCGCTTCGTCGATGGCAAGCAGAAGCGATATTGCAGGACGGCGCCGGGCGAGTCATGGCGCATTGAAAGGGAGATGTCATGCTCTTCGGTCCGCGTCCTTCCTGCATCAAGCGCCTGCTGGTCATCGAGGATGACCCGCTGACGGCGTTCGACAATGAGCATACGCTGAAGCACGCCGGTTATGAGGTGATCGCAACGGTCGATTCGGGCGAGGCGGCGGTGCGCTTTATCGCGGCGGAACAGATTGATGCGCTGGTGCTCGACCTCGGCCTCGCCGGCGATATGACCGGGCGCGAAGTCGCGCGGCTGGCGCGCGATCGCGGCATCGCCGTGCTGCTGGTCACCGGGCGATGCCCCGAGGATGCAAGCGACATCGCCATGGCCTGCCTCGACAAGCCGCACAGCCCCTCGGTGCTGGTCGCCGCGCTGAAGGCACTCGAAACGATGATTTGCAAGAACCAGGCGCCGCGCAAGGTCGCCGGCCTCACGACCTGGTGGCGCCCCGCCGCGGCCTGAGCACGGCGGATCGGCACGCCGGTCAATTACCCGCTTCCAATTTAGCAGGGAGGCTTTAGGCCCGTCACTTGGGCGCTGCGCCGGTCCTCGGCCGCGCCGGGGAGACGAGTGATTTGCCGCAGGATGTGACAACGCCGCCGCCGCAAAGCTGGTGGCACAGCTTTCGCCCCTATCTGGAGCGCGCACCGCTGGCGGCTTTGCTTCTCGGCATATCATCCGGCTTTCCCTATGCGATGATCGGCGCGACGCTGACGACGCGGCTGTCGCAGGACGGGTTCGAGAAATCGTCGATCACCGCCTTTTCGCTCGCCTTCCTCGTCTATAATTTCAAACCGCTGTGGGCGTGGATCGTCGATGCGGTGCGCCTGCCGGGCGCGCGGTTCGTCGGCCAGCGTGTGAGCTGGATGATCCTTGCCGCCGCGCTTGTCATGCTGGCGGTTGCCAACCTTGCAATGGTCGATCCCGCGCGCGTTGGCCAGTCGCCCGTCGGCCAGCTGATGATCTGGCTCGGCCTCGGAAGTGAGGGCGAATTTGCGGCGCTGTTCGAAATGGCGATGGGGGCGGTGCTCGTGGGGTTTGCGGGCGCAACGTTCGACATCGTGATCGACGCCTATCGCATCGAGATATTGAAGCCCGAACAGCTGGGCGTCGGGTCGGGCATGTCGCAATATGGCTGGCGCATCGGATCGGCGGGCGCCGGCGCGATCGCGCTGTTCATGGCGGCGCGCCAGGGTTGGGAAGCAGCCTATCTCGTCTGCGCGTTGCTGGCGCTGCCGGCGGTGATCGCCGCGCTGTGGGTCGGCGAACCCGAACGCCACCGCGAAGCGGTACAGCGCGAAGGGCGGCCGGGCATCATCGCGGGTATTGTCGGGCCGTTCACCGAATTTTTCAGCCGCCATGGCGCGTGGCTGGTGCTGCTTTTTATCCTGCTCCACAAAATCGGCGACACGCTCGCCAATTTGACGCTGCGCCTGCTGCTCGACGATCTGGGGTTCAGCAATGACGAGATCGCCATTTACGACGTAGGCATCGGCTTCTGGGCCTATCTGATCGGAATTTTCATTGGCGGTGCGCTCTACGCCCGGCTCGGGATGAAAAAATCGGTGCTGCTCAGCCTGATCCTGATGGCGGTCAGCAATTTCAGTTTCGCGCTGCTCGCCGCTGCCGGGCATAGCAATTGGGGCCTCGCGGGCGCGATCGCGTTCGAAAATATCGCGAGCGGGATCGGCGGCGTGGTCGTCGTCGCCTATTTCTCGGCGCTATGCGACCTGCGTTTCACCGCGGCGCATTATGCGCTCATCAGCTCGGCGGCGAGCATCGTCGGGCGCTTCCTGACCGGCACGACCGCGGGCGCGATGATGGATACGTTCGGCAATGTGAATTTCTATCTCCTCACCGTGGTGGCCGCGCTGCCCGGCATCATCCTGTTCTGGTTGATGATGCGCAGCGGGCTGGTCGACCTGTCGGTCGGCACGGCGGGCAGGGCCGGAAGCGCTGCAAAAGAGCCGGCGGCCTGATGGGTCAGGCGGGAACCTCGTCGTTCGCGGCGAGCACTTCGCCCGCGAGATAGAGCGAGCCGCAGATGAGGACGTCGCCGGGCGCGCGTGCGAGTTGGCGCAGTGCGGCGGACACATTGTCGCACGGACGGGCATCGACGATACCGAGCCCGTCCTGAACCCACCAGCACAGATCCTTGGGGTCATGATGCTCATGGCCCGGTATCGGCACCGCGCTGAACGAAGCGATGCGGTCGGCGAAGGGGCGCAGGAAGCCCATCGCATTCTTGTTTGCGAGCAGCCCGCAAACGATGTGGAGTGGCGCCATCGCATCCAGCGCTGCGGCAAGCGCCACGCCCGCGTCGGGATTGTGTCCGCCGTCGAGCCAGACCGTCGTGCCGTACGGGAGCAGGGCGGTGAGCGGTCCCGCGCTCAGCCGCTGCATCCGCGCAGGCCAGGCGGCGCTCGTCATGGCGGCGATGAGCGCGGCTTCGTCGATCGAGACGGCCTCCTGATGACGGAGCATCGCGACCGCGAGCGCGGCATTGTCGGCCTGATGCGCGCCCGCCATTGCTGGCAGCGGCAGGTCGAGCGTGCCGCGCGCGTCGCGATAGTTCAGGCGGCCGTCGGCGATATTGGCGTCCCACGCCGCGCCGCGTTCGACGAGCGGCGCGCCGACTGTGGCGGCGCGGGCGGCGATCACCGCGCGCATCGACGCCGGATAGGCCTGCGTCACCAGCGGCGCGCCCGGCTTGGCGATCCCGGCCTTTTCAAAGGCGATGCGGTCGTGCGGCGGCGCGGGCACATCGGCCTCGGGCGCGAGCAGGAACGCCTCGTGGTCGATGCCGAGCGAGGCGATGCCGCACGCGGTCGGTGCGGCGATGATGTTGGTCGCGTCGAGCCGCCCGCCCAGCCCGACCTCGACGATGCAGGCGTCGGCGGGGATGCGCGCGAAGGCAAGGAAGGCGGCGGCGGTCGTGACTTCGAAGAAGCTCGCTTGAAGGTCGTGCGCGACGTCGAGGACCTCGGCGAGCAGCGCCGCGAGCAGCGCGTCGTCGATCAGTGCTCCGGCGAGGCGGATGCGTTCGTTGAAGCGGACGAGATGCGGGCTGGAATAGACATGCGCGGTCAGGCCCTGCGCCTCGATTGCGGCGCGCAGGAAGGCGCAGGTCGAACCCTTGCCGTTGGTTCCCGCGACATGGAACACGGGCGGCAGACGGTGCTGCGGATCGCCGAGGCGGCGGCATAGCTCGGCAATGCGTTCGAGGCCAAGGATGTCGCGGCCGGGCGACAGCGCCCCGAGGCGGTCGAGCTGGGCCTGGACGGCGGGGTCGGTGCTGCGCGCGTGGTCGGGCATGGGGGGTGGTTTCCACAAGCCCCTCCCCTTCAGGGGAGGGGTTGGGGTGGGGTCCATCGGCCTAGTGCAAGTCCGATGGACCCCGCCCGCTGCGACTAAGCCAGCAAGCTGGCAAGTCTCGCTGCCCTCCCCTGAAGGAGAGGGCGGATAGAGTCAGGCCGCCTTCTCAGGCGCCAGATAACCGATCAGCCGGCCCAGCGTCTCCGGCAACTCCTTGCGATGCACGACCATGTCGATCATCCCGTGATCGAGCAGATATTCGGCGCGCTGGAAGCCTTCGGGCAATTTTTCGCGGATCGTATTCTCGATCACGCGCTGGCCCGCGAAGCCGATCAGCGCGTTGGGTTCGCTGATCTGCACGTCGCCGAGCATGGCATAGCTCGCGGTGACACCGCCGGTGGTCGGGTCGGTCAGCAGCACGATATAGGGCAGCCCGGCGCGGCGCAGGCGCGCGAGCGCCACCGTGGCGCGCGGCATTTGCATCAGCGACAGCGTGCCTTCCTGCATCCGCGCGCCGCCCGCCGCAGTAATCGCGATATAGGGGACGCCGCGCTTGATCGCATTTGCGACGCCCGCGACGAAGGCTTCGCCGACCGCGACCCCCATCGACCCGCCCATGAAGGCAAAGTCCTGCACGCCGATCACGACGCCCTGGCCCGAAATGCGGCCGAACGCGTTCTGATAGGCATCGCGGTCGCCGGTTTGCGCGCGCGCCGCCTTGATGCGGTCGACATATTTTTTGGTGTCGCGGAATTTGAGCGGATCTTCGGGTGCCGCGGGTGCGGCGATCATTTCGTGCAGTCCGCCATCGAACAGCTGGGCGAAGCGTTCCTTCGCGCCGATGCGGTCGTGATGGTCGCAGCGCGGGCAGACGTTGAGATTATCTTCCCATTCCTTGACGAACACCATCTGCTGGCACTGGCGGCATTTGTGCCAGAGATTGTCGGCGGTATCGCGCTTGGCGGTGAAGGGCAGGGCGTTGCGAACGCGGTCGAGCCAGCTCATGCGGCGATCTCCTTGGCGCCATGGATAGCATCGGCGAGGGTGCGGGTGAAGGCTTCGACGTGCGGTGCCGCGGCGTCGCCATGCTCGGCGATGATGTCGATGAAGGCCGACCCGACGACGACGCCGTCGGCGACGCGCGCGATCTGCGCTGCCTGTTCGGCGGTGCGGACGCCGAAACCAACCGCGACGGGCAGGTCGGTGGCGGCCTTTAGGCGCGCGACGGCCTCGTCGATGCTTGCCTGTGCGGCCTGTTGCTGGCCGGTGATGCCGGCGACCGAGACATAATAGAGGAAGCCCGAGGCCCCCTTCAGCACCGCAGGCAGGCGCGCCGCATCGGTGGTGGGGGTGGCGAGGCGGATCACGTCGATGCCGTTCGCCGTGAAGGGCGCGACGTCGCCGGCCTCTTCGGGCGGAATGTCGACGATGATGACGCCGTCCGCGCCCGCCTGCGCCGCTGCTTCCGCGAAGGCGGCTGGAGTCGGGCGCGTCATGGT
>JASBSJ010000010.1 GCA_030148985.1 Sphingopyxis sp.
TGCAGCTTTTCCTTGTCATAGTCGCTGGTCGTCGTTTCGATCTGCGCGCGGATCTGTTCGACGCGGCCCTTGATCGCATCATGGTCGCCAGCACCATCGACGATGGTGGTGTTGTCCTTGTCGATCGTGACGCGCTTGGCCTGGCCGAGCATGTTCAGCGTGACCGATTCAAGCTTGATGCCCAGATCTTCGCTGATCATTTCGCCCTTGGTCAGGATCGCGATGTCCTGCAGCATCGCCTTGCGGCGATCGCCGAAGCCGGGCGCCTTGACGGCCGCGACCTTCAGGCCGCCGCGCAGGCGGTTGACCACCAGCGTTGCGAGCGCTTCGCCTTCGATGTCCTCGGCGATGATGAGGAGCGGACGGCCCGACTGCACCACGGCTTCGAGGATCGGCAGCATCGACTGGAGGTTCGACAGCTTCTTTTCGAAGATCAGGATGTAGGGGTCCGAAAGCTCGACGAGCATCTTTTCGGGGTTGGTGATGAAGTAAGGCGACAGGTAGCCGCGGTCGAACTGCATACCCTCGACGACGTCGAGCTCGAAATCGAGGCCCTTGGCTTCCTCGACGGTGATCACGCCTTCCTTGCCGACCTTTTCCATCGCTTCGGCGATCTTTTCGCCGACTTCGGTGTCGCCATTGGCCGAGATGATGCCGACCTGGGCGATTTCAGCGGTGCCCGAGACGGGCTTCGACTGCGCCTTGATCGTTTCGACGACCTTGGTGACCGCGAGGTCGATACCGCGCTTCAGGTCCATCGGGTTCATGCCGGCGGCAACCGACTTCATGCCTTCGCGCACGATCGCCTGGGCGAGCACGGTCGCGGTGGTGGTGCCGTCGCCGGCCTTGTCGTTCGCCTTGCTGGCGACTTCGCGCAGCATCTGCGCGCCCATATTCTCGAACTTGTCCTTGAGTTCGATTTCCTTGGCGACGGTGACGCCGTCCTTGGTGATGCGGGGGGCGCCGAAGCTCTTGTCGATCACGACGTTGCGGCCCTTGGGACCGAGGGTCACCTTCACCGCGTCGGCGAGGGTATCGACACCCTTCAGGATGCGTTCGCGTGCGTCGCGCGAAAATTTAACGTCCTTGGCAGCCATGTGGATGCTCCTTCAATAATGGCAGAAAACTGCGTAACTTCACTCGGGATCGTCATCCCCGCGAAGGCGGGGATCGCTGTCGGCCTTGTTCAGCGTCGCTGCGCAAACCTCCAGCGGCCCCCGCCTGCGCGGGGGCGACGGGCTAAGCTCAGGCGATGACGCCGAGGATGTCCGAGTCCTTCATGATCAACAGCTCTTCGCCGTCGACCTTGACTTCGGTGCCCGACCATTTGCCGAACAGGATGCGGTCGCCGGCCTTGACGTCGAGCGGGGTGACCTTGCCATCGTCGGCGCGGGCGCCCGAACCGACCGAGACAACTTCACCCTCCTGCGGCTTTTCCTTGGCGGTGTCGGGGATGATGATGCCGCCGGCCGTCTTTTCTTCGGCTTCGATACGGCGGACGAGCACGCGGTCGTGCAGCGGACGAAATTGCATGGATTTCCCTCCAATAGTGCAATGGATGTCGCTTAGCACTCACAAGGCGTGAGTGCTAACAGCCGGCATATGGGCGGCGTGTGTGACAGCGTCAAGGCAGGCGCCCGAAAATTTTCGCACGCCGCGAGGCACAGGTCAGATGGGGCGCGGAGCGGCCTCGTGCAAGGGCGCTGCGACCCGGACCAGCCCTAGCCGCTCGCGCTGCATCCAGCGGGTGAGCATCAGCACCGCGACGATGGAGAGCCCGGCGGCAAGGCCGGTCCAGATGCCGACGCCGCCCCAATCGCGTTCGAACGCCAGCCACGCGCCGACGCCGATGCCGATCACCCAGTAACCGAACAGCGCGAACAGCATCGGCACGAAGGTGTCGTGCAGGCCGCGCAGCATCCCCTGCGCCACGACCTGCGCGCCATCGGCGACCTGGAACAGCGCCGCGACGATCAGGAAACTGACCGCAAGTTCGGCGACTTCGGCATTCGCAGGATTGCTGCGGTCGATGAACAGACCCGCGAGCGTTCCGGGGATCGCGAGCATGATCAGCGCCATCGCCGCCATGAAACCCGTGCCCATGGCAAAGCTGGTCCAGCCCGCGCGCCGGATATGATCGGCGTCGGCGCGGCCATAGCCGATGCCGACGCGCACCGTCGCCGCCTGCGCCAGTCCCATCGGCACCATGAAGGTGAGCGAGGCGAGTTGCAGCGCAACCGCATGCGCCGCGACCGCGGCGGTCGAAATCCAGCCCATCAGCATGACCGCGGCCGAAAAAACCCCCGCCTCGAACGCATGGCTGATCGCAATCGGGGTGCCGATGCGCGTCATCTGGGCAAAACGCGGCCAGTCGCTGCGCCACCAGCGGCCGAGGAGGTGATAACGGCGGAACTGCCGGTCGCGATACACGACGCCGACCATCAGCAGCACCATCACCAAATTGGTCAGCACGCTGCCCACACCCGCCCCGACGATGCCGAGCGCGGGCATCCCGAACTTGCCAAAGATCAGCGCATAGTTGAACAGGATGTTGCCCAGCACCCCGACGACGCCGACGATCAGCGACCACATTGGCCGCTCGAGCGCCGCGAGGAAGTTGCGGAAGGCCAGCGTCACGAGGAACAGCGGGATCGACCACATATAGGCGCGGACATAATCCTGCGCGAGCGCGGCGAGCACCGGGTCCTGTCCGAGCAGGTCGAGAATCGCGCCGGTGTTCCACAAAATGACGAGCATCGGCACCGCGATGACGGCGACGAGCCACAAGGTCTGGCGAAAGGTGCGGCGAATGTCGCGCACCGAATTGGCGCGGCGCCCGATCTCGCTGGCCATCAGCGGCGATGCCCCCATCACCAGACCCATGCCGAAAATGCCGAGCAGCATGGCAAGGTTGAAGCCGAGCGATGAGGCCGCCAGCTCGGTCGGCCCCAGCCGCCCGACCATCAGCACGTCGGTCGCGCCGATCAGCGACATCGTCAGGTTGGTGAGGACGAGCGGCCAGGCAAGCGCCAGCGTCGCGCGAAATTCGGCGCGAAAGCCCTGCAACGGATGGGCGGTGGGGGAGGTCGGCTGGTGCATAGCCGGCCCGGATAAGCGCGCGATTGTTACGGTTCAATAGGTTGCCGTCGGCGCGCGCGCCAATTGTCGGTGGGGGTGGCAGAAAGGCAACAGAATCATGCCTTCCCCCTTGATGGGGGAAGGATATGGAGCCTTATCGCGCAGCGATTAGGCGGAGTTGGATGGGGGTGAGGGTGCGTCCCGGCACCGCCGCTTCAGGCCGAAAGCACACCCCTACCGCTGCGACTAGCGAACAAGTTCGCAAGTCTCGCTGCCTCCCCCATCAAGGGGGAGGGATTCAGGTCCACACCCCGACCATCTCGACCCCGAACGCCACGAAGGTCAGCGTCAGGCCGACGACGAACAGGCGATAGGCATAGGCAAGATAGCGATATTTGCGCCGCGCGAGCACCATGCCGTTCTGATAGGTATCGCGCAGCATCGTTTCGTAAATGTCCTCCTCGCTGCGCAGGCGGGCCTTGACCGCGGCGATATAATCATCCTCGTCCATCTGCGAAAAGCGGCCGAAGAAGAGGATATTGCTGTGATCCTTGCCGTCCTTGTAGACGACGGGCGGCGCCTTTCCGACGCGCGGCAGCACCGCCGACACCGCGAGCAGCGCCGAGAGGAAGGAAAAGGTCGCCAGGATGGTGAGCGGCATCGCCAGCGCCCCCGCCCCGGCGCGCGCCTGTCCGATCGCCAGCGTGAAAACGACGAAGGTCGCGCCCATCAGGATCGACGCTTTCTGATCGGCCATCTGCGACAATTGCATCGTGATCTGCTGCGTCGTGCGCACCAGATGTACGGCATTGGGCGGAAAACCCGCATCCGTCAGTGGCTTTGGATCGTCTGGCATCGGCCTGTCCTTATGTTCGACCCGCCACAGCGATGGCACGGCGCGCGTTTGTCGGCAAGATGCTGCCCTGTTCCCGCCGCAATCGCTTGCCAAGCCCGCGCCGGCGCGGCATTCCCGCGCGCAACATTCTTTCTTTATGGGACGCACCAGATGAGCACCCCCTTGCAGGACCGGATTTACGGCCTGATCGAACCGTTCAATAAAAAGGGCGTCGCGCTGACCGATGCCACGACCTTTGCCGGCGACCTGGAATGGGACAGCCTGACGGTGATGGATTTCGTCGCCGAGGTCGAGGACAGCTTCGACATCATCATCAGCATGAACCAGCAGGCCGAGATCGAGAATGTCGGCCAGTTGATCGCCGCGGTCGAGAAACTGCAGGGCTAAACTTCTTTTCCCGTTCGTGTCGAGCGAAGTCGAGACACCCGTCGGGACAGTGCAAGGTCGAGGGGCATCTCGACCCTTCGACTGGCTCAGGACAGGCTTCGCTCGATGCGAACGGATTTTGGACATCTGATATGACCGACCTCTTCTCCAAATTCGACCCGCTGATCCAGCAGCGCGAGGCGCTGCTCTCCACCGGCGTCACCGATCCGTTCAGCCTGGTGATGGAAAAGGTGATCTCGCCCACCGTCGCCATCTGCAACGGGCGCGAGACGATTTTGCTCGGCACCTATAATTATATGGGCATGACGTTCGACGACGATGTCATCGCCGCAGGCAAGGACGCGCTCGACAAGTTCGGTAGCGGCACCACCGGCAGCCGCGTGCTCAACGGCACCTATCGCGGACACCGCGAGTGCGAAGACGCGCTCAAGGAATTTTACGCCATGGATCATGCCATGGTGTTTTCGACCGGATATCAGGCGAACCTTGGCATTATTTCGACGATCGCGGGCAAAGGCGACTATGTCATCCTCGACATCGACAGCCATGCGTCAATCTATGACGGGTGCAAGATGGGCGACGCCGAAATCGTCGCCTTCCGCCACAACGACGTCGAGGCGCTGGAAAAGCGCCTGAAGCGCCTGCCGCCCGAGGCCGGCAAGCTGGTCGTGCTCGAAGGCGTCTATTCGATGCTCGGCGACGTCGCGCCGCTGAAAGAGATGGTTCGCGTCTCAAAGGAAAATGGCGCGATGGTCCTTGTCGACGAGGCGCATTCGATGGGTTTCATCGGTGAACATGGCCGCGGCGTTGCCGAGGCGCAGGGCGTTATCGACGATGTCGATTTCATCATCGGCACGTTCAGCAAGAGCGTCGGCACGGTCGGCGGCTTTTGCGTGTCGAACCACCCGAAGTTCGAGATTTTGCGGCTCGTCTGCCGCCCCTATGTGTTCACCGCGTCGTTGCCGCCGAGTGTCGTCGCGACCGCCGCGACGAGCATCCGCAAGCTGATGCACGGCAGCAACAAGCGCGCACACCTTTGGGAAAACAGCAAAACGCTGCACAAAGGCCTCAAGGATGTGGGCTTCACGCTCGGCACCGACGAGCCGCAGTCGGCGATCATCGCCGTCATCATGCCCGACCTCGAGCGCGGCGCGATGATGTGGGAGGCGCTGCTGGAGGAAGGTCTGTACGTCAATCTGGCGCGCCCGCCCGCAACTCCGGCGGGCATGACCTTGCTGCGCTGTTCGCTGTGCGCCGAACATTCGGCGGACCAGGTTGGCGAAATCCTGTCGCGTTTCGAACGCGCGGGCAAGCGCACCGGGATTATCGGTTGAAGCGAGTGCATCGGCCGACCAGCGGATTCTTTTTCGCGGCGAAACGAGCGCGCGAAGGGGTCGCGGCGGCTTCGCGGCTTTGCGGCCGGGCGCTTGTCCGGTAAGACAAGCCGGTGTTCGAGCGGGATCATGACAGCGAAACCGAAGGGCGGCGCGAGCGGATACGCTTCTGGCTGACGATCGGCGTGGCGACCATCCTTGCGGGGGTCGTGACCGCGCTCGTGCTGCTGCTGGCGCGCGCGAACGATGATTATGACCGCTCGCTCGGCTGGCAATCGCAAAGCCTGGAGGTCATCGCGCAGACGCGCTCGGTCGACGCCGCGTTGGCGCGCGCCGAAGCGGCGCTGGGACGGTTTGCCGTCGGGCTGCAAAAGGAAGACGGGCGCATCTATGAACAGCAGTGGGGCCGCGCGCGGCAATATCTGACCCAGCTGGAGCGCAATGTGCGCGACAATCCGGCGCAGGCCGGGCTGGTTGAACAGCTGACGCAGGAAATGGACAGTCGCGGCACGCAGCTCGGCGATGCGGCGCTCAGCGCCAATTACAACCAGACCGTTGCCGCCATTTCCAAATATTATGCCGCGGGTCAGGGCGACGGGCTGGCCAAGATCGACAGGCTGCTGACGCAGATCATCACCAACGAGCGCGCGCTGCTGCGCGAACGCAACCGCATCGCCGCCGCCGACCGCGCGAGCCTCAATCAGGCGATCCTGCTTTTTTCGCTGCTCGGCGCGGCGGCGGCGGTGCTCGCGATCGGCGCGACCTTCTCGCTGATCCGCGTGCAGGGCGAACGGCGGCTGGCGCGCCGCGAACAGGCAGCCGAAAGCGACCGCGCGATGCAGCTGGAGGCCGCGGTCGAGGCGCGGACCGCCGAGCTGGAGCGGGCGAATATCGCGCTGCGCGGCGAAATGGTCGAGCGCGAAGCGGCCGAGGCGCAGCTGCGCCAGGCGCAGAAGATGGAGGCCGTGGGCCAGCTGACCGGCGGCATCGCGCATGATTTCAACAATATGCTGGCAGTCGTCGTCGGCGGGCTGGAACTCGCCGAACGCTGGCTGCCGGGCGAGCCCGAAAAGGCACAGCGCCACCTCGCCAACGCGCTCGACGGCGCCAACCGCGCCGCCGACCTGACGCGGCGGCTGCTCACCTTTGCCCGGTCCGAACCCGCGCGGCCCGAAATGACGGTGATCGACGAATCGATCGGCAGCTTTGCCCCGCTGATCGAGCGCACGATCGGCGACCGGATCGCACTGACGCTCGATCTCGATGCCGCAGGACAGGCGTGCTGGATCGACCGGCAGCAGTTCGAAAATGCGCTGCTCAACCTCGCCGTCAATGCGCGCGACGCGATGGACGGCCACGGCGCGCTGACCATTCGCACCCGCGGCGACGGCGAGGATGAAGCGGGCGGACTGGCGGTCGAAGTGATCGACACCGGATGCGGCATGTCGCCCGAGGTGCTCGAGCGCGTCTTCGACCCCTTCTACACCACCAAGCCCGCAGGCCAGGGCACGGGACTGGGCATGAGCCAGGTCTTTGCCTTTTGCCGCCAGTCGGGCGGCGAAGTGCAACTTGCATCGACCGAGGGCGAAGGCACGCGCGTCGCGATGCTGTTGCCGATCGCCAAGGCGCGGCCGGAGGTCGCCGCCGCCGAGGTGTCCGGCGACGTCATGGCGGCCACGGTGCCCGCCGATGCGCTCAGCATCCTGGTCGTCGAGGATGACGCGCGCGTCCTTGCGGCAACGGTCGACGCCGTGAGCGAACTTGGCCATCGCGCCATTGCGTGCAGCGACCCACTGGAAGCGGAAGCGCTTGTCGAGCGGCAGCTGGCCGCCGGGGACGGCGGGTTCGACCTGATCCTGACCGACGTCCTGATGCCGGGCCTGACCGGACCCGAGATGATCGCGAAGCTAAAGCAGCGCTGGCCCGCATTGTCGGTGCTTTTCGTCACCGGATATGCCGGCGATGCGGGCGAGATCGCCTCGTTCGGCGACCATGACGTGCTGCGCAAACCCTTCACCCTATCCGCACTCGATCAGGCGATAAGGCGCTGCGGCGACGCGCGTCGCGAAGGACAGCGGCTGGCGAGTTGAATCTTGTTCGTCATCCCGGCGAAGGCCGGGATCTCGCCGGCGCGTTACAGAGCGAGGTCGAGATCCCGGCCTCCGCCGGGATGACGATGGCTCTTCAGCGGATCGCGCCGCCCCTGATCAGGCGCGGCACCAGCGTCAGCGCGGCAAGAAGCGGCCAGCGGCGCTGCCACGGCTTGATCTCGATCTTGGTTCCCGCGTGGCGGTTGATCTTCCACGCCAGATAATCGATCCCGCCGGCATAGGTCAGGCTGGCCTTGGCGAGCCGCGCGATGCTGAGCAGCTTGCCTTCGATCCGTCGCCGCGCCCACCCGCCGCTGCGCGCACCCGCCGGGATGGCGGCGATCGCCGGGGCGCTGAAGCGTTCATAGCGGGCCGTATCGGCATCGACGACCGACTGCGCGCGGCCGCTGCGTTCGGCGCGCAGTTCGACCGAATAGGTGAGCCGAAAGGCGCGGCGCCACCAGTCGAGCGGCGGCTCGCCCTCCCGACGCCCCGCCGCGGCAAGCAAGGCCGGTGCGGCGCGCGCAACCGCGGCGACCGCCCGGCCGCGCGCGGTATCATCGACCGCCCAGACGAGGCGCGAGGGCTGCGCAAAGCGCGCCCATACCGACACGTTGCGCGTTTCGGTTCCGTTGAGGCGGTGAAAGTCGGCTTCGCTCAGCACCGCATATTTGGCGATCAACCCGGCGTGCTGAAACGGAAAGACGTTGGGCGGGATCAGCCGATTCGCGGCCGCCATCCAGCGTTTCGGATAGGCGTCACCATAATCCGAGACGATCAGGTAGAAATCGAGCATCAGCCCGTCGAGCGCGCTCATCCGCAGACAGCTTCCATAGAAGAGCACCGCGCGCGCGGCGCCCGGATATTCGGCCGCGATCGCCGCCGCCATCGCGGACACGCGCGGATCGACGGGAACCGCCAGCTCTTCGCGGACGAGGTCGGTCAGGCGGGTCATCTAGGGTCAGGCGGCGAGGCGCAGGAAGGGAACCGGCTGGGTCGAGGTGAGAATGATCGGCATGCCGTTCTTCGCCTGAAAAATTTCGCCGTCGAGGATGACGTTCGACCGGGCGCCCTCGATGCGGATTTCGTCGCCTTGCTGGAAATGCACGCCCTCGAGCTTTTTCTGGCCCAGCGTACCGCGCCAGGTCGCGCCGAGCATCCGGAACAGCGCGCCAACGCTGGTGTCGGTCGCGAGCAGCTTCATATGGCCGCCGCCGGGACCGTCGTTCGTGCGGATACTGAGCAGCAGTTTTTCGAGCGTCGTGACGATGAGCAGCGAAAATTTGCCCTTGAACTCGCCCTGACGGATCAGCGACACCGTCATCGGTTCGGGCTTGGGCGGCAACCGCCCGCCGCCGACGCCGAAGATGATCGCGAACAGCCCGAGGACCGCCGCGAGGAAATGCGAGATGCCGTTGGGCAGGCCAAGCGGATAGATGCGGTTGCGGCAATAGAGCATGACATCGGCCAGATAGGCCCCGCCAAGGAACATGCCGAGCACCGGCCGCGCGTCGCCGCCGCTGTCGAGCGCGATGAGTTGGCGCTGAATGACATGATCGCCAAGCTCGCCCGCCTGCACCAGATCGAGCACGCGCTGGAGCGCCTTGATCGGGTCGCCCTCTGCGCCGAGGTCGAGCGCGATCAAATTGGTCTTGCCGTTGGGCAGCACCGCGACCGGCGGCGGCGAGCCGCCGAAATGGCCGCCCGAATAAAGCTCGGTCAATGCCGCCTGCACCGTGCCGTCGCCGCCGTTGATCGCGACGACACGCGGGGAGACCATGGCGATGGTACGGATCGCTTCGCCGATTTGCGCGACATCCTCCACCTCATAGTGAAAGATGTCGGGGTGCGCCGCGCAAAATTCGCGAACCCGCGGCAATTGCGAGCGATTGCCCGTCGAGCGAGGATTCGAGAGGAGGGCGACGCTGGCCATCGGCGTTACATATATTTCATCGAGATGGAGATCGTCCGCGGCGCATCGCCGACCGAAAAGGCGGTCTTCTTGTAGCTCGGCTTGCCGAGGTTGAAGATATTGATGCTGGGATTGTTCGACATCCCGCCGCCATCCTTGCTGATGTCGGTCTTGCCATTTCCGTTGACGTCGTGGCGCACCGCGATGCCGTAAACGCCCGCTTCGGGCAGCGGCACGCAGACCGTCATCGAACCGGCGCGCGCCGGCACCTCGATGCGCGCGAGCCAGCGGCCCTTTTCCAGCCAGTCGGCCGACGTTCCGCGATAGCTTTGCACGCGAATCTTGCCGCTCGACGCCTTGATCCCGTTGATCTGGACAAGCGTCGACGGACCGCTGCGGCAGTTGGCGAGGTCGTTCGGGATGACGCGGCCCATGGCGTGCGCCGTGGACCCTGCGGTCATCAGTGCGACGGCCAGCAGCCCCGATACAAATTTCGACATGACCTTAAAACCTCCAGAGGCTATAGCCACATCCGCACACGCACCGCGCGCGCCGATATGGGTCCCTGTCGCCCTTGAATCGGCATATCGGAAACATTTGCGGCCAAAACATGGTGATGGGGCGACGAAAGATTGAATAAGCTGCCTGCCATCGACCGCTACATCGCGCGGCTAATCTTTTTCCCCATGGTCGGCACGCTCGTGCTGTCGGCGATGCTGCTCGTGCTCGAAAAAATGCTGCGCCTGTTCGACTTCGTCGCGACCGAGGGCGGGCCGGTCAGCGTCGTGTGGCGAATGCTCGCGAACCTGATCCCCGAATATCTTTCGCTCGGCATCCCGATCGGGCTGATGCTGGGGATTCTCCTCGCATTTAGAAGGCTTGCGACGTCGAGCGAGCTCGACGTGCTGAAGGGTGTCGGCATGAGTTTCGGGCGGCTGATGCGGGTACCCTTTGCCTATGCCATCGCCCTTGCGGCGCTGAACCTCGCGATCGTCGGCTTCATCCAGCCCTATGCCCGCTATGCCTATGAAGGCTTGCAGTTCGAATTGCGCTCGGGCGCGCTCGGCGCATCGATCAAGGTCGGCGAATTCACCAAGCTGGGCGACCGGATGACGCTGCGGATCGAGGAAAGCTATGACGAGGGCCGCAGCTTGCGCGGCATTTTCGTGCGCGGCGAACAGCGCGACGGCCAGCGCGTGTCGGCGACCGCGTCGCGCGGGCAGTTCCTGGCGACCGACGACCCCGAAACGATCATCCTGCGCCTGTCGCAGGGTGTGCTGATCCACGAATCGCCCAAATTTTCGGCCCCGCGCGTGTTGACCTTCGACAATCACGACCTGCCGATCCCGCTGCCCCGGATCGAGGCGTTCCGCCTGCGCGGCGGCGCCGACCGCGAAATGACGATCCCCGAATTGTTCGTCGCGGGCAAGGACAGTAGCCAGCCCGAGCAGACGAGGCTCGAATCGCGGGCCAATTTCCACTTCCGCATCGTCGAGGTGATGTCGATGTTCCTGATCCCGCTGATCGCGGTCGCGCTGGCGATACCGCCCAAGCGATCGACCTCGTCGCTCGGCGTCTTTCTGTCGATCGTGCTGCTCGTCACCCAGCACAAGATCAACCAATATGCCGAGGATCTGGGCGCGCGCGGCGCGGTCGATCCGCTGATCGCGCTCTGGGTGCCCTTCCTGTTGTTCGCGGCGCTCGCGATCTGGATGTATTATACGATCGCGCATGTACCGGGCGGCCAGCCGATCGGCGCGCTCGAGCGCGTCGCGGCGAAGGGCGCGGCGCGGATTCGCGCCCTGATCCGCGTATTTCAGCGCGAGCGGAGGCCGGGCTGATGCACCAGCTGCATTTTTTCCCCTCGCGCACGATGGCACTTTATGTCGGGCGGCTATTCCTGTTCCGTACCTTTGCGATCCTCTTTGCGCTTGTGCTGATCCTGCAAACGCTCGACCTGCTCGGCGAAAGCGGCAAGATCCTGGCGGTCGCGGGCAATAGCGACAGCGACGTGTGGCGCTATGTCGGGATGCGGCTGCCGCAGATCATCGAGACTTTCCTGCCCTTTTCGGTGCTGCTCGGCACGATCCTGACGATGATCACGCTCAACCAGAACAGCGAGGTCGTCGCGATGAAGGCGGCGGGCATGTCGGCGCATCAGGTGCTCGCGCCGCTGTTCCTCGCCGCGCTGCTCGTTGCCGGCGTCAGCTTTGCGTTCAACGAACGCATCGTCACGCGCTCGACCGCAGCGCTCAGCGCCTGGCAAAAGGTCGAGTATAAGCGCGTTCCCGCCGACAGCGGGGTGCGCAGCAACATCTGGGTGCGCGACGGCGACGATCTGATCAACGCCGAAACGGTCGAAACCGCGGGGCCCGCGGTCGTGCTGCGCGGCGTTACCATTTACGAACGCACCAGCGGCGTGCTGTCGTCGATGCTGTCGGCCGACAGCGCGCGCGCGCTGCCCGGCGGCGGATGGGAAATGACGAACGCGCGGCGCTTCGAGCGCCGGTCGGGGACGGTCGAGCCGTTGGGGACGATCGTCGCGGCAAGGGATGTGCGCCCCGACCAGTTCACGCTGGCGCAGGTCGACGGCGACGAGCTGCCCTTCCTGAAGCTGAAAAGCGCAATCGACGACCTTGAGGCCGCGGGACGCCCGGTCGATGCGCTGAAGGGCGTATTGTGGCACAAGATTTCGGGGCCGCTGTCGGCGATATTGATGCCGCTCTTGGGCGCGGTGGCGGCATTCGGGCTGGCGCGATCGGGCAAGCTGTTCGTGCGCGCGATCATCGGCATGGCGCTGGGCTTCGCCTATTTCGTCGCCGACAATTTCGCGCTCGCGATGGGCGATCTGGGCGCTTATTCGCCGTTCCTGGCGGCGTGGGGGCCGTTCATCCTGTTCGCGCTGATCGGCGAGATGATTTTGATGCGTACCGAGGAATAGGGGTCAGCGTCGGCTCGCGGCCGGAAGCCCCTTTTGTTCGAACGCCCGTGTTGGACGGGATTCGCGCAGAGGCGCAGAGAGCGCAGAGGGGAGTGCGCCTCAACTCTGCGATCTCTGCGCCTCTGCGCGAATTTTATCGCTGCCGAGTTCGACCGATATAATCCGTCGCCCCCGCGAAGGCGGGGGCCGCTATCGGTTTACGCAGCGATGCGGGAAAGGCCGCCGGCGGCCCCCGCCTTCGCGGGGGCGACGGTTTTATCCTCAGGCCGCTTTACCCCGCGCCGACCCCGCAACCAGATTCGCTACCAGCTTCGGCAAGCTGTCGTAATTCGCGCCATGATATTGCGAATCGGCGGGCAGCGCGTCCTTGAGGCGGCGGTGCGCTTCGGCAAGCGCGTGATAGGGAACGCCCGGCAACAGATGATGCAGTGCGTGATAGCGCAGGCCCACCGGCGCCCACAGCTCCGGCAGCAGGCCCGGCGGCGGCACGTTGACGCTGTCGAGGAACTGGCCGGTTACGGTCAAAACTTCGCCGTCATTTTCCCAAAGATGCGCGACCAGCGTGCGTATCTGGTTGAGCATCAGCGTCGCGGCAGCGATCGCGCCAAAGATGGCGAGCGCGCGCAGCGGCACCCAGCCGAAGACGCCGGCGGCGATCAGTAGCGTCGACCAGGCCCAGGCGCCGCCCTCCTGCCACGCCCACATGCGGCGGAACTCGCCCTCGGGCGGCTTGCGGCGGAACAGCGGGTTGATGATCATGCCCGAATAGCGTTCGACAACAATCCGGCGCAGCGGCGGAATCAGGAACGACAGCGGGGTCAGCACCGCATAGCGGAAGACGAGCGCAATCGGCGCGAAGGCCGCGGCGACGACGAACAGCGGCACTGTCCAAGGCTTCATCAGCGCAAGCGGCAGATATTCGGGGTCCTCGACCGTGCCATATTTGGTACGGTTGTGGTGCAGGCTGTGGATGCCCTCATACATGAAGGAGGGGATCAGCAGCGGCACGCCGACGAGCAGGTTCCACACGAAGCGGAAGCCCGGCAGCGCATTTTTGCGGATATGCGTGAGTTCGTGGATGAAACTGCCCGCGCGATACAGCGCGACGACGGCGATCACCGCGGCAACGAGCATCCACACGATCGACGGTGCGAGAATCGCCGCCGCGATGCCGGCATAACCGATGAAGGTCGAGGCGAGAAAATCAGTCCAGTAAATCCGCGCGCTCGGCTGCACGAGATCGCGCGTCAGCTCGGACGCCGCGCGGAGCATCGCCATGTCGTCCGCAATTGCGGATTTGGCAATCTTCGGGGCCGAGGGCGCAAAAGGAGTCGCGACCCGATCGGCGGGGGGATTGATCGTCGTCATAGCGGCTCCAAAAGCATAGCTTCGTGGCAGCAAAATGGCCGAAAGCGGGTCGCCAGCGCGCTTTTGATGCCCTAATGCCTCGCGTCAAATATAATGTTGGCTTTTCAGGAAACCAGTATGAGCGCGCACGACGAAGGCCCGGTCACTATCCATCCGGTCAAGGACAAGAACGACCTGCGCGAGTTCGTCGAGCTGGCCTTTCGCCTCAACCGCGGCGATCCGGCGTGGGTGCCGCCGCTGAAGCGCGAGGTTTACGGCCTGCTCACCCCCGGCAAGAATCCATGGTTCGAACATGGCAAGGCGCAGTTTTTCCTCGCGCGGCGGAGCGGCCGCACCGTCGGACGCATCTCGGCGCATATCGACGAGCTGGCGCTCGCGCAGCCCGCCGAACAGGGCATGGGGCCGGGCACGGGCAATTGGGGGCTGCTCGAGGCCGAGGACGAGGAAACGACGCGCGCGCTGCTCGCCGCCGCAGAGGACTGGCTGCGCAGTCAGGACATGCACCGTTCGCTTGGCCCCTTGTCGATTTCGATCTGGGACGAACCCGGCCTGCTGATCGAGGGGTTCGACAACCGGCCGACGGTGATGATGGGGCATAACAGCCCGCTCTATCGCGGCTGGGTCGAGGCCGCCGGCTATCGCCCGGCGAAGCAGTTGCTGAACTATGATGTTCATGTCGCCGACGGCTTTCCGCCGCTGGTCAATCGCATCGTCGCGGCGGGCGAGAAAAACGCGCGGATCCGCATCCGCAAGGTCGACAAGCGCCGGTTCGACGCCGAGGCGACGCTGATCATGGGGCTGCTGAACGATGCATGGTCGGACAATTGGGGCTTTGTCCCGCTGACCGACAGCGAAATCGCTTTCGTCGGCAAGAAGCTCAAGGACATCGTGTTCGAGGATCTGATCCGCGTCGCCGAACTCGACGGCGAGCCCGTCGCCTTCATGATCGTGCTGCCCAATATCAACGAGCTGCTGATCGACATGGACGGATCGCTCCTCCCCTTCAACTGGGCGCGGCTGCTCTGGTGGCTGCGCAAGCCGAAAAGTCGCATCTTGCGGGTGCCGCTGATGGGGGTCGCGCGCAAGTTGCAGAACAGCCGCATGGCGAGCATGCTCGCCTTCATGATGATCGAGTTCATCCGCCGCGACGCGGTGCGCGATTTTGGCACCGAGCGCGGCGACATCGGCTGGGTGCTCGACGATAATCAGGGGATGAACGCGGTCGCCGAGGCGATCGGCGCCAAGATCAACCGCGTGTATCAGATTTACGATAAAATGCTCTGATTGCCGGGACAGCTTTGCGACAAATGCCCGCCAATGTGCGTTCAAGGCACGGAAAGGCATTGTCATGGCTGTCCAATATCTTGCCGCCAATCGCTTCGGCCTCGGCCGCCGCTGGGACGATCCGGCGATTGCCGATCCGCAGGCGTGGTTGATGCGCCAGCTCGGCGACTATGATCCCGCTCCCGCCGCGCTGACGGGACTCGCCGGGCGCGAGGCGATCGCCGCGGCCTATGTCGACTATCGCGAGAACCGGCAGGCGATGCGCCGCGAGGCGAACGACGCCGCGATGAGCGCGGAGGAAAAGGGCATGGGCCCCGAACTTCGCCGCCTGTCGCGCTCGGCGATCCGCCGCCACTATGTCGATGCCGCCGCGGCGCGCCTGTCCGCCGCCATCGCGACGCCGTCCCCCTTCCCCGAACGGCTCGTCCATTTCTGGGGCAATCATTTCGCGGTTTCGGCCGACAAGCAGACGGTGATCGGCTTTGTCGGCAATTATGAGAATGAGGCGATCCGGCCGCACATCATGGGCAAATTCGCCGACCTGCTGATCGCGGCGGTGAAACATCCCGCGATGCTGCTGTATCTCGACCAAGCGCAGAGCTTCGGCCCCGACAGTCCCTTTGCGACGCGGGTGCGCGATCGCGGCAGGCGGCAAACGCCGGGTCTCAACGAGAATCTGGCGCGCGAAATATTGGAGCTGCATACGCTGGGCGTGCGCGGCGGCTATGCGCAGGCCGATGTGACCGCCTTCGCCAAGGCACTGACCGGGCTGACCGTCGCGGGGCTCGGGCGCGGTGCGGGGCAGCGACTGATGCCCGCCGATGCGCGGCCGGGCGAAACGGTGTTCATTGCCCCGCTGCACGAGCCCGGGGCGCAGACGATCCTGGGGAGCAGCTATGATCAGCCGGGCGAACGCCAGGCCGAGGCGGTGCTGCGCGACCTGGCCGTCCATCCCGCGACCGCGCGGCACGTCGCGACCAAGCTGGCGCGTCATTTCACCGGCGACGAACCGCCCGCGGCGCTCGTTGACCGGCTGGCGGACAGTTTCGAGGAAAGCGGCGGCGACCTGCCCGCGCTCTACCGCACGCTCATCGCCTCGCCCGAGCCCTGGGCGGGGCCGACGATGTTCAAATCGCCGTGGGACTGGAGCGTGTCGATGATGCGCGCGCTGAAGCTTCCCGCGCCCGGCGAGCGGCAGAATGTCCCCGCGATGTTCGCGCAGCTGGGCCAGCCGGTGTGGCGCCCCGGATCGCCCAAGGGCTATGACGATCTGGTCGCGACCTGGGCCGGGTCGGCGGCGCTGATGCAGCGCGTCGAGCTAGCCAGCCGCATCGCCGGGCGCCTCGGAGGCCGCGTCGACGCGCGCCAGCTCGCGCCGCTCATTCTCGCCGATGCGCTGACGCCCGACACGAGCCAGGCGATCGCGCGCGCCGACAGCCCGGGTCAGGGGCTCGCGATGCTCTTCGCCAGCCCGGCCTTTCTGCGGAGATAGCCCATGATCCTCTCACGCCGATCGATCATCCTGTCGGGCCTTGCCGCCAGCGCGGCAGGCGCCCTGCCCCGCTTTGCCTATGCCGCGGCGGGCACGCCGAAGCGCCTTGTCTTTGTCATCCAGCGCGGCGCGGCCGATGGGCTGGCCACGGTGGCGCCGACGGGCGACCCGGCCTTTGCCGCCGCGCGCCGCGCGCTGGCCGACGAGAGTGTGGGCGGGACGAAGCTCGACGCGATGTTCACGCTGCATCCCGCGCTCGCGGCGAGCGCGACACTCTTCGGCGCAAAGCAGGCGCATTTCGCGCACGCGGTGGCCACCGCCTATCGCGACCGATCGCATTTCGACGGGCAGAATATGCTCGAAGGCGGGGGGTCGCGCCCCTATGGCCGCGACGACGGCTGGGTCGGTCGGTTGCTCACCCTGCTCCCCGCCGCCGAGCGCGAGGCGCTGGCCATCGCCCCCGCGGTGCCGCTGGCGCTGCGCGGGCCGGTGCAGGCCGGCACCTACGCGCCGAGCCGCCTGCCGCAGGCCGACGCCGATCTGGTCGCGCGGCTGACCGCGATGTACGCCGATGACGCCCTGCTCCGCCCGCTGTGGGAGAGCGCGGTCAAGACGCAGGAGCTGGCGGGCGACATCGGCGGCAACAACGGCCGCAACGGCGCCGAGCTGGGCAAGCTCGCGGCATCGCTGATGCTGCCCAAGGATGGCGCGCGCGTGATGATGGTCGAAACCGGCGGCTGGGACACGCACAGCGGCCAGCGCGGGCGGCTTGCGGCGCAATTGCGCGGGCTCGACCAGCTGATCGGCGCGTTGCAGGCGGGGCTCGGCGCCGCATGGAACGACACGCTCGTCATCGTCGCGACCGAGTTCGGCCGCACGGTCGAAGTCAACGGAACCGGCGGCACCGACCATGGCACGGCATCGGCGGCGATGCTGCTGGGCGGACGGCTGGCGGCGGGCGGTGAAGTATCGGCCGACTGGCCGGGTCTGAGCGCCGCCGCGCGCCACGAAGGCCGCGACCTGAAACCCACGCGCAGCCTGGAGAGCGTGATCGCGGGGGCGGTGGCGCATCATTATGCGCTCGATCCGAAGCGGGTGATGGCGACACTCTACCCCGACGCCTGAAACCGACCCCTGCCCGTCATTCCGGCGAAGGCCGGAATCTCCCCTTTGATCTGTAATGCGACGGCGAGATCCCGGCCTTCGCCGGGATGACGATGTTACGCAAGCACCACCCAAGTCGGCGCGTGATCGCTCGCCTTTTCGCGCCCGCGATGATCCTTGTCGACGCCCGCATCGACCAGCCGGTCGGCGAGCCCCGGGCTGAGCAGCAAATGGTCGATGCGGAAACCATGGTCGCGCTGCCACGCCCCGGCCTGATAGTCCCAATAGGTCCAGACATGCCCCGCCGGATGACGGCTGCGCAGTGCATCGGTCCAGCCGTCGCCGAGCAGACGAAAATAAGCATCGCGCGATTCGGGCTGCATCAGCGCGTCGGTTGCCATCGCGCGGGGATCCCAGACATCGTCATCGTGCGGAATGACATTGTAATCGCCGGTCAGGATCGTCGGAATTTCGGAAGCGAGGAGGAATTTCGCGCGCTCGCGCAGGCGCGCCATCCAGCGCAGCTTGTAATCGAATTTGGGCCCCGGCTGCGGATTGCCGTTGGGCAGGTAGATCGACGCGACGCGGACGCCGTGCACATCGGCCTCCAGATAGCGTGATTGTTCGTCTTCATCCTCGCCCGCAAGGCCGCGCTGGGTTTCGACCGGCTGCGTGCCTTTGGCGAGGATCGCTACGCCGTTGAAGCCTTTCTGGCCGTGATAGAGGAAGCCGTAGCCCGCCGCCTCGATCTCCTTCGTCGGCATCGTCTCGTCGCTCGATTTCAGTTCCTGCAGGCAGGCGACGTCGGGCTGCGTTTCCTGAAGCCATTCGACAAGGCGCGGCAGGCGGGCCTTGATCCCGTTGATATTGAAGGTCGCGATTTTCATGCCCGCACCTATGCCAGCAAGCCGGGATCGATCCCAGCCCCTTCGTCACCCTGAACTTGTTTCAGGGTCCATGGCCCGTCGCCTCCTTCAGCGCAGCGTGGGACGGAAGCTCAGGTCATGGATGCTGAAACGAGTTCAGCATGACGAGAAAAGAGCGGCGGGCGCTAAATCGCGAAGCTGGACCCGCAGCCGCAGCCCGAGGCCGCGTTGGGATTTTCAACCTTGAACGACGATCCGCCGAGCGAATCGACGAAATCGACCGTGCAGCCGCGCACCAGGTCGATGCTGACCGGATCGACGACCAGTTTCACCCCGTCGGTTTCGGTGACGATGTCACCCTCGTCGATGCTTTCGGCGAGGCCGAAGCGATAGGTAAAGCCCGAACAGCCGCCGCCATCGACCGCGAGGCGCAGCGCGGCCTCTGCCTCACCCTTGCGGTCGGCGATCCAGCGGACGCGCGCCGCGGCGGCGGGTGACAGGATGATGTCGGAAATCTGCGTGGCCATGGCGCCAAGATAGGGGATCGCGGGCAAAAGAAAAGGGCGCCCCGGCTTCAGCCGTCGGGCGCCCCCTCCTCTCCGACCTCTTCAAGCCTGACCGATGCTTATTCGGGACCGCCCATCGCGACATTCTTGCCGGTGATCGCGGCGATCGCCATCTGGTCCGAACGAACGAAGGGCATCGGATTGACCGGCGCGCCTTCGATGCGGACTTCATAATGAAGATGATTGCCGGTCGAGCGGCCCGTCGAGCCGACATAACCGATGATTTCGCCCTTCTTCACCTGCTGCCCCGAGCGGACGATGTAAGAGGACATATGGCCGTAGCGCGTCTGGATCGCGTTGCCATGTTCGATTTCGACATAATTGCCATAGCCGCCAAGGCGCTGGGCGCGGCCGACGATGCCGTCGGCGGTGGCGTAAATCGGGGTGCCGTGCGCGGCCGGGATGTCGATGCCGTTATGGCGGGCGACCTTGCCGGTGATCGGGTGGACGCGCATCCCGTAGGATGACGAAAGCGACATCTGGTCGATCGGGCGGCGCGACGGCACCGCAACGCCGATCGAGGCGGTCAGCCCGGTGTCGAGGCGCTTCCACGCCTGAAAAATCGCGCGCGCTTCGCTATCTTCGCTTGCCGCCGGAACGCCAGCGGTGAAGCTGTCGTCATCGGGTTCGTCGGGAACGATGATGCCAGCGTCGGCGCTGGTTTCGGCGGCGTGGACGGCCGGCGTGGCCAATCCGAAACAGGCTGCCGCGCAGAAAATTGCGACGTGGTGCAACTTTTGCGCCAGTAGAATGTTCTTCAAAACAACGACCCCGCGTTTGCCATGTCGCCAAAGCCCGAAACTGGGCCTTGGTGCCGGTATTTTTGCTCTGGATGAATGCTCATCCCCCGCGGAAGCCTGTGTGCTGGTCCAATCCTTACGAAGCAATAACGGCGTAGAATTCTTGCGTTAAACCGGCACAACTGCGCGCCGAGTCGTTGAACGGTGGTTTCAAGGCCCCGCGAAACCGCGATTTTACGAGCGCCTGCCACGTTTCGACGGCATTGAATCCCATTTCGTCGCACTTTTGCCGGAACCAGTCTGTGCCCGCGCGCACATGGCGGATTTCGTCATTGTAAATACGCGATAAAATTCTGGCTGACGCCTCATCGCCGACGGCGCGGAAACGATCGACCGTCGCCGGGGTGACGTCGAGCCCGCGCGCCTCCAGCACCATCGGCACGATCGCGAGCCGCGCGAGCGCGTCGTCGCGCGTCGCCTCGGCCGCTTCCCAAAGCCCCGCGTGCGCGGGCAAATCGCCGTAAAAGCTGCCGAGCTGGCGCAGCCGCCGGTCGAGCAGCGCAAAGTGCATCGCCTCGTCGGCGGCGACGCCGATCCAGTCGTCGACGAACCCTCGGGGAAATTCCCCCCCGAATCGCCCGACCAGATCGACCGCAAGGTCGATCGCGACAAATTCGATATGCGCGAGCGCGTGAAGCATCGCGATCCGGCCGCGCTCCGACCCGCCCTTGCGGCGGCGTGGCATCTGCGCGGGCGCGAGCAGTTCGGGCCGATCGGGCCAGGCGGGCCGGTCGGGCATCGGCACATCACAGCGATGCGCGAGCTCGCCGCGCCGCCATGCGCGCGCCAGGCTGCGCGCGGCGCGGCGCTTCGCGTGCGGGTCCGCGGTCAGCAGCACCGCACGCGCGGCTTCGCCGAGGCTGGTCATCAAAGCGCCTTTGCCGCCTCCAGCACCGCGTCGGCATGACCCTTCACACGCACCTTGCGCCACTCTTTCGCCAGCTTCCCGTCGCGGCCGAAGAGGAAGGTCGAGCGTTCGATGCCCATATAGGTGCGGCCGTAATTCTGCTTTTCGACCCAGGTGCCAAAGGCTTCGCACACCGCGCCGTCCTCGTCGGAAGCGAGGCGCACGGTCAGCCCATATTTGTCGCGAAACTTGCAGAGTTTCGCCGGAGCGTCGCGCGACACGGCGAGCACTTGCGCGTTCAGATGCGCAAAATCGGGCGCGAGCCGCGTGAAATCCTGCGCCTCGGTCGTGCAGCCGGGCGTGTCGGCCTTCGGATAGAAATAGACGACCAGCGGCGCGCCTTTCATCGCGGCAAGGTCGATCGCCGCGCCGTCGGCATCGAGAAGTTTCACATCGGGGATGGGGTCGCCGATCGCGAGTGCGCTCATGTCTGTTTCTCCTGTTCCGCGGGGGCGGCGGGCCGAATCGAGGCCCACCAGGTCGCAATCTCCTGCCGCGCCGCGTCGTGCGCGGCAAGCAGCTGCGGCCAGCCGGGTTCGCCGCACTGGCTCGCGACCAGCTGACGCGCGGCGGCGGTCGCGGGTTCCCCGTCGGGCGCGGTCAGGCGCAGCATCACCAGCATCCGCGCAAGCAGGCCGTACGCGTCGCAGATCGCCGCGGGCGCCAGCCCGTCGACCTTCATGCAGGCGAGCGCCGACCCGATATTGGGATCGTGGCAGCGCCCGGTCGCGAGCTGCGTCACCTGCATCGCGAACTCCAGGTCGACGAGCCCGCCGGGGCCGCCCTTGATGTCGAGCGGGCCCTGCGGCGGCTTGTGCGCGGCAATCTTGTCGCGCATCGCCGCCGCGTCGCGTGCCACGGCATCGCGATCGCGCGGCGCGGCGAGCAGATCGTCGATGATGCGTTGCAGGTCGGCGCGGGCGGCGTCCGACCCATAGACCGGCCGCGCGCGCAGCAGCGCCATATGTTCCCACGTCCACGCCTCCTCACGCTGGTAGCGCGCGAAACTGTCGAGCGTGACGACCAGCGGCCCTTGCGCGCCCTGCGGGCGGAGCCGCGTGTCAACGTCATACAGCTTTCCCGCCGCGGTCGGCACCGACATCGCCGCGGTCACGCGCTGCGCGAGGCGGTTGTAATAGGTTGTCGCACCCAGGGGACGCGGCCCATCCGATTCCGCGAGATGATCGCCGGTGAAAAGATAGATAAGGTCGAGGTCTGAGGCGTGGGTGAGCGCGCGACCGCCGAGCCGCCCCAGCGCGAGCACGACCAGCTCGCTGCCCGGCACCGGCCCGTGCGCCTCGACAAATTCGGCGACGGTCGCGTCGGCGAGCACTTGCAGCGCCGCCTCGGCGAGTTCCGAATAGCCGCAGGCGATGGCGAGCGGGTCGTTCGCCCCGGCGATCAGCTGAACGCCATAAGCAAAGCGACGTTCGCCGACGCGGTCGCGCACACGGTCGAGTAGGCGTTCATAGTCGAGCCCGGCGAGGCCCGGCGCCCATTCGGCGAGCAGGTCGGCCTTGGTCGCCGGCGCCTCGAACGCGCGCTTGTCGATCAGCCCCTCGATCAGCTCGACCCGCGCGCCGAGTGCGTCGGCAAGCGTCGGCGCGAGCGACAGGATGCGCGTCGCGACCTTCGCCAGTTCGGGTTGCGCCGCGAGCAGGTGAAAAAAGCCCACCGCACTCGGCAGCCCCGCGACGAGCTTGTCGAAACGCAGTAGCGTCGTCTGCGGGTCAGGCGCGGCGCCGATCGCGCGGACGAGTTCGGGCAGCACCGTTTCGAGCGCCTCGAGCGCCGCCGGACTGCGCAGCGCGCGCAGCTTGCCGCCGCGCCACTCGGCGATCGTGCGGAGCGCCGCGTCGGGCGGGTCGAACCCCGCTGCGGTCAAGCGGCCCGCCAGCGCATCGTCGTCGCGCGGCAGGCCGGTCGTCGTCGCGCGTTCGACGACGAGCCGGTCGTAACAGGCGGCGATATCGGTAGTGACGGGTTCGAGCGCGGCGAGCAGCGCCGCACCATCGGTCAGCCCATCGAGCCGCGCGACGCCGTCGAGCGCCGCCGCCTGCGTCGGCAGACCATGCGTCTGCTGGTCCTCGACCATCTGGAGCCGATGCTCGATCCGGCGGAGCGTCGCATAATGGTCCGACAACCGCGCCGCGATCTCGCCCTCGATCCGCCCTGCCGCGGCGAGCGCCGCAAGCGCATCGACCGTCGCCGGCGCGCGCAGCGACGGGTCGCGCCCGCCGTAGATCAGCTGGTGAACCTGCGCGAAAAATTCGATCTCGCGAATACCGCCGCGGCCGCGTTTCAGGTCATAACCGGGGCCGAAGGCCTGCCCCTGCGCGAAATGATCGCGGATCCGGTCGCTCATCGCGCCGATTTCCTTGAGCTGGCGGAAATCGAGGCTGCGGCGCCAGATGAAGGGCTGAATCGCCGAAAGAAAACGTGCGCCAAGCGCGCGGTCGCCCGCCGAGGCGCGGCTGCGGATGAACGCCGCCTGCTCCCACGCGAGCGCTTCGGACTCATAATAGGAGATGGCGGCGCTTTCGGGCAGCACGATCGGCGTCACTTCGGGGTGCGGGCGGAGGCGGAGGTCAACGCGCAGCACATGGCCGTCGGCGGTGCGCGCCGACAATATCTCGACCATCCGCCGCGCGATCCGCACCGCCGCCTCGTCGGGGTCGTCGCGCGAGCGGCGCGGCAGCGTTTCGGGGTCGAAGATCAGGATCGGGTCGATGTCCGACGAATAATTGAGTTCGTGGCTGCCAAGCTTGCCCAATGCGATTACCGACAGCCCGCGCGGTTCGGCATCGGGCACGCGCTCGGCAAAGGCCGCGGCGAGCGCGGTATCGCAGGCGCGGTCGGCGAAATCGGACAAGAGGCGCGTCGTCGCCCGCACGTCATGCTCACCCGACAGGTCGCCGAGCGCGAGCAGCAAGGCGATCCGTCCGCGCCACTGGCGAAGCGTGCGCATGATATCGTCGTCGATCGCGGGCGGCGCCACTGCGGCGAGCGCGGCATCGGTGCCATCGGCCAGGAAGCGCGCGACATCGTCGGGATTGAGCTGGGCAAGCCGCGCCAGAAACGGCGCGTGCGCGGTGAGCCGGTCGAGTGCGGACTGGCGCGTGGAAGCGTCGGATGCAGTCATCGCGCGCTGCTATCGCCCGCGACACGGCACGAGGCAAGACGGTTCCGCCGTCGCCCCCCCGAAGGCGGGGGCCGTTGGCAGTGCGTGCGCGGCCGCGCTGCGTCAACCGACAGCGGCCCCCGCCTTCGCGGGGGCGACGATGGCCTCAGGCCGGAACCGTGCTTTCGTCGAAGAACAAGACCTGTGAGATCGCCGCGCGCAGCGTCGCGGGCTGATAGGGTTTGGTCAGCAGGAAAGCCGGTTCGGGCCGGTCGCCGGTGAGCAGCCGTTCGGGAAAGGCGGTGATGAAGATGACGGGCAGCTTTACCTCCGACAGGATTTCCTGCACCGCTTCGATCCCCGAGCTGTTGTCGGCGAGCTGGATGTCGGCGAGGACGAGGCCCGGCTGATGCTTCTGCGCCTCTGCGACCGCTTCGGTGTGCGTGGTCGCGACGGCGACGACGTCGTGGCCCAGGTCGCGGACGATCATTTCGATGTCCATCGCGATGATCGGTTCATCCTCGATAATCAGGATGCGCGCACGCGTCTGGCGTTCGATTTCGTCGGTCGCATCGTGGATCAGCGCGCGCACGGCTTCGGCGTCGCGGCCGATGATCCGGCCGGTGTCCTCGACGCTGAAACCCTCGACCGCGGTGAGCAGCAGCGCCTGCCGCGCGAGCGACGGAATGCGGCGCAGCCGCGCGTCGGCGATCGCCATGTCGCTCCGCTCCGCATCCGCGCCGACTGCGGCCTGGTCGGCCAGCAACCCGAAATTGTCGTGCACCATCCGATAGAGCTGGATGCGCAGGTCGCTGCCCGTATCGACCGCATCGGGATTCGCGACGAGCGTTTCCAGCATCCGCGCGACCAGCGCGTCGCCGCTCTGCTGGCTTCCCGAAATGGACCGGCCATAACGCCGCAGATAGGGAAGATGCGGCGCGATCGACTGACCCAATGACATAAATTACCTCCTGAAAGCCGCCCAAATGCCGGTCGGATCGTCCAAAAAAAGGACAGGCGGCGGCGCAGCCCCCGCCCGCGTCCGGCATATTTCAACGTAAGGGAACGATTTAGCCCGAAAATGGTTTCATGGGAAAGAAACAAACGCGCCATTGCTCTTTGGTGTGCGCGCCGTTAGCAAAAGGCCCCATGTCGAGCGGATGCACTTATAATGTCGCCTAAAACCGGTTCGCCTCGTGGCGCGACGTCGGCGAAGGACGGGGACAAAAAGCCTTCCGCCAAGGGGCAGGACGTCAACGGCGCGCTGCGCCGCGCGTATGAATCAACAGTTGATGAGGCGATCCCGCAGTCGTTGCTCGACCTGCTCGGCAAACTCGACTGATCAGGCGCGGCGATAGCGCGCCGCGAAATCCGACTGGAAGGCCGCAAACTGCCCCGCCGCGATCGCATCGCGCATCGCCTGCATCAGATCCTGATAATAATGGATATTATGCTGCGTCATCAGCATCGCGCCGAGCATTTCGCCCGCGCGAACCAGATGGTGCAGATAGGCGCGCGACCAGGTCGCGCAGACCGGACAAGGACATGACGCATCGAGCGGCGCCTCATCCTCGGCAAATTTCGCGTTGCGGATGTTGAGCGGGCCATCCCACGTAAAGGCCTGTCCATTGCGCCCCGATCGCGTCGGCAGCACGCAATCGAACATATCGACCCCGCGCGCGACCGCGCCGACCAGATCGTCGGGCTTGCCGACGCCCATCAGATAGCGCGGCTTATCGGCGGGCAGCTGCGCGGGCGCAAAGTCGAGCACGCCGAACATCGCCTCCTGCCCCTCGCCCACCGCCAGCCCGCCGATCGCATAGCCGTCGAAGCCGATGTCGATGAGCGCCGCAGCCGAGCGCGCGCGCAATTTTTCGTCGAGCGATCCCTGCTGAATGCCGAAAAGCGCCGATCGTGCCGCATGATCCTCACCGGCATCGAAACCCGCGCGGCTGCGCGCGGCCCAGCGCATCGAGCGTTCCATGCTCGCCTCGGCGCGCTTCGCATCGACGCCGTTGGGCGGGCATTCGTCGAACGCCATCACGATGTCGCTGCCCAGCAGCCGCTGGATTTCCATCGAGCGTTCGGGGGTCAGCATATGGCGCGAGCCGTCGAGGTGGCTTTTGAACGCGACGCCCTCTTCGCTCTGCTTGGTCAGCGCCGACAGGCTCATCACCTGATAACCGCCGCTGTCGGTCAGGATCGGGCGGTCCCAGCCCATGAACTTATGCAGCCCGCCGAGCCGCGCCATGCGCTCGGCGCCGGGACGCAGCATCAGGTGATAGGTGTTGCCCAGGATGATGTCGGCGCCCGCCGCGCGCACCTCGGCGGGGCGCATCGCCTTTACCGTCGCCGCCGTGCCGACGGGCATGAAGGCCGGGGTGCGGATTTCGCCGCGCTGCATGGTGATCGTGCCGGTGCGCGCGGCGCCGTCGGTTGCGGCGATCGAAAAGGCGAATCTTGTCGTCATGGCGCGCGCCTATGGCGGGGCTGTGCGCGAAAGTCGAGGTCAGGCGATCCTCCCTGTGGCCGCAGGCCATGGGGAGGGGGACCGCCGCGAAGCGGTGGTGGAGGGGCCGCGACGTTGCGCCAAAGCCCCTCCGTCAGCGCTTCGCGCTGCCACCTCCCCATGCCTGCGGCACAGGGAGGATGAGGACAAGCCTTAATCCCGTGCGTGTTCGCTCGAGGGTTCCTCGGCGGCTGCCTTGGCCTTTTCCCTAGGCTTTTCTTTCTCAAAAATCTCGATCAGTTCCTTCTTCCGCGCGTCGGACAATTCCTTCTCAGCCGCGGGGAACATATCCTCTTCCTCCTCGTCGATATGGTGGAGGTAGCGGTCCTTCATCGTGCGGAAGCGTGTCAGCCAGCCGCTCGACGCAAAATCCATCTCGTATAATTCGGTCAGGAAATCCTCGATCTCCTTGTGCTCGGCGACGCTGTGCTGCGCCTCGTCGCGCAGGTCGGGGTCGGCGAGCATCGTCGCATAGAGCGACATTTCCTCCGACGCGGCGTGCGCGGTCACCTCAACGCGGAACGCTTCGAACAGCGTGCGGCGTTCGTCGCTGTCGCCGTGCGTCGCGTCGATCTTGTCGAGCAGCTCGCGGTGGCGGTCGTGGTCGGCTTTCAGCCGCGCAAAGATTTTCGTTTCGGTCATCATGGTCTCCGTCCGTTGGTCGGTCGAAGAGAGAACGACGGTGGACGCATCGGGTTCCGGCGTCAGGCCGGCTTCCAGTCGCTCGTCGTCGTGAAGGCCGGCAGCGCAAGTTCGCTCGTCTGCTGCGCCGCAGCGGCGATCAGATAGGGCGATACGCGGTGGCGCGTGCAAAGCCCGCCATTGCCGTCGCTGACCATCGTCTGTTCGAACTCGATGCCCTGCTGATGCTTCGTCGAGCGGCGCACGGTCGCGGTGACGAGCTGCCCTTCGCCGAAATCGATTACGAAGCGCGTGCCGATCGGCACGTCCAATATGCCCTCGATAAAGGCACCCGTTGCGGACAGGTTGCGGATGACGACGGCGTAGCGGTGATTGTCGTGGATCGCCGTCACCTTGCGGAACATCGAAAAGCGGTCGTTGCGCTGGCGCGCGGGGCCCGACGGTTTGATCGTCCACGACCCCGCGATGCTATGTTCCACGAGCTCGGCGTTCGGCACGGGCTTGCTGTAGATATAACCCTGGACATGGCTGACGTTGAGTTTGCGGATCAGGTCGAGCTGGTCGAGCGACTCGATGCCCTCGGCGGTGGTTTCCATGTCGAGCGCCTCGGCCAACGCGACGATCGCGGCAATGATCGCACTGTTGCGCGACCCCGGTTCGGTGGCGCCGCGCACAAAGCTCTGGTCGATCTTGATCTTGTCGAACGGCGCCGATTGCAGATAGCCGAGCGACGAATAGCCGGTGCCGAAATCGTCGAGCGCAAGGCGCACACCGAGTGCCTTAAGCGCCTTGAACATCCGGTTCGTTTCCGCGGTATCGCCCAGAAACACGCTTTCGGTGATCTCCAGCTCCAGCCGGTCGGGTGACAGCCCGCTCGCTGCCAGCGCCTTGGCGACGACCTTGGGCAGCTCGGGATTGGCGAACTGGATCGGCGAAACATTGACCGCCACGCGCATGTCGCCGGGCCAGCTCGCGGCATCCTCGCACGCCTTCTTCAGCACCCATTCGCCGAGCGGCCAGATGAGGTTCGCCTCTTCGGCGATCGGAATGAACAGCGCCGGGGAAATCGCGCCGCGGTCGCTGCGTGTCCAACGGATCAGCGCCTCGACCCCGGTGACCATGTTAGATTTGGCGTTGACGACGGGCTGGTACGCGAGCGCAATCTCGCCGCGCGCCAGCGCGTCGCGCAGATCATCTTCCAGCGCACGCCGATCCTCGGCCGCCTGATGCAGGTCGCTCGAATAAAAGGCGAAGCGTCCGCGACCGTTGCCTTTCGCGGCATAGAGGGCAAGGTCGGCGTTGCGGACCAGATCGCCGCTGCCCTGCCCGTCGAAGGGCGCGATCGCGACGCCGACCGACGCGCCGATGATGCAGCGGCTACCCTCGACCGAATAGGGTTGCGACAGGCTGTTGATGATGTCGGCCGCCATGTCGCCCAGCTTGCCGCGATCCTCTATATCGGGAAGGATGATCTGAAACTCGTCGCCGCCCAATCGGCTGACCATTTCCTTGTCGCCGACGATCTTGAGCAGCCGTTCGGCCACCTGTTTGAGCAGCGCATCGCCGGCGGGATGGCCGAGCGTATCGTTGACCTGTTTGAAGCGATCAAGATCGAGCAGCATGATCGCGCAGGATCGGTGTTGCTGGGCAAAGGCGGCGAGCGTCGAATCGAGCTTTTTCGAGATGTTGAAGCGATTGGCGAGCCCGGTCAGCGAATCATAGAGCGCCAGCCGCGACGCATCCTCCGCCGACCGCCGCTGCGCCGTGACATCGGCGCCGCTGCCGCGATAGCCGGCGAATTTGCCGCCGTCGTCGAATTGCGGCCGCCCTGAAATCGCCCACCAGCGATCGTCGCCTTCGAATGCGCTGCGCAGCGGCAATTCGTCGAACTGCGATTGTTTGGTGAGCAGGAATGGCAAGGTCCGCTGGCGTTCGCCATGAGTGTCAGCGGGCAGGAACAACTCGGTGAAACAGGTGCCGAGCAGATCTTCGCTGGTCCGCCCCATCAGCCGCGCGACCGAATCGCTGATATAGGTGAGCCGACCTTTCGCGTCGGTCGACCAGAACCACCCGCGCCCGCTTTCCTCGTAATTCTGAAGCAGCAGCAGCGCCTCGCGCGTGTGGAGATTGGGCGCAGCGTCGGCGCGCGGCTTGCCAATGCGCGAGCCGATCATGCCGAAAAAGCCACGCGGGCCTTCATCGACAAAATCTTCCCCACGGTCGGCGGCACCCATCCGCGTCGGCCCATCCATCAGTTCAATCTCTCGCTGAACCCCACTTCAACCCGCTATGCGCCGAAGGGATTGCGAAATCGTGAAGTTTATGGGCGGCTTACTGGTCAGAACATGCGCCTGCGCCGGCCGCGATGCGGCCGTCGATCCCAATATGGGTGTCGTTTTACGGATCAGCTTGGGATGATCGTCAATTCGAAACGGTCGGTATCGAAACCATTCTCGCCCGGAACGGCCGCGAGCGGTCGTTCCCGAACCCGCGGACCATTGGCGCGACTGAGCACGGCTTCGCCCGATCCATTCAAGACGATTTCCTCGCTGCCCGCGATGATGCGCGCGCCCTGCAGCGACCCCGGGGCATAGCGGATGACGAGATCATAGCCGCTAGGCGCATTGCAATATTCGCGGAAACTGCCGAGCGAAACCGCTTCACCCGCTATGGCTCCGAATCCCGTCGGCTGATGCTGAACGGTGCAGTGGACCGCGACCCTGAGGCTGAGGTTGAAACCGAATGAGGTCGCCATAGCGGCCGTCGGCGCTGCAACCATGATCGCACCCGCGATACCGAGGGAAAACGTCCTAATCATCCAAACACCTTTCCGCCAGAAGGCCGAAGCTTTGGATGATGGGTTAGTCGGTCAAATCTAACATTCAGTTAAGGTCGGCGACCCCGCCGACCATCGGGCATGACGTCAGCGGGCCGTCACCGATATGGAGATGACGTCGCTATATACGCCCGCGCGACGATCCGCCGTGCTGCCGATGACGAACTGGATCGGGAGGGCATCGCGGCGCAGCCCGCCGCCGTTCGGGCCCGATACAGTAGACGCGCCGCTGAGGTTGACCGAATTTCCCCCGATCGCCAAACTATAGGGTATGGACCATTCGCTGGAGCCGAGCCGCAAGCGGCCCGAATTGGCGGAGGTGACGCTCAAATCATAGGATCCCGTGCTGGCAACACGCAGTTGGAGCGGAACAGGGGCGACGCCAGGACGCAGTTCGCCGAGATCGACGACGGCATGCCCATCGCTGACCGTATAGGCACCGGCCAGTCCGATCCGCGCCGACGGCAATACGTCGATGCCCAGAACAATCCTTGTCCCGCCAAGTCCCCGGAAATCCCGGTCTTGCATATCCAGTAGAAGATCCTGAGTGAACACGCCCGATTCGCGAACATCATCGGGGTCCGCGACCAGCTTGTACAAAATGGTGCGCGAGGCATTCGGTCCCAGCGTGATCAGGCGTTGCGCCGGATTTCGTTGCGTTCTCCCGGCTCGGGGCGTCACATCCTGCGTATCCGTCAGGTTTAGCAGCGCATAGCCGATGCGTTTGCCACTGCCCTTTGAAAGACCGAAGGGGGGGTCGCTCAACTCAAAGGTCGGCGCAAACTGACATTCCCCGACACCTTCGTTGACGAAGGTGACGCCAAATGTCCCTTCGGCGATCGTGCTGTCGAACGGATCATAGCCCTGGATGATCCAGCTCGCCGGTGCCGCACTCGCACGCACAACACATTCATTGCCGGGAATGCCTGCCGGCACCGGTGCCTGAGCATAGCTCGGAAGCGCCAGAAAGGCCGCAGCGATAGCAAGGGTAGAGCGCAGCATAATGCCTCCTAGTGTTTCGAGCCGGGCCGCACCGTGCCCAGATTTAACAGCCCATCGGTGTCCGCGGGCACGGTGAATTCGAAACTGCGGTCGATCGTGCCGTTGGGCCCGTATGTTTCAACCAAATACCGGCGACCCGGTAGCAAATTCGTAATCGCAAAGCGGCCCACCGAATTTGTGAAGAACGGGATCGGTTTGGGACTTTCGCTATCGGCAACATCCAGCAAGGTGACCCGGCCACCAATCAGCGAAATCGGCTTTTCCGGCGCCGAAATCAATGTGCCCATAACGCTCGCGAACGCATCGGTGCCGATGCGTGCAGAATAGCCGCTCTTGTAGGGGGGGTGGACGCGGAACACGCCGGGGCCGGTGTCATAACCGGTGGGCGGATCCTCGACGTCATATTGAACCGACTGGGTCGCATAGGACCCCAGGAAATTATTCACCGCTGCACCCAATGGTCCGCTTTTCCCGATATAATTATTCTCGGCCAAGGATTGCCCCGCCACCACGCGCCGCTTGCCCAGATTCTTGTGCGGCGACAATAACATAAAGCTGTCGTTGATCCGGCGGCCGATGCCGAAGCTGCCGTCGGCGAAAGCAAGAGACGTTCCGACGCGCACCGTCGTCGCATTGATGTCGGTGACATCGGACAGGCTGGGACCAAAGGTCGCATGGCTGATCGACGCATCAAAGCGGTTGGCGGAATAGGCAGCATAGCCGAGCGCTCGGGCGCTGTTGTCATCCCGCGTGAGCACGCCGCCAAATCCGACACTGTTCAGCTGGTTCAGGCCCGTCTGATTGTAGGACAGCTCGGCCAGGTTGTCGCGGCTTTCGTAGCGGGCTTCTGCGCGACGGCGGTAGTCGGGCTGGAAGACAATTCCGATATTGAAACTGAAGCCGCTACCTCGGGAAAAGGCCGACGGAAATTTTGCGTAATCGACGCCCGCGCGAACGGTCCATCGCCGATCGATACGATAAAATCCGCTGGCGCCAACGCGGTAGCTGTCTTGCAGGCCGTTGCGCCCTTTAAGATAGGAAGCGGATGCGGTGCCGGTAATCCGCATCGTGAATTGCCGCGAATATTGCCCGCTGATCGTTGCCGAGGTCGTGTTGATGCCGTCGATGTTGCCCAGATTGGCGAATCGGGGCGAGATATAATCGGCGCGAACGGTCAGGCTGTCCGAGAGACCGGATCGGTCGATGAAATGTTCGTAGCTGACGCCCGTTGCAAAGCCGCTGCCGGCTGTCTTGGAATTACTCCCGCCGGCATCGAGGAGAAGCCGACCCCCGTTGGGAAGCACGAACTGGGTTTGCCCGGTAAGCGTCTGAACATCCTTGCTCGCCTGCAATCCGATGCCGATCGCCGGGCGGTTGATAAACGCCTTGCGAAAAAAGCCCGAAAAGGCGACCGGACCGCGATAATCGGGTGCGCCGCCAAAGCTGCGACTGGTGGGCCCAAGAAATGCGCCATACTCATAGTCGCCGGGATCGAGGTCGATCGGGTCCAGATATTGTTGGTAAGAAAGATTCTGAACCGCGCCGCTGTTGTCCGTCACCTGAATGTCGACGTCATTGCTGCCGGCGACAAGCGGCAGCGAACTGAAATCATATCGTCCCGGCTGCAACCGGACTTCGCGGTACAACGAGCCATTGCGCAAAAAACGCACCGTTGATTCGCGCTGCAGAACCAACTGGCGATTGGATTGCAGGATGGCCGATCGAAAACTGTTGAAGCGCCGTCGTTGGCGCAAAACCCCGATGCCGCCCATTTCCACGAACGATTGCTGGCCCCGAATTTCGGGATCCAGATCCCCCAGATACCAGCGCCTGAAATCCTTCGGTTCGTCGTAAACCAGGCGGGCATAATTGCGCGAGAATTTATAGCTGTCGCCCGTCAGTCCGAACTGCTGACCCAATTGCGCGTCGCCCTCGAACACGAACCTGCCGACCCGGACCGCACCGTCGAAATTGACCGTCGGAGGTTCAGTGCCATCAGCCTCCCAGATATAGCTCTGAATGACGCTGAGGTTCAGATAGGCGGACAATCCCGCGGGCTGGAGACTGACGTCGTTGATATCGTCCCGCGGCGGGGCGAAAATATCCTTGATCGCGCGCTGTTCCGCCGAAACCTCGACCACCACGACAGCCAATGTGCTGGGATCATAGGTCAGCTGAACGCCGGTCTGCGCAAGGTCGTCGGGTCCGAAATTGGGCAGCGGCGCGAGACGGTTCGCCAACGCCGCATGTGCGTCGTCGTTCAGCACGGGCTGCATGAGCTTCACGAACGTCGCCGATTCCAGCATGAAACGATCGTCGGCCGTCAGCAGCATCGGAATATCGCCGAGATTGCTGCTCTGGAATGTCAACGGGACCGTCATTTCGATGTCGCGGTCGTAAGGGTTGATGTCCGGACGACCGTGCGGGCCGATTGGCAGTTGCGGCATCAATGGGGTCGGGGCCGGGGTGGGCGCCATCGGCGTGCCCGGCAACGGGATTGTCGTCGGGGCGCCCGGATCCGCAGGATTGGGCGCCGGCTTTTGGGGATTTCTTGGTAGCGGAACGGATACCTGCGCGGCTGCCGCGTGGGCGCACAGCGCCGAGACGGCGACCGAACAGAGAGCGAGACCGAGCTTCACTGTTTGAACGACAACTTGATCGGTCCCGGACCGAAGCCGGGAACAGGGACGCGGAAAATACGTTCGCCCTGGGCAGGCACATAGCCGGTACCCACGGCGCGATTAAGCTCTTCGGGAGAGATATCGACCCGCAGCCATTGACCGTCCGCACCGGTGCCCTCCAGCCGCCAGCCGAAGTTCGACATCATCGCGTGGCGACGGCCGTCGTTGCGCAGCGTGATTTCAACCCCATCCTGCATCGGCGGCAATTCCGTCGCCCCCGGCAGCGCCGGCGGTTGATAGGTGAGCTGCCGCACCGTCGTCGCCTTTACATCGGGCTTGGCTCCGGGAGGCGCAACGACGACGAGCGCGCGCATGTTGTAAAGCACTTGAACCTGCGCCCCGATCGCGCCCTGCGCGCCGGGCTCGAAAGCGACAGGCAGCTGTTCGACCGACACATAATAGGCCTGGGACGTGGCAAGTTCGCCGCTTCCTACCCATTGCAGGCGCACGACCTGACGGCCACCCGCGGGCAGAACGCCTTGCGGCGGGAAAATCAGGAAATCTGCGTCGGCGGGCGTTTCGGTGATATTGCCATCCTGATCGATGCTCATCCGAAATACGCGGGTCTGAAATGCCAGGTTGCCGGGATTGATGTTCTGGACTTCAATCCGCGCAACGGCCTTGCCGCCACGCGATTCCATTTCGACCACCATCGGCGACACGCGCATGGCAAGCGCCGGACTGACCAGAACGGCGAGCGCGGCCAATGCCGCCAGCATCGCACGCGCGTGACGTTTCATCGTCGCCAGAGCGGTCATAATCGCAGTTCCCCCAAAACACAGGCATAGTAATGTCAATTGATAAAGAAAGGGGAAAGATCGCTCTTTCCCCTTTCCTCAAAGCTTGGTCTGCGAGATCTTAGAGAGCGCGCAGCGTCAGCGTGGTCTTGCCGGTGTAGTCACCAGCGACCAGGCCCTTGTTGGTGATCGCCGGAGCAACGAAATCGATGTCCATGCGCGAACGCCATGCGCCCTGCTGCTTCTGACCGGCGTTGCCGGTGGTCGCAACGGTCAGCGTCTGGGCAGTGCCGGCGGTCTGGGCGTTCAGGGCAACACCGGTCCACGAAGCGGTGACTTCATAGGGGATGTTGGCCTGGAACTCGTCGGTGTCGTAACCGCCCGGGTTCGCATTCACGAGACCGCGGATGTCGTCCTTGCTGATTTCGACCGAGTTGTTCGTGTTGCAACCGGCGGTCAGCGAGTCGATGTTGGCTTCGGCCGGGCCGACCATTTCGAAGGCAGCATTGACATTTTCGTTGTTGCCGGTGCGGACACCGATCACGCCGAAGTCGATGTCACGGGCGTTCGAGTTGTTGCCGGCATAGAACGAACAGTCCTTGTTCACCGAACCGCTCAGCGTGAATTCCACATCGACGGTCGGGGTCGCGGGCGTGCTGTCGCTGGGAGCGTCAGCCTGAGCGCGGTAACGGGTGCCGATGCCACCGGCGATGGCCAGTTCGGCAAGGCCCTGTGCGATCGCGCCGCCGAAGCCAGTGGGGTTCGTCAGCTGAATGCCGCCGACGTTGTAGTGCACCTGGTTCGTCTGCGCGGCAGCCGGGGTCGCGATCAGGGCGATGGCGGCAGCGGCGCCGTAAAGAATCGTCTTCATAGTCTTCTTCCCTCTATTGTCGCCGCCGCCCGGAATGTCGGGTGGGGGCGTGTTTTGCACCGATTGGTCGGAGAAACCGGAAGGACGTCGGTGCCAGCCCTTCCGGCCTAATTCCGCCCGCGACAAAGGCCGCAGGCGAATTTTCAAATGGGCGAAACGGTGATCGTGATCGTCTCCGAATAATCACCGGCAAGCAGCCCGGCCTCGCCCGACGGCTGGCCGAGTTCGACCGCCAGCACCATGCCGTCGGTGGCGATGCCGCCGTTGCTGGAAATGATGCCGCCGGCCAAAAGCTGGCGGCTGCTGAACGAACGGCTCAGCGTCTGTTGCGACGGGTAACGCACCGGCATTTCCACAGCCAGATTGTACGGCAGGACACCGCCGAACGGTCCCTGACCATTCGGCATCGTCGTGTGCGTCAAACCGCCGCGCGCGCCCTTGATCGTCATCGTGAACGGAACATTGCAATCGAAGGCGACGCGCGCCTCGATGCCCAGGCCGCGGCGTTCCAGATTACCGAAATCCATGTCGGGAATATTGCCCATCGCGCAGTGCTGACGCACCATGCCGCTGACGGCGATGTCCAGCGAGCGGACATTCTGGATTTCCCTGGCGGCTGCCGGTGTCGAAACCGCAACGCCCGAAATCATCGCGCCGACCAGGGCGGCCGTCGCCAATGCCTTGTACGATCCAAGTCGCAAAATATCCATCCCCGCAATTTGCACGGCTAACCGTCCATCAAATGTCATGCGCTCGGCGCCGTTGCGCCAATGGGAGATGCGACCCTCTCCCCCCCGTTTGTTAGTAAATACTTAGTACATGGGTTGAGCGCGAATCACACCCCAAATCTTGCGCATTGCGCAATAATCTTGACCCGTCGTTGTTCGCTAAACTGCACATATTCCCGGAAAATTGGGATTTTTGAGCGTTTCGCAACGAGGATGCACAGGGGCGATTTCCCGCGGCAGTCCTGAAATGAAACATCGACTCGTTAAGACTTTAATGCGACGCCCGATTGCATCTTAACCGCGCCGCGTGAGGGCCATTTCGCGGGCCGCCGTCGGTGCAGCGCACGGCCGGCTCGCTCCGGCGACAAATTAACCCCATCGCAAGACATCGGTGCAATCGCTGGCGGTGATGCCCTTTCCCGCCCATATCGAGCCCGCCAGTCCCGCCGCCGATGAGCGAGGCGAACCGCGCATTCGCCTGAACCTCGATACGGTGGGGGTAGCGGCGAACGGCGATGTCACGGCGGTGATGATCCACGACATGTCGCGCACCGGTCTGTTGATCGAAACCGGATCGCCGCTGACGCTGGGTCAGTCGATCTGGGTCGCGCTGCCCGAGGCCGGCGAGGTCGCGGCCACGATCGTGTGGAACAGCGGCCGTTTGTTCGGTTGCCGCTTCGACGCGGCGCTATCCGAAGCGTCGCTGAGCGCCGCGCGGCTGAAAAATCCGATACCGGCCGCCGTCGACCCGATCCAACACGCCGCGCCGGCGGCGGCTCCCCAAAGCTTCGCCGAGCGGCTGCGGGCGCGGCGCTTGGAACGCGGATGGAGCCTCGCGAGTCTCGCCGAACGATCGGGACTGAGCAAGCCGAGCATCTGGGGCTGGGAAACCGGCAAGGCAAAGCCGCGGGCGGTCAGCCTGCGCATCCTGGCCGAAACATTCGGCATCGATGAAACCGAGTTGCTGGGTCAGGAAGAAGGCGGCGCGCGCTCGTCCGCGACCGATCAGCGCGCCGCAAACCGCGCGTTGCAACATGTTGTCGACGCGAGCAGGCAACAAATTGCCGATATGGCCGGCGTCGATCGGCAACGCGTGCGAATAGCCATCGATTATTAGGCGAATTGCGCTTGACCCTCACGCTGCGTCATCCCCGATAGGGTGGCGCGTGATGAGGAGACAGATGTGCGAACGGTCAAACAGCTAGCCACCGCCGCGGGGATCAGCGTCCGGACGCTGCATCATTATGATGCGATCGGTCTGCTGCGGCCGGGGCATGTCGGTGCCAACGGCTATCGCTATTATGGAAAGGAGGAGCTGCTGCGATTGCAGCAAATCCTCTTTTACCGCGAACTCGGGATGCCGCTGGCCGAGATTGGCGCGGTGCTCGACGATCCCGCCTTCGACCTGCTTGCCGCGCTGCGCGGGCATCGCGCCGCGCTTCAGGGTCGGATCGCGCAATATCAGGGCCTCATCCAGACCATCGATCGCACGATCGCATCACTGGAAAGGAACGAAACCATGGAAGACAATGACTATTACGCGGGAATCGCCCCCGAAACGCGCGACCGCTGGGAACGGGAGGCCGAAAAATATTGGGGCAAGGAGGCCGTCGCCGCCGCCCACGAAAAGGCCAGGGCGCTGACGAAAGAACAGGTTGACCAGATCCGCCGCGAAATGGAGGACATCCGCGACGCCTTCGCGCGCCTGTTTCGCGACGGCGCCGCGCCGGGGTCCGACGCGGTGCAGGCCGTCACCGAGCGCCATTATCGCTGGGTCTCGCACAGCTGGACCCCCGACGCCGCCGCCTTTGCGGGGCTTGGCCGCCTCTATGTCGAAAATCCCGAATTCCGGGCGACCTATAAGGATGATGAGCTGCCCGGCTGCCCCGAGTTCATCGCCGCGGCGATGGCGATCTATGCCGAACGCTCGCTCTGACGCGGCAATAGCAGGCTGGCATCGCCATAGCTGTAGAAGCGGTAGCCCGCGGCAATCGCATGGGCATAGGCCGCCTGCATCGTGTCCAGCCCCATCAGCGCGCTGACCAGCATGAAGAGGGTCGAGCGCGGCAGGTGGAAATTGGTCATCAGCCCGTCGATCGCCTTGAAGCGATAGCCGGGGGTGATGAAAATCGACGTGTCGCCCGCAAATGACGCCATGGTGCCATCCTTGCGGGCGGCGCTTTCGAGCAGGCGCAGGCTGGTCGTGCCCACCGCGATCACCCGGCCGCCGGCCGCACGCACAGCATTGAGCCGCGCCGCGGTGTCCTCGTCGATCCGCCCCCATTCGGCGTGCATGACATGGTCGTCGGTGTCGTCGGCCTTGACGGGCAGGAAGGTGCCCGCGCCGACATGCAGGGTCAGCGTTTCGGTAACGATCCCCGCCGCCGCCAGCGCCGCGAGCAGTTCGGGCGTGAAATGCAGCGCCGCCGTCGGCGCCGCGACCGCGCCGTCCTCACGCGCGAACATCGTCTGGTAATCGGCGCGGTCGGCCTCGTCAGTCGCGCGCTTGCCCGCGATATAGGGCGGGAGCGGCATCGTCCCAGCGCGTTCGAGCAGCAACTCGACCGGCTCGTCGCCGGCAAAGGCGAGGATGAAGCTGCCGTCGGCGAGCCGTTCCTCGGCCAGCGCCGCCACCCCCGAACCGAAATCGACCGTCTCGCCGACGCGCAGCCGCTTGGCGTTGCGCACGAACGCCTGCCAGCGGCGCAGGTCGATCCGCTTGTGCAGCGTGGCGCCGATCTTCGCCTCTCCGCGCCGTCCCTCCAGCTGCGCCGGGATCACGCGCGTGTCGTTGAAGACGAGGCAGTCGCCGGGCCGCAGCCATTGCGGCAGGTCGCGCACCCCGGCATCGACAATGTCACCGCCGTCGACCACCAGCATCCGCGCTGCATCGCGCGGACGCGCGGGGCGCAGCGCGATGCGCTCGCCGGGCAAATCGAAATCGAAGGCATCGACGCGCATAAGGGTTCGCGCGCCTTTCCGCGTTTATTGCGCGATGGGCGCGTTGAGCTCGTCGACACTCACCTCGGCAGGCGCGGCGGGCTGCGCTTCGGTCAGCATTGATGCAGGCGGGACCGGCTTGTTGTCGGCGGCGACCGATACCTGGACCATGCGCGACATCACAGCCGGCGGCTCGCCCTTTTGGATCGCGTCGACATATTGCATCCCCGACACGACGCGGCCGAACGCGGTGTAGCGGCGGTCGAGCGAGAAGCGCGGTTGCAGCATGATGAAAAACTGGCTGTTGGCACTGTCCTCGCTCTGCGCGCGCGCCATCGAGACGGTGCCGCGCAGGTGCGGGGTCGCGTTGAATTCGGCCTTCAGGTCGGGAAGCTCCGACCCGCCCTGCCCCGTCGCGGTCGGATCGCCCGTCTGCGCCATGAAGCCGTCGATCACGCGGTGGAACTTGACCCCGTCGTAAAAGCCCGCGCGCGCGAGCAGCTTGACGCGCTCGACATGGTTCGGCGCGGCATTGGGATAAAGCTGGATCACCACGCGCCCACCCGTCGAAAGGTCGAGGTTGAGCATATATTCGGGGTTGTTCAGATATTGGTCGGGCGTCATCGCCGGGGCCGCGGGCGTTTCCGCGGCGGGGGCCGCGTCGCTCGTCGTGGCGAGCGGAGCCGGCGGCGTATCGACGGGCGCCGGATCGATCGGGGCCGGGGCGTCCTCCGCCGGGGCCGGCTGGCTTTGTTCGGGATTCGGCGCGGGCGCGGGCGGCACGTCCTGCGCCATCGCGGAGGCCGCGAGACCGAAGGCCATGCCCATAAGAATCAGGGGACGGAAGGAAGATTTCATGCTGGATCGGCCTCTGTACAATATTCCGGAACTGCGCCCTGTTCGGCGCGCCCTAGCGGGAAAAAGCTGAACGCTCAATGGATGGTGTCACGCCTCGCCCTGGCGAAGGCCGCGCGCGGCGATACGCGCGACCACCGCCTCGCGCACCGCGGGCGTCACGAATTTGTGGATGTCACCACCAAAGATCGCGATTTCCTTGACCAGTCGCGAGGCGATCGGTTGCAGCCCGACGTCGGCCATCAGGAAGACGGTTTCGATGCGGTCGTTGAGCTGCTGGTTCATGCCAGCCATCTGATATTCATATTCGAAATCGGCGACCGCGCGCAGCCCGCGAACGATGACCGTTGCGCCTTCGCGCTGGGCAAAATCCATCAGCAGCGAGTTGAAGCCGACGACCCGAATGTCGCCCTCGATCGCCTCGACCTCGCGCTTCACCATCGCGATGCGTTCGTCATCGTCGAACATCGGCGATTTGGTGATGTTGGTCGTCACCCCGATCACCAGCCGGTCGACCAGCTTGGCCCCGCGCCGGATAATGTCCATATGGCCGAGCGTGATCGGATCGAAAGTCCCCGGATAAACCCCCACCCGCATTACCGGTCCCTTTCCACGACATAGCGTGCGATCGCGCGGAGCAGCGCCGCTTCCTCGCCGAAACTGGCCAGATGACCGACCGCCTGTTCGACGAGCAGCGTCGCCTGATCGCGTGCGCGCTCCAGTCCCATCAGCGTGACAAAGGTCGCCTTGCCCGCCGCTTCGTCCTTGTGCAGCGCCTTGCCCGCCAGCGCCTCGTCGCCCTCGACATCCATGATGTCGTCGGCGATCTGGAACGCGAGCCCGATGTCGCGCGCATAACCGCGCAACGGCCGACGCCCCTCGACGGGGATACGCGCGAGAATCGCGCCCGCCTCGACCGAAAAGGCGATCAGCGCCCCGGTCTTGAGCTGTTGCAGCCGCGTCACCGTGGAGAGGTCGAAATCGGCGGTTTCGGCGGCGAGGTCCATCATCTGCCCGCCCGCCATGCCCGCCGGACCTGCGGCGCGCGCCAGTTCGCAGCACAGCTCGCCGCGCACAAAGGGATCGGCGCTCGTCGCCGGATCGCACAGCCATTCAAAAGCGAGCGCGTGGAGCGAATCGCCGGCCAGTACCGCGGTCGCTTCGCCGAAGGCCTTGTGGGTGGTCGGCTTGCCGCGGCGCATATCGTCATCGTCCATGCACGGCAGATCGTCGTGGATCAGCGAATAGACGTGCATCGCCTCGACCGCGGCGCCAACGCGCAGCGTCAGCGCGCGGTCGACATGGAACAAATCGCCCGCCGCGCGGACGAGCAAGGGGCGCAGCCTTTTTCCCCCCGCGATCGCGGCGTAGCGCATCGCCTCATACAGCGGCCCGCGCGGGTCGGCGGGCACAGCGAGCAATGTGTCGAACAGCGCGTCGATTCCCTCGGCGACCTCGGCCTGGGTCGTGCGGAGCAATTCCGCGCCGCGCGCAATATCGCCGTCGACCGATGCCACGCCCGCTCAGCCTTCGCCGAAGGGCGCGGTTCCCGACGGCCGGCCGTCGGCAGCGAGGCTCACCTGCTCGATCCGCGCCTGCGCCGCGGCGAGCCGCGCCTCGCAATGACTGCGCAGCGCATGGCCGCGCTCATAGAGGCTGACCGATTCCTCAAGGCTGACGTCGCCGCTTTCGAGCCGCCGGACGATCGTTTCGAGCTCGCCCATCGCGGCTTCGAACGACAGGGCGGCGATGTCGGCAGGGGCGGCGGTGTCGGGGGTGTCCGTCATGCCCCCTGCTTTGGCCTCTTCGCCCCCGTTCGGTCAAGCTTGACGTCACGCGGCGCTGCTATAGCGTCCGCCACCGGAGGAGCCTTGGCCATGACCCTGCAATCCGTCGCCGCCTATTTCGCCACCGCGATCGTCTTTGGCATTCTCGACGCGCTCTGGCTGCGCGTCATGGTCACCAAAGTCTATCGCCCCGAAATCGGCGCACTGCTCATGGACGGGTGGCGCCCGGCGCCGGCGCTGATCTTTTACGCGCTCTATATGCTCGGCATCCAGATTTTCGCGGTGCAGCCGGCGCTGGCCGCCGGCAAGTGGCAGGTGGCGGCGCAGTGGGGGGCGCTGTTCGGCTTTTTCTGCTACATGACCTATGACCTTACCAACCATGCGACGATGAAAATCTGGTCGACGAAGGTCACTTTGCTCGACATCGCCTGGGGCACGCTGGCGACGGGATTTGCGGCGGGCGCAGCGGCGTGGCTGGTACTCGCCTGGATGCCGCGCAGCGCCTGACCCCATCTGTTCCGCGCAATCACGATTCCGTTTTTTGCAATTGCCGCTGGGCGCGGCACCCGTCATGTTGCACTGCACAAGAAGAGAGGGGCTCGAAGGCAAGTTTTGTTCCATCAACAAGGACTTGCACCATGAAAACCATCATCCTCCCCGCCCTCGGCCTGCTCGCGCTGGCACCCACCGCGGCTCTCGCGAAGGACGAAGCGGCAAAGCGTTTCCAGCACGACGGCGCGATTTACAGCTACACCGTCACCCAGGTCGGGGGCACGCGCGTGATCACGGGTGTCGAAGAACGCACGGGCAAGCCGTTCACGCTGCGCGTCGGCGAACATCGCGTCCGCGGCACCGTCGGTTCGCAGCAGGTGAGCTTCCCGCTTCGCGACGTCGAGCCGCTGAAGGCGGACAAGACCACGCTCGCGTCGCGCTGATTTCTCTCCGACGACGGACCCCATATCGCCCCGAAAGACGATATGGGGTCTGTTCGTTTTGCCCGCGCCCCGCTAAAGGCGCGCCATGACTCAGCCAGCGCCCGCCATCACCCCCGAAATTGTCGCCGAACATGGGCTTTCTCCCGAGGAATATGAGCGCGTCCTGACCGCGCTCGGGCGCGAGCCGAACCTTGTCGAACTCGGCATCTTTTCGGTCATGTGGTCGGAGCATTGCAGCTATAAAAGCTCGCGCATCCATCTGAAGAAACTGCCGACCGAGGCGCCGTGGGTGATTTGCGGCCCCGGCGAAAATGCCGGTGTCATCGACATTGGCGAAGGCGCAGGCGGCAAGAAACTCGCGGCGATCTTCAAGATGGAGAGCCACAACCACCCGTCGTACATCGAACCCTATCAGGGCGCGGCGACCGGTGTCGGCGGCATTTTGCGCGACGTGTTCACCATGGGCGCGCGTCCGGTCGCGAACCTCAACGCGCTGCGCTTCGGCCGTCCCGACCATCCGAAGATGAAGCATCTCATCTCGGGCGTCGTCCACGGCATCGGCGGCTATGGCAATTGCGTCGGCGTGCCGACGGTCGGCGGCGAGGTCAATTTCCACAAGGCCTATGACGGCAATATCCTCGTCAATGCGATGACCGTTGGCGTCGCAGAACAGGACAAGATCTTCTATTCGGCCGCCAGCGGCGTCGGTAATCCGATCGTCTATGTCGGGTCGAAAACCGGCCGCGACGGCATCCACGGCGCGACGATGGCCAGCGCAGACTTTGGCGAAGATGCCGAGGAAAAGCGCCCGACCGTGCAGGTCGGCGATCCCTTCACCGAAAAATTGCTGATCGAGGCGTGCCTCGAACTGATGGCATCGGACGCGATCGTCGCGATTCAGGACATGGGCGCTGCAGGGCTGACCAGCTCGTCGGTCGAAATGGCGTCGAAGGGCGGCGTCGGCCTCCATCTCAAGATGGACGATGTGCCGCAGCGCGAAACCGGCATGACGGCGTATGAGATGATGCTGTCCGAATCGCAGGAACGCATGTTGATGGTGCTGAAGCCCGGCAAGGAGGAGTTTGCGAAAGCGATCTTCCACAAATGGGAACTCGACTTTGCGGTCATCGGCACCGTCACCGATACGGGGCGCATGGTGCTGGAACATCATGGCGAGATCGTCTGCGACATCCCGCTCGCGCCGCTCGCCGACGATGCGCCGCTCTATGACCGTCCGCACGTCCCGACCCCGAAACAGGCGCCACTGACCGACGTACCCGAAACCACCGACGTCGCCGCCGACCTCAAGACCTTGATGGGCACCCCCGACATCGCCAGCCGCCGCTGGATCTGGGAGCAATATGACAGCCAGGTCGGCGCCGACACGGTGCAGACCGGCGGCGACGCCGCGCTCGTCCGCATCCACGGCACGAACCGCGCGCTGGCGATGTCGACCGACTGCACCCCGCGCTATTGCTACGCCGACCCGGTCGAGGGCGGCAAGCAGGCGGTCGCCGAAACCTGGCGCAACATCAGCGCGGTTGGTGCGACGCCGCTCGCGATCACCAACTGCCTCAACTTCGCCAATCCGCAGCGCCCCGAAATCATGGGGCAGATCGTTGGGTGCCTCGACGGCATGGCAGAGGCGTGCCGCGCGCTCGACTATCCGATCGTCTCGGGCAATGTCAGCCTCTATAATGAGTCCAAGGCGACGGGCGGCGGCAGCGCGATCCTGCCGACCCCCGCGATCGGCGGCGTCGGCGTGATCGAGGATTGGAACAAGGCGGTCGGCATCGGCTTCAAGCGCACCGGCGACATCGTGCTCGCGGTCGGCGAACGCGCGGGCCATCTCGGCCAGTCGGTGTGGCTGCGCGAAATCCATGGCCGCGAGGAAGGCCCGCCGCCCGAAGTGAACCTCCGCTGCGAAAAGCGCACCGGCGACTTCATCCGGAGCGCGATCAACGCCGGCTGGATCACCGCCTGCCACGACGTCTCCGACGGCGGCATTGCGGTGGCGCTCGCCGAAATGGCGCTGAAATCGAACATCGGCGTGCTCGTCAGCGAAGAACAGCCGTTCGGCGTCGCCGAAAGCTTCTTTGGTGAGGATCAGGGGCTGTATCTCGTCACCGTCTGCGACACCTGCCTCGCCGACTTCCTCGACGCCGCCGGCCGCGCCGATGTGCCGGTCGATCCCATCGGCCGCACGATCAAGGATCGCATCGTGTTCGAGCTGCCGGACAGCGACCATCAAGTAACGCTGGCGGAACTGCGTGAGGCACATGAAGGCTTTTTTCCCAAGCTGATGGGCGCCGACGCGGCGCTGGCCTGAGGCGTTTGCGAGGGCGACTCGCACAAAGCCACGAAGCCACAAAGAGGGCGCCGGACTTCGGGATGATAGGCTCTCTTTGTGGCTTCGTGGCTTTGTGCGAGAAAAGGAACAGGCACAGCAGATCGCGGGAGATGGCGGAATCATGAGCATCCATATCGGCATCGGCGGCTGGACCTTCGAACCATGGCGCGGCACCTTTTACCCGCCCAAACACCCGCAGAAGCGCGAACTCGAATATGCCGGCCAGCACCTGACCGGCATCGAAATCAACGGCACCTATTATGGCAGCCAGAAGCCCGAAAGCTTCGCCAACTGGGCCGCGTCGGTCCCCGACGGTTTCAAATTCAGCGTCAAGGCGTCACGCTTCACCACCAACCGCAAGGTGCTGGCCGACGGCGCCGCCTCGATCGAGAAATTCCTGGGCCAGGGCATCACGCGCCTCGGCGACCGGCTCGGCCCGATCCACTGGCAGTTCATGGCGACCAAGAAGTTCGACCGCGACGATTTCGCGGGCTTCCTCGACCTGCTGCCCGATACGCTGGACGGCCTGCCGCTGCGCCACGCGATCGAGGTGCGGCACGAAAGCTTCGGCGATCAAGCCTTCATCGACATGGCTCGCGAACGCAACATGGCGATCGTCTATGCCGACAGCGACGAATTTCCGTGCATCGACGAACAGACCGCCGACTTCACCTATGCGCGGCTCCAGCGGTCGCAGGAGGACGTCGAAACCGGCTATGACGACAAGGCGCTCGACGACTGGGCGCAGCAAGCCCGCGACTGGGCCAAGGACGACCGCGACGTCTTCCTCTTCTTCATCTCGGGCGCCAAGGTCCGCAACCCCGCCGCAGCACAGGCGCTGATCGCGAAGCTAAAATAGATCCTCCCTGCCGCACAGCGGTGGGGAGGGGGACCGCGCCCGGAGGGCGTGGTGGAGGGGGCCGCGACGTCGGCGTAATTGCCCCTCCGTCAGCGCTTCGCGCTGCCACCTCCCCATCGCTGCGCGACAGGGAGGATTTGGTTCAGGCCGCCGCCGGTTTCGCCGCGAGGAAATTATACGGGTCGATCCCGCGGCTGCGATAGGCGCGGTGCGCTTCGTGATACAGCGTCGGCTCGCCGATCCCCAATCGCGCGCGCGCCGCATCGAGCGGTTCGGCGAGCAACGCGCGAATATCCTGTTCGATGATCGCTTTCGCCGCCTTGCCATGTCGCTGGCCCTGACGGATCGCGCCGATCACCGGAGCGTCGCCCTTGACCGTGCGCTTCAGCTCATAACCGCCCGCATAGGCGATGAAGAAATTGCCGTAATTGCCCGTCTGGCCATAGGTGAAGCCGAGCACACACTGCTCGCCCAGCGCGTCGCGGCCATAGCCGGTCAGGATGTGGAACAGATCATGCGTATCGCGCAGGCGGTTTCCATACCATTGCACCTGATCGTCGAACTTGGGACGGCCCATCTTGTCGCTCTCGGCAACAAGCCCCGCCGCCGACAGGCCCTCGCGCCGCATGAAAGTGACATAGGCGTGGCCGACGCTGCCCTCGGGAAGCTGGTCGATCCACGCATGATCGTCGAGCAGGTCGGGCAGATAAGGCTCGCTCACCATCAGCCGCCGGCCCTTTTCGCTTGTCACAAAGGCGCGGGCGTCGTCCATGAATCCCTTGCGCGGCAGATTTTCAAAGATGTGGAACACCTGTTCGGTGTCTTCCTTGTCCCTGATGAGCTTGCGGAAGTGCTGGAACGCCTTGAACGGACGGAACTTCTGCGGCTTGCGGTCGGGGTGGGAGAAGATGGTGGGGGCCATGTCGTGTCTCGCTTGGAATCACTTGCTGATTGCGATCTAGCATTACTGACATATATGTCAATAGTCGGTAAACAGCGCTGGCGCAATCGCGCGATCGCCGATAGACCGGCGCCATGAAGGCCCATGCGACGACGCCTTACGACGCCCTGCCGGTCATGACCGACGCCGCACGGATCGCGGCGGCGGAGGCGTTTCGTGATCATGTCGCGGCGCGGCGAACGTGCCGGATGTTCAGCGACGCGCCGGTGCCGCGCGCGGTGATCGAGGCGGCGATCGCCGCCGCCGGGACAGCGCCGAGCGGCGCCAACCACCAGCCGTGGCACTTCGCGGCGGTTTCCTCGCCCGACATCAAGCACCGCATCCGCCTGGCCGCCGAGGCCGAGGAGCGCGAATTTTACGCAAGCCGCGCGGGGCAGGAATGGCTGGAGGCGCTCGCGCCGCTCGGCACCGATGCCGACAAGGCCTTCCTGGACATTGCGCCCTGGCTGATCGTCGTGTTCGGGCAGCGGCGCGGCGGGATTGAACCCGGCGACACGCGCCAGAATTATTATGTCACCGAAAGCGTCGGCATTGCCTGCGGCCTGCTGCTCACCGCGCTGCACGGCGCAGGGCTCGCGACCTTGACGCACACGCCGTCGCCGATGGGATTCCTGCGCGACATTTGCGGCCGCCCCGCCGACGAAAAGCCGGTGATGCTGATCGTCACCGGCCATCCGGCGGCGGACGCGACCGTACCCGTTTACGCGATGCGCAAGAAACCGCTGGAGCAGATCAGCAGCTGGCTCTGACGGCCGAAGAATATTCAAGGGGAGCGAGGCGATGAACAGCGGGCCGACGACACGATACGAAAGCCTCGATGCAATTCGCGGCGTGGCGGTGATGGGCATCCTCGCGATGAACATCGTCGCCTTTGCCCTGCCTTTCCCTGCCTATGCCAACCCCGCCGCGGGCGGGCCGCCGATCGGCAGCGACGTCGCGACCTGGTTCTTCAACTTTGTGTTCGTCGATTCAAAGATGCGCGGCATGTTCTCGATGTTGTTCGGGGCAAGCACCTTGCTGGTGATCGAAAGCGCCGCCGCCGCGGGACGCAGCGCCGCAGGCGCGCATTATTCGCGCATGTTCTGGCTCGCAATTTTCGGCCTCGCCCATTTCTACCTGATCTGGTTTGGCGACATATTATTCCTTTATGCGATCTGCGGCCTGCTGATCTTTGTGTTCCGCAACCTGTCGGTGCGCGCGCTGCTGCTCTGGTCGATCCCTTTCTTCCTCATCGGTATCGGCCTGCACTCAAGCCTCTGGGCGATGCTCTCGATGGCGCAGGTGGGAACGCTACCCCCCGAAAGTGCTGCCGCGATGCAGGAGGCACTGGCACAGATGAACGCCGACATGGGGCCCTCGACGCCCGTCTATGCGCAGGAGATGGCGCTTTATCTGGGGAGCTACGCCAGCATCGTCGCACATCGAACCGGGGAGATGCTGGGCGATCCGGTCTTTTTCCTGGGTCTGTTCCTTTGGGAAACCATCGGCCTGATGCTGATCGGCATGGCGCTGTTCAAATCAAACATGCTGACCGGCGAATGGGACGTGGCGCGCTATCGCAAATGGGCGATCGTCTGTTTCCTGATCGCCGCGCCGCCGCTCGCCGGACTCGCCCTCTATCAGATGCGCGCGGGCTATGACGCAGTCGCGGTCTTCGGTTCGACGATCGCGCTGTCGGTGCCGTTCGATACGCTGATGACGATCGGCTGGGCGGCGCTCATCATGCTGCTCATCAAGACCGCGGCCAGCGATGCCGCGCGCGCGCGGCTGGCAGCGGCGGGGCGCATGGCCTTCACAAACTATCTCGTCACCTCGATCGTGATGACAACGATCTTTTACGGCTATGGCCTTGGCCTGTTCGGCAGTGTCGGCCGCCTGCCGCTCTATCTCTTTTGCATCGGCATGTGGGCGGCGATGCTGCTCTGGTCAAAGCCGTGGCTCGACCGGTTCCAATATGGCCCGCTCGAATGGCTGTGGCGCAGCCTGTCGCGCTGGCAGGTGCAGCCGATGAAAAAGGCCTATCCGGACGGAAACGGCGCGCCGGTCAATAGCTGACGGCGCGGCCGAACCCCGCAGGGCGGCGCTGGACGAGCGGATTGGCTTCGCGTTCGAGCGCGCCCAGCGTTTCCTCGAACAACGGACGCAGCGCGACGACGTGCGGCAGATATTCCTCCGGGCTCGTCTGCGTCTCGACGCAGTGGCGCGCGAACATTTCGATGTCTTCGGCCAGCGCGCCCAGTTTTTCGCCGCCGAACTGGCGCGCTTCGCTTTTCAGCGTGTGCGCGGGCATGACGAGACCACGCGGATCGCGCGCGCGCATCGCGTCTTCGATCGCGGCCACCGATTTGGTGCCGTCTTCGCGGAAATAGCCGAGAATGCGCACAAAAGCCGCACCCAGCTGGGTGCGCGTCGCGCGAAACTCATCCCAATCGACCAGGATTTCGTCCAATGCTTTCGTCCCTTGGTGTTCAAATCCGCGGTGGTCCCAGCCGGTCCATGCCCCAAAGGCGGTAAAAAAGACGTTACGAGCCGGGCTAATCGCAGCCAA
>JASBSJ010000018.1 GCA_030148985.1 Sphingopyxis sp.
ATTGTCGTCGCGGCCTTCGAGCGCGGCGAGCGCCGAACCGGCGATGATCGGAATATTGTCGCCGTCGAAGTCGCGCTTCGAAAGTTCTTCGCGGATTTCGAGTTCGACGAGCTCGAGCAGCTCGGGATCGTCGAGCTGGTCGACCTTGTTCAGGAAGACGACCATGGTCGGAACGCCGACCTGCTTCGCGAGCAGGATGTGCTCCTTGGTCTGCGGCATCGGGCCGTCAGCGGCCGACACGACGAGGATCGCGCCGTCCATCTGGGCGGCGCCGGTGATCATGTTCTTCACATAGTCGGCGTGACCCGGGCAGTCGACGTGCGCATAGTGGCGACCTTCGGTTTCATATTCGACGTGCGCGGTCGAAATGGTGATGCCGCGCTCGCGCTCTTCGGGCGCCTTGTCGATGTTCGCGAAGTCAACGGCGGCGTTACCCGCTACGTTTTCGGCGAGCACCTTGGTGATCGCTGCGGTCAGCGAGGTCTTGCCATGGTCGACGTGACCGATGGTGCCGATGTTGCAGTGCGGCTTCGTCCGCTCAAATTTAGCCTTGGCCATGATATTGAACCTTCTTGTTCGATGTGTTTGGTTGATCAGTCTTGGACGAGCCTGCTGAATCAGGCGCCGCCCTTAGAGGGCTTTGCCGCGCGGTGCAAGCCCGCGCGGCTTAGACCTATCAGGCCATCTTGGCCTTCACTTCTTCGGCGACGTTGGTCGGCACTTCTTCATAATGCGAGAATTGCATCGAATAGCTGGCCCGACCCTGGCTGAAGCTGCGCAGCTGGTTGACGTAGCCGAACATGTTCGCCAGCGGAACGATCGCTTCGACGACCTGGGCGATGCCCCGGCTGTCGGTGCCCTGGATCTGACCGCGACGGCTGTTGAGATCGCCGATCACGTCGCCCATGAACTCTTCCGGGGTGACGACTTCGACCTTCATCACCGGTTCGAGCAGCTTGATCCCGGCCTTCGCCGCGACTTCGCGCATCGCCGCACGGCCCGCAATTTCGAACGCCAGCGCCGACGAGTCGACGTCATGGTACGCGCCGTCGGTCAGACGGATTTCGAAGTCGATGATCGGGAAGCCGATCATATGGCCGTTTTCGGCTGACTCGCGCATCCCCTTTTCGACCGACGGGATATATTCGCGCGGAATATTGCCGCCCTTGATCTCGTCGATGAAGGTGATGCCCGATCCGCGTTCGCCGGGAGCGACGCTCACCTTGACGCGGCCGAACTGGCCCGAGCCACCCGACTGCTTCTTGTGGGTATAATCGACGTCAACGGCCTTCGCGAGCGATTCGCGGTACGCCACCTGCGGCGCGCCGACGTTCGCTTCGACCTTGAACTCGCGCTTCATGCGATCGACGAGGATGTCGAGGTGAAGCTCGCCCATGCCCTTGATGATCGTCTGGCCCGATTCATGGTCGGTCGACACGCGGAACGAGGGATCCTCGGCAGCCAGGCGGTTGAGCGCGATGCCCATACGTTCCTGGTCGGCCTTGGTCTTCGGTTCCACCGACAGCTCGATGACCGGCTCGGGGAATTCCATCCGTTCGAGGATGATCGGTGCGTTGGTGGCGCAGAGCGTGTCCCCGGTGGTGGTTTCCTTGAGGCCGGCGAGCGCGACGATGTCGCCCGCATAGGCTTCTTCGATGTCTTCGCGGCTGTTCGCATGCATCAGCAGCATACGGCCGACCTTTTCCTTCTTGTCCTTCACCGAGTTCAGGTAGGTGCCCTTGTTCAGGGTCCCCGAATAGATGCGGGCGAAGGTGAGCGAACCGACGAACGGGTCGTTCATGATCTTGAAGGCGAGCAGCGACAGCGGCGCCGAGTCCGACGTCTCGCGCGAATCGGGCTGGTCGGTGTCGGGGTTGATGCCCTGAACGTCGGGAATGTCGAGCGGCGAAGGCAGGTAGTCGACGACCGCGTCGAGCAGCGTCTGGACACCCTTGTTCTTGAACGCCGAGCCGCAAAGGACCGGAACGAACGCCTGAGCCAGCGTCCCCTTGCGGATCAGCTTCTTCAGCGTCGCGACGTCGGGAACATTGCCTTCGAGATAGGCTTCCATCGCATCGTCGTCCTGTTCGACGGCGAGTTCGACGAGCTTTTCGCGATATTCGGCGGCCTTGTCGACGAGGTCGGCGGGGATTTCCTCATAGAAGAATTCGGCGCCGAGGCTTTCGTCCTTCCAGATGATCGCGCGTTCGTTGACAAGGTCGACGAGGCCCTTGAAGCCGCCTTCGGCGCCGATCGGCAGATAGAGGACGGCGGGCGTCGCGCCGAGGCGATCGATGATCGTCTGGACGCAATAATAGAAATCGGCGCCGGTGCGGTCGAGCTTGTTGATGAAGCACATCCGCGGAACCTTGTACTTGTCCGCCTGACGCCACACGGTTTCCGACTGCGGCTCGACGCCGGCAACGCCGTCAAACGCGGTGATCGCGCCGTCGAGGACGCGCAAGCTGCGTTCGACTTCGATCGTGAAGTCGACGTGTCCGGGGGTGTCGATGATGTTCAGGCGGTGCTCGGGGCCTTGGCCTTCTTCGGCCTTCCACAAACAGGTGGTTGCCGCGGACGTGATCGTGATGCCGCGTTCCTGTTCCTGCTCCATCCAGTCCATCGTCGCGGCGCCGTCATGGACTTCGCCGATCTTGTAGGACTTGCCGGTGTAATAGAGGATACGCTCGGTCGTCGTGGTCTTGCCGGCGTCGATGTGCGCCATGATACCGAAATTGCGATAGCGTTCGAGCGGATGGCTGCGTGCCATGGTCTTTTCCTTGGATTTGCGGGGAGGTCTTTCGAGCCGCCCCCGATATAGGAAGTTTTGTTGCGATTGCGAGACGGGCCAAAGGCCCGCCTTCGCTTACCAGCGGTAGTGGCTGAAAGCGCGGTTGGCTTCGGCCATGCGGTGCGTGTCTTCGCGCTTCTTCACCGCGTTGCCGCGGTTGTTCGAGGCATCGAGGAGCTCGCCCGACAGGCGCGCGGCCATCGTCGTTTCGCTGCGGTTGCGCGCCGCGGTGATCAGCCAGCGGATCGCGAGCGCCTGCGCGCGGTCCGGACGGACTTCGACGGGAACCTGATAGGTCGCACCGCCGACACGGCGGCTGCGCACTTCGATGTTCGGGCGGATGTTCGCCAGCGCTTCGTGGAACACGCCGAGCGGTTCCTTCTTCGCGCGGGCTTCGACCGATTCGAGCGCACCGTAAACGATGTTTTCGGCGACCGACTTTTTCCCGTCCAGCATGACGCTGTTCATGAATTTCGACAGCACGACATCCCCAAAACGGGGATCGGGCAGGATTTCGCGGCGTTCAGGACGACGACGACGAGCCATAGGATATTCCTTTACCAACAGCGTCCCGGCGCAGGTGCGACATCGGGACGATCAATTCACCAGAAAAAGCGGCGCCCTTACTTCGGACGCTTCGCGCCGTATTTCGAACGGCTCTGCTTGCGGTCCTTCACACCCTGCGTATCGAGCACGCCGCGCAGGACGTGGTAACGCACACCGGGAAGGTCGCGCACACGACCGCCGCGGATCAGCACGACGCTGTGTTCCTGGAGGTTGTGGCCTTCGCCGGGGATATAGGTGATGACTTCGCGGCTGTTGGTCAGGCGGACCTTCGCAACCTTGCGGAGCGCCGAGTTCGGCTTTTTCGGGGTCGTCGTATAGACACGGGTGCAAACGCCGCGCTTTTGCGGGTTTGCGTCCATCGCCGGGACCTTGGACTTCACCTTCTGGGGAGTCCGGCCCTTGCGGACCAGCTGGTTGATCGTGGGCATGAATGCTTCACCTTTATGTGTTCGCCCATCAAAGCGAACGGTTACTGTACCGCGGTGGATGAAGCATCGGTCCGAAACCCCGCAGAAATCCGCGGAAAACGGGCAACCTTGTAACAGCAAAAGACCCCGGCTGATCATGTCGATCTTCCGGAGGCTTCATCCGCGCCAGCAATGTTCAAGCGCTGTTGCAACCGGAAGAGGCGGTTAAGCGCCGCTTTCGGTCGTCGCGGCCCCTAGCGATGATTCCCTTAAGGGTCAAGGGGCGGGCAAGATTGTTGCGTCAGGCCTGGCAGGCTATCGGTCGCCCATGTCCCCCGTTCGCCACGCCAGCTTCGCGCCCCATGTCGCCCCCGACACCCGGCTGCTGATCCTCGGCAGCCTGCCCGGTGCGCGGTCGCTCGCCGACCGCCAATATTATGCGCATCCGACGAACCAGTTCTGGCGGCTGGTCGGCGAGGTGATCGAGCAGCCGCTCGCGGCGCTGCCCTATGACGACCGGCTGACGGCGCTGCGCGCGGCACGCGCCGGCCTGTGGGACGTGATCCGCACCGCCGAGCGGCGAGCGAGCAGCGACTCGCTGATCCGCGATGCCGAAGCGCACGATCTCGCCGCGCTGGTCGCCACCCTGCCCGATCTCCGCCTGATCGCGTTCAACGGCGGCAAAGCCGCGGCGATCGGGCGGCGACAATTGCCGGTGCTGGATGGCGTCGATGTCATCGACCTGCCGTCGAGCAGCGCGGCGAATACGATCGGCTATGCGGCGAAGCTGGAGCGGTGGTTGCGGTTGCGCGAGGCGCTGGTCAACGAATAATCCTCCCTGTCGCGGAGCGATGGGGAGGGGGACCGCTCGCGCAGCGAGTGGTGGAGGGGCCGCAACGGTTGCGTTATTGCCCCTCCGTCAGCGCTTCGCGCTGCCACCTCCCCATCGCTACGCGACAGGGAGGATTGAGAATGGTCAGTCGACCACCGTCCCCCGCGCCATCACGAAATCGACCTTTTTCAGCACCCGCACATCGGCGAGCGGATCGCTGGCGACGGCGATGATGTCGGCGCTCTTGCCCGGTGCGATGCTGCCGATCTCTTCGCCCAAGCCGAGCAGGTCGGCGGCGTTCACCGTCGCGGCCTTCAGCGCCTCGACCGGGGTCATGCCGTGCTGGACCATCAGTTCGAACTCGTCGCCGTTGCGGCCGTGCTTCGACACGCCGGCGTCGGTGCCGAACGCGATCTTCACCCCGCGCGGGACGAGCTGTTCGAGGCTCTTGCCCGTGATCGAGATGCGCCACTGGATCTTGGCGAGGACGTCGGGTTCATAGGCTTGCGCATTGGCGGCGAGCCGTTCCTTATACCCGTTCACGGTCGACAGCGTCGGCACATAATAGGTTTTCGACTTCGCCCACTGGCTGATCGTGGCTTCGTCGAGGATCGTGCCATGCTCGATCGAATCGGCGCCCGCGGTCAGCGCGAGGCGGATGCCGTCGGCGCCGTGCGCATGGACTGCGACCTTTTTGCCGAACAGCCGTGCGGTTTCGACGATCGCCTGCGCCTCGTCATCGAACATCTGCTTGCCCAGCCCCGCCCCGATCCGGCTGTTGACCCCGCCGGTCGAGGCGAATTTGATGACGTCGGCGCCGCGCCCGATCTGGAGCCGCACCGCGCGGCGGCAATCGTCGGCGCCGTTGCAGGTATTGCCCGCGCCCGCAAAGAAGGGCCGCAGCTCGTCGCGATAGCCAAGCGAACCATCCATATGCCCCGCGCTGCCCGAGATACTCGCCCCCGCATCGACGATGCGCGGCCCCTGCACCTTGCCCGCGAGAATCGCATCCCTGAGTGCAAGCGTCGCGCCGTCACCATCGCCGAGGTTGCGCACCGTCGTAAAACCCGCACGCAGCGTCTTGATGCCGTTGACCTCGGCATTGAAGGCCTGCGCGGCGGGGCTGAGCGTCATTTCCTCGAGCTGGCCCGCGAGGCCGCCCGCGTCGCTCGTCAGATGGACGTGGCTGTCGATCAGGCCGGGGAGGACATATTTGTCGCTGAGGTCGATCAGCGTCGCGCCCGCTTCGGCGGGCTGGTGGCCGTCGGCGATGCTGACGATCTTGCCGCCCTCGACGATGATGGTCGCGGCGCCGCGCGCGGGCTTGCCCGGTTCGGCGAGCAAATGCCCGGCGTGGATCACCGTGCGCGCGGGCGTCTGGGCCGCAAGCGGCGTAGCGAGTGCCGCGCCGACCAGCGCGAGCGAAATCAAATGCAAAGGCTTCATCCTGCGTCCCCTATTTGGTGTCGCGGGCGGTTAAAGCCGATCAGAAGCCCATCGTAAAGCGCAGCGCCGCACCTTTATCGTCGGGCATGGCGGCGATATGCCCCGGATCGCGGCGCCACCAGCTGTTGGCGACGAAGTCGCCGCCAAACAACGGCAGCGCATAGCTCGCCTCGACCACCAGTTCGCGGCCGGTGGGGGCGAGGTTATAGGTGCGGCGGCCGAAATCGGCGCGGCCGCTGGCATAGTCGTAAGCGACCGGGAGCGTCAGATCGATGCCGCCGCGCGCCACGCGCAGCGGCTGTGCGAAGCGCAGCGCGGCGCGGTCGCCCGGCCGCGCCAGCCCGGCCTTGGCGACGTCGAGCGAAAAGGCCGTCGACCAGAGCGCGCCCCCCGCGACGAGCCCGCGCGTGTCGGGGCGCGTCCACATCTGGCGCCAGGCGGCGGCGACCTGCCAGCCGCCAGGTCCATCGAAGCCAAGACTCGCGTCGCCGACCAGGCTGGTCGCGCCGCCGGCGCCGAAGACGGGCCCCAGACGCGCGCCGAGCAGGCTGTCCGATTCGCGCAGCCAGCTGGCGCCGAGCGCGGTGCGGACCGGACCGAAACGGCCGTCCCACGCACCGCCGAAGCGCTGGTAAACACTGTCGCGGCGAACACTGTAGCGCAGCAGCGGATCGTCCTGCCACCGCGAACCCGACACGCGCCCGGTTTCGCCAAACAGACTAATATATTGATTATAAACAATATTATGACGAATCAAAGTCCCCACACCGGGGCTGGCGGCAAAGCCAAGCCCCTCGTGCGCGGCATCGCCGATCAGCATCGCGTGGCCGCTTTCGCCGCGCTCGCCCGCGAGCAGGCCGCCGGTGCCGCGCCCCGCCGCAAAGCCAAGGCGCGTGCGCGCGCCGAGCCGCGTCATCACCGAGGCCGCGAGGGTGCGCGCGCGCTGCGCATCATGGTAGGACAGCCCCGCGAGCGCGTCGCTGCCGCCCGTCCCGGGCGCGGTGACGAGCGAAAGCGCGAGCGAGCGGTTCGCCGCGCTCTGCTGGCGAACAAGCCCGCCGATCGCGCCCGTCAGCTTGAAATCGGGGCGCCGCTGCGCGAGCGACTGGCCGAAATCGACATTGAAGGCGCGGCCGAAGCCGTCGGTGACAAGCCCCGTCGCGCCGCCCCCGGCATCGCCCATCGGCCCGCCCAAAATGCCGAGCGGCGTGTCGAGCGCGACCGCGGTCGATGTTCCCGCAAGCGTCGTTGCCCCCATCGGCTGAAAGGCTCGCGCGATGTCGAGGATGCCCTGGCCATAGACGGCATCGTCGCCCGCCGCGCCCGCGTCGCGCGCCGATTGATAAAGCAGCTCGACGATCTGCTGGCTGGTCAGATTGGGAAAGGCCTGGGCGATCAGCGCGACCGCGCCGGCGACCTGCGGCGCGGCGAAGCTGGTGCCGTTGAGCAGGAAGACGAAATTGCCCTCGGTCTTGAGCACGCCATCTTCATAGACGCAGCACACGCCCTCGCCGAGCGCCGAAAGATAGGAACCGGCATAGACGCCCGCGCGATTGCTGAAGCTGGCGATCGCGCCATTTTCGTCGACCGACCCGGCGATGATGACCAGCCCGCCGCCGGCGTCGCGCAGCCCCTGCGCAAAGGGTTCGGGGTTATCGGGATCGTTGCCGCCCGCGGTCGTGTCGCCTTCATTGCCCGCCGACAGGATGACGATGATCCCCGCCGCGGTCGCGCGCGATACCGCGGCGCGGAGCGTCGCACCCGGCGGATCGGCACCGCCGAGCGAGATGTTGACGACGCGTGCGCCCGCGCTGACCGCGCGGTCGAGCCCCGCGGCGATCGCGCTTTCGGGGTAGCGGCAGCCGCTTTCGTCGTTCGACGGATCCTCGGTCGCGCAGCTGCCGGGCTGGTCGGCGCGCAGGACGAGCAGGCCGGCGTTGAAGGCGATTCCCATCGTGCCGACGTCATTTTTTGCACCGAGCAGCAGCTGCGCGACGTTGGTGCCGTGGCTGCCTTCGCCGTCGATCCCGCGCGACCCGGCAAGGTCGGCCGACAGCGGCGAGATGCGCCCGGCAAATTCGGGGCTGTCGACGTCGATCCCGTCGTCGATCACCCCGGCCAATATCCCCTGCCCGCTCGCCCCCGCCTGATAGGCGGTGATCGCACCGTGGAAATTGACGCCGTCGGAGCGGCGCACCTCGGCGGTATCGAAGTTGCCGACCGGCGGCGGAGTGGGCGTGGGCGTGGGCGTGGGAGTTGGCGTCGGAGCCGGCGGCGGGGCCGGGGTCGGCGAGGGGCCCGCACCGCCGCCGCCGCACGCCGCCAGCGTCAGCGAAGCGATACCGAGCAAAAGAGGTAGGGGCCGCACCGCCATCCCCCGCATATCCTTGCGCCCTTTCGCGTCGGTCATCGCGATTCCCCCGATCCAGGTCATCCCGGCGAAGGCCGGGATCTCGACCTCTCAATTTCACGCGCCGTTGAGATTCCGGCCTGGGCCGGGATGACGGTCAAGATAACATCATGCAGCTTTGGGCCATAGACATTGCCGGAAGGTAAAGCAGACGGCCTTGCCCCTCCCCGTCCCACCCTCTATGCGCCGCCCCATGCCGCCGCCGCTCGACCATATCGACAGCTGGGTCTTCGATCTCGACAACACGCTCTATCCGCCGTCGTCGAAGCTGTTCGATCTGATCGACCAGCGCATGGGCGCTTTCATCATGCGGCTGCTCGATGTCGATGCCGTCGAGGCGCGGCGCGTGCAGAAACAATATTTCCACGACCATGGCACGACGATGGCGGGGCTGATGCGCCATCATGGCGTCGCACCGGAAGACTTTCTGGTCGATGTCCACGCGATCGATCTCGACCGGCTGACCCCCGATCCGCGGCTGCGCGCCGGGCTCGAGCGGCTGCCGGGGCGCAGGCTGGTCTTCACCAACGCCGACGCCGATTATGCCGCGCGCGTGCTCGACGCGCGCGGGATCGCCGACCTGTTCGACGGCATCTGCGACATTCGTATCACGCGCTATACGCCCAAGCCCGACGCGGCGGCCTATGCCATGATGGTCGAACACCTCGGCGTCGATCCCGCGAAGAGCCTGTTCGTCGAGGACATGGCGCGCAACCTGACCCCGGCAAAGGCCCTCGGCATGACCACCGTCTGGCTGGACAATGGCAGCGAAAGCGGCCATCGCGACCACTTGCCGGACCATGTCGATTTTCACGCGACCGACATTGCCGACTGGCTCGACAATCTGCCTTCACCCTGGGGAGTTTCATGACCGCCGACCTTCAAGCCACGATCGACGCCGCATGGGACGCGCGCGACACGCTGGGCCTCACCACGACCGGCGCGGTGCGCGAAGCGGTCGACACCGCGATTGCCGGGCTCGACGACGGCCGCTTTCGCGTCGCCGAGCGCAACGCGGACGGCACGTGGCAGGTCAACCAGTGGCTCAAAAAAGCGGTGCTGCTGTCATTCCGCCTCAACGATATGGCGATCATCGAGGGCGGCGCCGGCGGCGCGACCTGGTGGGACAAGGTGCCGTCGAAATTCGCGGGTTGGGGCGAAAACCGCTTTCGCGAGGCCGGCTTTCGCGCCGTCCCCGGCTCGATCGTCCGCCGCGGCGCCTATATCAGCAAGGGCGCGGTGCTGATGCCGAGCTTCGTCAATATCGGCGCCTATGTCGGCGAGGGATCGATGGTCGATGCCTGGGCGACCGTCGGCAGCTGCGCGCAGATCGGCGCCAACGTCCACCTGTCGGGCGGCGCCGGGATCGGCGGGGTGCTCGAACCGTTGCAGGCAGGGCCCGTCGTCATCGAGGACGGCGCCTTCATCGGCGCCCGCGCCGAAGTCGCCGAGGGTGTGATCGTTCGCGAGGGCGCGGTGCTGTCGATGGGCGTCTACCTCGGCGCCTCGACCAAGATCATCGACCGCGCGACGGGCGAAGTCTTCATCGGCGAAGTCCCCGCTTATTCGGTCGTCGTCCCGGGATCGCTGCCCGGCAAGCCGCTGCCCGACGGCACGCCGGGGCCGTCGCTTTATTGCGCGGTGATCGTCAAGCGCGTCGATGCGCAGACGCGCGCCAAGACGGGGATCAACGAGTTGCTGCGCGATTGATCAAGCCACCATCCTCCCTGTGGCGAAGCCATGGGGAGGGGGACCGCTCGCGCAGCGCGTGGTGGAGGGGCCGCGACGTTGGGCAAAAAGCCCCTCCGTCAGCGCTTCGCGCTGCCACCTCCCCATGGCTTCGCCACAGGGAGGATCGTTTCTATCGTTCACCGCTCGCTGAGATAATAACGCTCGCGCGCGCTCAGATCGTCGTTCAGTTCATAGACGATCGGCTGGCCGGTCGGGATTTCGAGGCCGGTGATGTCGGCGTCCGAAATGCCCGACAGATGCTTGACCAGCGCGCGCAGGCTGTTGCCGTGCGCCGAGATCAGCACCGTCTTGCCCGCAGCCAGCTCGGGCGTGATCGCGGCTTCATAATAGGGCAGCACGCGCTCGATCGTGTCTTTCAGGCTTTCGGCCGAAGGAATTGCGATTCCGGCGTAACGAGGGTCGCCCGACAAATCCCATTCCGACCCGACTTCGAGCGGCGGCGGCGGGATGTCGAAGCTGCGGCGCCAGATCTTCACCTGCTCGTCGCCATGCTTCGCCGCGGTCTCGGCCTTGTCGAGCCCGGTGAGTCCACCATAATGACGCTCGTTGAGGCGCCAGTCCTTCGTGACGGGGAGCCACAGGCGCCCCATCGCCTCGAGCGCCAGATTGAGCGTCTTGATCGCGCGCGTCTGGACCGAGGTGAAGCAAGTGTCGGGCGCAAGGCCCTTCGCCTTCATCAATTCGCCCGCCGCCCAGGCTTCGGCCGCGCCCTTTTCGGTGACATCGACATCCCACCAGCCGGTGAAGCGGTTTTCGAGATTCCACTGCGACTGGCCGTGACGGATGAGGATGAGCTGGGGCATTTCATATCCTTTGGATGGAGCGGTTTCGCCGCCCTTTAGCGCGGCTTTTCCGTAAAGGCCAACGCCCCTCTTGAAATGGTTTCGAGGGCTACCAGATTGGCCTTATCCGGTCGCCGACACGGGGCCGGGTGGTGATCGCGGCGGCGCCGCGGTCCCTTTGCTTCGCTTTGAAAAAGGAAGGAATGACCCATGCGTAACAGCTTTGACTGGACCCCCTATCGCCGTTCGACCGTCGGCTTCGACCGGCTCTTCGATTTCCTCGAAACCGGCGCTTCGGGCGCGGAAAACTACCCGCCGTTCGACATCGAAAAGATCGCCGACGACCATTTCCGCATCACCGTCGCGGTCGCCGGTTTCAAGCCGGACGAAATCGACATCACCGCGCAGCAGAATATGCTGACCGTGAGCGGCCGCAAGGCGCCGGTGGCCGAAGGCGAGGGGCGCCAGCTTCTCTATAGCGGCATCGCGACGCGCGCGTTCGAGCGCCGTTTCCAGCTCGCCGACTTCGTGCGCGTGCAAGGCGCTGACCTCGCCGACGGGCTGCTGACGATCGACCTGGTGCGCGAAGTGCCGGAGGCGATGAAGCCGCACAAGATCGCAATCGGCGCCAGCACCGCGCCGGTGATCGAGGACAAGAAGGCCGCGTAAGCGTCGCCCGTGCCGATCGACATTACGGGGTCCGGAGTCCCTTCCGGGCCCCTTTTTATCGGGCGGTTTGCTTTCGCACGTGGCGGCGGTGTCGCTTTTGTTTCGGTTCGCACAAAGCCACGAAGCCACAAAGAAGCGCGTGCCGCGAAGTGGCTTTCGCTTTTCCCGCTGCGTCCAAGCGCGACGTTAGTGGATGAAAGGGCCTAGCGGCCCGAGGCCTCTTTGTGGCTTCGTGGCTTTGTGCGAGTCCCTATTACAAAGCGCGCGTCATAAAGCGGCTGAACGGGTCGGGCCGGTAGTCGGCGAAGGGCTCGCAATCCTCGAACCCATAACGGCGATAGAGCGCAATCGCCGGTTCAAAGGCGGCGCCCGATCCCGTTTCGAGGCTGAGGCGTTCGAGACCGCGGCGCCGCGCTTCGGCGATGATATGATCGAGCATCCGTGCGGCCACCCCCTGCCGCAAAAAGCCCTCTGCGGTGCGCATCGACTTGATTTCGCCCTGGCCGCCGCCGAGCATCTTGAGCGCGCCGCAGCCCGCAAGATCGTCGCCGCGATGGATCGACCAGAAGGTCACGCCATCGCTGCGCAGCCCGTCGAAATCGAGGAAGTGACAGCTGCCCGCCGGCGAGTTCGCGAGCATCCCCGCAAAATGCACCTCGAGCAGCGCGCGGATCGCGGCGCCCGACAAATCATCCTCGACGATCCGCCAGGCCGCGTCGCTCACAGCAGATGGTCCAGCGTCTGCAGGCAGGCGTGCGCAAGGCGTTTCGACCGCTCGGGCGACCAGCCCTGAACGGGATCGGGCAGGTCGCGATTGTCCTTGAACGGCATTTCGAGCGTCATCGACACCGCGCCGAAGCGTTCGGCTAGCTGCGTCGTCGACATTGAGAGGTTGGCTTTTCCCGGCGCCGATTCGGCATAGCCCAGATCGAGCTGAAAATCGGGAGTGTTCGCGGCGAGCGCCGCCTCGAACGCCTTATATTTGTCCATCTGTTCGGGTTTCAGCGACGGGATGCCTTCGAATCCCGCGAGGAACACCGCGGGAATCGCTTCGTCGCCATGGATATCCATCGCCCAATCGACGCCGCTTTCGTCCATCGCACCCAGCACGCACAGCACTTCGGGGCTGCGTTCGGCGGTCGGTTCGTGCCATTCGCGGTTGAGGTTCACGCCCGCATAATTGGTGCGCAAATGGCCGCGGCGCGAGCCGTCGGGATTCATGTTGGGCACGATGTGAAAGCGGCATTTCTGCCGGAGCGAACGCGCGTGCGGGTCGGCGGGGTCGGTAAGCATTTCGAGCGCCCCCTCCATCCACCATTCGGCCATGCTCTCGCCCGGATGCTGGCGCGCATAGAGCCAGACCTGCGTGTCGCCCGTCCCCATTTCGAGGCAATCGATCGGCTGGCCTTCGAGGCTGGTGCCAAGACAGCGATAGGTCACGCCTTCGCATTCGGCGACCGAGGCGATCAGGTCGTGGTGCCGTTCCATCGAATAGGGGGCGAAATAGGCGATCCAGAGCAGCGGGCCTTCGGCATTGTGGCGGATCGTCAGCGTTCCGGACTGATAGCTGGTGTCGAGGCGAAACCAGGTTTCGCGGTCATAGCTCGCGCACGCGGCATAGCCCGGCCAGCCGTCGGGATAGGCCGACGCATCGAGCCCCGTGATCGCCAGATCGAGCGCGTCGCCGACGGTGCAGGCGACCCGAAAGTGGAACCACTGGAAAAAGTCCGATTCGCGATCCTTGCGGATCGACAGGCGGGCGGACGTGCCGTCGATGGCATCCACGACGATGTTTCCGCTGTCGAAAGCGGCGTTGATGGTGATGGTCATGGGACGCTGATAGTGCGTCCCGATTCCCCGGGGAAGTCCTTGAATAAGGCTTCGGCCAATTTCGCGGCGGCAAGGCTCGGCTGGTTGGCCGGCGCCTTGACCGGGACCGCGGTCAGCGCGCGGCCCTCCCACAAGGCCTGGCCGGTCGCGGCATCGTCGATGCGCACCGACAGCTGAAGATCCGCCATGCGCTTGGGGCCGCCGCCGAGATTGATCCCGACGCCAAGTCCGACGCCCGACCCATAGCTGCCCGTCGAACCGCCGACACCGACCGACACCGGCGAGCGCTTGCCGATGCTTTCGTGATTCGTGCGGTCGAACCCGATGCGAACCTTGAGTGGCGCGCGCGCGCCGTCGGGCGCGGGCGCGAGCCCCTGCAGCTGCAACTGGCGCTCGACCGCGCTACGATAGCTGTCCCATTCGAGCGACGGGGCGGCGGCACCCGGCATCGCCGCAGCATCGCCCAGCGGCGCGGTGTCAATGGTGTAGCGCGTTCCCGGCGCCCACCCCGCCACGGCATTGCTGTGGAAACGGGTAACCTCGACCGGCGGGACGGCCGTGGCGCAGCCGCCGAGCACGAGCGCCGCTGCGAGTGGCAGGGCGACGGAAAGATGACGCATCATCCGCGCATCATGCGCCAGCAATTATGGCTTGGCAATGAACAGGATATTGGCGTCCAAAGGACGTGCTCAACCCGAATCGTCATCCCGGCGAAGGCCGGGATCTCGACGGTGCGTCATATTGCGACGATGAGATCCCGGCCTTCGCCGGGATGACGAATTGGCGGTGCGGCAATGACCGCAATCGAATCACCGATAGAAGATATGATTGTCGATCTGCGCAATGCGCGTCTTGCGCCAGCCGGGCGAGACATAGCGCGCATGGAAGAAGAGCGCGCCGGGCGCGTGATTCTTCCAGCTGCCGTCGAGCGCGATCTGCGCGATCGCGACGGCGTTGTCCCACTGAGCGCCCTGACGGATCGCGGGCATCCGGCCGCCGCGCACAAAGCTGAACTGGCTCTTCTGATAAACGACGCCGCACAGGCTGGTGGGGAAGCGGCCCGACTGGGCGCGGTTGATGACGACATGCGCGACGGCGAGCTGGCCGGGGAGCGATTCGCCGCGCGATTCGAAATAGACCGCACCGGCGAGGCAGCGCAGTTCGGGATCGATCGTGGCGGGCTTCGGCGTCGCTGCGACGAGCGCCGCGAGCGACGCGGCGGTGACCGGCGGTGCGATTTCGGTTTCGGTGGCGACCTCGTCCTGAAGGTCGCTCGGCTCTTCGACCGGCAGCTCGGCCCCGGTCGGCAAATCCGCCTTCTGCGCTTCGGGCGCGTCGGCGCCGGGCAGGGTGATGGCGGGAAGATTGGCGTCGGCAGCAAGATCGCTTGCAAAACCGGGTTCCGCCAGAAGCAGCATGGTGGCGGCAGTCATGCCGACGGCAGCCACGCTGGCCACGTTCAAAATGCGACTCATATTGTCCGTCAAAAGTGCGGCCGATGAACCGAAATCTCAAAACAGGTGGGGGACTATGGTCCAATACCGCCTGCGGTCATCGTCCGACTGCGTGTCCAACCCCTTTCTCCGGATTCATTGCAAGGGCAATGCAACCCGCAGGCCGACCTACGCGTTATCGATGCGCGCCACCTATGTTGCACCGCAACAGAGTCAAGTTAACGCGCCCCACTCCGCGACGAACCGTGGCGCATCTGCGATATCCAGTTCAACGATCCACAGGTCGGGATCGGCGCTTCGCCGCCGGTCGCGATAGTTTGCGCTGGATTCACCATCTTTTGTGTCATTTGGTCCGACCGCCTCCCAGATATAGGTGCCATCGGCCGAAAATCGCCGTTCGAGCAGCGGGCCGGGCTCGCCGCGGTGGCTGCATTGGACCAGGATGGTGCCCGATGTGTCGTCGCCCTTGGCCAGCACGGCCGCAAAGCCGCCCGCCGCTTCGGTGCGGCGCAGCAGCAGGTCGACGAGGAAGCGGCTTTTCAGCCGGGGCATGGAAAAATCCGCGGCGCGGGGTTACGCCGCGTCACGCGCTTCGGTGTCGACGAGCAGCGCGTAGAGCGCTTCGTCATTCTTGGCGCCGCGCAGCCGTTCGGCGATTGCTTCGTTGCGGAGCATCCGCGACACGCCCGCGAGCGCTTTGAGATGATCGGCACCGGCGTCGAGCGGCGAGAGCAGCACGAAGAGCAGGTCGACCGGCAGGCCATCGACCGCATTGAAGTCGATCGGCCGCGCGAGCTGAAGGAACAGGCCGCGCACCCCGCCGAGATCGGCCATCTTGGCGTGCGGCAGGGCGATGCCGCGGCCGAAGCCGGTCGATCCCAGCCGTTCGCGTTCGAGCAGGGCTTCGCCGACTTCGCCGGCATCGAGGCCGAGCGAGCGGCTGGCGAGGTCGCCGATGAAGGGGAAAAGCGCCTTTTTCGAATCGATCTGCACGTGCGCACGCACGGTCGCCGGATAGAGAAGGGAAGAAAGATTCATCGTCGGGTCAAATCTTGTTCAATACCGGCCGCTGCCAGGAACATAGGCTGGCAGGCGATCGCGGATCTGTCGTGGCAGCGCCCGCGCCATCCGGGCTTCGGGCATCGTTGGGCGCGGCCCTTAAGCCGGATGGCGGAGAAAATCCAGTCCTATCGTGGCTCGACCCAGCCGATCGTCCCATCATCGCGGCGATAGACCATATTATGCGCGCCGGTCTTGCTGTTGACGAACAGCAGCGCATTGGTGTTGCGCAAATCGAGCATCATCACCGCGTCGGACACGCTGCTGCGCGGAATGTCGACGCGCGTTTCGGCGATGATCGCGGGCGCATCGCCCGCATCTTCCTCTTCGGCGCCCGGATCGAAGACGGTGTAGCTGGCATTCTCCTCGATTTCATCGACCGTCGGCGACGGCGCTCCGACGCCGTTATTATGATCCTTCAACCGCCGCATATAGCGCCTGAGCTGCTTTTCGATGCGGTCGGCCGCGCCCTCGAACGCGACATGCGCGTCCTGCGCCTGGCCGTGCCCCTTCAGCACCAGCCCCTGCATCACATGCGCGACGATGTCGCACTGGAAACTGTCGTGCGGACCCTTGCCGAAGGTTGCGTGCGCGCCGATCGCGCGCGAGAAATATTTGTCGGCAATCGCGTTCATCCGGTCCGCGACATGCGCCTGCAGCGCTTCGCCGGTTTCGATCTGGTGGCCAGAGACGCGGATTTCCATTTTTCTTCTCCTTCTATGGCCGGTGCGACGACAATGGGGGAGTCGTCACACCGTATCGAGCCACAGCGGCTGGTTGAGCCCTGCGACAAATTCGGCGTGGCGCGCAAGTTCGGCGGCCGACGCCATATGTGGACGCGGTTCGCGAAAGGGCCGCGCGCCATCGCGCGGAATGACCAGGCCAGCCTCGGGTGAAAGGGTCGGCGCAGCCGAGGCGGCGAGGCCGAGCCCGATCTGCCGCCCGCCGGTCATTTCGATGTAAAGATGCGCAAGCAGCTCGGCATCGAGCAGCGCGCCATGCTTGACGCGGTGGCTGCGGTCGATGCCATAGCGCGTGCAGAGCGCATCGAGGCTGTGCTTGGCGCCGGGATGAAGCTTGCGCGCCATCTGCACCGTGCAGCACATGCGCGCCATGTCGAGCGCGGGGCGGCCGATGCGCGCCAGCTCGGCATTGACGAAGCCGAAATCGAACGCGGCATTATGCGCGATCAGCGGCGCGTCGCCGAAAAATTCGAGCAATTCATCGACCCGCGCGGCGAAGAGCGGCTTGTCCGACAGGAACTGGATCGACAGGCCATGGACGGCTTCGGCCGCCGCGGGCATGTCGCGTTCGGGGTTGAAATAAGCGTGAAAGGTGACGCCGGTCTCGCGGCGGTCGATCAGTTCGACACATCCGATTTCGACCAGCCGGTCCCCGGTCTTGGGATCGAAACCCGTGGTTTCGGTATCGAAAATAATCTCACGCATCGAAAGGATAATCTGGACCCTATCGGGCGCGGAAACAAGAGGCGATGAAGCGAATCTGGCGGTGCGTTTCGCTTTTCGGACGTCCCGTCTCGATGATGAAATCGGCGCGCGCGCGCTTGACACGGTCGGGGACCTGAAGGCGGCGGATGTGCTTCAGTTTCGCGGCGGTCATCCCTGGTCGGCGCATCACGCGCTTGCGCTGCATCCACGCGGGCGCCGAGACGACGGCGATCGCGCCGACGCGCCGCCAACCGCCCTTTTCGAACAAGAGCGGGATGTCGAGCACGACGACGTCGCGCGCGCGGTGCCGGGCGAGAAAGCGTTTCTGCGCACGAAAGACCGCGGGATGGACGATCGCTTCGAGCGCGGCAAGTTCGTGCGTGTTGCCAAGCACGATGGCGCCGAGCTTCTGCCGATCGACACCCTGCGGGCCGGTGGTCCCCGGAAAGCGCGCCTCGATCGCCTCGACCAGCGCGCCGCCCGGCCCCTGCAATCGATGCACCTCTGCATCGGCGTCGAAGACGGGCACGCCCTCGCGCTCGAACATTGCCGCCGCAGTCGATTTGCCCATGCCGATCGATCCGGTGAGGCCGAGCAGGAACGGCCGACGGAGCGGCAAGTGGGGGCGCTTGAAATGCCTCATGCAGCGATCACTTGCCGACGAGCAGCGCGCGCAGTTCGTCGTCGCGCCCCTCGGGCGGCGACGCGCCGAAAAAGAGTTCGAAGGCGAGCGCCGCCTGCCCGATCAGCATGTCGAGCCCGTCGACGGTATCGAGCCCGCACGCTTCGGCGGCCTTCAGAAGCCCGGTCTGGAGCGGCGAATAGACGAGATCATAGACGATCGCATCGTCCGGAAGCGCCGACAGGTCGAGGTCGAGCGGCGGCTGGCCCGTCATGCCGAGGCTGCTCGAATTGACGAGCAGCTGCACCGGTGGCAGCGCCGCGTCGAGCCCCACAACATCGCCCTTGAGCCCGAAGGTCGCGAGCAGGCCCATCGCCTTCAATGGCGAACGATTGAAGATCGTCACCTTCCCGACATTGGCCCGCGCCAGCGCGAACAGCACCGCGCGCGCCGCGCCGCCGGCGCCGACGACCGCGACCGGCGCGCCCTCAAGGTCCAGCTCCGCAAGCGGCGAATAGAATCCGGCGGCATCGGTGTTGGTGCCGATCAGCACCCCGTCGGGCTGGCGGACGATCGTATTCATCGCGCCGATCGTGCCGCGAATATCACCCGGATCATCGACCAGCTCCATGACGGCGGCCTTGTGCGGCATGGTGACGTTGCACCCGCGCCAGTCGGGATCGGCGCGGCGGTCGGCGATATAGGCGGCGAGGTTTTCGGACGTCACATGCGCGCGGCGGTAATCGCCGTCGATGTCGAGCGCGTCGAGCCAGAATTTATGGATCAACGGCGATTTCGATTGCGCGATCGGATCGCCGATCACCTCGGCATAGGGGACGCTGGTCATGATGCCGCCAATCCGATGGTGCGCAGCCATGCCAGCAGCGGAAGCATCGGCATCCCGACGATGGTCCAGGGGTCGCCCTCGACCCGGTCGAACAATTGCACGCCCGTTCCCTCGATTTCATAACAGCCGACGGTCCAGCGGATACTGTCCCAGTTCTGCGCCACATAGTCGGCGATGAAGCGATCGGACAAGGGCCGCATCCACAGCTTCGCCTCGCCAATCGCGCGCCACACCGGCGCCCCGTCGCGCGCGGTGACCACGGCGCTGAACAGCCGGTGGCGCGTGCCCGCCATGCGGCGGAGATGGTCGGCGGCGTCGGCGGGGCTTTCCGGCTTGGCCAGCATCGTTCCGTCGTCGAGCGCAAGCGTCGAATCGGCGCCGAGCACCGTCACGCCGGGAAGCCGCGACGAAATTTTGACGGCCTTGGCCTCGGCCAGCGCGTCGGCGATGTTGCGCGGCGTCTGCCCGGTGGCGAGCAGCGAGGCGGTGAGCGCGTCCTCATCGACATGCGCCGCGGTCGTCTCGAACACCAGCCCGGCGGCGCGCAGCATCGCGGCGCGGCCGCTGCTCTGCGAGGCAAGGAGAAGGGTCATGCGCTCGCGCGATCCTCGACGAGCTTGATGACCGCCGCAGCGGTTTCCTCGATCGAGCGGCGCGTGACGTCGATTACCGGCCAGCCATTGTCGGCGAACATCCGCCGCGCAAAGGCCAGTTCGGCCTTCACCCGCTCGTCATCGACATAGCTCGTTTCGGGCGCCTGATTGAGCGAGAGCAGGCGATTGCGGCGGACCTGCACCAGCCGGTCGAGCCCGGTGGTGAGGCCGACGACCATTGGGCGCTTCAGCGTGAACAGCGCAGCGGGCGGCGGTGATTCGGGGACGATCGGGATATTTGCGGTCTTGAACCCGCGGTTGGCGAGATAGATGCTCGTTGGGGTTTTCGAGGTGCGCGACACGCCCGCAAGTATGATGTCGGCCTGTTCCCAATTTTCCCAGCCGATGCCATCGTCGTGCGCAACGGTGAACTGGATCGCCTCGACGCGCGCGAAATAGGCGGCATCGAGCGCATGTTGTCGTCCCGGGCGGCCCTTCGCTTCCTGCCCCAGCATCTGCGACAGCGCGTCGGTCACGGCATCAAGCGCGGCCACGGTCGGCAGGTTGAGTATTCCCGCACGGCGTTCGAGGCTGCTGCGCAGCTCGCCGTTGACGAGGGTAAAAAGGATCATGCCGGGACTCGCCTGCACTTCGGCCATGATGCGGTCGAGATGCGATTCGGAGCGCACCATCGGCCAGAAATGGCGCACGACCTCGACATCGTCGAACTGCGCGATCGCCGCCTTGGCGATATTTTCCAGCGTTTCGCCCGTGGAGTCGGATATAAGGTGCAAGTGGAGCCGGCCCATCGCCCAGCTTTCGGGCGCAGGGGAGAAAAAGGCAATACCAACCGTCGCCCCCGCGAAGGCGGGGGCCGTTATCGACCTTGCGCAACCTGTCCAGCGGCCCCTGCCTTCGCGGGGGCGACGACAGGGTCTGTGGATAAGTTTGGCAGAAGCGCGGGGAGCGAATGGGGACGCGCAATTCATCCCCCGGCGCGCCGATTCCGCCCTATCACTTATCCACACGGGATGAATCTTATCCACATGCTGTGAATTAGGGGGAAAGCGTCCCGCGACTCTGCAGCCAATGGTGGCAAGCAGGGAGTCAAGCTGTTGGCAAAATGGGCGCCCCGGCCTAAAGCCGCCTTTGTCCGCCGACCAACAAACCACCACAATTCTATTTAAATATATATTGAAGAGAGAAAGAGGGGCCGCGTGAAGGCGTCACCGAAGAACCTCCTCGCCACGCTGCGCGGGGTGCGGCACGAGCGCCCGCCGCTCTGGCTGATGCGCCAGGCGGGGCGTTATTTGCCCGAATATCGCGCGCTCAGGGAAACCAAGGGCGGTTTCCTCGAGCTTTGCTATGATCCCGAAGCTGCGGCGGAAGTGACGTTGCAGCCGATCCGGCGGTTCGGTTTCGACGGATCGATTCTTTTCTCGGATATTCTGGTCATCCCGCACGCGCTCGGCCAGCATCTGTGGTTCGAGGCGGGCGAGGGTCCGCGGCTGGCGCCGCCGCTCGTCGACAGCGCCTTGACGTCGCTCGAAGCCGCGCCGCAGCGGCTCGATCCGGTCTATGCGACGGTCGCGCGCGTCGCCGCGTCGCTGCCCGCCGAAACGACCTTTCTCGGCTTTGCAGGAAGCCCGTGGACCGTCGCCACCTATATGGTCGCCGGGCAGGGGTCGAAGGATCAAGCGGCGGCACGGCGCATGGCCTATGGCGATCCGGCGGCGTTCCAGGCGATCATCGATGCGATCGTCGAACTGACCGTCACTTATTTGTCGGGCCAGATCGAGCATGGCGTCGATGCGGTGCAGCTGTTCGACAGCTGGGCGGGCAGCCTCAGCCCCGCCCAGTATGAGCGATGGGTAATCGCCCCCAATGCGGAAATCGTCCGCCGCCTGAAGGCAATGCACCCCGATACGCCGATTATCGGCTTTCCAAAGGGTGCGGGCGGCAAGCTTCGGGCCTATGCCGACGAAACCGGCGTCGACGCGATCGGTCTCGACGAAACGGTCGATCCCGCCTGGGCCGATGCCGCCTTGCCGTCACATCTTCCGGTACAGGGCAATCTCGACCCGCTCGCGCTCGTCGCAGGCGGGCCGGCGCTCGACAGCGCGATCGACCGCATCCTTGCAGCCTTTCCGTCGCGTCCCCATATCTTCAATCTGGGCCACGGGATCGTTCCCGACACGCCGATCGCCCATGTCGAACATCTCATCAAGCGCGTTCGCGGCGGATAATATGGCAGATTTGACAGGATTGGGTCTAACGGGATTCCTGGGGGCGACGATGCTTTGGGTCAAAGCCGCGCATATCATTTTCGTGATCTTTCTGATGGCCGGCCTGTTCATGATGCCGCGCTTTTTCGTCTATCATCAGCAGGCGGCGGTCGGCTCGGACGAGGACAAGAAATGGATCGAGCGCGAGGACCGGCTGCGGCGGATCATCCTCAATCCGTCGCTGATCATCGTCTGGATCTTCGGCTTGATGCTTGCCTTCAACGGCAATTATTGGGGTGAGACCTGGTTCATCGCCAAATTCATCCTCGTGCTCGCGCTTTCGGGCTATCACGGCTGGATGATCGGTTACTTCAAGAAGCTCAGCAAGGGCGAGCGGCCGCTCACCGAAAAGCAGCTGCGGATGCTCAACGAGGTTCCCGGGGTCGCCGCGGCGATCATCGTCATCCTCGCGGTCGTCCGGCCCTGAGGTATCCAACGATTCGGCCGATTGGCGGCAAGCGACCGTTTGCGGACAAGAGCGATCCTCCCCCAAGGGGGGAGGGGGACCACCCGAAGGGTGGTGGAGGGGTACAGGAGGTCGTACGCAGCGCTCGCCACCGCGTACCCCTCCACCATGCTTCGCATGGTCCCCCTCCCCGTGCCGGGGAGGATCTCGAACGTCTGCTCACCACCCCAAAACGGCCGTCATCGACCCCCCGGAAAAACCGCTTTCCTACCTTGATCTGCCGTGCCAGCCTGCGCAGGCCCGTTGTCACCGTTCGCGTCGGCTTTCCCGCCACCGCAAGCCCTGTCTTAAAGCGACAAAGCAGACAGATTCGTCGCGTCCGTCGGTATATTTTGTCGCTTTAGGACGCATATCGCGCCGCAGCGTTTCGTCCTTAAGCCACCAAGGACACAGAATCGCATCGCCCGTGCGGGACTTTTGAGGCTTTAGCGACGGGCCCGGCACCATCCCGGCCCGTCGCAGCCGCGATTGACTTGGCGCGCGGCGGGTTATAGGGGCCGGTCGATCCCGCATCCCAAGCGGGCGGCGCGGCCTCCGCGCCGAAGCTATCGTGAACGGCCGTCCCCCGGCCGGATAGGCACCCGGCGGTGCGACGAATTTAAGTCCGATTATCTCCCGAATATTGACCCGGAATCCATCCATGCATCTGAAAGAACTCAAAACCAAATCGCCCGCGCAACTCGTCGAAATGGCCGAGGAGCTGGGCGTCGAAGGCGCATCGACGCTGCGCAAGCAGGATCTGATGTTCTCGATCCTGAAAGAACTTGCCGAAGAGGGCGAGGAGATCATCGGGTCGGGCACGATCGAGGTTCTCCCGGATTCGTTCGGTTTCCTGCGCTCGTCGGAGGCGAACTATCTCGCCGGTCCCGACGACATCTATGTCTCGCCGAACCAGGTCCGCAAATATGGCCTGCGCACCGGCGACACCGTCGAGGGCGAGATTCGCGCCCCGCGCGACGGCGAACGCTATTTCGCGCTGACCAAGCTGATCAGCGTCAATTTCGACGATCCCGACGTTGTGCGCCACCGCGTCAATTTCGACAATCTGACGCCGCTCTATCCGAACCAGAAGCTGTCGCTCGACACTGTCGATCCGACGGTCAAGGACAAGTCGGCGCGCGTCATCGACCTCGTCAGCCCGCAGGGCAAGGGTCAGCGCGCGCTGATCGTCGCGCCGCCGCGCACCGGCAAGACGGTGCTGCTGCAGAATATCGCCAAGGCGATCACCGACAATCATCCCGAGGTGTATCTGATCGTCCTGCTCGTCGATGAACGTCCCGAGGAAGTCACCGACATGCAGCGCAGCGTGAAGGGCGAGGTGGTCTCCTCAACCTTTGACGAACCCGCGACACGCCACGTCCAGGTTGCCGAAATGGTGATCGAAAAGGCCAAGCGCTTGGTCGAGCACAAAAAGGATGTCGTCATCCTCCTCGATTCGATCACGCGCCTCGGCCGCGCCTACAACACCGTTGTCCCCTCGTCGGGCAAGGTGCTGACGGGCGGTGTCGACGCCAACGCGCTCCAGCGTCCCAAGCGTTTCTTCGGCGCTGCACGCAACATCGAAGAAGGCGGTTCGCTGTCGATCATCGCGACCGCGCTGATCGACACCGGCAGCCGCATGGACGAAGTGATTTTCGAAGAATTCAAGGGCACGGGCAACAGCGAAATCGTCCTCGACCGCAAGGTCGCCGACAAGCGCATCTTCCCGGCGATGGACGTCGGCAAGTCGGGCACCCGCAAGGAGGAATTGCTCGTCGAAAAGGACAAATTGTCGAAAATGTGGGTGCTGCGCCGCATCCTCATGCAGATGGGCACGATCGACGCGATGGAATTCCTGCTCGACAAGATCAAGGATTC
>JASBSJ010000021.1 GCA_030148985.1 Sphingopyxis sp.
CCCGCGGTCGCGATCTCGGTATTCGGCCCGCCGTCGACCAGCGGCACGTACGACGCGTTCAAGGAGCTGATCCTGGGCGCCGGGTGCGACGCGAACCCCGAAATGAAGGCACTGAAGGCCAGCGACGGCGACCAGCATGAAGCCGTCTGCACCACGCTGCGCGGTTCGCCCTTCTATGTCGAGCAGGGCGAGAATGATAACCTCATCATCTCGAAGCTCGACAAGAACCCGACGAGCCTTGGCATCTTTGGCTTTTCGTATCTCGATGCGAACAAGGACAAGATCAAGGCGGTGCCGATCCAGGGCGCCCTGCCGACCTACGCGGCGATCGCCGACGGCAGCTATCCCGGTTCGCGCCCGCTGTTCATCTATGTGAAGAAGGCGCATGTCGGCGTCGTCCCCGGCCTCGCCGAATTCGTCGCCGAATTCCTGAAGGGTGCGGCCGACGGCGGGTATCTGAACGCCAAGGGGCTGATCGTGTCGCCGAAGGACGTCGCCGACAAGGCGAGCGCCGCGGGCACCGCGATGACCCCGCTGGATGGCAGCGAGTTGAACTGAGTTTCCTCCCGCAGGCGGCCGGGGGCGGGTTTGCCCGGTCCGGCCGCCGGTTTTTTCGGACCCGCCTACCCCCGTTTGTGTCGAGGGCAGTCGAGACACGCGACCGCGGCGCCAGGCGTGTCGCGACTTCGCTCGACACGAACGGGGATGTGGGTGAGAAATATGACGCAGAGTCATAAATTTGCCACGCCGGTCGGCTTTGGATCGGATGCGATGATCGCGATGCGACAAACGGGGACATAAGTGACCTTCAACGCCGCCGCCCTTTTGCTTTTGATTGCGGGCCTTGCGCTGATCGGCTGGCTGGCCGGTCGCGCGCGGTCGAACCTGCTCGCGGGGCGCGCGGGGACCAAGCTGCATTCGCGGCCGCAATATCATGGCTGGTATGTCGCGCTGTGGCTGTTCGCGCCCGCGGCGATCTTCCTCGCCGTCTGGTCGTCGGTGTCGCCCGCGCTGATCACCAATCAGGTGCTGGCGAGCGAAGCGGCGCAGGGCCTGCCGAGTTTCGGGTTCGAGCGCGGGGCGATCCTGTCCGACGCGCGCGACGTGGCGCAGGGGCGCGCCGACGCGGTGCGCCTGCCCGCCGCCGAGCCTCTGGTGAAGCCCTATGCCGACGCGAGCCACAAATATGCGTGGATCGGCATCGCGGCGATGCTGGCGCTGGCGCTGGCGGGCGGGCTGTATGCCTTTACGCGCATCAAGCCCGATTTTCGCGCGCGAACGCGCGTCGAGCGGATCGTCATGCTGGTGCTGCTGCTCGCGTCGCTCGTCGCGATCCTGACGACCTTCGGCATCGTGCTGTCGCTATTGTTCGAATCGATCCGTTTCTTTCGCCTCGTCTCGCCTGCCGAATTGCTGTTCGGCACGACCTGGGCCCCGCAGAGCGGCGCGCCGCAGCCCGACACCTTTGGCGGCATTCCCTTGTTCTGGGGCACGGTGCTGATCGGCGCGATCATCGCGATGATCGTCGCGATCCCGATCGGGATGATGACCGCGGTGTACCTGACCCAATATGCCGCGCCCGCGGTGCGCCGCTGGGTCAAGCCGATCCTCGAGATCCTCGCGGGCGTGCCCACCGTCGTCTACGGCTATTTCGCCGCGCTGACCGTGGCGCCCGCGCTGCGCAACTTTGCGGTGATGCTGGGCATCCCCAACGCCTCGACCGAAAGCGCGCTGGCGGCGGGGATCGTGATGGGGGTGATGATCATCCCCTTCGTATCCTCGATGGCCGACGACAGCATCAACGCGGTGCCGCAGGCGATGCGCGACGGGTCGCTGGCGCTGGGCGCCACCCCGAACGAGACGATCCGCCAGGTGCTGATCCCCGCCGCGCTGCCCGGCGTGATGGGCGGCATCTTGCTCGCGGTCAGCCGCGCGATCGGCGAGACGATGATCGTCGTGATGGCGGCGGGCCTGTCGGCGAACATGACCGCCAACCCCTTTGCCAGCGTCACCACGGTAACCGCGCAGATCGTGAAATTGCTGACCGGCGATCAGGAGTTCGACAGCGCCAAGACGCTCGCCGCCTTTGCGCTGGGGCTGGTGCTGTTCATCGTCACCCTGCTGCTCAACATCGCCGCGCTGCGGATCGTGAAAAAGTATCGCGAAGCTTATGAATAGGATGCCTGACTCTTCTGGCCGCCCCACCGACTGGAAAGCCGCGGCGATGCAGAAACGCATCGCGGGCCGCTATGCCGCCGAGCGCCGGTTCAAGCTGATCGGGCTGGGCGCGGTGCTGCTGTCGGGCGCCTTTCTGGCGTTCCTGCTGTTCGTGATGATCGGCAATGGCGCGCGCGGCTTTACCTACACGCATGTTTCCGTGCCGATCGATTTCAAGGCGACGCCGCTGACGATCGATGCGTCGCGCCTCGACGATCCCGACGCCGACCAGATCATCGCGGGCGCGGGGCTGGCCGACATCGTCGCCTTTGCCGCCGACGAGGCGCTGGGCGAGGATGGGTCCGAGCTGATCTCCGAAAATGCGTGGAAAGAGGTGCGCAGCGCGATCAAGGACGACCCCGAGCTGCTGAACGGCCGGACGGTGTTCGAGCTGCCCGCGGCGTCGGCGGTCGACATCATGGCGAAGGAAGGCGCGCGCGGCGAACTGGGCGCGCGGGTCGACGCGCTGGAAAAGGACGGCAAGCTGGGGACGGGCATCCACTGGCCCTTCTTCAAGAATGCCGATGCGACCGATCCCGCGGTCGCGGGCATCTGGGGGGCGCTCAAGGGATCGGTGCTTACGATCTTCATCGCCTTCCTGATCGCCTTTCCGACCGGGGTGCTCGCGGCGCTGTATCTCGAAGAATATGCGGCAAAGAATCGCTGGACCGACCTCATTGAAGTGTCGATCAACAATCTCGCCGCGGTGCCGTCGATCATCTTTGGCCTGCTCGCGCTCGCGGTGTTCATCAACTGGTTCGGCATCTGTCAGGCGAGCCCGCTCGTCGGCGGCTTGACCTTGGCGCTGATGACGATGCCGGTGATCGTGATCGCCAGCCGCAACGCGATCAAATCGGTGCCGCCGTCGATCCGCGACGCGGCGCTGGGCGTCGGCGCCAGCCCGGTGCAGGTCGTGTTCCACCACGTCCTGCCGCTTGCGCTGCCCGGCATCCTCACCGGCACGATCATCGGCATGGCCCGCGCGCTGGGCGAGACGGCGCCGCTGCTGCTCATCGGGATGCGCGCCTTTATCGGCGATGTGCCGGGCGGCATCTGTTCGCCGTCGACCGTGCTGCCGATGCAGATCTTCCTCTGGTCGGACGAAGTCGACCGGGGCTTTGTCGAGAAAACCTCCGCCGCGATCATCGTGCTGCTGATTGTCCTGCTGTCGATGAACGCCTTTGCGATCTATCTTCGCAACAAATTCGAAAAACGCTGGTGAACATGACCCAAGACGATCTCACTATCGCCGATCCCAAGATGCGGGCCGAAGGCGTCAACGTCTTTTACGGCGACAAACAGGCGATCAACGACGTGTCGATCGACGTCGGCACCGACCTGGTCACCGCCTTCATCGGCCCGTCGGGCTGCGGCAAATCGACCTTTCTGCGCTCGCTCAATCGCATGAACGACACCGTCGCGAGCGCGAAGGTGACGGGCAAGATCGAACTCGACGGCGAGGATATTTATGCGCCGTCGATGGACGTGGTGCAGCTGCGCGCGCGCGTCGGCATGGTGTTCCAGAAACCGAACCCCTTTCCCAAATCGATTTATGACAATGTCGGCTATGGCCCGCGCATCCACGGCCTTGCGCCGTCGAAGGCCGATCTCGACGTCGTCGTCGAGCGCGCGCTGGTCCGTGCGGGCCTGTGGGACGAGGTCAAGGACCGATTGCACGAAAGCGGCACCGCGCTGTCGGGCGGCCAGCAGCAGCGCCTGTGCATCGCGCGCGCGATCGCGGTCGATCCCGAAGTCATCCTGATGGACGAGCCCTGCTCGGCGCTCGACCCGATCGCCACCGCAAAGATCGAGGAGCTGATCCACGAATTGCGCGGCAAATATGCTATCGTGATCGTCACGCACAATATGCAGCAGGCGGCCCGCGTGTCGCAGCGCACCGCCTTTTTCCACCTCGGGACGCTGGTCGAATATGGCAAGACCACCGACATCTTCACCAACCCGAAGCAGGAACGGACCAAGGATTATATCACCGGCCGTTACGGCTGATCCGTAGCGCAACAGGACAAGATTGATGGCATTAACGAACGATCATACGGTCAAAGCCTTCGACGAAGACCTCAACCGCCTGCGCGGACTGATCAGCGAGATGGGCGGCCGCGCCGAACAGGCGTTGATCCAGGCGATGACCGCGCTGAAACAGGGCGACCTAGAGCTGGCGGCACAGGTCGTACGCGACGACAAGAAGATCGACGCGCTCGAGGCCGAGGTCGAGCAGCTGACGGTCCAGACGATCGCCTTGCGCGCGCCGATGGCCGACGATCTGCGCGAGATGATCGCGGCGCTGAAAATCGTCTCGGTCGTCGAGCGGATCGGCGATTATGGCAAGAATATCGCCAAGCGCGTTGCGCTGATGGACCAGACGCGCTCGATCGAGGCGATCCCGGTGCTGATGTCGATGTCGAACATCGTCGCCGAACTGATCCACGACGCGCTCGACAGCTTTGCCGCGCGCGACGCCGAACTCGCGGTGCGGGTGACGGTGCGCGACAAGAATGTCGACGATTTCTACAACAGCATCTTTCGCACGCTCGTCACCTTCATGATGGAAAATCCGAAATATATTTCGGAAAGCGCGCATCTGCTGTTCGTCGCCAAGAACCTCGAACGCATGGGCGACCATGCGACCAACATCGCCGAGATGGTCTATTATGTCGTCACCGGCGAACATATGGAAGAACGCGAGCGCGGCGAACAGCCCGAAGATGGCGCCGCGGAGCAGGAGCAAGGCTGATGCCGCAGCCCGACCTGTTGCTGATCGAGGATGACGAGGCGATCGCCGAACTCATCGTCTGGCATTTCGCGCGCGAAGGTTTTTCGGTCCGGCAAACGCCCGACGGCGAACAGGCGCTCGTGCTCGTCGAGGAGCGCGTCCCCGACATCGTCCTGCTCGACTGGATGATCGAAAGCCTGCCGGGAATCGAAGTCTGCCGGCGCCTGCGCCGCAATCCCAAATCGGCGAATGTCCCGATCATCATGCTCACCGCGCGCGGCGAGGAAGAGGATCGTATTCGCGGGCTGGAAACCGGCGCCGACGATTATGTCACCAAGCCGTTCAGCCCGCGCGAGCTGGTCGCGCGCGTGTCGGCGGTGCTCCGCCGCCTGCGCCCCGCGCTGGCGGGCGAGATGCTGAGCTATGCCGACATCGAGCTCGACTCGGTCGCGCACAAGGTGGTGCGCGCGGGGCAGATCGTCGCGATGGGGCCCACCGAGTTCCGCCTGCTGCGGCATTTCATGGAGCATCCCGGCCGCGTCTTTTCGCGCGGGCAATTGCTCGACAGCGTGTGGGGCCAAGACAGCGACATCGAACTGCGCACGGTCGATGTCCATATCCGGCGGCTGCGCAAGGCGATCAACCTGCCGGGGACGAGCGACATCATCCGCACCGTGCGCTCGGCGGGTTATGCGCTGGATTCGGGAAAGAGCGTCTGAGGGGGAGGGTTTCGGATAGCGGCCGAAGTCGGCAATTCCCTTCGTCGTCATCCCGGACTTGATCCGGGATCCACGACGACGGCGCGGCTATGGATCCCGGATCAAGTCCGGGATGACGAGTGTTTGGAAACGACCGATTACGGTCTTTTGTTCGAAGGACCGTGTTGGAACAAGATTCGCGCAGAGGCGCAGAGATCGCAGAGTTGAAGCACACTCGCCTCTGCGATCTCTGCGCCTCTGCGCGAACTATATAAAACACCCCGTTTCGACCGGTTGCCGACATTCCGCATCCATAAAACGTCGTCATTCCCGCGAAAGCGGGAACCCACAGCGTGCGTCGGCTGACCCCACCCTGGGTTCCCGCGTTCGCGGGAATGACGAATGTTGGAAATGGCAGCTCACCACCCCGTTCCAGACACCCAGCGCCAACCCGTCACCCCGCCCGCGGATGCGCGTTTCGGTAAATGTCGAGCAGATGCGCCGCGTCGACCGCGGTATAGACCTGTGTCGAAGCAAGGCTCGCGTGGCCGAGCAGTTCCTGCAGGCTGCGCAGATCGGCGCCGCCCGCGAGCAGGTGCGTTGCGAAACTGTGGCGCAGCGCGTGGGGCGTCGTGCGTTCGGGCAGCCCCAGCGCGCGTCGCGCCGACCGCACGCTTGCGCGCACCACCCCCGGCTGGAGCGGGCCGCCGCGCGCGCCGAGGAACAGCGGCGTTTCCTTCGCGATCGGATAAGGGCACGCCGCGACATAGCGCGCCACCGCCTTTGCCACCGCGGGCAGGACCGGGACGATCCGCGTCTTTGCGCGCTTGCCGGTGACGCGCAGCGTATCGCCCAGCGGCAGCGCCGCGCCGGTCAGCGCCAGCGCTTCGCCGATGCGCAGGCCGGCGCCATAGAGCAGCAGCAGCAGCGCGAAGTCGCGCGCGCCGACCCAGCCCTCGCGCGCATTGTCCTCGACATCCTGCGCGAGCTGCATCGCCTCGGCAGGTGAAACCGGGCGCGGCAGGCCCTTTTTGACGCGCGGGCCGCGCATCTGCGGCACGCTGGCGCCCGACCCGCCGACGAAGCGCAGGAAAGTGCGCAGCGCGCTGAGTTCGCGCGCCGCCGACGCATTGCCGAGCCCCTCGGCGCGGCGGTCGGCGAGATAGGCGCGCAGGTCATTGGGGGTCAGCGCCGTCAGCATCGCCGCATCGACCGCGCCGCCGCGATGCCGCGACAGAAAGGCGCAGAAGCGCTCCGCCGTCGCGATATAGGCGCGGCGCGTGTGGTCCGACCGACGCTTTTCATGCGCCAGATGGGCATCCCAGTCGCGGATGATGTCTGAAGCCAAAAACAGCCCTTCAAATCCGTTCGTGTCGAGCGAAGTCGAGACACGTTGGCGCCATGCCGCGCGCCCCTCGACTTCGCTCGGGACGAACGGTGAGATTACTGAGTTTTGACCACTTCGGAAAGGATCGAGTCGAGCAGCAATATCCCCTCATCGGTCACGCGCACCCGGTCGCCATCCGCGGCCATCAGCCCCTGCCCCGCCAGCCGCGCGACCGCGCCTGCATCGAAGAACGCCTCGCGCCCCAGCCCGCTTCGCGCCTCGATGCGGGCCAGATCGACGCCTTCGGTCAGGCGCAGCCCCATCAGCATCGCCTCGGTCGCGCGCTCGTGCGCGGGCAGGTCGCTCTCGACCTTCAACCCATGGCCGTTGCGGTCCACCGCGGCGATGAAATTTTCGGGCTTCTTGTGCCGCTCGGTCGCCTGTCCCAGCCGCCGCCCATGCGCGCCGGGACCGACCCCGGCATAATCGGCATAGCGCCAATAGGCGAGGTTGTGGCGGCTCTCCTGTCCGGTGCGCGCATGGTTCGACACCTCATAGCGCGGCAGGCCCGCGGCGAGCGTCAGCTCCTGCGTCGCGTCGAACAGGTCGGCCGCCGCATCGCCGTCGGGAATCACCAGCTCACCTTTCGCCGCGAGCGTGGCAAAGCGCGTCCCCGGCTCGATGGTCAGCTGATAGAGCGACAGATGCCCGGTGCCGAAGGCGAGCGCGTCCGACAGCTCCTGGTCCCACGCCGCGAGCGTCTGCCCCGGCCGCGCATAGATGAGGTCGAAACTCACCCGGTCGAAGCAGGTTTGCGCCGCCGCAATCGCCCGCCGCGCCTCATCGCCGCTGTGCGCGCGGCCCAGAAATTCAAGCACCTGCGCGTCGAAGCTCTGAACGCCGATCGACACGCGGTTGACCCCGGCGGCGGCCAGATCGGCAAACGCGGCGACTTCGACCGAATTGGGGTTCGCTTCCAGCGTGATTTCGCAATCGTCGGTCAGCCCCCACAGCGCCGCGGCCTCGGCAATCACCGCGGCGACCGTCGCCGACGGCATCAGGCTGGGCGTCCCGCCGCCGAAAAAGATCGACGCCACGCGCCGACCGGGCAGCAGTGCTGCCTCGTGCTGCAAATCCGCGAGCAGAGCCGCGCGCCACACGTCCTGGTCGACGCTTTCGCGGACATGGCTGTTGAAGTCGCAATAGGGGCATTTGCTGACGCAAAATGGCCAATGGACATAGAGGGCGAGCGGTTCGGGCATGGGGGCGCCATATAGGCTTTAAGCTGCGGATGTCAGCTATCGCGCCAAAAGCCGCATGATATAGCGCCGGACATCGCCGGGCCAATCGGCAATCCGTTCGGCGAAGGCCGCGTCGTCATCGCGGTAAAGCGCGCGCAGGGCCTCTTCATAACCCGGCCGGTCCCCGCACAAATGGCTCATGAAATGATAGGCAGCATCGCGGTGCTGCTTTGCGCTCGACCCGTCCTTGCTCGCGGCTTCCACCAGTCGGCGCAGGGCCGCCGACGCGCCGCCGGGCTGCGCCGACAGCCAGTCCCAGTGCCGCGGCAGCAACGTCACCTCCCGCGCCTTGACGCCCAGGCGCGGGCGGCCGGCCGCGGGGGCAGGCGCGGGCGTCTCTGCGGCGGCGGTCCAATAATCGAGATCGCTCAACCGTCCGGTGGCGTCGTCGAAAACCAGAACCGCGCCGATGTCGGTGGGATAGCGATCCTCGATCGTACGGGTAACCGACTCGGGGTTTCCGGATGCCAGTTGCGTATCGCCAAGGAAGGCGGTGACTGTTCGAGAAGCTTGTGTCATGGCGCCCAATTACACCCGGGTAATATATCTGTCAATATTATCCGGGTGTAATTAATGCCCTCAAAAAAGGGCAGCAGTCAATTTGGCGAACGCGTCCGCCCGGTGGCTGATCGCGTGCTTTTCGGCCGGGTCGATTTCGGCGTAGGTCAGCGTCTGGCCAAGCGGTACGAAAACCGGATCGTAGCCGAACCCTAACGTGCCGCGCGGCGGCCAGGTCAGGCGGCCCTCGGCGCGCCCCTCGAACACCTCCGCATGACCGTCGGGCCACGCCAGCGCCAGCGTGCAAACAAAGCAGGCGCCGCGATCGACGTCAGGCCCCTGTTCGGTCAGCAGCCCCTCGACCTTGCCCATCGCCAGATACCAGTCGCGGCCGGGTGGGCCTTCGAACGCCTGTCGTTCGGCCCAATCGGCGGTGTAAACGCCGGGTCGGCCGCCAAGCGCGTCGACGCACAGCCCGCTGTCGTCGGCGAGCGCCGGAAGCCCCGATGCCGCCGCGCTGGCATGGGCTTTCAACAGCGCATTTTCGGCGAAGCTCGTCCCCGTCTCCGCGGGCTCGGGCAGGCCAAGGTCGCCCGCCGACACCGGATCGATCCCATAGGGTTCGAGCAGCGCGCGAATCTCGCGCACCTTGCCCGCATTATGGCTCGCGATCACCAGCTTGCCGGGGGTGAGTTTTCGATGAGCCATTCGACAACCTCAATTTCGTCATGCCGGACTTGATCCGGCATCCATTTCCTCGGCGCCGCGTGGACCCCGATCAAGTCCGGGGTGACGAAGGAAAATTACCTGCCCACCGCCTTCGCCTGCGCCGCGAAAATCTCGCCGCAGCCGATGCGTGCGAGGCGGAGGAGGCGGAGGAGGCCTTCCTCGTCATAGGTCGCACCCTCGGCGCTCGCCTGAACCTCGACGATCTGGCCCTTGCCTGTCAGCACGAAATTGCCGTCGGCTTCGGCCACCGAATCCTCGTCATAGTCGAGGTCGAGGACCGGCGTGCCGTTGTAGATGCCGCACGAGATCGCCGCGACGCTGTCGACGATCGGATCGTCGGCCAGCTGCTTCGCCTCGATCAGCTTGTCGACCGCGAGCCGCAGCGCGACCCACGCGCCGCTGATCGACGCGGTGCGCGTGCCGCCGTCGGCCTGGATCACGTCGCAGTCGATGACGATCTGCCGCTCGCCAAGCTTTTGCATATCGACGACGGCGCGCAGCGAGCGGCCGATGAGGCGCTGGATTTCCTGCGTCCGGCCCGACTGCTTGCCCTTCGCCGCCTCGCGGCTGCCGCGCGTGTGGGTCGCGCGGGGCAGCATCCCATATTCGGCGGTCACCCATCCCTGCCCCTTGCCGCGCAGGAAGGGCGGCACTTTTTCCTCGACGCTGGCGGTGACCAGCACCTTGGTATGGCCAAAGCTGACCAGCACGCTGCCCTCGGCATGGATGGTGAAATTGGTTTCGATGGCGATGGGACGCATTTGATCGGGCGCGCGGCCGGAGGGGCGCATAGTTTATCCTTTCGATGATGATTGCCGCCGCCCTTAGGCCGCCCTCCTCAATCGCTCAACCGCATCTTGAAGAAATCAAGGATTTCGTCGCGCGCCTGCACCGTCGGCTGACCCGCTTCGTCGATCAGGTGGATCGTGACGACGCTGTGCGGGTTCTTCATCGGGCTGTCGGGATTGGCCGCGCTGTCGGGCAGGACGCGGCCGATGAAACGGTCGCCGAGCGCATCCTGATACGCCGCAAAGCGCGCCGCGCGGCAATATTTGTCGCCCTCGAAGCGATAAGCGAGCACGGTCAGATCCTCCGCCTCCATGCGCGCCTTGACCTCGGCCAGTTCGTCGGGCGCGATGTGCATCCCCGCGGGATCGTTGAGCGGCAGCGACGGCTGCGCGAGCACGGGCGCGATCACCGCGGGTTCGAGCATCATCGACAGCGCGAAATTGCCGGTGAAGCACATGCCGATCGCGCCGACACCCGGGCCGCCGCATTCCTGATGCGCCTTGGCCGCGAGCGCGCGCAGCCACTGCGTCGCGGGCGAGCTTTCATTGGCCTGGAAGGCGCGGAACTGGCGGCTGATGCACCCGCCAAGGATCGTGAACAGCGCGCCGGGCATCCGCGGCACGGCGCCGTCCTTGCCGAAGATATGCGGCATATAGACGGTGAAGCCGGCATCGGCGACCCAGCGGGCGAAGCGCGCGACGTGCGGGCTGATGCCGGGCATTTCGGTCATCACGATGACAGCGGGGCCGCGGCCCAGCGTATAGACGCGCTGTTTGCGGCCGAGCAGGATGATGTCGCGATGGTCGAAATCGTCGAGCGGATCGTCTTGATCCAGCGGGCGTGTCGTCATGCTGTCTCCCCGTGCAGGCTCCCCGGCGGGGAGGCTAGCGGCCCCAGTCCGCGTGTCAAATATAGTATCGTCGCCCCCGCGAAGGCGGGGGCCGCTGTTGGCTTGTGCAGCGACGCAAGACCAGACCGCTGGCGGCCCCCGCCTTCGCGGGGGCGACGGCTTGGTTGCAACCCGGTGCGCGGCCCCCTAAATTCCCCGCATGACAACGCCCCCGATCACCGAACTCACCACGCGTGCGCGCGACGTGTTCCGGCTGGTCGTCGATGCCTATCTGGAAACGGGGCAGCCGGTGGGGTCGCGCACGCTGTCGAAGCTCGCGGCGCTCAACCTGTCGCCCGCGTCGATCCGCAACGTCATGCAGGATCTGGAAGAATATGGCCGGCTCGCCAGCCCGCACACCAGCGCCGGGCGGCTGCCGACCGAACAGGGACTGCGCCTGTTCGTCGACGGGATGATGCAGGTGGCCGAACCGAGCGCCGAGGACCGCGCGCAGATCGAGGCGAGCCTGTCCGAAGGCGGGCCGATCGAAAGCGCGCTGGCGCAGGCGACCGCCGCGCTGTCGGGCCTGTCGGCCTGCGCTGGGCTGGTGCTCGTCCCCAAGCATGAGCGCGTGCTGAAGCAGATCGCCTTCGTCCCGATGTCGGATCGCCAGGCGCTCGTCGTGCTCGTCGCGGGCGACGGCGCGGTCGAGAATCGCGTCATCGACGTGCCCGCGGGGCTCGACCCTTCGGCGCTTGTCGAAGCGGGCAATTTCATTTCGGCGACGCTGTCGGGCCTGACGCTGACCGAAGCGATGGCGCGCGTGCGCCGCGAGATCGAGGCCGAACGCATCGCGATCGACCGCGCGGCGCAGGATCTGGTGTCGCGCGGGCTTGCCATCTGGTCTTCCGACGGCGCCGACCGGCCGGTGCTGATCGTGCGCGGGCAGGCGAATCTGCTCGACGACAGCGCGGTCGGCGACCTCGACCGCGTGCGGCAATTGCTCGACGAACTCGAGACGAAACAGGACATCGCCCAGCTGCTCGACAGCGCGCGCGAGGGCAGCGCGACGCGCATTTTCATCGGTTCCGAAAACAAGCTCTTTTCGCTGTCGGGCTCGTCGGTTATCGCCGCGCCCTATCGCGGAGCGGACGGGCGCGTCGTCGGCGTCGTGGGCGTGATCGGCCCGACGCGCTTGAACTATGCCCGCATCGTTCCCATGGTGGATTTCACCGCACAATCACTCTCCAGACTGATACGATAGGTTTATGACGAATATGGAAAATGACACGCCGGTCGACGACGGCCAGACCGACGACGCCGCAACCGAAACGCCCGCGACCGAAACGCAGGATGAGGCGGCGAAGCTCGCCGAACAGCTCGCCGCGGTGCAGCAGGATCTGCTCTATGCGCGCGCCGAAACGCAGAATGTCCGCCGCCGCGCCGAGAAGGAAGTCGCCGACGCGCACGCCTATGCCGCGACCAAATTTGCGCGCGACATATTGTCGGTCGCCGACAATCTGGGCCGCGCGCTCGCCGCGCTCAGCGACGAACAGCGCGCCGACGAGGCGATCAAGCCGCTGATTACCGGGCTCGAAGCGACCGAGCGCGAACTGCTCGGCGTGTTCGAACGCAACGGCATTACGCGCATCGCGGCGATCGGCCTGCCGCTCGACCCCAACCAGCATCAGGCGATGCTGGAAATCCCGAGCGACCAGGCGCCCGGCACGATCGTGCAGGAAATGCAGGCAGGCTATATGATGAAGGACCGGCTGCTGCGTCCCGCGATGGTGGCGGTGGCGAAGAAGGCGGAGTGACATTCATTCCCTCTCCCCTTGAGGGAGAGGGATAGGAAAGCTTGGCAGCTTGCTGCCTAGCTGGAGTTGGGTGAGGGCCTGCAACTTCGCGGCAAAACGCCCTCACCCGCTGCAACTAGCGAACAAGTTCGGCATTATGTAGCAAACGCACCAAGCCGCTAGTGGGATTATCCGGCGCTTTGCGGGATAAGGCGGGATGCACGAGAATGTTGTATCCGGCCTAGTGAGGCGACGGCGCGAACTGGCGCTAGAGGCCGACACGGTACGCGCTCAGTATGAGGCCTTGCTTGCAGACGTTGCTGCGCTGGACCGCGCCATCCTGATATTCAGGCCGGAAGCGGACCTAGCCGATATTCCGCCGCTCAAATTCACCCGCAAGGCGCATTGGGCGAACAGGGGCGAGGTAACGCGCGCCATCATCGACACGCTGCGAACGGCTGGCGAGCCGCTATCGACCCCTGAATTGGTCGGGCGCGTGCAAGAGGCGCGTTCGCTGCCAACCGACAGGCTGAGCCTCAGGACCGCCACGACGCGCGCTAGGAAGGCGCTGGCGCGGCTGCGCGACCAAGGCGTAATCTCCAGTCGAGAGACGGACGGGCAGTATCTGGATTGGGAGATCGCGCGTTGATTACGCGGCGACGCGACGACGTACCGTGCGGCTGAACCCTTGGCGCATCATACGCGAACGCTGCGCCATAAGCTGCTTAAAGCGCGCCTCTTCGTCCGACGTAAGAGCGTCGTTCATCAGCTTGCCAACCAGTTGTTCAACGGTCATGTCGATTTCAAATTCGCGGGAGTGTGCAGGTTCGTGTTTCATCGTGCTGTTCATTGTCGCCTCCCCCGCTGAACGTACAATGAATCTATCGTAGTTTCCGATCCATGTCATCATACGAAAGTACGTTTAGGGTTTGCGCATAACTGCGATGGCAAGCGCGATCATACCCGCGAGTGTTCGCGCTCCTTCGTCTGGTCTCACGCCGGGTTCAGCGTTGGGCGAAAAATGACCAACTCTGTCGGTCGTTGCGGTAACTACGCCCCAAGGTTTTTCTAAGCCTTCTACTTTCACGGGTACGGCCACCATCGACCTGTAGCGATCCATGTCATATTCGCGCTGCTCATTGGCCGACGTGCCGAATACCGCCTTCATGCCGTCAGCTTGCAAGTCAGGTACAATGATCTCATCGCCATTGGAGTAGGCGACTCCCATAATTCCCGTACCCTCTTTCCATACGCGCGCTTCGGTTGGGTCACATTCAATCGCTCGCTTGTGCGCAACGCACTTCAGTACGGCACGATGAGCTTCCGTTTCCGACGGGACGGCTTTGTATATGCCAATGGTCCACTGATCGTATTGCGCAAAGTCCATCGCAATGGCGAGCGAGCGATCACAAGCCTTCAATAGCTTCGTGATTACCTCGTCCTCATCCTTTGCAGGATTACCGGCAAGGTGCTCTATTGCGCCACGCATCACCGTCATTGCTTGGAAGAGTTCGATCAGACGCTCAGCGTCGGCCTGCATCTCGCCTATAATCTCATACTTACTTTCTGCATCGCGCGCAGCTTCAACTGCACGTTGCGAAAGGGCGAGCTGTTCGGTCGCATCCTGCTCGGTGATCACGACAAAAATGCCGCCAATGAACACAATCAAAGACGCCATTATGCCGATAACTTGAAAGGTCTCGGGGCCAGTTTCAGGAAATTGAACAAACTGTGAAACGGCTGCAACAGCCGAAAATACGGAAACTAGAACGACTTTAACAAACAGCGACGATCCCCTGAACCGGCGAGCCTGCTTGCCAATTTCTGCCGCGATGTTGCTAGAAAGCTGTGCTAGATCCTGTGACATTAGGCGCAGACATAGCAGGACGGACTATTTGTCAAGCTGCGCGCTGCCAATAACCCTTCCAAGTCCGGCTAACCCGCGACCCCATCGCCGCCGCCGTCACCATTGCAGCCTGATCGCCGTTCGGCACGCGGCGGTTATCTTCGCGCCACGAAGCTTCGCGGGCATAGGCACCGATATAGGGGCCAGCGATATGGTGATGGGTGCCGACTTCCATGCGGCGAAGGCGGCTGAAATAGCTTTCCGCCTGATTGGTACATGCGCCTTCGTCGAAGAACTGGACGGAGTGATTGACGCGATGCGTCATCCACCCGGCGTGCAGCGCGTCCCAGCCGGTGCCTTCGTCGGCGTGCAGGACGGCAAGGTTGGCGACGTGATCGCGAACGTAGGGGACGGCATCGCCTTCGTTGGCGACAACGAACGGAAGTGACTTCCCGCCGCGTTCGCGCATCACGACGACGCACTGGCGCTTGCCCGAACGGTTGAAGGCCAAGCGACGGTCCTTGCGGTCGTCCTTGTGGTTTTCCGGCTTCACGTAGCCACCGAAATACGCGCCGTCGATTTCCACGATGCCGTCCAGCGTGCGGCCCATCTGCTCGCGGGCCATCGCTTCGCGCAGCTTGTGGGTCAGAACGAACGCGGTCTTGTACTGGCAATCCAGATCGCGGCTCAATTGCAGCGCGGCGACGCCCTTCGCGCCGTTGACGAAAATGACAATTGCGGCGAGCAGATCGACGAAGCCGAGCTTGCGGCTGGCGAAAATCGTGCCGCTCGTAACCGAGAATTGGTGATGACAGGCAACGCACTTGAACTTGCGGCGGGTGGCAATGTCATAGGTTTCGACACAGCCGCAACGCGGGCAAACTGCTTCGCCATCGGTTTCCGGCCAACGCATGTCGCAGAACGCCTTGTATGCGCCGTCCTCGCCCATCGTGAACACAGCTTTGAGGCTCAGCGTGCGAGCCTTTGCAGAGAGAAGAAAGTGTGAACCTTGTGCCATTGTCATCATATCCGTTGCTTATGCATCGTATATAGTGACATTCATGCACTGTTGTCAATGACGAATGTATCGCATATGATGATTTTGTAATCATAGGAGATACGTTTTGGCTGATACCGAATGGGAAGCGCGCGTGAAGGGGCTGTTGAAAGCCGAATTGAAGCGGCACAACGTCTCCTATGCCCAGCTTGTCGATAAGCTGGCTGACATAGGCGTGGTGGACTCTGAGCCGAATATCAGGAACAAGCTCAGCCGTGGGAAATTCACAGCGGTGTTCATGTTGCAATGCTTAGAAGCGGTCGGGGTAAAAGAATTGCGGCTGTCCTAGCCTCTGTTTTGGGGCTTACGGTTGTTGTATGCGCCCTGATCTACGGCTTATCCCAACAGTCTTATTATGTGCAGACCGCCAATGATGCTGCTGCCGAACACGCCCGATACGCCGCCTATCAGGAAAAGAAGGCCTGTCGCGGCGTCCCCGCTGTGCAACTCTCGCAATGCCGCGCGGATGCAAAAGCCGAATACAGTCAGAAACGTGCAGACAATCGCCGCGAATATGATGATCTTGTAGCGCAGCAGACTTCCGCGCTGTGGACCAACATAATGGGCTTTGCGGCTATCACCGGCATGGTCCTTAGCGTGGTCGGAATATACCTGGTCTATACGACGTTTAAGGAAACTAAGGCCGCAAACGTCATTGCGCGCCAAGCGGCTGCTTCTTCCGCTACCGACGCCAGAAAGTCGCGTAACGCACTGATCGCTGCCGACCGCGCCATAATCGTGGTCACACGCGCGATTCAGGAATTGTCCGAAGGGAATTGGACCGAAATAGCGATTGGGATTTCCAATCAAGGGAAGAGCAACGCCTACGGCTTCCAGATATTCTATACGCTGGCGTCTGAACCGGTGTTCAGGGCCAAAACTCGCTTCGCCCACAATGATGACCGTATCTGTGCCGACGGCAAAGACCTTGTCAGCCGGTTTAAGATCAGAAATCCCCAAAAATATCCGACCTACATTATCGGCTTCCTTACATACTCGACGATGGGCGACGCCAATTTCAAATCCTATTTTTGCTTCAGAATTGCAGCCACGGCTCGCTGTGATGAGTACGGCGAAATCGTCGGCAAAACTCTCGACAGGACCGAGTGCGAAGGTTTGCCAGCAATGACATGACCAAAGCGCGAGCAGGGCAAGCAACGCGCTCACTTGGCATCCCCGCTTCCGGCTCTATTGTCTCCACCATCGTCGGAGTCGGGGGATTCGTTATGTGGTGGCACGTCGCCTGTGATGCGCTGAGCGCCGGTAAGAGGCTCATTATCAACTACGACGGGCACACTCGCGTTGTCGAAGTCCACGCCGTCGGAACTTCCACCGCTGGCAATCCCGTTATGCGCGCTTGGCAAGTCACCTCGACCAAACCCGGCGGCAACAACGACTGGCGCACCTTCCGGCTCGACAAAACTTGGCGATTCACCCTGAGCGATGAAAAGAGCGAGGCTCCCCGCGCTGGGTATCGCCGCAACGATGCGGACATACCTTTCATACGCTGCCAGATCTAAACCGCCGCAGTCGCATGGCCTCGGCTCGTAAGCAGGACCGCGATGTAAGGCGCAATCCGACCAGTGGCCGAGCCTACTCAAAGGTCGTCTCCGACCTTGGTGCGTTTGCTACATAATGCCGAACAAGTTCGCAAGTTTCGCTGCCCTCTCCCTAAATGGGAGAGGGTCTGGGGAATCACGCCGCTTTGCGCAGCTTCGCGAGCTTCTTCAGCACCATCTCGCGCTTCAGCCGCGACAGATGGTCGATGAACAAAATGCCCTCCAGATGGTCATGCTCGTGCTGGATGCACGTCGCCATCAGGCCGGTCATGCGTTCCTGGTGATGCTTGCCGTCCTCGTCCTGCCAATCGACGGTGACCTCGGCGGGGCGCGTCACATCGGCATATTGTTCGGGGACCGACAGGCAGCCTTCGGAATAGACGCTATGCTCCTCGCTCTCGTCCGAAAAGACGGGATTGATGAACACCCGCGGGTCACGGATCACCTTCTTGCCCTCTTCATCCTCGGGATCGGGTTCCTGCAGGTCGATGACAAGGATGCGCTTCGGCACCCCGACCTGGATCGCGGCGAGCCCGATGCCGGGGGCGTCGTACATCGTTTCGAACATATCGGCGACAAGCTGTTTCAGCTCGGCGTCGAAGGTTTCGACGGGCTTGGAAATGACGCGCAGCCGGGGGTCCGGGGTCTCGATGATGGGTAGGATGGCCATGGGGTGCAGGTATGGTCGGAGGAGCGCCGGGTCAAGGGGACGCTGGGGGTTTAAGCAGTACATGCGAATCCAACTCAGGAAACGCTGCAATAGCAAATAATATTCCCTGCCACGTCAATTCGAGATTCCGACGAACATTTACGTCGCCTTCAATCAAAAAGGTATAATCCACACTGCGATACCCAAAAGAATCTTGCGATCCCATTGTAATAATTCCATAATCAGTAGAAATAATTAAACCTTGTGACTCGAGAAAATCAAAGGACGCAAAATATTCTGGATGGGAAATCTTGCTATCCTCTTCAAATATAACGGTGATTTTTCTCGGTTTTTCATCCATTGAATGGATACGAATTGCATTTAGTATGATAACTTTAAATACCATAACATCTACAGAAGAAAACATAGATGCTAGCTTTGTTTCTTATCTTTAAAGCATCTGCATTCCCATTGGCCGCACCGATCAACAAATCAGCAAATATTGCATGAATTTCTGTTTCTTCATGCTTTGTCGCTTCATCGAACCAAGTGCAAGCGTAGCCGTCCGGAATCCGATCGAAATCCACCTTTTTTTCTAGTCTGGAAAGGTGCAAACTTAGAATTTCATTCTGTTTGACAGCATTACTTAGCCGCCAACGGGCTACTTTATCCCCAACGATCCCTTGCCAGATTTCGGCGAGAGTTGTCCCCACCGCTTTGGCCAACCCAGAAGTCGCTTCTTTGGCCGTATCCGTCGCTACAACCAACGGGTATAAAGAATTTTTCTCTGCCATCTTATTACCCCACCGGCCTTCTCGCCCTGAGCGCCTGCGCCAGCGTCCCCTCATCGAGATAATCCAGTTCCCCTCCAACCGGCAAACCATGCGCCAGCTGCGTCAGCCGCACCGGATAGCCCTCCAGCCGCTCGGCGAGATAATGCGCGGTCGTCTGGCCCTCCAGCGTGGCGTTCATTGCGAGGACGACCTCGTCGATACCGCCCGCCGCGACGCGCGCGACGAGGGCGTCGATGCTGAGATCCTGCGGCCGCACGCCCTCCAGCGCCGACAGCCGCCCGCCCAGCACATGATATTTTCCCGGAAACAGCCGCGACTTGTCGAGCGCCCAGAGGTCCGACACTTCCTCGACGACGCACAGGCTGCGCGCATCGCGGCGCGGGTCGGCGCAGATTGCGCAGGGATCGTGCGTGTCGATATTGCCGCAGATGGTGCAGGTGACGAGCCGTTCGGACACAGTTTGCAGCGCGGCGAGCAACGGTGCGAACGCGCTCTCGCGCTTCTTCATCAGATGCAGCACCGCGCGCCGCGCCGACCGTGGGCCGAGGCCGGGGAGCCGGGCGAGTTGCTGAACGAGGGCTTCGATTTCGGTGGAGGCCATGGCGGGGTGGTAGTGGGCGACGGGGACGCGCGCAATATCCCCAATCCCCTCTCCCCTTGAGGGAGAGGGTTGCGCAGCCTTGGCAGCTTGCTGCCTAGGCGAAGCTGGGTGAGGGGTTCGTCGCTATCGATAGCGCACACCCCCTCACCCGCTGCGACTAAGCCAGCAAGCTGGCAAGTCTCGCTGCCCTCTCCCTAGATGGGAGAGGGTTGAACTCTGCGTACACCTCCGCCAAAGCCCGCACCCATGCGCATCGCCTTCATGGGAACGCCGCCCTTTGCGGTGCCAACGCTCGCCGCGCTCCACGCGGCGGGGCATGACATCGTGGCCGTCTATAGCCAGCCGCCGCGCCCGGCGCAGCGCGGCAAGAAATTGCAGAAAAGCCCGGTACAGGTCTGGGCCGAGGAGCATGGCCTTTCCGTCCGCACGCCGCGCAGCCTGAAAACCGAGGAAGCGCAGGCAGAATTTGCTGCGCTCGACCTCGATGTCGCGGTGGTTGCCGCTTATGGCCTGATCCTGCCGCAGGCGGTGCTCGACGCCCCGCGCGAAGGGTGCCTGAACGTCCATGGATCGATCCTGCCGCGCTGGCGCGGCGCGGCGCCGGTGCAGCGCGCGATCCTGGCGGGCGATGCCGAAACGGGCGTGACGATCATGCAGATGGACGCGGGGCTCGACACCGGCGCGATGCGGCTGATCGAAACGACGCCGGTCGCACGCAAGAGCGCAGGCGTGCTGACGCACGAGCTGGCCGAAATGGGCGCGCTGATGATGCGGCGCGTGCTGAGCGAACTCCACGCCTTTCCGCCGACGCCGCAGCCCGAAGAGGGGGTGACCTATGCGGCGAAGATCGACAAGAGCGAGGCGCGGCTCGATTTCCTGACCAGCGCGGTGCAGGTCGAGCGGCAGATTCGCGCGTTCAATCCGATGCCGGGGGCGTTTTTCGAGCTGGAGGGCGAGCGCTATAAGGTGCTGGCTGCGGAGGTCGTGCATCCGGCCGATACGGTGGCGGGCGCGGCGCCGGGCGTGACGATCGACGATGCGCTGACGATCGCGTGCAATCCCGGCGCGATCCGCGTGACGCGCATCCAGCGCGCGGGGAAGCCGGCGATGGAGGCGGGCGAGATGTTGCGCGGGCGGGGAATCGCCAAGGGGACGCGGCTAACCTAATCCCCTCTCCCATTTAGGGAGAGGGTTGCGCAGCCTTGGCAGCTTGCTGCCTAGGCGAAGCTGGGTGAGGGGTTGGGACCTCACGATAGCGCACACCCCCTCACCCGCTGCGACTAGGTGGCGAAGCCACCAAGTCTCGCTGCCCTCTCCCTAAATGGGAGAGGGTCATAGGGTGTCTCGACTTCGCTCGACACGAACGGCTAAGGGGCCCATATGACCCGCTTCGCGCTCACCATCGAATATGACGGCCGCCCCTATATGGGCTGGCAGCGGCAGGCGCATGGGCCGAGCGTTCAGCAGGCGATCGAGGAAGCGATCCATCGTTTCACCGCCGAAGAGGTGCAGGTGCTGAGCGCGGGGCGCACCGACGCCGGCGTCCATGCGATCGCGATGCGCGCGCATGTCGACATCGCCAAGCCGCTGACCCCGTTCAAACTGACCGAGGCATTGAATGCGCAGCTTCGCCCCGCGCCGATCGCAATCATCGGGTGCGCGGTGGTGCCGGACGACTGGCACGCGCGCTTTGCCTGCATCGGGCGCAGTTACGAATATCGCATCGTCAACCGCCGCGCGCCGCTGACGTGGGACAAGGGGCTGGCGTGGCAGGTCGCGCGGCCGCTCGATGCCGATGCGATGCACGCCGCGGCACAGCAGCTCATTGGCCTGCATGATTTCACGACCTTTCGCTCGGCGCATTGCCAGTCGCAAAGCCCGGTGAAGACGCTCGATAGGCTGACGGTGAGCCGCCACGGCGAGGAGATCATCATCGAGGCCGCGGCGCGCAGTTTCCTGCACCATCAGGTGCGCTCGATGGTCGGCTCGCTCGCGCTTGTCGGGCATGGGAAATGGTCGGCGCGCGATTTGAAAGCGGCGCTGGAGGCGGCGGACCGGCAGGCGCTGGGGCTGAATGCGCCGCCCGATGGGTTGTATTTCGTGGGGGCGGTTTATCCCTAATTCCCTCTCCCCTTGGGGGAGAGGGATGCGAAAGCTTGGCAGCTTGCTGCCTAGCTGAAGCTGGGTGAGGGTATGCGGCGCTGCTTGGCCCTCACCCGCTGCGGCTAGCGAGCAAGCTCGCAAGTCTCGCGGCCCTCTCCCTTAAAGGGAGAGGGGTAAGAAAAAGGGCGGCCCTTTCGGACCGCCCCTTTCCTTATCGCTACTCCGCGCTCTTACACCTTTTCGGCGTAATACAGCGGCGCATGTTCGTTGAGGATCTGAAGGATCTTCGCCTGCGCGGTCTTTTCGTCGCTTTCCTCCATCGCGGCGAGTTCGCGCGCGAGGCGGCTCGACGCCGCTTCGAAGATCTGGCGCTCCGAATAGCTCTGTTCGGGCTGGTCGTCGGCGCGGAACAGGTCGCGGGTCACTTCGGCGATCGACACGAGATCGCCCGAATTGATCTTGGCTTCATATTCCTGCGCACGGCGCGACCACATGGTGCGCTTGACCTTCGGCTTGGTCGTCAGCACCTGGAGCGCTTCCTTCAGCGTCTTGTCCGACGACAATTTGCGCATCCCCACGCCCTCGGCCTTGTTGGTCGGGACGCGCAGGGTCATTTTTTCCTTTTCGAAGCGCAGGACATAAAGTTCGAGCTGCATTCCGGCGATTTCGGATTTCTGCAATTCGATGACGCGCCCCACGCCATGTTTCGGATAAACGACATAGTCACCGACTTCGAAGACGAGCGTGCTTGCGGACATTCAAGTTCCTTTCATTGGCCTTATCCGGGACGGGGAAGCGCGTAAACAACGGTGCATCCGGCCCTCGGCAGGAGGGGGACAAGGGTTGTCAGGGCGGCGCTCGCCAGTCAGAGTGACAAGGGATGTGGCTCCATCGGAAACGCCGAACATGCCCCAGCCCGGCGGCGGGAAGAGGCACAATGTCGGCGCGTTGATATTTATTATAACAGATTCGCAATAAAATTGCCACCCCTGCACGGAAATGCGCGGGTCGGCGGCTTGACGGGCCCGCGCACCCGTTTCACCTTGAAACGGAAACCAAGATAGGGAGCGGATATGAAAGATCAAATCTGGTGGGTCACGGGCGCTTCCTCGGGCATCGGCGCGGCGCTGGCGCGGGCGCTTGCGGCACGCGGCGCAAAACTGATCCTGTCGGGGCGCAATATCGCCGCGCTGGAGGCGGTGGCGAAGGATTGCGGCCCCGGCACGATGATCCTGCCGTTCGAGGCGACCGATTATGCCGCGCTGCCCGCGATCGTCCGGCAGGCGTGGGACTGGCAGGGGCGGATCGACGGGCTCGTCAACAACGCCGGCATTTCGCAGCGCAGCCTGGCGGTCGAGACCGACTTTTCGGTCTATCAGCGGATCGTCGACGTCGACCTGCTCGCCCCGATCGCGCTGACCCAGCAGCTGCTGCCGCGAATGATCGACGCGGGCGGCGGGCAGATCATCGCCATATCGAGCGTCGCGGGGATCGCGGGCGTGCCGCTGCGCAGCGCCTATTCGGCCGCGAAGCATGGGCTGATCGGCTATCACGACGCGGTGCGCGCCGAAAATGAGCATCTGGGGCTGAAGGTGCTGGTGGTCGCGCCGGGATCGGTGCGCACCAACGTCAGCCGCAACGCGCTGAACGCCGACGGCAGCGTGCGGGGGACGAGCGACGCGGCGATCGACAATGGCCTGTCGCCGGACGATGCGGCGGCGCAGATGCTCGCCGCGGTCGATGCGGGCAAGCGCGAGATCGTTGTGGCCGAGGGCATGGAAGCGGCAATCGCCGACCTGCGCCGCAGCGACCCCGACGCGCTGTTCGACCGGATGAGCGCGATGGTTCAGGCGGGCTATGCGCAGCAGATGAAAGCGGGCCGCACGTCCTGAGCGCCCGCCCCCACGAAAAAGGGCGGCCCGTTGCCGGACCGCCCTCCTCTTCTCCACCCGTCGGTGGAAAAAGCTCTTAACGCTTCGAGAACTGGAAGCTGCGGCGGGCCTTGGCCTTGCCGTACTTCTTGCGCTCGACCGCGCGGCTGTCGCGGGTCAGGAAGCCGGCCGTCTTGACCGGGCCACGCAGCGCGGGTTCGAAACGGGTCAGCGCCTGCGCGATGCCGTGCAGCACGGCGCCCGCCTGGCCCGACAGGCCGCCGCCCTTGACGGTTGCGATCACGTCATACTGGCCAACGCGTTCGGTCAGGCCGAAGGGCTGGTTGATGACGAGGCGCAGCGTCGGGCGCACGAAATAAAGTTCCTGGTCGCGGCCGTTGACGGTGATCTTGCCCGTGCCGGGCTTCAGCCACACGCGGGCGACGGCGTCCTT
>JASBSJ010000042.1 GCA_030148985.1 Sphingopyxis sp.
GCCGGCGGCTCCAATGTCCAGCTTTGCAGCACGCGGTGGCGGCGATGGCCGACATGGCTTTCGATGAGCACGAGGTCGCGCGGGGTCCAGGTCCACGCGAGCGGCACCGGATCAAAGCCATCGGGCCGGCCGTAGCCGAGCGTGATATGCGGCCAAAGGCCCGGCTTGCGATGCATCGGTTCGATACCCTGCGCCGCCACGCGGGCGACAATGGCGTCATATGTCTGGCGGATGCCGCCGACGCTGCCTGCGGGGACCAGTTCGACGCCGGTTTCGCGCCCAACGATCCTGCCAAAAGCAATTGCGCTCGCGGCGGGCAGGCCGGGCGCGAACGCCTTGGCGACTTGGCTCCGCAGGAAGGGTTGCGGCTCGAGCGTCTCGGCGATCGTGCACAGCGTCAGATGATACAGCTGGGGCTTCAACCCCGCGAACAGGTCGCCCGAAACAGGCGGCAATTGGCGCGCGAGCCAGCCGGCGCGATCGGCGTTTACCTGAAAGCCCAGGAAATAGCGGAACATCGGGTCCATCATCCATAACTCCGAATCGGATCAATGTTCATATTATGTTCTCATATGCCATGAGAGTCGAATCCCTGTCGCTATTCGTCGTCGGTTGCCATCCGTGTCACATGGATGCCGAAAGCCATTGCCGCCGTCATCTTCCCGCGCATCGCGTCCCATTATAGCATCCGTCTCCCGCAGCGCTGGCCGTGTGGAACGGATAAGTTACTAATATAGTGACTTTTTCACGACAGCGAAGACCATCGTCTATCTGCGCTTGACCTCAACCGGGCTTGAGCTTTCATAAGTGCGGAACAGATGATTCGTGAACGGAGTCTTGTCCATGCTGCACCAACCCGCTGCCACGCCATTCGAGCCCGAAGATTCGGGGGCCGAGGCGCCCGCCGAGGCCTTTCTGCCCCGCTATTTCGCGCGGATCGGCTATCGCGGACCGGTGGCGCCGACGATGGAGGTGCTCGCGGCGTTGCACGCGGCGCACATCGCCGCGATCCCGTTCGAGGCGATCGACGCGCTAACCGGCGCGGGGATCGATATCGGCGCCGACGCCATCGACGCCAAGCTGATCGGCCAGCGGCGCGGCGGCTATTGTTTCGAGCAGAACGGATTGTTCCTCCGTGTCCTGCAGGCGATCGGCTTCGCGGCCGAGGGCCTGATCGGCCGCGTGCGCTGGATGCTGCCCGACGATGCGCCGCCGACGCCGCGCACGCATATGGTCGTGCGGGTGACGCTCGATCGACGGCCGTGGCTCGTCGATGTCGGCTTTGGCGCGGCGGTGCCGCCGCGACCGCTGGCGATGGACAGTGAGGATGCCCAGCCGACGCGGCACGAAAGCTATCGCGTCGTGCGGCACGGCGCCGAGTGGCAGGTCGCGGCGCGGATCGACGCGAAATGGCGGACGCTCTACCGGATCGAGAATGTCGCGCCGCCCGCAATCGATTATGAAATCGGCAACTGGTACACCTCGGCGCACCCGGATTCGCATTTCCGCTATCAGCTGATCGCGGCACGCACGACCGCCGAGACGCGCTATGGCCTGCGCGACAACCGGCTGACGGTGCGGCTTGCCGACGGGCGCATCGATCGGCGTTACCTGACCGCCGACGAGATCGAGCGCGTGCTGGCGGAGATTTTCCTCCTGCCCGTCGCGCGCCACTGGCGCCCGGCGATCGAGCGCGCCGCGACCGCGGAGATCGCCGGATAGGCCACGGGCCCTACCGGCGCCTCCGCGGCGGCGAAACGCTTAGCGGCAGCGCACGTCGTCGTTATTGCCGCTGCGTTCGATCGCGCGTCCGGCGACCGCGCCGCCGACCGCGCCGAGCACGGTGCCGAGCGTTTTCGAATCGCCCGGCGCGATGACGTTGCCCGCGATGCCGCCGACGACGCCGCCGACGATCAGCCCGGTCGATCCGTCGTTGCGGCGGCAATAATATTTGCCGTCGCGGCCGCGATAGATGCGGTCGTTGTTCGATAGGCGGCGTTCGCGATACCGGCGATCCTCGCGATAATATTGGTCGGCATAATAGCCGCCGTGGCGCGGATCGGGGCGGTCGTAATCATAGCGGCCGTACTGGTCGTAAGTGTTGCGGTCGTAATAGCCGTAGCCGCCGTCGTCATAGCCGTAACCGCCCGTCGAGGCGCAGGCGCTGAGCATAGCGGTCGCGGCGGCAAGGGGCAGGGTCATCAGCTTGTTCATCGGCATCACTCCATTTGTCGCGTGCCGGTTCGGGGGCGGCATGCTGCACGACCCCCCATGGAATAGACCCGCGAGCGGCGCGGAGGGTTCCCTATCCGCCCGCACGATCGGGCGACCAGGGTAGAGGGTCGAGCGTGCGGTCCGATATCGAGTCGACGAAGCGGCCGTGCCGCGCGCCCGTTTCGCGCTTGATCGCCGCCCATTCGGCATCGACCATGAAGGCGGCCCAGGCGGCCTTCATCGTCGCGGCGTCGGGCCAGTCGAGCAGATAGACGAACTCGACCTTGCCTTCATGCTCGCTGCGCCAGATCGATCGGACGGCAAAGCCGTGGCGCGCCATGATGCGCAGCGCGTGATCCTGGAAGCGGTCGTGGAACACGCCTTCGTTGGTGCGCGGGATTTCGTAGATGCGCAGCTGTTGCAGTGGGGCGGGCTGGGTGGTCGGCGCGGCCTCGGCGGCGGCGGCCGTGGGGGCGAGTGCGAGCAGCGCGGCGAGGGTGAGAGTGCGGATGGGGGAGGGCATGGGGGGTTCTCCTTCGTAGGTTTCACGCGATCCTCCCTGTCGCGCAGCGATGGGGAGGTGGCAGCGCGAAGCGTTGACGGAGGGGCTGTGGCGCTACCGTCGCGGCCCCTCCACCACCGCCTGCGGCGGCGGTCCCCCTCCCCATGGCTTCGCCACAGGGAGGATTGGTTCAGTCGATGATGACGTCCTTTCCCTCCGCCTTCAGCCTGGCAAGGCCGTCCTTCATCGCTTGCAGCACCTCAGGCGGGTGCGGGGTCCAGTTTTCGAGCTCGCCGACGATGCGCAGCGGTGCGCGGCTGCGATAGCTGCGCGTCGGGTTGCCGGGGAATTTCTGATCGGTGAGGTTGGGGTCGTCGAACCAGTCGCCGGTGGGTTCGACGATATAGATGCGCTCGCGGCCGTCACCCGCGGCGAGCTCGCAGCCCCATATCGCGGACTCCAGCGCGGCCGAGAAATAGATCCACGACAGCGGTTTTTCGGTGCCATAATTGCTGGTCCAGCCCGCGGCGAGCAGGTCGCCGACGGCAAGGTCGGCGCGCGTGCCGTGATAGAAGGTTGCGCCCTTTTCTGGACCATTGGGCTCGGGGCCGGTGGGGGTGGTGAGCGTTGCGTCGGCGGGGGTCGTCTCGGTCATTCGGTCTCCGTTTGCCGGTTCAATATTCGTTGCGCGTCGTGCGCAGCACTGCCTTGCCGTCCTTCCAGTTCACCTCGGCGGCGGGCTCGTCCGCCTTGCCGGGGGCGAAGAGTTCATAGACGATCGTGCCGTCATTCTGCGTGCTTTCGATGACGCGCGCGGGGGTGAAGGCGTCGGCGGCGGCACCCGCGACCGTGCGCACCGGCGCGGGAGCGTCGGTCCAGGCGATGTCGCGCTGCATCTCCACGATGCGCCACGCGCCCGCTTCCGCTATCAGGTCGAGCTCGACCTCGCTGCCGTCGGGGCGCGTCCCCTCGACGTCATAGAATATCTTGCCGTCGCGCTCCTTGCGCTCGGCTTCGGCGATTTTCATGCCGGGCACTTTGGCGAGCACGGCATCCCGCACCGCGGGGGGCAGGTCGGCGGCGGCGACATCGTCGATGCTGGCCGCGGGGCCCTCGGCCAACACCGATTTTTCGGGGGCGGCGGGAGCATCGGCCTTCCCGCACGCCGCGAGCAGCAGCATCGCCGCGCCTAATGCCTGTCCACGCATCGTCCGTCTCCTGTTCTGAGTAAGGCGGGCATCCTATCGGCAAGCGGCGTCGGGGTCGAGCCGTGAGGGGCGGGTTTTTTGCCTTAACTTGTCAAACTTGTCACCCCCGGACCCATGAAATCAGTCACTTGGTTCCGGGCCATCGCCGTCATCGGCAGCCGGGCCGGGCAGGCGCAGCGGCGCGGCGGGCGGCGGGTCGGCGGGCGCGCCGATCCGCGCGAGCGCATCGGCCAGCCGGGCTTCGGCGGGGTCGCCGTGGGCCGGTGCGGCGCCGCCGTTCGCGTCGCCGGGCCCCGCGGCGCCAAAGCGATGGGGATCGTGCGCGCGCATCAGGAACATCGCGAGCCGTTCGGGATATTCGCGCCGCTCGCCCACCTGTTCGCCCTTGTAGAAAATGGGGACGGGCACGCCGTGGACCGCGCGCGCCAGCGCGGCATCGACCAGCCGCCGCATCCCGCAATCGATCGCGGCATCCCACGCATGGCGGAACGCATGGGCATCGGGGCGGCGGCGGAGGTTATAGGCCGATGTCGCCGACAGCCCGACGCTCGCCGCCGCCTCGGTCACGCAGGCCGATGCGGCGAGCGCCTCAATGAACTTGCGCTGGCGGTCGGGGGTCCAGCCGCTCCTGCGCCGGCGCTGAAGCTGCGCGGGGGTGAAGGAGGACAGCGCGGCGGTCAGGCTTTGCGGCGCCGGGCCTTGCAAAGCCGGACCACGCGGCCGCGCGGGGCGAGCATGGGGTTTGGGCTGGGTCATCGAACAGGATGAAGCATGGCGATGCGATGTAGGAAAGGGGTTTTTGCGGGGGTCGCGGATTGGCGGCTTTTCGACCATTGGACGACATTTCGCCGCAGCTCTGGTAAAACCCCCTTTCGCATTGTCGGCATCGGTCGCGCGAAGATGGTGGGGGAGAGGCGGGATGATGGAGAGTTTCGGGGCACTGGTCGGCTGGGGCCATCATGACGCGGGCGACCGCATCATGCTCCGGCTGGAAAGCGTGCAATCTTCGGAAGCGGCAAAGGCGCATGACCCCGACCTGTTCCGGATATTGATGACCAAACAGCAAGCGGCGATCCTGGGCCATTATCTGGTCCGCATTTCCGGCCAGTCGCCGGTCGTTCCCGGAAAGCGGGGTTGGTTTCGGCGATACTTTGGCTGACGGGGTGTTCCAGGCCGCCGCAGCCCCGTTTCGTCACCCCGGACCCTTCGACAAGTTCAGGACAGGCTTGATCCGGGATCCATGACTTCAGCGCCGCAGTGGATCCCGGATCAAGTCCGGGATGACGAAAGTGGAGCGACGCGATCGATCAGCCCGCAACGTCGCGGAGTGGCCAGCGGCCGTGTTCGACATGGGTGGTCTTGCCGACGATGCTTTCGGTCAGGATGATTTCATCGACCGTCCAGCCGATCGGCGGGATCTTTTGCGCATTCAGCCGGTCGCCGCGATAATTGATCGTGATGTGCGGTTCGGGGGTGGTGCCGTCCACGATCGGCGCCTTTTCGCGCAGCAGGTGATTCACCAGCGCCTTCTGGAACGCCCGCGCCTCGGCCAGCGGATCGCGCGTGCGCAGCGTCACCGCCTTGCGGTTCTCGATCCGGTCGAAGGCGAGCGGGAAGGGCGCCGCGGCGAAGCCGTCCAGCGCGGCGATGGTCGCGGGCAGCCACTCGGGCGGCGCATAATGCAGGTCGTAGAGCGAGATGAGCGTGACATGGAGGAGGTCGGGGCCGCGTGCGGGATCGTTGCGCGGCAGCGCGGCGATCTGCGCCTGCACCTCCGGCGGCGGCTTGGCCATGACGTAGAGGGGGTTCCGGGCGCGCATGGGTGGGAGTGTAGCATGGTGTGAATGTAAGGACATAAGGCGGAGCGGGGTGGCGTGGCTCGAGGACAAATGGGCAGTTTGCCCGATTCTTAGCGCTACTCCGTCGTTTACCGGTGGGAGTGAGCGAAGACGCATTTGGCTGGTCTTGAAAATGCGAAAAGAAACGATCATTCTCGACCGCTTCAGGGGAGGCGAGGCGCGATGAAGATAAATAAAATAAGAATTCGCTCATTTAAAAATGTTGAAGATATCACATTGGAACTGGATGATCTAAATCTTCTGGTTGGCGGAAACAATGCTGGAAAGTCTTCTGTTATACAGGGAATACATTTCACTATTAGCGCTCTTCGTTCTGCAAAAATGCATGGAAAGAGCGCCAATATGCCTGCCAGCACACTAGGAGTTAATCAATTTACTTTTCTACCAACTCAAGAAATTATGGAAATAAATCATTTGTTTCCAATGACTCAGGACTATGGCCCTAAATTTGACTTTGAGTATTTCGACGAAGATGGCGATCTCCAAGATTTTCGCCTATCTCTTTACCGCGGAAAAAACGCGAATGTATCGCTAAATTTCCCCAAGGGATCTCCATTTTTTCGCGCTGCATCTGACATCAAGACGCCGTTTTCCGTATATGTGCCGGGGCTGGCGGGCATTCCGTTGGCCGAGGAGCGGAGAGCCAACTCGATCGTCCAAACGGGTATTGCGCAGGGGGACGCAAATCTTTTTCTCCGAAACGTACTGCATAGATTGGAAAAAGAGCCGCTCCAAATGCGGGCGCTTCGTACTTTAATGAGAAACATATTCCCGAATTTTGCGGTAGAAACGAAATTTGATGAAAATGTGAATCAATTCATTTCTTCGAAAGTCAGATTGGGGGGCACTTGGACGCCGCTTGAAATGGCGGGAACCGGCTGCTTGCAAGCTTTGCAGCTTGCGGCGTACGTGATTCTCTATGAGCCAAAATTGCTGCTCTTGGACGAGCCCGATGCTCATCTTCACCCTGGTAATCAGAAGCTGCTCGTAGAGCTTCTATTCTCGCTGTCTGAAACGGCAGGGACACAAATCATTCTCGCTAGCCATTCACGTCACGTATTTGATTCCATAAAAAACAACCCTTTAGGATCGGTATATTGGCTAAGCGATGGAAGTTTGGTCGAAGATTTGGAAGCTGACGTCGGGCTTCTTCTGGAGCTAGGCGCTCTTGATCGATTTGAAGAACTAAAAAACGACGATCCGAAGATTCTTGTATTTGCTGAAGACGAAAAGACAAAAAAACTTGAAATTCTTCTTGAGTCTAACGGCTGGGATATGAGCAAATGTAAATTTGTCTCGTTCAACGGAGTAGATAACCTTGAAGCGACTAAGATAGTTGTCGAGTATTTTTTAAGCATGAGTGAGGAGTCAAAGGTTTTCCTCTACAGAGATGGTGATGGAATGACTCCGAACGAGCGAGCTTGGGCACTTGAAAGGTATGAGAATATACTGCCCGAGAGATGTACAATGTTCATATCGACTCTTACAGATATTGAACACTTTTTCTGCGGTCCCGATCATGTAGCGGAGATTTGCGAAATTGATGAGGATGAAGCTTTTACGATAGTCGAAGGGGTGATTGACGAAAATCAAGCAAAGCTATCTTCAAAAATGACGAGGAAACGTGAGGATCTGAAATTCAAAATTCTAAGAAGCTTTCAGGAAAGAGAGAGTGTCGACAATATTATTGGTGATCGGGTGAGTTTTCACTACTCTCTTGGTAAGATTCTACTCCCACAAATTGAAGGGCGTCTTCGAGAGCTTGGACACAATTTCCGGAGCCTAATAGCGCCGAGCGCGGCTCTAAGAGTGCAGGAAATCGAAGATTTCGAAATGCCCGATTAACTTTGCTGCTCAAAAGCTTGAGAGCATGTGATTGAGGTTGGATATGCGTCAATCATGCTCCCTGCCGCCGGCGCCCATATAAAGCTCGCTCCCCGTCTCCTTAAACAGCTCGCTCATCTGGGCCATGCCCTTCTCGGCTTCCTCGACCGCAATGAAGTTTTCGGCGCCTTGGTTCTGCTTTGCCGCAAATTCCCGCACTTCCTGGCTGATCTTCATCGAGCAGAATTTCGGTCCGCACATGCTGCAGAAATGCGCGGTCTTGGCGCCTTCGGCGGGGAGCGTCTGGTCGTGATATTGCTCCGCCGTGTCGGGGTCGAGCGACAGGTTGAACTGGTCGCGCCAGCGGAATTCGAAGCGGGCTTTGCTCAGCGCGTCGTCGCGGACCTGTGCGGCGGGGTGGCCCTTGGCGAGGTCGGCGGCATGGGCGGCGAGCTTGTAGGTGACGACGCCGACCTTCACATCGTCGCGGTCGGGCAGGCCCAGATGCTCCTTGGGGGTGACGTAGCAAAGCATCGCGGTGCCGTACCAGCCGATCTGCGCGGCGCCGATGCCGCTGGTGATATGGTCGTAGCCCGGCGCGATGTCGGTGGTCAGCGGCCCGAGCGTGTAGAACGGCGCCTCGCCACACGCCTCCAGCTGCTTGTCCATATTCTCCTTGATCTTGTGCATCGGCACGTGGCCGGGGCCTTCGATCATGACCTGGCAATCGTGCGCCCAGGCTTTCCTGGTGAGCTCGCCAAGGGTGTAGAGCTCGGCGAACTGGGCTTCGTCGTTGGCGTCCTCGATGGAGCCTGGACGCAGCCCGTCGCCGATCGAGAAGGCCACGTCGTAGGCGGCCAGGATCTCGCAGATCTCGTCCCAGTGACTGTAGAGGAAGTTCTCCTGGTGGT
>JASBSJ010000048.1 GCA_030148985.1 Sphingopyxis sp.
CTACGACAGCTCGGCGCGGCGCCACACCAGCTTTTCCAGCGTCTGGGTCTATCCGGTGATCGACGACAATATCGAGATCGAGATCAACGAAGGCGACCTCAAGATCGATACCTATCGCGCCTCGGGCGCGGGCGGCCAGCACGTCAACACGACCGATTCGGCGGTGCGCATCACGCACATCCCGACGGGCATCGTCGTCGCCAGCCAGAACGACCGGTCGCAGCACAAGAACCGCGCGACCGCGATGGGGATGCTGAAGGCGCGGATGTACGAGGCCGAGCTGCAAAAGCGCGAGGCCGCGGCGTCGGGCGAATATCAGGCGAAGACCGAGATTGGCTGGGGCCACCAGATCCGCTCCTATGTGCTGCAACCCTATCAGCTGGTGAAGGATCTCAGAACCGGCGTGACCTCGACCGCGCCCGGCGACGTGCTCGACGGCGCGCTCGACCCCTTCATGGCAGCCGCGCTGTCGCAAAAGGTGACGGGCGAAAAGGTCGACGTCGAGGATATCGACTGATGCGGCGCGGCGCCCTCGCTGCGCTGGCGCTGCTGTCGCTGCTCGGCGGCTGCGACGGCCCATGGAGCGAGGACAGCGACCGCACCGAAACCGCGCGCGAATTTCCGCCCGCCGACCGCCCTGTCGCGCCGACCGTATCGACCAAATGGTCGACCGAGGAAGCGCGCGATCGCGTCAACGAGGCCGAGGACGTCATGGACTCGGCCGACGTCCGCCCCGGCATGACCGTCGCCGACATCGGCGCGGGCGACGGCTATTATACCGTGCGTCTCGCGCAGCGCGTCGGCGCTGCGGGGCGCGTGCTCGCGCAGGACATCATTCCCGACGTCATCGAACGGCTCGCCGACCGTGTTGCGCGCGAACGGCTCGACAATGTCTCGCTAAAACTCGGCGCAGTCGACGACCCGCGCCTGCCCGCGGCCAGTTTCGACCGCGTGTTCATGGTGCATATGTATCACGAGATCGGCGAACCCTATGCCTTCCTCTGGCGGCTGCGCCCCGCGCTGCGCGACGGCGGGCAGGTGATCGTCGTCGACGGCGACCGCCCGATCGCGCAGCATGGGACGCCCTTCCGCCTGCTCGTCTGCGAGTTCGAGGCGGTGGGTTACAAGCTCGTCTCCTATGACGACAAGCAGCACGCGGGCGGCTATCTCGCGCGCTTCGTGCCCGAAGGCGAACGCCCCGCGCCTGATGCGATCCAGGTCTGCGATAATCCTTAGACCGTCTTTATTGGTTTCGTCATTGCGAGCGCAGCGAAGCAATCCAGAGCGGTGTACGCCACTCTGGATTGCTTCGCTGCGCTCGCAATGACGAGGGACGTCGATCTGCGATTGCGTTCAATAAACGATCAACCGATCCTCCGCCGCGACCGCGGTCAGGAAACTGACGACCCCACCGGCTTTGACGCCCTCCACAATCCGGTCGGCGGTCAAGCCCGCAAGCGCCAGCCCCGACTGGCACACGACCATCTCGACCCCGCTCGCCAGTGCCTCGTCGATCAATTCGCCAAGCCCCGGCAATCCTGCCGCGCGCCGCGCGCCGTCGCCCGCAAAGCCCGCGGGCGCGCGCAGCATCGCCGCGGCATCGCCCTGTAGGAACAGGCGCGCGCTTTGCCCCAGAGCCGCGGCGGCGATCCCGGTTTCCAGCGCCGCGCAAAAGCGCCGCCCCTCCGCCACCGCGACGATGATGTTCAGCCCCGGCATATCGGACACTCCGGCTCCTTTGCGACCGCCACCTCGCGCCAGCGCCGATCGAGCATGTCGATGATCGCCAGCCGCCCGACCAGCGGCGCGCCCCAGCCCGTCAGCGCGCGCACCGCCTCCAGCGCCGCCATCGTTCCGACCATCCCTGCCAGCGCGCCCATCACGCCCGCCTCGGCGCAGTTGATCCCCGGCCGGTCGGGATCGTCGCCGACGAGGCAGGCGTAGCAGGGGCTATCGCCGCGCCAGCCTTCATACAGCGCGACCTGCCCCTCGAACGCGCCGATCGCCGCCGACAGCAGCGGGATTTGCAGCGCCACCGCCGCGCGGTTGACCGCCAGCCGCGTGGCGAAATTGTCACAGCCGTCGAGGATCAGGCTCGCGCCCGCCAGCAGCGCCGTGGCATTGGCGTCGTCCAGCCGCTCGGCGACCGCAATGACCTCGACATGGCGGTTGATCCGCCGCGCCGCATCGGCCGCGACCGCCGCCTTCGATGCGCCGATGTCGGCGTCGGTGAACAGGGGTTGGCGTTGCAGGTTCGACAGCTCGACGACATCATGGTCGATGATCGTCAGCCGTCCGACCCCCGCCGCGGCCAGATAGGTGATCGCGGGGCAACCAATCCCGCCCGCGCCGATGATCGCGACATGGCTCCCCTTCAGCTTCGCCTGTCCTGCGCCGCCGAACACCGGCAGGATGATCTGGCGGGCGTAACGGTCGAGTTCGGCGTCGCTCAGCACTATTCGGCGGGTCGGCGCAATTTGATGCCCGACAGCGAGGCGAGGCCTGCGGTTTTGGCGGTTTCGTCGGCGGCGTCGCTCTCGACCCCGGTCGATCCGAATCCGCCCGCGCCGCGCGCGGTATCGTCCAGCCTGTGGACCTCGGCAAAGGCCGCGCGCTGCACCGGCGCGGGGACCAGCTGCGCGATGCGGTCGCCGCGCTTCACCTCGAAATTATCGTCGCCTAGGTTGGCCAGGATCACCTTCACTTCGCCGCGATAGTCGCTGTCGATCGTCCCCGGCGTGTTGAGGCAGGTGATGCCATGTTTGAGCGCCAGCCCCGACCGCGGCCGCACCTGCACCTCATATCCTGGCGGAATCGCCATCGCGAAGCCGGTCGCGACCGCGTGGCGCGTGCCGGGGCGGATCGTCAGCGTCTCGGCCGCGACGACATCCATCCCCGCCGCACCGTCCGACGCATAGGCGGGCAGCGGCAGTCCGCCGCCGTTGGGCAAGCGCTGGATGGCGATCTCAATCGGATTCAAGGGGGGCACGTCGGTCGAGCTCATCGGCGATCTTTTCCATCAATTTGCGGGCGACGGCCGCTTTGGGCAGCCGGTCCCAGCTGTCTACCCCGTCTTTGCTAACGATATGCACCCGGTTGCTTTCGCCGCCCATCGGGTCGGCCGACACGTCGTTGGCGACGATCCAGTCGCACCCCTTGCGCGCGAGCTTCGCCTCAGCATGGGCGATGACATCGTTGGTCTCGGCGGCAAAACCGATCAGCAGCGGCGGGCGTTCGGGCGACCCCGCGACACTCGCCAATATGTCGGGATTTTCGGTCAGCGCGAGCGGCGCGACCTGTCCGCTGCCGTCCTTTTTGATCTTCTGCGCCCGGCTTTCGGCGGCGCGCCAGTCGGCGACCGCGGCGACCATGATCGCGGCATCGACGGGCAGGCCCTGGCGCACCTCTTCGGCCATTTCGACCGCGGTCTCGACGTCGACGCGGATCACGCCCGGCGGCGTCGGCAGCGGCACGGGGCCGGCGATCAGCAGCACTTCGGCGCCCGCATTGGCGGCGGCGGCGGCGATCGCAAAGCCCTGCTTGCCGCTCGACCGGTTGGCGATATAGCGCACCGGGTCGATCGGCTCGTGCGTCGGCCCCGCGGTGACGAGGATGCGGCGGCCGTGGAGCGGGCGGTGGTTGGCGGGCGCGAAATCGGGCTGTCCCGACAGGATCGACGGCGCGGGCGCGTTCGCCAGCGCCGCCTCGATCGCCGCAAAAATGGCGTCGGGTTCGGGCAGGCGTCCCGGCCCATATTCGCCGCACGCCATCTCGCCCTCGTCGGGCTCCATCACCGTCACCCCGTCGCCGCGCAGCGCAGCGACATTGCGCTGAGTCGCGGGGTGCAGCCACATGCGCACATTCATCGCGGGCGCGGCGAGCACCGGCTTGTCGGTTGCCAGCAGCAGCGTCGTCGCCAGATCGTCGGCCTGTCCCCCCGCCATCTTGGCCAGCAGGTCCGCCGTCGCAGGCGCGACGACGACCAGATCGGCCTCGCGCGACAGCTGGATATGCCCCATCTCGACCTCGTCCTTCAGGTCGAACAGGTCGGTATAAACCTTGTTTTCGGACAGCGCCGCCAGCGTCAGCGGGGTGACGAACTGCGCGCCCGCGCGCGTCAGCACGCAGCGCACGGTCATGCCCGCCTTGCGCAGCAGGCGGACAAGCTCAATCGATTTATAGGCGGCAATGCCGCCGCCGATGATGAGCAGGATGCGGGGATTGGTCATTGTGTCAGAACCCCGTGGTCAACATGTCGAGCGCACCCATGATCGCATAATGCTCCGCTTCGAGATTGGCGACCGGGCGTTGCAGACGTTCGAGCGGAATCGCGAAGATCAGGTGCGTCGCCATCACCAATGTTTGACCATTGACCGTCAGAAGCGGGTTTAGCCGCGGGATCGGTTCGACTTTCGCGGCCGGCATCAGCGGCACGACGACGCGCGAAGCCAGATGATCGAGCACGTCCGCCTGGCAGTCGAGAAGCAGCCCGCGACCGGGGGCGCCGGGGTAGACGTCATATCGCGCCATTCAAAGCTGCCGATACTCGTCATAGGGCATCCCGTTCTTCCGAATATAGTCGTTCCAGCTTTCGATCGCGGCGCGGTTTTCTTCTTTCCAGGCTGCCTCGCGGGCTTTCTTTACCTCGGCTGCCAATCCGGACTGACATGCTTCGCTGACATTGATCTCCAGCCGCCGCGCTTCCTCGACCAGTTCGGCGTTCAGCGACACATTGGTCGGTTTTTTGGGCCCTTCGAATCGCGCCGGACGGTTCATCGCCATTCTCCTTGCGCATAAGATATGCGCATTGGGCTTCGGAATCAACCGAACCAGTTCAGCGCCGCGGCCCCGGCGGCCGCACCCGCCAGCGCGGTCAGCGCATAGCGCCACCAGACGCGCCGCTCGCCGCTTTCCCACATCAGCGTGACGTCGGGCAGCGGCGGCGCGGGCGGTGCGGCGCCCTTGCGCGGCAATTGCTGGTCGAGGCGGCGGATGATGTCGGGGATCAGCGCCAGTGTCTTGCCCTGTTCGCGCAAGCCATCGGCGAGCGCGGCCTCGGGGCCGAGCTCGTCGCGGATCCATTCCTTCACAAATGGCCCCGACACGTCCCACATGTTGATCCGGGGGTTCAGCATCGTCGCGACCCCCTCGACCATCACCATCGTCTTCTGGAGCAACAGCAGGTGCGGCTGCGTCTGCATGTCGAAATCGCGCGTGATCGCGAACAGTCCGTCGAGCATCTGGCCAACGCTGAGTTCGCTCACCGGCTTGCCGCGCATCGGCTCGCCGACGGCGCGCAGCGCCGTCGCGAATTCGTCGACATTGTGATAATCGGGCACATATTGCGCCTCGAAATGAATCTCGGCGACGCGGCGATAATTGCCCGTCGTCAGCCCATAGAGGATTTCGGCGAGCCAGTAGCGCGCCTGCCGGTTGATCCGCCCCATGATGCCGAAATCGACCGCGGCGATCGTCCCGTCGGCCTTCACGAACAAATTGCCCTGATGCATGTCGGCGTGGAAAAATCCCTCGGCAATCGCCTGCCGCAAAAAGGCGTGGACCAGGTTCGCCGCCAGTTTCTCCATGTCGTGTCCCGCGGCGATCAGCGCGTCGCGGCGCGAAATCTTGATGCCGTCGATCCAGCTCATCGTCATCACGCGGCTGTTGGTGCGATCCCAATCGATCGCGGGCACCTCATATTCGGGCACTGCCGCCATTGCGTCGCTCAGCTCGGATGCCGACGCCGCTTCGCGGCGGAGGTCGAGCTCGCGCAACGTCCAGCGGCGGAAATTGGCGATCACCTGCCGCGGGCGCAGGCGCGATGCCTCGCCGCCCAGCGCCTCCAGATGCGCGGCGGCCCATTCATAGGTTTCGATGTCGCGCGCGAACTGTTTGTCGATGCCGGGGCGGCGGATCTTCACCGCGACGCGGCGCCCGTCGGTGGTGACGGCGCGGTGGACTTGCGCGATCGACGCCGATCCGACCGGCTCGGGGTCGAATTCGCTGTAAAGGCTTTCGAGCGGCGCCTCGAAGGTTGTCTCGATCTCCTGCCGGATGCGCGCAAAGGCGACGGGGGGCAGCGCATCCTGCAGGGTCAGCAGATTGCGCGCGGCGTCCTCGCCGACCAGGTCGGGCCTTGTCGCCAGCGTTTGCCCCAGCTTGACCGCGGCGGGGCCGATCGCCTGAAAGGCGGCGGCATAGTCGGGAATTTTCGGCTGGATCGTACCGAGCCGCGCGATCCGGCACAGCCGCTTGACACCGGGCGGCGTCGCCGGTGCCGTCTCGATCCCGCGCAGCGCGCCGTGGCGCGCGAGGATGCGGCCCCATTTCAGCAGGCGGGCAATATGGGTGACGGGTCGGGTCATCTTGTCTCCCCTCCCGCTTGCGGGAGGGGCTGGGGGTGGGCAGCGACGGTGCGGATGGCCCACCCCGCTGCGACTAGCGAACAAGTTCGCAAGTCTCGCTGCCCCTCCCGCACGCGGGAGGGGATAAATAGCGGAATCACCTTCACGCCTTCCACCCGCTGTGAATCGCGACCAGTCCGCCCAGGATCGGCTCGACTTTGACCGCGGTGAAACCCGCCTCGCCGATCATCCGGGCGAATTCGGGCATCGGCGGAAAGCGGCGGATCGATTCGATCAGGTAACGATAGCTGTCCTCGTCCTGCGCAATCAGCTTGCCGAGCTTCGGCACCAGATGGTGCGAATAGGCGTCATAGGCCTCGGCAAAGCCCGGCCATTCGTTCGTCGAAAATTCGAGACAGAAGAAACGCCCGCCAAAGCGCAGCACGCGGTGCGCTTCCTTCAGCGCCGCGGGAATGTCGGTGACGTTGCGGATACCGAAAGCGATCGTATAGGCGTCGAAAAAGCGGTCGGGAAAGGTCAGCCGTTCGGCATTCTGTTCGGACCATACCAGGCTGTCGATGCTGCGCTCCGCGGCGCGCTCCATGCCGACGCCCAGCATGTCGGGGTTGATGTCGGCCACCGTGATGCTCGCGCCCGACGGCTCCATGCGGAACGCGATGTCGCCCGTGCCGCCCGCCATGTCGAGGATCGTCTCGCCCGCGCGCGGCTTCACCCGCCGCACGAAACGGTCCTTCCACAAACGGTGCATCCCGCCCGACATCGCATCGTTCATGATGTCATATTTGCGCGCGACACGGCTGAACACCTCGCCGACCATCGCGGTCTTTGCGCCCGCGGGAACCTGCTCATAGCCGAAGCTGACGGTATCGGTAGTGGCCATGGAGTGCGCGCCTTTGCAGGGGAGAGGTAAAGTCGATCGGCCTTTAGCCGGGCCTTGCCGCCCGCGCAAATGGCGCGTAGCCCGATGCGCGATATGCCAGAGTTGCCCGAAGTCGAAACCACCGTGCGCGGCCTCGCCCCCTTCCTCGAAGGGCAAAGGCTGACCGCGGTCACCACCTTCCGCCCCGACCTTCGCCGCCCCTTTCCCGTCGACCTCGCGCAGCGCCTCACCGGCGCAACGGTAACGGGCCTGTCGCGCCGCGCCAAATATGGCATCGTCTCGACCGACCGCGACGATCATATGATCTTCCACCTCGGCATGTCGGGGCGCTGGCGGACCGAGGGGGGCGAGGCGGGCAAGCACGACCATCTGCTCCTCGAAACCGGCGCGGGGCACCGGCTGTTTCTCCATGACCCGCGACGCTTCGGCTCGGTCGATCTGGTCGCGGGCGATCCGCTGGCGTCGTTCGCGGCGTTCGTGACGCTCGGCCCCGAACCGCTGTCGGACGATTTCAACGCCGCCCATCTGGCGCGGACGTTCGCTGCGCGCCGCGCGCCGATAAAGGCGATGCTGCTCGACCAGACCGTCGTCGCGGGGCTCGGCAACATCTATGTCTGCGAAGCGCTCAACATGGCGCGCATCTCGCCGCTGACGGCGGCCGCCGACGTGCCGAAAGCGAAGCTCAAGGCGCTCGTGCCCGCGATCAAGACAGTGCTCGCCGCCGCGATCGCTGCGGGCGGATCGACGCTGCGCGACTTTTTGAGCCCCGAAGGCGACCTCGGCTATTTCGCAAAGGACTGGCGCGTCTATGGGCGCGAGGGTGAGCGTTGCGAATGCGGCGGCACCGTGGCGCGCGTCGTGCAGGGCGGACGCTCGACCTTTCATTGTCCCGAATGCCAACGCTGATATGATCGCGCCGAGGATGGGAAAGGGGGCGCCATGTTTCAGGTTTTATTTTCAGTCGTTGCTATCGGTCTTGGCGTAGCTGCCGGATTGTGGGAATTGTCTTTTTGGTGGGCCGTGGGCGTTTCAATAGTTGCTGGATCGTTGGCTACGGCCAACAAAAGCTATGACTTGGTTATGCGCGCCAACCGGGCGGGTAGTTTAACTACAATGCCGGTAATGATAGCTGCGCATACCGCTCCCGTTCTGGGGCTAGCCGCATTGGCTTATTGGATCGCATGTTAGACGTGCGTTTCCGCCGAAAAGCATTGACCAAAAGTCGCTTCATCGCTATGCGCGCACCCTTCGAGCAGGGTCCGGTCGTCCGGAACCGGCTGTATCCGGACATTGATTCGCGGCTTGGTGCGCGATTCGGCTGCTCCGATGCGGCTGCGCTCCGACCATGTTGACCGTTTGAAAGACTAGAGGAATTTATGGCCAATACGCCGCAGGCAAAAAAGCGCATCCGCCGCAACCAGGCGCGTGCCGTCGTGAACAAGAATCGCGTTTCGCGCATCCGCACGCTCGTCAAGAAGGTCGAAACCGCCGTCGCCGCGGGCGACAAGGACGCCGCCGCGACCGCGCTGAAGGCGGCGCAGCCCGAAATGGCGCGCGGCGTTGCCAAGGGCGTGCTGCACAAGAACACGGTCGCGCGCAAATATTCGCGCCTGACCAAGAGCGTGAACGCGATCGCCTGATCTGATCCGTCCCGAAAGGGAACAAAAAGGACCCGCCGGCTTGCTGCCCGCGGGTCCTTTTTTGCATGCGCTATTGTGACATCGCGATGGCAATAGTGTTGCAGCGCGGTAAGTCGCGGATTTACGGCGATTCGTTGTAATTGACTCAACAACTCGCTTATAAATACATGAAAACAAATAGTAAAAACCACCTTTGACGCGATTCCGCGAGCAAGGACGAGTCAAGATTTTTATTTCAGTATTTTTACATGACCGCCCCTTGATCGACTCGGCTCGCCTTGCCTAGACAGGTGCGTCGTCGGCCTTCGCCGGCGGCCGCCACATCGACATGATTCGTATCCTTTCGGGCCGCTTGTCCCGAATGGTCAGCCTGTGCCCGGCGCAGGCGACGGATTGGCGCGTGGCGGCTGCCCGATACACCGGCGCGCGGGGATTTGAGGGGGCGGCACGGCGTGACAGAAAGCGGCAATCGGCATGGACAAGATGCAAGGGACGGAGCAGTGAGCGGCGATGCCGCGGCGCTCTGGCCGCGCGTCGCCGAAGGCCTGCGCCGCGACCTTGGCGCCCGCACCTTCGATCATTGGCTGAAGCCCGTGCGCTTCGCCGACTATTGCGCGCTGTCGGGCGTCGTGACGCTCGAGACCGCGAGCCGCTTTTCGGCGAACTGGATCAACGAACGCTTCGGCGACCGGCTCGAACTCGCGTGGCGGCAGCAGTTGCCCGCGGTGCGCGGGGTCAGCGTGCGCGGCGGCGCGGCAGCGACCGAGCGCGCCGCAACGCTCGCTTCGGCTCCGCTGCCGACGTTCGACCCCGCACCCGCCCCCGCCGCCAATCCCGCGCTGCTCGGCTTCGACCCGCGCCTGTCGTTCGATCGCTTCGTCGTCGCGCGCTCGAACATCCTCGCCGCCAATGCCGCGCGCCGTATGGCGATGGTCGAGCGGCCGCAGTTCAACCCGCTCTATCTCTGCTCGGGCACCGGGCAGGGCAAGACGCATCTGTTGCAAGCGATCGCGCAGGATTATGCCGCGGCGCACCCCACCGCGACCATTATCCTGATGTCGGCGGAAAAATTCATGCTCGAATTCGTCGGCGCGATGCGCGGCGGCGACATGATGGCGTTCAAGGCGCGGCTGCGCGCCGCCGACCTCTTGCTGCTCGACGATCTGCAATTCGTGATCGGCAAAAATTCGACGCAGGAAGAATTGCTCCACACGATCGACGACCTGATGACCGCCGGCAAGCGCCTCGTCGTCACCGCCGACCGCCCGCCGGCGATGCTCGACGGGGTCGAGGCACGGCTGCTCTCGCGCTTGTCGGGCGGCCTCGTCGCCGACATCGAGGCGCCCGAAGACGACCTGCGCGAACGCATCATCCGCCAGCGGCTCGCCGCGATGCCGATGGTCGAGGTGCCCGACAGCGTCGTCGCCTATCTGGTCAAGCATTTCACCCGCAACATCCGCGAGCTTGAAGGCGCGCTCAACAAGCTGCTCGCCTACGCCGCGCTCACCGGCACGACGGTCGACCTCGCGCTCGCCGAAGACCGGCTGGCGGAGAATGTTCGCAGCGCGCGCCCGCGGATCACGATCGACGAGATCCAGCGCGCAGTGTGCGCTCACTACCGTCTCGACAAGTCGGAAATGGCCTCGAAGCGCCGCGTCCGCGCCGTCGCCCGCCCGCGTCAGGTCGCGATGTATCTCGCAAAGGAACTGACGCCGCGCTCTTATCCCGAGATCGGTCGCCGCTTCGGCGGGCGCGACCATTCAACGGTGATTCACGCCGTACGCACGGTCGAGGCGCTGCGCGTCGCCGACAGCGAACTCGACGCCGAAATTGCCGCCATCCGGCGCAGCCTGAACAGCTGATTGGGTCGCACCAAGGAAAAGGCCCGGCTTCCCTGGGGAGGCCGGGCCTTTTTTCCTGTCGCCTGTCGCCGGGATCAGCCCTTTTCGGGGGGCGCCACGGTGATGCGGACGCGCTCGCCCGAATTGCCGGGGAAGCCCGTGAACATCGCCTCGACGAGGTTCGGGACGATCGCCTGCAGATTATTGTCGCGCGACTGCGCTTCGGCATGGCCTTCGAACAGGCGATAACCATCGGTGGCGCGGTTGATCTGGAGGTTGAGGCCGCTGGTGTAGACGGTGTAGCTCGACACGTCGTTATAACCCCAGCCGGGTCCGAAACCGCCCCACAGGAAGGGGTCGCGATAGCCATAGACATAGCGGCGGCCGCCCGAACCGCGGACGATCACGGGGCGATAATAGGAAGGGCCCCAGCCGCCGTACCATGGATCGCCGAAGCCGGGGCTCGAGACGACCTTCTCGCGGCCCTTGTCGACGCCATAGTCCATACGGACGACAAGGTCCGGACGCTCCCCGCTACCGGCGGGACGATAGCCGTAGCGGGTGAGTTCGCCCGCCACGAGATTGGCATATTGGCCGAACTCGATGCCGCCCTGCAACGCGGGATTGCTCGCCTCGATCGCAAAACTCTGGCCCTGCGGCGCGGGAAGCTGCGTCTGGAAGCGCGCGACATCGGCCTTGAAAGGCGTCGCGCAGCTTGCGAGCGCCAGTGCGGCACCCGTCATGGCGGCCAGGCCGAGATGCCGGAAATTGATCTTGCTCATGTCTCTGCTCCGTGATTCGGATCGGCACACACGGCGCCTTTTATAGCATGACTATATCGATGCGACTTAACCTTGGTTGAACCCGCTTCGTCGCGCGGCGGTTCCATCTCCCCGATATGGGGAGGTGGAACCGGCAAACAAGATTTTTCATAATGAGACGAAGGTTTAACGGCAGAGCCCAAGCGCCGCATAGGCGGCATCGAGCGTCGGCTTGGCCAGCGCCGCGGCGCGCGCCGCGCCGGCTTCCAGCGCCGCGTCGATCGCTGCCGGATCGGCCTTCAATTCGGCAAAGCGCGTCGCGATCGGCCGCAGCGTCTCGACGAGCAATTCGCCGAGTGCCGGCTTGAACGCCCCGAACCCCTGCCCCGCAAAGCGCGCGAGCACCTGATCGACGCTTTCATCGGCCATCGCGGCATATATCGAAACGAGATTGGCCGCCTCGGCCCGACCTTCGAGCCCCGCGGCTTCGGACGGCAGCGGTTCGGGATCGGTCTTCGCCTTCCGGATCTTCGCCATGATCGTATCGGGATCGTCGATCAGATTGATCCGGCTCGCGTCACTCGGGTCCGATTTCGACATCTTCGCCGTCCCGTCGCGCAGGCTCATGATCCGCGCCGCGGTCGGCGGGATCGTCGGCTCGGGAAGCGTGAAGGTCTCGGTCCCGGTATCGAGGTTGAACTTGGTCGCGATGTCGCGCGCGAGCTCGAGATGTTGTTTCTGATCGTCGCCGACCGGGACATGCGACGTCTGATAGAGCAGCACGTCGGCCGCCTGCAGTACCGGATAGGCATAAAGGCCGACGCTCGCGCCCTCGCGGTTCTTGCCCGATTTTTCCTTGAACTGCGTCATCCGGTTGAGCCAGCCGATCCGCGCGGTGCAGAAGAGCAGCCAGGCGAGTTCGGCATGCGCGGGGACGCGCGCCTGGTTGAACAGGATCGCCTTGTCGGGGTCGATACCGGCCGCCATCAGCGCCGCCGCCATTTCGCGCGTGTTCGCGGTGAGCTCGGCCGGGTCGTTGTGGACGGTGATCGCGTGAAGGTCTGCGAGGAAGTAAAGCTTTTCCCCCGGCATATCGTCCTGCATCCGCACCCAGTTGCGAATCGCGCCCAGATAATTGCCGAGGTGCAAATTTCCGGTGGGCTGAATGCCCGAAACGATCCGCATGTCTTACTCCTGTGTTGGCGCGGGCTTGCCGCGGCGCCGCGTCAGCATGGCGACCAGATCCTTGTCAAGCGCACCGACAAGGAAAGCCACGGCGAAAAAGGTCGCGCCGCCCGCCAGAACGAGCGCGGCGAGGGCGCCGACCCGTTCGGCGACATTGCCGCCATAATAGGGGGCGACGACGGGCATCAGCCAGACGAGCAGCGCCGACATCGCTGCGACCGCGACGATCTGCCGCGCGATCCGGCTTGCCAGCCGGGCGGTAAAATGAAACCAGCCGCGGCGGTGGAGCACGGCATAGAGCAGCAGGCAGTTGAAACTTGCCGACGCTGCGGTCGCCCCGGCGAGCCCGACGATGCCATAGCGTTCGACGACATAGAGGTTGATCGCGATATTGAGGGTGAGCGCGGCAAGCGCGGTCCACACCGGCGTCCGCGTGTCTTCGCGCGCGAAGAAGCCGGGGTTCAATATCTTGACGATGACATAGGCCGGCAGCCCCGCGACCAGTGCCACGACGATATGGGCCATGATCGCGCCGTCGGCCGCGGTGAATTTGCCACCGACGAAAAAGGCGGTGACGAAAGCGGGCGCGCAAATGGCAAGCGCGGCGGCGGCGGGCAGGGTGAGCAGCGTCGCCATTTCAAAGGCATTGCTCTGCAGCCGCTGCGCCTCGGCGGCGTCGCCGCTGTGAATATGGCGCGACAGCATCGGCAGGATCGCGGTGCCCAGCGCGATGCCGACGATGCCGAGCGGCAACTGGTTGAGCCGGTCGGCGAGCTTGAGCAAGGTCAGCGACCCCTGCGGCAGCGAGGTGGCGAAGAAGGTGTCGACGAACTGGCTGATCTGATAGATGCCCGCGCCGAAGGTCGCCGGCAGGATCAGCATGCCCAGTCGCCGCACCTCGGGCGTCAGCCGCGGCAGGCGCAGGTGCAGGTGCAGCCCGGCACGGCGCACCGCCCACCACAGA
>JASBSJ010000052.1 GCA_030148985.1 Sphingopyxis sp.
GCAAGAGTGAAATTCGGGCCATGCCGCCCGATAGTCACGTTCAACCATTTACCTTGGACGCGCTTACGCAAGATATAAGTCTTGGTGCCGCTCGCTCCCATTCGGAGCCGCAGACCGGTCACGATGCCATCCGCGACCTCAATCTGCCCGCTTGCAGGCGCTTTCAATCCTGCGATCCGAGCATCTGTCAAACCAACCTTGTTCGCCATATGATCCTGCTACCTTAGGTAGCTTTTTGTAGTGGATACTGGTGAACATTTCAAGAACAATGCGGACTATGAATCGCAGATTTCCGCCGTTTTTGGACGCATGCGGAAGCGTAAGGACCCTCTGATTTCAGCTCTTAATCAGCGGGTCCTAGGTTCGAGCCCTAGTGCGTCCACCATTTTTCAACGACTTAAAGGCAAGCAAGTCGCGGCGATTGGGCGTAAACCCCGTCCCTGTTATCACCCAGCTTAGCCGATCCCCGCGCCCCTACCCGCTTACAGCCCCCCACGGATGCGGTCGAACTGCGATGCGATATGACGCGCATAGGGGCGAGCGCAATCGCGGATGACCAGGTCATCGCCCTCCCAATGGATCAGGCCGCGGTCTTCAAGCGCTGCCGTCGCATTGTGAGCGGCCTCGTTCATCGCTGCGCCGATCCGCGCTCGCCCGCTGCAAAGCAGATCGCGAATAATCGCGCCGCGTTCGCATTCGTTCGCATCGATCGTTACTCCGCGCGTCGCCGTCAGCCGGCCGCTGCCGATCAGGTCGCGATAAGGACCCGCGCGTTTTTCGTTCTGGACGAGCAGGTCGGGAAATTTGCTGATCGCGCTGGCGCCAAAGCCGAGCAGGATGGGCGCATCGTCGTCGGTAAAGCCCTGAAAGTTCCGGTTCACCCGCCCCTCCTTTGCCGCGATCGCCAGCGGATCGTCGGGGAGCGCAAAATGATCGAAGCCGATGGGAACATAACCCGCCTGGGTCAGGCGTTCGAAGCCCAACGCCGCCTGTTCGAAGCGAAGTTTGTGATCGGGCAGATTGCTCGCGTCGATCCGCCGCTGGCGCGGGATCATCGCGGGGAGATGCGCATAGCCGAACAGCGCGACGCGGCTGGGCGCGAGGCGGATCGTTTCATCGAGCGTCGCGTCGAGATCGGCGAGGCTCTGCCCGGGCAGGCCGTACATCAGGTCGAAATTGATCGCATCGACGCCGCGCAGCCGCAAACCCGCCATGGCATTCTCGATGTCGGCGAGCGGCTGAACCCGCCCGATCGCCTGCTGAATCTGCGGTGAAAAGGTCTGCACGCCCAGGCTGACGCGATTGACCGATGACGCCGCGAGAACGCGCGCCCAATCGGCGGAGAAACCGCGCGGGTCGATTTCGATCGAAATGTCGGGGTCGCTGACGTCAAATACCGTGAGGATGCGGTCGAGCAGGCGCACGAAGTCGATCGGCGCAATCGCGTTGGGGCTGCCGCCGCCGAAGGCGATGCGCTGAACGCGCGCACGGCCGCCGACCCGCCTCGCGACCATGGCAATTTCGGATCGGAGCGCGGTCAGATAGTCGGTCAAACGCTGCGTGCGGTTGGCGGCGCCGGTGTTGCATCCGCAATACCAGCAAATCTGTTCGCAGAACGGAATATGGACATAGAGCGAGATGGGGGTCGCCGAAGCGATCCGGTCAAGCGCCGCCGCATAATCGTCGGCGCCGACATCGGCGCCAAATTCGACCGCGGTGGGATAGCTGGTATAGCGCGGAACGGGCGTCGCCAGCAGGTCGGGGTAATAGCTCCACATGGGGCGGGATTAAGCGGCGGCTGGCGGTTTCGCATTGACCCAGATCAAGGCCGCAATCAGCAACAGGCTTTCCGGGTGCCCGGCGATTTGCCGCGCCGCTCGGACATTGCGTGGCACGCCTTCGCGCACGCGCCGCCGCCGCGATCGTCGGGCTCGCCCGGTACGATCAGCATGTGGCGGCCGCCGCCGCAATCGGGAACGATCATGACGCGGGCATCGACCGCCAGCGGAGCCAGCGCGAGGGCCGCAACCGCGGTAAGCGACGCAACGATCCGGCTGGTCACGGCGCCCTCTCCTCTTCATCCTCGACAAAAATGCGCAGCGCGGCGCCGTCGAGATCGTCGAACTGGCCCCGGCGCAACGACCAGAAAAAGGCCGCGAGGCCGAGCAGGCCCAGCCCCAGCGCAATAGGGATCAGAAACACGAGCCCGTTCACCGGGCCGCCCTTTTCAGGCGCATCGCATTGCCGACGACCATCAGCGACGAGCCCGACATCGCGAGCGCCGCGACGAGCGGCGTAACATGGCCCATGAAGGCGAGCGGCACGGCAATGATATTATAGCCGATCGCCAGCGCGAAATTCTGGCGGACGATCGCCTGCGTCCGCCGCGCCATGCGAAGCGCCTGAACCACCGGCATCAAGCGGTCGCCCAGAAAGATGCAGTCGGCGGCGTTCTTGCCGGCGTCACTCGCCGAACCCGGCGCCATCGACGCATGGCCGGCCGCGAGCGCAGGCCCGTCGTTCAGCCCGTCGCCGATCATCAGCACCTTGCGTCCCAGCGCCGCCTGCCGCGCAATCGCCGCGAGCTTGTCCTGCGGGCTCATGCCGGTCTGCGCCGTCAGGCCAAGCGTCCGCGCGACCGGCGCGACGGCTTCGGCGCGGTCGCCCGACAGGATCATCGCATCGAGCCCCTCCGCCCGCAGCGCGTCGATCGCGCTGCGGGCATCGGGACGAAGCTGGTCGGCGAAGTGGACGGTCGCTACCTTTTCTCCGTCGATCGAAAGCTGGGCGGCAAGCGCGCTGCCCGTCAAATCCCGGTCGGGTCGGCCGAGCGACACGGCGCGACCCTGCCAGCTCGCTTCGATGCCAAAACCGGGGATTTCGCGAACCTTCTCGACCGGCTCGGGCTCGATGTCGCGCGCGGTCAGGTCGCGGCGCAGCGCTTCGCTCAAGGGATGGCGGCTGACCTGCGCCAGCGCGAGGAGCAGCGCCTTGGTCCGATAATCGAGCCGGTCGAGATCGAGCGCGACCGGGCGGCCGAGCGTGAGCGTGCCGGTCTTGTCGATCAGCGCCGCATCGACTTCGGCCAGCCGTTCGAGCGCCGACCCGTCCTTGATCAGCACGCCGACGCGCATCAGCTCGCCCGCCGCGACGATCTGCGCCGCGGGAACCGCGAGGCCCAGCGCGCAGGGACAGGTGATGATGAGCACCGCGACCGCGATCAGCAGGCTGTGGTGCCATCCCGCGCCCGCAATCATCCACCCGGCAAAGGCGAGCAGTGCGAGCGCATGGACCGCGGGCGCATAGAGGCGCGCGGCCCGGTCGGCGATACGCACATAGCGCGACTTGCCCTGCGCCGCTTCGCCCATCAACCGGGCGATGTCGGCGATCGCGGTATCGGCGCCGGCGGCCGTCACCCGGACCCGGATCGGCGCATCGAGATTGAGCGTTCCGGCATGGACGCGGTCGTCGACATGCGCCGCGACCGGCGCGCTCTCCCCGGTGAGCAGCGACAGGTCGAACCGGCTTTCGCCCGCCACCACCACTCCGTCGGCGGCGAGACGCTCGCCCGCGGCGACGAGCATGACCATGCCCGGTTCGAGCGCGGTCGCATCGACCCATCGGCTGCCCCCGTCCGCGCCCACCACCATTGCACCCGTGCCCATGTTGCGCAGCAGCGCGGTCACGCCGCCGCGCGCGCGGTCGCGCATCACGCTGTCGAGCCAGCGTCCGCAGAGCAGGAAAAAGAGCAGCATCACCGCGCCGTCGAAATAGGCGTGCGGACCATGCGTCGCGGTTTCATACAGGCTGAGCGCGCTCGCGAGCAGCACGCCGATGCTGATCGGTACGTTCATATTGGTCTGGCGGTGGCGAAGCGCGCGCCACGCCGAGCGGAAAAAGGGTCGGCCTGCATAAGCGATCGTCGGCAGCGCGATCATCGCCGAGAGCCAGTGGAACAGGTCGCGCGTCGCCCCCGCCGCACCCGACCACACCGACACCGACAGCAGCATGATATTCATCATCGCAAAGCCCGCGACGGCGACGGCGCGCAGCAGTTCGCGGGTGTTCGCGGCACCGGGATCGGCCTCGCCCGGCGCGTTGTCCACCGGATGCGCCTCGAACCCCAGCGACGCAAAGGCGCCGACGAGGTCGGGCATCTCGGCTTCGGGCAGGCACGACAGGTGGACGCGCTTTTCGGTGAAATTGACCCGCGCCGCGGCGATGCGGCGGTCGCGCACCAGACCCTGTTCCAGCTTTGCGATGCACCCGGCGCAGCGAATGTCGGGGACCGCGAAATCGCGTTCGATGAGGGCCGTGGCGGTCATTGGAGGTCGATCCGATAGCGTGCCTCGTCCGCGCCCCGGGCAATGGTGATGTCGAGCCGCTGGCGCCCCTCCGCCAGCGGCTCGACCGAGCGCCACCCGCCATCCTCTGCGGCGACGAAACGAAGCGCGAGAGGTGGGGTGCGCCCGAGCGGATGGCTGGCCGCCGCGCCGACGCGGAGGCCTGCGAGCGGCTTGCCATCCTTGCGAATGTCGATGCGAACGCGCCGGTCGCGGTCGCGCGTGATCGACGGCACCCAGCCCAGCCGGTCCTGCGCCTCGGCACGCGCCAGTAACTTGTTGTACTGCTGGCTCGCGACATAGCTGTTTTCGACCACCTTGCCGCCAAAGGTCGACATGGCGAGGCCCGCCATGGTGAAATTGACCGCGACGACGGTGCCAAAGAAGGCGACAAGAATGGCCGTCATGTGCCAGCCGGTGAAAGCCTTGCGCGCCCGCTTGTCCGTCATTGTCCTGCCTCCGGCCGGTCGAACTGGATGATGTCGCTGTCGCCGCGCGGATCGCCGTCGAGGCCGCGCGTCGCGATGGTGAAATCCTGCCGCGCCGGTCCGTCGCCGGGTGCCGCGATGAACAGCTTGAGGCGCGTTACGCTGTCAGGGGACAGCATGATTTCGACGCGCTGCCCGGCGGTTTCGCGCGACCCCGCTTCGGTCCACAGTGCAGCACCCTTCAGCCCGTCGACCGTCACCGCGACGCGGCGCGGCCGCGTTTCCATATTGCGCAGCTTCAGCGTGTAATTGTTGCGGATATGCCCGTCGGACAGCTGGACATAGAGCGGGCTGCGCTCGTGCTGGACCGCGAGGTCGAGCCGGGTGCGCTGGCCCAGCGAAAACAGCATCGCGGCGCCGATCGCGCTCCATATGCCGAAATAGATCAGCGTGCGTGGGCGCAGCAGCGTTTTCATGACCGGCTTGCCGACCCCGCCCGCCTTTTCGGTCGCGGCATCGTCGAGCGTGCAATAATCGATCAGCCCGCGCGGGCGCCCGACCTGTTTCATCACGCCGTCGCAGGCGTCGATGCACAGCGCGCAGGTGATGCAGCCGATCTGCGGCCCTTCGCGAATGTCGATGCCCGTCGGACAGACAGCGACGCACTGGTTGCAGTCGATGCAGTCGCCGAACGCGCCGGGGTGTGCCTCAGCCTTTTTCACGCTGCCGCGCGGTTCGCCGCGCCAGTCCTTATAGGTCACGAGCAGCGATTTTTCATCCATCATCGCGGTCTGGATGCGCGGCCAGGGGCACATATAGATGCACACCTGTTCGCGCATGAACCCGCCGAGGATGAAGGTCGTCGCCGTCAGTACCGCAACGGTGGCATAGGCGATCGGCGCCGCCTGCCCCGTCCAGAATTCCACCGTCAGCGTCGGCGCGTCGGCGAAATACATGATCCACGCGCCGCCGGTCCAGAAGGCGATCGTCAAATAGATCAGATATTTGATCGCCCGCTTTGAAATTTTTTCAAAGGTCCATGGACCATTGGCCAGGCGGATCTGCGCATTGCGGTCGCCGTCGACCAGCCGGTCGACATGCTGGAACAGGTCGGTCCACACCGTCTGCGGACAGGCATAGCCGCACCAGGCGCGCCCGACCGCGCTGGTGACCAGGAACAGGCCGATCCCCGCCATGATGAGCAGGCCCGCGACATAATAAAATTCATGCGGCCAGATCTCGATCTGGAACATGTAGAAACGCCGGTTCGCGAGGTCGACAAGCACCGCCTGGTCGGGCGCATAGAGCCCGCGATCCCAGCGGATCCATGGCGTGCCATAATAGATCGCCAGCGTGATCCCCATGATCGCCCATTTGAAGCGGCGAAAGGGGCCATCGACCCTTTTGGGATAGACGCCTTTCCGCGCCGCATAGAGCGGCGCGTTTTCGCCGGTCAGGTCGTCAGGGCTGGCCATCGGCTCCCTGCCCTTCGGATATTGGCGCCAGCGTGGGCGCAGATACTTTCTCGCCGCCGCCGAGCGAATAGACATAGGTCGCGAGCATCTTGACCGTCACCGGGTCGAGCCGGTGGCCCCAGCGCGGCATCACGCCGTTGCGCGGTTGCACGATCGTCGCGGTCAGGCTGTCGCGATCGCCGCCATAAAGCCACACCGCATCGGTCAGCTTCGGCGCACCAACGGTGCGATCGCCTGCACCCGTGGCGCCGTGGCAGACCGCGCAATTCGCCTGGAACAGCGCCTCGCCGCGCGCCGCGGCGGCGCTCGGCTTTTCCTGCCCGCTGATGACGCGGACATGGCTGACGACATCGGCGATCTGCGCCGCGTCGAGAATGCCGTCGCGTCCGAAGGCGGGCATCTGGCTGACGCGCGTCGCCTTGTGATCGGGGTTCCGGATACCGTGGGCGATCGTATATTCGATGCTTGCGAGATCGCCGCCCCACAGCCAGTCGTCGTCGGTCAGGCTGGGGTAGAGTTTCTTCACCCCCGCGCCGCCCGCGCCGTGACACTGGACGCAATGGACGCGAAAGGCGGCGGCACCGCCCTGCACCGCCGCCTGCATCAGTTCGGGCTTGGCGGGCAGGTCGGTCAGCGGCGTCGCGGCGATGGCATTGGTGATCGGCGCGCGGCGTTCGGCGTGCGCCTGCATCTCGCGCTCCAGATCGCTGCGACTGCTCCACCCCAGCACGCCTTGCGTGGCGCTGTTGAGCATCGGCCAGGCGGGGTAGAGGACGACATAGCCTGCCGCCCACACGATCGAGGCGTAAAAGGTCCACAGCCACCAGCGCGGCATCGGCGTGTCGAGTTCCTCGATCCCGTCCCATTCATGGCCGACCGTGCTCGTGCCGGTGGCTTCGTCGATGCGCTTGCGATCAACCATGGTCGTCGTCCTTGAAGATCATCGTTGCGGCCTCTTCGTTGCGGCGGCGCGACCCCTTGCGGAACGGCCAGGCGACAAGGCCCAGAAACAGGATGGTCATCGCGAGCAGCCCCCAGCTGTCGGCGAAATGGCGCAGATCGTTGTAGTTCACCGCTTCGTCTCCTGCGGCGCGGCGCCCTGTTCCTGCGGGGCGGCCTTTTCGACATCGACGAGCGTGCCGAGCATCTGGAGATAGGCGATCAGCGCATCCATTTCGGACAGACGATCGGGATTGCCGTCGAAATCGCGCACCTGCGCCTTTGGATAGCGTTTCTGCAGATCGATGCCCGCCGCCGGATCGACCTGCGCCTTCAGATCTTCGTTCGCCGCGGCGATGGCTTCCTTGCTGTACGGCACGCCGACGCGCGACAGCGCGGTGAGGTCGCCCCGCATATCGCCGACGTAAAGGTCGCGCTCGGCCAGAAAGGCATAGGGGGGCATGATCGACTCGGGCACCACGCTGCGCGGGTCGATCAGGTGCGCCTTGTGCCATTCGTCCGAATAGCGTCCGCCGACGCGCGCGAGGTCGGGTCCGGTGCGCTTCGACCCCCATTGGAAGGGATGGTCGTACATACTCTCCGCCGCCAGACTGTAATGGCCATAGCGTTCGACCTCGTCACGGAACGGGCGGATCATCTGGCTGTGGCAGGTGTAGCAGCCCTCGCGCATATAGATGTTGCGGCCCGCCAGCTCGAGCGGGGTATAGGGGCGCATTCCGTCGACCTTTTCGATCGTGTTGTCGATCCAGAACAGCGGCGCGATCTCGACGATGCCGCCGATCGCGACCGCGACGAGCGCGAACAGGCCGAGCAGGCTGACATTGCGCTCCAGCTTCTTGTGGCTCAGGCGCTTTTCGGTGGGGTGGGTGGCCATCTTCCGGGCTCCTTATTCGGCGGGCACGGGCGCGAGCGGGCGATCCGCCGCGGCGCTGTAGGGGGTTTCGGTCATCGGCTTTTCGGCGCGGACCCGCCCGGCGAGCGTCGCCCAGACGTTGACGATCATGATCAGGAATCCAGCGAGATACATCGCCCCGCCCGCGGCGCGGATCAGATACATCGGATGCATCGCCGCGACGCTTTCGGCAAAGCTGTAGACGAGGTAGCCGTCGGCGCCATATTCGCGCCACATCAGCCCCTGCATGATCCCCGCGACCCACATCGACGCGGCGTAGAAAACGATGCCGACGGTCGCGAGCCAGAAGTGCCAGTTGACCATGCGCAGGCTGTAGAGGCGCGGACGGCCCCACAGGCGCGGCACCAGATAATAGACGCAGGCAAAGGTGATCATGCCGTTCCACCCGAGCGCACCCGAATGGACATGGCCGATCGTCCAGTCGGTGTAGTGCGACATCGAGTTGACCCACTTGATCGACATCATCGGGCCTTCGAAGGTGCTCATGCCATAGAAGGCGAGCGCCATCACCATCATGCGGATGATCGGGTCGGTGCGGATCTTGTCCCACGCGCCGTTGAGCGTCATCAGCCCGTTGATCATCCCGCCCCAGCTCGGCATCCACAGCATGATCGAGAACACCATGCCGAGCGTCTGCGCCCAGTCGGGCAGCGCGGTGTAATGGAGGTGATGCGGCCCCGCCCAGATGTAGAGGAAGATCAGCGACCAGAAGTGGATGATCGACAGGCGGTAACTGTACACTGGCCGCTCGGCCTGCTTCGGCACGAAATAATACATCATCGCGAGGAAGCCCGCGGTCAGGAAAAATCCGACCGCATTATGCCCGTACCACCACTGCGTCAGCGCATCCTGCACCCCGGCAAAGGCGGCATAGCTTTTCGACCCGAAAATGCTGGCGGGCATCGACAGATTGTTGACAATGTGCAGCATCGCGATGGTGATGATGAAGCTCAGGTAAAACCAGTTCGCGACATAGATATGCGGCTCGCGGCGCCGGACGATCGTGCCGACGAAGACCGCGAGATAGGCGACCCAGACGATCGTCAGCCACAGATCGACATACCATTCGGGCTCGGCATATTCCTTCGCCTCGGTGACGCCCATCAGATAGCCGGTGGCGGCGAGGACGATGAACAGCTGGTATCCCCAGAAGACGAAGCGCGCGAGGTTCGGAAAGGCGAGCCGCGCGCGGCAGGTGCGCTGAACGACGTAAAAGCTTGTCGCGATCAGCGCATTGCCGCCGAACGCGAAGATCACCGCCGAGGTGTGCAGCGGGCGGAGGCGCCCGAAGGTCGTATATTCGAGGTTGAGGTTGAGCACCGGAAAGGCGAGCTGGAGCGCGATGAACAGCCCCGCCGCCATGCCCGCAATCCCCCAGAACAAGGTCGCGATAACGCCCCAGCGCACCGGATCGTCGTCATAGACGCCCTGATCGGCGGGCATCTTCAATATGCCGCGCGCGATCGCGCCATAATCGGCCCGCGAAATCGTCGCCCAGAGCATGGCGAGACAGGCGACCGCGACGATCATCATATGCACTGCAAACGGCGCATCGACCGCCAGCGCCGCCATGACCAGCGCAAGGAGGGTCAGCGCCAGCCAGCCGCCCGCTTTCATCACCAGACCGTCCATATGTTCGTCCCCGCTACCAGCGGCTTCGCGCCGCGCTTCGGGTCGCTCTTGGACGCGCGCGGACGACGAAACATTGACCGGGATCAACGAATTGCTTGCGCTCCATCAATGCGGCGGGCGGGTGCGCGGCGCAGGGACGGCCTGGTCAACAACAGGAGCCAAATCCCATGAAGTGCCGATATTTCTCCCTCGCCGCCCTCGCCGTCGCGCTGGCCGTCCCGGGGCAAGCCGCCGCAAAGAGCGGCGACATCCAGTTCAAGCTGCTCGCCACCTATGTGGCGCCCGACGGCAAGATTGACGATGTGAAGCTCGACCTGATCGGCCTGCCCGCGGGCACGCAAACCAAGGCCGACGACAATGTCGTCCCGACCGTCGCGATCGAATATTTCGTCGCCGACAACATCTCGGTCGAAACGATCGCGGGCGTGACCCAGCACGACGTCGTCGGACGCGGCGGGCTCGCCGGGGCGGGGCTGGTATCCGACGCAAAGATCATCCCTGCGACGCTCACGCTCAAATATCATTTCGGCAAGGACGGCGGCGTACGGCCCTATCTGGGCGCGGGGCCGAGCTATTTCATCTTCATCGACGAAAAGCCCGGCGCGACCGCGGTCGCGCTCGGTGCAACACGACAGAAAATGGACGATACGCTGGGCGTGGCCCTGCAAGCAGGCGTCGATGTCCCCGTGAACGCAAAGGGAATGGCCGTCACCTTCGATGCGAAGCGTTATTTCTTGCGCCCGACCGCGCACTGGTTCGCCGGCTCGACCGAAGTACTGCGCACGAAGCACAAGCTCGATCCCTGGGTGATCAGCGCGGGCCTGGCCTTCCGCTTCTGACGTCCCCCACTAGCGCCGACGGTCAGCCCGCCATGTCCTCCATCGCCGCGCGGTCGTTGATGACGATCGCGCGGCGCGAAGGCAGGTCGAGCACTCCGTCGGCGCGCATTTTCGTGAGCTGGCGGCTCGTCGTTTCGATCGTCAGCCCCAATATGTCGGCGATCTGCTGGCGACCGAAGGGCAGTTCAAAGGCACCGCGGTTCAGACCAGCATCACACCCCTGCCCCTCCAGCCGCTCGGACATTTCGAGGAGGAAGGACGCGACCTTTTCGGATGCCGACTTGCGCCCGAGCAACATCATCCAGTGGCGCGCGCGATCGAGCTCGTCGAGCGTGCGGCGGAGCAGTTTCTGCTGAAGATCGGGATGCGAACCGGCGAATTCGTCGAAATTGTTGCGGTTGAAGATGCAGACTTCGGCGTCGGTCATCGCGGTGACGCTGTACGGGCTTTCCTTGCCGAACGGACGCCCGATGACATCCGACGGGAAGACGATGCCGACGATCTGCTCGCGTCCATCGACGGTCGAAACCACCAGCTTCAGCACGCCGGTCAGGACATTCGCCACGACCGGCGCGCCGTCGCCTTCCCACAGCAGCGTCTGTCCCTGCCGGACCTTCTGCTTGCGCCCCATCTTGCCCAGCGCTTCAAGCTCGGCGGCATTCAGGCTCGCGCAAATTGCACGGTTGCGGACGACACAGGCGGCACAATCGGTCACGGCGCCGCGGTACAGCAGACGCCGGCAATTGCAAAGCGCGGCAGCAGCGGATCAGTGCATCAGCAGCAAGGGGGCCGACGCCGATTCGAGCAGGTAGCGCGTTACGCCGCCGAAAAACGTCTCGCGCAGGCGGGTATGCCCGAACGCGCCCATCACGATCATGCCCACGCCCAGATCCCGCGCGGTGTGTTCGAGCGTTTCCTCGACCGTCCCGGTGCCGCGTCGGGCCTCGTGCAGTTCGGCATGAATGTCATGCCGCGACAGATAGCGCAGCGCGTCGTCGGCGGCGACCTGCCCCTCCGCCTCGCCGACGGTCACGAGAAGGACGTTGCGGGCGTCGGTCATCAACGGCACCGCAGCGCGGATCGCGTGCGCCGCCTGCGGGCTGCCGTTCCATGCGACCATCACCGGCGCATCGAGATCGAGAGGACCGCAGGGTTCAGGAATGGCGAGAACCGGAACGGGAACCGCCATCGCAAGATCGCCCGCCATCATCGGCGGCGTAAAGCTGCGACGCCGATCCGCGGTCCCCAGCGAAACAATGGCGAGATCGGCCAGCGCCGCAGCCAGCGCCAGCGTCGATACGACATCGCCGTCGGACAGGCTGACGTCCCACGGTACATCCTCGCGCTCCAGATCCGCACGCAGGCGGTCGGCGAGCGCTTCGTCGGCTTGCTGCGCCTTGCTCAGCTGTTCGCTCGCCAGATACATGCCGCCGAACGGATCGGTGGCGATGAATTGCTGAAAGGGCGAACTGATCACGAAATTCAGGTGCGAGCGCCGCCGCCTGCCTATCGCCAGCGCGCTCTCCAAACGGGCCGTCATTCCCGGGCCGTCGTCGGCATGAATCAAGATATTGCGCATATTGCTTCTCCTGCGGTTGCGGGCATTTGGGCCCGATGCGCGGGCGAGGTCATTGATCGGGGTCAATAGCCATGCCCCCAGGGACACTGGATACGTCGAGCAGGAATAACGCGCAGCACCCGGCGGCCTTAGGTAGTTCTACCAATCCCGCCCGACGGTTACCTGTTGCACCCTGCGCGGCTCAACCGGAAGGAACGGCAAGGGACATGTCGATAAGCGAGGTTCGAGCGACGCGCCCAAATGTGCGCATCCCGTTGGCGCTGCGGCCATGATTCGCGAATTGCTGCTCGCAACGCTCATGGTGACGATCACCGTGCTCATTCACGGCGCCGGGCTGATCCTGCTCGCGCGGCTCCTTCGGCTTGAGGCGCAGCAGGAGGTGGGCGGCCATATGCACCCCGCCTCGCTGCGCGGTCTCGGCACTTTGCTGTTCGCGATCCTTGCGCTCATCGGCCTGCACGGGGTCGAAATCTGGGTCTATGCGCTGACTTTCCTCGCCATCGGTGCGATCGACAGCCTGCGCGAGGCGGTATATTTCTCGACGATCACCTATGGCGCCATCGGTTACAGCGACGATGTGATGGCGGAATCCTGGCGGCTCGTATCGGCGATCGAGGGGATCAACGGCATCCTCATGATCGGCTGGTCGACTGCCTTCCTGATCCGGATCGTCGGCCTGCTGCGACGCGTCTGACCTGCTGGTCGCGACAGAAGCCCCTAACGCCAGAAGCGCTTCAGATCGAATAATTGCCCATGCGCCGCCTCTGCGGCGCGGAGGAGCTTGTGTTTCTGAGCTTCCGCCGTCAGCCGCCGCGCCTCGGGATCATCGGCAACGCTCAGTCTTTCGAGGACAAGGGCGGCGGTTGCCAGATCGTTGAGCGCGCCGAGCTGGTCCTGCAATACCTGCAGCGAGGCGATGAACCGTGCGTAGCGCCGACGCTCGCGCTTGCGGACGAACAGGCTCCCGAAAAATTCGGCGGCATAGCGCAGCTTCTTGGCCGCCTTGCGCGCCGCGTGCCGGTCGGCGTCGTCAAGGTCCGCGAGGTCGCGTCCGCGCTTCTTCGCGCGGCGGGAACACCGGTCGAGCGCGGTAATTGCAAAGGCTCGCGCCGACACATCGTCATCCCCCGATCCGCGCCGATCCGGCCAACCGGCGCGCGCGATCCATTCCGCGAGATCGAGCATCATATGCCGCGTTCGCGGCATCTCCAGAACCTCGCCAACGCGGCGATAGGCCGACGCGCGCGCCGCCGCGATGCTATCGTGCAACGAACCGGTCGGCCGCGTCCGCGCCAGCAGCACGTCGAGATTGCGCGCTTCGCCCAGCTCCGACGCAAGCCAGCGCAGATCCGCGCCCAGCGCCGCGCCGGGTTCGCCAACGACCGGCCGGAATATCGAAAAGGCCGTACGCAGCCGGCGGAGCGCGACGCGCGCCTGATGCAACGCCGCCGCGCCCCCGCCCGCCAGAAGCAGCGTTTCATTGAGCCGGAATTGCCGGATGCAGCTCTGCGCGACGATCGCGAACGCGCGCGCCGGGGTCGCGCCATCGTCAAGCAGGACAGGCTCGACCTTGACCATCGCCGGCGCCGGGCCCGCCAGGCGATAGCCGCGTTCCGCCTTGGTCAGGACGCCAAGGCGCACCGGCGCCACGGCATCGAGCTTGCGCGCGAAGGCGAACAAGGCGGCGGGAGCGCCCGATTTAAGCTCCAGCTCGATTTCGCAGATCGGGGACTGGCGATCACCGGCGACGACCTTGCCCCGATCGAGAACCACTTCGATCGTCGCATCGCCTTCGGCAACGATCCAGCTGTGCCGGTCGATCCCGACTTCGAAAATAGGCGCGATGGCGTGGGCACATTCGCCAAGACCGGGCGGCAAAGGCGTTTTCGCGTCGAGGACCGGGGTGTCGTTCCGGACCGCGCGCTCCCATTCCGATCGCGCGAACAGGCCTGCGGCGCTGGCACCCGCCGCCTTGATCGTCTGCACCCGCTTGCCGTCCGATTTGCGGATGCGAAGCGAAACCCCTGCGCGCGCAAGGGCCTGGTCGGGCGTGTCGAAATAGATCGACGATTGCCGCACCCGGCCGGCCTCGTCCGGCAGCAGACCGGACGCTTCGATGGCAGCCGCAGCGCTGGGGCTGAGGTCGAGTTTCAGTTCGATTTCGTCCGCCATGAAAAAAATTCCTCGCGGGTTCGGTTCGACAGCGCGATCAATTTGATCGGAACACGCACGTCACATTTTGGCTACTCGCCGTGGCAAGCCTCGCACAAAGCCGCGATGATCCGCTGCATCTTCGGGTCGGACAGGCTGTAATAGCGCGTCTGCGCCTCGCCGCGAAGCGTCACGATCCCTTGCTTGCGAAAGCGCGCCAGATGCTGCGACACCGCCGATTGCGACAGTCCCGAAATCTCGGTCAGTTCGCCGACCGATACCTCGCGCTCGTCCATCTGGCACAGCATCAGCAGGCGCTCGGGGTTGGCGAGCAGCTTCAAATAACCCGCCATTTCGTGCGCATCGCGCTTGAGGGTCGAAAGGTCGGTCGGCTTGGTCATGGAGAAAGGCTTCCTTCGCGGCCATCGTCGCGCAGGACGATGTAGATCGCGGGAATAACCAGCACCGTCAGCAGTGTCGAGGAGGCAAGCCCGAACAGCAGCGAGATGGCGAGACCCTGGAAAATCGGGTCGGTCAGGATCGTCGCGGCGCCGATCATTGCCGCCGCGGCGGTCAGCACGATCGGCTTGAAGCGGACCATCCCGGCTTCGAGCAACGTGTCGCGCAGCGGCTTGTCGGGCGCTTTGGCATGGTTGATGAAATCGACGAGCAGGATCGAGTTGCGCACGATGATCCCCGCCAGCGCGATGAAGCCGATCATCGACGTCGCCGTGAACGGCGCGCCGAAGAGCATATGGCCCAGCACGATGCCGACCAGCGTCAACGGGATCGGGGTCAGGATGACGAGCGGAATCTTGAAGTTCCTGAACTGTCCGACAACGAGCACATAGATGGCGAGCAGCGCGACCATGAAAGCGGCGCCCATGTCGCGGAAGGTGACCCAGGTGATCTCCCACTCGCCGTCCCACAGCAATGTCGGCCCTTGTTCGTCGTCGGGCTGGCCATTGAAGCGGATCACCGGCTTTTCCATCCCGTGCGCTTTCCAATCGAACGCCTCGATCGCGTCGTCGACCGCGAAGATGCCATAGATCGGCGCCTCATAATCGCCCGCGAGTTCGGCGGTGACCATGTCGGCGGCGCGGCCGTTGCGGCGGAACAGCGCCGGCGAGCCCATTTCCTCGCGAGCCTCGACGATTTCGCCCAGTTGAACGAGCCGGCCGCCCGGCCCCATGCTCGCGACCGGCGTCGCGGCGAGGCTGGCGCTCCACGTCCGCTGCGACTGATCGAGCGCAATGCGAATCGGCAGCGGATCACGCCCGTCCCCGCGCGGCGCATAGCCGACGGTCTGGCCGCCGAGCAGCGCGCCGATGCTGTCGAACAGCTGGCGTTCCGAAATACCATAGGCGTCCATCCGTGCACGATCGGGGACGAGGCGCAGCCGCGGACGGGCGACGCCGAAACTATTGTCGACATCGACGACATAGGGGATGGTACGGAACAGCTTTTCGACCTGTTCGGCGGTCCTGCGCCGCGTCGCTTCGTCGGGGCCATAGATTTCGGCAAGCATCGTCGCCAGCACCGGCGGTCCCGGCGGGGTCTCGACAACCTTGATCGACGCGCCCGGGGGCAGCGGCAACGCCTTGCTCAGTCGCTCGCGCAGATCGAGCGCAATGTCATGGCTCGACCGGTCGCGCTCGTCCTTGGGCGCCAGCGTCACCATCACATCGCCCATCTCCGGGCGGCTGCGCAGGAAATAGTGGCGCACCAGGCCGTTGAAATTGAACGGCGCCGCGGTGCCGGCATAGGCCTCCATCGATCGCGCCTCGGGCAATTGCCGCGCGATCGCCGCGGCGGCGTCGAGCGTGCGCCCCGTGGTTTCGAGCGATGTGCCTTCGGGCATGTCGAGCACGAGCTGCACCTCCGACTTGTTGTCGAAGGGGAGCAGCTTCACCGTCACCGCCTTGAAATAGAACATCGCGCAGGCAACGAGCGTCGCGACGCCAACCGCGATCAGGAAATGGCGCGCGCTTTTGCGGTCGCGGATCACGCGCGCCGCGACACGGCCATAGAGCGTGCCGAGCTTGCCGCCGGTCGCATGGTCGTCATGACCATGTGCAAGAGCGTCCCGGGCAAAGCGCACCATCAGCCACGGTGCGATGATCACCGCGACGAAGAAGGAAAAGAGCATCGCCGCCGAGGCATTGATCGGGATCGGCGCCATATAGGGGCCCATCAGCCCCGACACGAACAGCATCGGCAGCAGCGCCGCGACGACGGTCAAGGTCGCGACGATCGTCGGGTTGCCAACCTCGGCGACCGCATCGACCGTGGCGTCGATGCGGCTGCGTCCATCGGCCATCGCCCAGTGGCGCGCGATATTCTCGATCATCACGATTGCGTCGTCGACGAGGATGCCGATCGAAAAAATCAGCGCAAACAGGCTGACGCGGTTGATCGTGAAGCCCATCAGGTTCGACGCGAACATGGTGAGCAGGATCGTCGTCGGGATCACCACCGCGGTCACCGCCGCCTCGCGCCAGCCGATCGCAAAGCCGATCAGGATGACGATCGACACGGTGGCAAGGCCGAGGTGGAAGATGAGCTCGTTCGCCTTTTCATTGGCGGTCTCGCCGTAATTGCGCGTCACCGCGACATCGACCTCCGCCGGGATCAGCGTGCCGCGCAGCGCCTCGACGCGTGCGACGACCGCGTGCGAGACGTTGACGGCGTTGGCGCCCGAGCGCTTGGCAACGGCCAGGCTGACCGCGGGCGCCATCGACCAGCGTCCACCCTCACCCTTCGCCCAGCGCCACGCGCGCGCCTGCTCCTCGCCCGGCCCCTGCATCACCGCCGCGACGTCGCGCAGATAAACGGGGCCGCCGTTCGCGGCGCGCACGGTGATCGTCGCTAGCTCGGCGGCGCTCTGCACCGTCTGCCCCGCGACCACCGCCGTCGCCGCACCGCCTTCGCGCACCGTGCCGAGCGGGAAGCTGCGGTTCGCCTGCGCCACCGCGTCCATCAACGCGCCGAGCGAGACCCCATGCGCGGCAAGTTTCGCAGGGTCGGGGACGACGCGAAGCTGTTCCTCTTGCCCGCCGGCGATGAAGGTCAGCCCGACATCGTCGACCTTCGCCACCTCGGTGCGCAGTCGCGTTGCAAGCGCGTGAAGCGCCTGTTCGGTCCATTCGCCGCGCGCACCGGGCTTCGGCGACAGCGTCAGCACGACGATCGGCACGTCGCTGATCCCACGCACGGTCACCTGCGGCGGCTGGATGCCCGCCGGGATGCGGTGCATGTTCGCCGACAATCGCTCGTTGATGCGCGTCGCGGCATCGTCGGGGTCCGACCCGACGAGGAAGCGCGCGGTCACCATCACCCCGTCGTCCTCGGCCTGGGTATAGACATGTTCGACGCCGTCGACGCTTTTGACGATCGTTTCGAGCGGCTTGCCGACCAGTTCGATCGCATCGCTTGCCGACAGGCCGGGTGCGCCGACCATCAGGTCGACCATCGGTACGCTGATCTGCGGCTCTTCCTCGCGCGGGATCGTCATGATCGCGAGCAGCCCGACCAGGATCGCCGCGAGCAGCATCAGCGGCGTCAGCGGGCTCTGGATCGTCGCGCGCGTCAGCCGGCCGGAGATGCCGAGGCTCATTTGCGCGTTCCGGCGGGCGGCGCGACGAGTGTATCGCCCTTGGCGACGCCCGACAGGATTTCGACGCGCGCGGGGTCGTCCGACGGGGCGATCTGCACCGGGACGCGCGATGCCGCATCCTTGCCGACACGGATCGTCACATAATCGATGCCATAGCTGGTTTCGACGAACCGGCGCGGCACGACGAGCGCCTGCCGTTCGCCGACCGCGACGCGCGCAGTGACGCGGCGGCCAACCATGTTGCTCGCCAGCCCCGGCATCTGAACGTCGGCCGCCATCTGGCCGCCGGTTACCGCGGGATAGACGCGGCTGACCGTCGCGCGCGGCGCCGCGGCCTTCGCCTCGTCGGCCAGGCCCGTTGCGAGCACCGCGCTGCCGACGCGCACCTTGCCCGCCAAGGTTTCGGGAAGTTCGAGGCGCAGCACCATCGGCCCGGAGGTGATCGTCGCGATCGATGTGCCCGGCGCGACCGCGGAGCCTGCCGGCACCTGCGCGACGAGCACGCGGCCCGACGAGGGCGCGATCACGGCGCCCTGCCCCGCCACCGCGCCGACCGCCGATTGCTGCGCCCTGGCGGCGGCGACCTGCGCGCGTGCGGCGCGCGCGGCCGCCTCGGCCTGATCGAGCCGTGCCTGGGCATAAACACCGTTGGCGTGGAGATATTGGACGCGCGCCAGCTCGGCCTCGGCCTGCGCGACCTGCGCCTGCGCGGCCGCCGCCTGCGCGCCATAGGCCGCGCCTTCATAGCCGAGCCGACTGTCGACGACGCGGCCGATCACCTGTCCCTTGCGCACCAGGTCGCCTTCGCGGACGGTCAGGCTTTCGAGGATGCCGGGGATACGCGCGCGCGCGTCGGCCATGTCGACGCTCGTCACCTGGGCCCCGACATCCTTCCAGTCGGTGACGGTCGAGGGCTGGAGAATCAGTGTCGAGCCCTGAACCAAAGCGACGGGCTGGGTCGGCGCCGGATCGCTGCCGCATCCCGAAAGGGCAAGCGGCGCGGCAAGGAGAGCGATGCCGATCAGCGACAGCCGCGTCATCGCCGTCACTCCGTGACGACGGGAAGGCCCGCCACGCGCCATGCGGTCATTCCGCCGGCAAGATGCGTATCGATGTCGTCGCGCGCCGCAGCCGCCTTTTCCAACGCCATCATCGAGCGGCGCCCGGCGGCATAGGCCAGGATCACCTGTCTGCCGTCCGCCGGCAGCCGACTCGGCTGAAAACGCGAGAGCGGCATCGATATGGCCCCTGGAATATGCCCGCTCGCAAATTCATCGGCTTCGCGCACATCGACCAGAACCGCGCGCTTCTGATTGAGGAGCCCGGCGAGTTCCCGTGCGGGAATCTCCTTATATCGCGAACGGCGGAACAGGCTCAACATGATGAAACTCCTCGGTTGACCGGCACGCTATCCGGCATCGCAAAATTTCGATATTGCTAATATTACGTATATCTAATATTATGCAATAGTAATATTAGATATACGGGAGTCGCGCCAGCGGGCACCGGCCCCATCGAAGTCCGGCGCCAGGGAAGCCCGAACAAGGAGAGAGACATGTCGTTGCCGCGGATCGTCGTCCTGGGTGCCGGACTTGGCGGAACCATCGCCGCCTATGAAATTCGCGAGGCCGTGAAGGGCAAGGCGGAGGTCATGGTGGTTTGCGATCAGGAGGATTATTGGTTCGTGCCTTCCAACCCCTGGGTCGCGGTGCGCTGGCGCGAACCCGACGCTATTCGCGTCCACCTGCCCCCGGTGATGCAGCGCAAGGGCATCGGTTTCACGGCGGTCGGCGCCAAGCGCGTTCACCCCACGGACAACCGGATCGAACTGAACGACGGATCGTCGGTCGATTATGATTATCTGGTGATCGCGACCGGCCCCCACCTCGCCTTCGACGAGATCGAGGGTTTCGGCCCCGACGCCAACACCGTTTCGATCTGTTCGACGCACCATGCATCCGCCGCCGCCGATGCCTTCGACCGCTTCTGCGAGAACCCCGGCCCGATCGTCGTCGGCGCGGCGCAGGGCGCCTCCTGCTACGGCCCCGCTTATGAGTTCGCGCTGATCCTCGACACCGAACTGAAGCGCCGCAAGATCCGCGACAAGGTGCCGATGACCTTCGTCACCGCCGAACCCTATATCGGCCACCTCGGCCTCGACGGCGTCGGCGACACGAAAAGCCTGCTCGAAAGCGAACTTCGCAATCGCCACATCAAATGGATCACCAATGCGCGCGTCACCAGCTTCGAGCCGGGCGTCGCGCATGTCGAGGAAGTCGCCGAGGACGGCAGCGTCAAGGCGAAGCACGATCTGGCGTTCGCCTATTCGATGCTGCTCCCTGCCTTTCGCGGTGTCGATGCGGTGTTCGGGATCAACGGGCTGACCAATCCGCGCGGCTTCATCCTCGCCGACAAGCACCAGCGCAATCCGACCTTCACGAACATTTATTCGCTGGGCGTCTGCGTCGCGATCCCGCCCGTCGGCCCTACGCCGGTGCCGGTCGGCGTGCCCAAGACCGGCTTCATGATCGAATCAATGGTCACCGCGATTGCGCAGAATCTGAAACTGGAAGTGGACGGAAAACCGCCGATCCACGAGGCGACGTGGAACGCCGTCTGTCTCGCCGATTTCGGCGACGGCGGGGTCGCCTTCGTCGCGCAGCCGCAGATCCCGCCGCGCAACGTCAACTGGTCGTCGTCTGGCAAATGGGTGCATCTCGCGAAGATCGGTTTCGAGAAATATTTCCTGCGCAAGGTCCGCAAGGGCGAGAGCGAGCCCTTCTATGAAAAGCTCGCGATGCACGCGCTGGGCATCAAGAAACTCCGCTTCTGACGAAAGGATAGTCCCATGAATCTCGACCGTGCCGTCCTGCGCTTCGCCGGTTTCATCGTTCTGCTGAGCATCGCGCTCGCCTGGTTCGTGCATCCATACTGGATCGGCCTCGCCGCCTTCGCCGGGCTCAACATGATTCAGGCAAGCTTCACGGGCTTCTGTCCCGCAGCGACGATCTTCCGGCGGCTCGGCGTGCGGCAGGGTGTCGCCTTTAAGTGAAGCGCGCCGGTTTCCTGATGACCGCGGCCTTGGCCGCGCTGTGCCCGTCTGGCGTCGCCCATGCGCAGGATCTTGCGGCCGCGATCGCCCATGCGCGCGCGCATTCGCCCGCGCTGGTCGCCGCCGAAGCGGACGCCGAGGCCGCCGACGCGCGGCTCGCGCAAGCACGGGCGGCGGCGGGACCGACGGCGCGCGTCGAAGGCAGCATCGGTTATGGGCGGCTCGATCCCGGCGGCTATTTCGGCCTCTCCGCAGACGATGTCACGCCAAGCGCGGTGCAACTCGTCGGCGAATATCCGCTCTATGCCGGCGGGCGCATCGCCTCGGCGATCGACCAGGCGGCCGCCGGGCATCGCGCCGCGCGGCTTGGCACCGACATGGCACGGCAGAATCTGACCCTTGCAACCGTGTCGAGCTATGCCGAGGTGTTGACCGCGCGCGAGATGGTGGCGAGCTACACAGGGCTCGTCGCTGCGCTCGATGAGATCGTGCGCCACGCCGGACTGCGCTACGACGTCGGCGATGCGACGAGCAGCGACGTTGCGCAGGCAAAAGCGCGCCGCGCCGAAGGACGCGCGGGGCTCGCCCAGGCGCAGGGGCGGCTCGCGGCGGCCGAAGCGCGCTTCGAACGCCTGACCGGCAAGCCGGCGGGCCCATTGGCACCGCTGCCACCGCGACCCGAGGTGCCGGCATCGCTCGGTGGGGCCATCGAAGCGGCTATCGGAGCCAATGTCATGCTGGCTCGCGCCGATACCGGCGTCGAAGGCGCCGAAGCCGGCGTTCGCGCCGCAAAAGCGAGCAATCGACCCACCATTGGCGTGTTTGCCGAGGGCGCGCGCGTCCGCGATCAGTTTTTTCCCGATTATCGCGCCGATAGCGTCACCATCGGGTTGCGCGGCCGCTGGACCTTTTTCGACAGCGGCGCAGGAAGCGCGCGCGTTCGCGAGGCCCGCGCCAATCTGACGGCGAGCGAAGCCCGGCTGCGCGCGGCGCGCGACGAGGTGACGCAGGCGGTGATCGAGGCGTGGTCGGGCCTCGACAGCGTCGAACGGTCGCTGGAGGCTGCGCGCGACGGCGATGCCGCGGCGCGCGAGGCGCTGCGCGGCACGCGGCTGGAGGTGCGCTCGGGCGCACGGCCGCCGCTCGCCGAACTCGACGCCGAGCGCGAGGCGATCGCGGCGACCGCGCGGCTCGCCGAAGCGCAGGCGTCGACGCAGGTCGCGGCCTGGCGGCTCCGCCTGCTTTGCGGGATCGAATAGGCCGCGACTGGACTTTCGCTGCTTGGCCTCTATATTAGATATATCTAATATTAAAGGATTGCCTCGATGACCGACCTCCACCGCGATACGGCCGCCGCCATGATCGAAACCGCACGCCGCACGGGAAAGACGCCCGTCGTGCGCACCTTCTTCGACGAGGCAACCTTTACCGCGACGCATGTCGTCCACGATCCCGCGACGTTGCGCGCGGCGATTATCGACAGCGTGCTCGATTTCGACCAGCCGTCGGGCCGCACGAGCCATGCCTCGGCCGATGCGATCATCGACTATGTCCGCGCCGAGGGGCTGATGGTCGAATGGCAGATCGAAACGCACGCGCATGCCGACCATCTCTCGGCCGCACCCTATCTGCAGGAAAAGCTCGGCGGCCGGATCGTGATCGGTCGGCATATCCAGACGGTGCAGACGGTGTTCGGCGAGATTTTCAACGAGGACGACCGCTTTGCCCGCGACGGATCGCAATTCGACCGTCTGATGGAGGATGGCGAGACCTTCCGGCTCGGCGAGATCGAGGGGATGGTGCTGCACACCCCGGGGCATACGCCGGCGTGCATGGTGTGGATCATCGGCGACGCGCTGTTCACCGGCGACACCTTGTTCATGCCCGACTATGGCACCGCGCGCGCCGATTTTCCGGGCGGCGACGCGCGCACGCTCTATCGCTCGATCCACCGGCTGCTCGCGCTCCCCGATGCGACACGCGTCTTCCTGTGCCACGATTATAAAGCGCCGGGGCGCGACACTTATGCGTGGGAAACGACGATCGCCGCCGAACGCACCGCCAATGTCCATGTGCATGAAGGGGTGAGCGAGGAGGCCTTCGTTGCGATGCGCGAGGCGCGCGACAAGACGCTGTCGATGCCCCGGCTGATCCTGCCCTCGATCCAGGTCAACATGCGCGCCGGGCATTTGCCTGCCCCCGAGAGCAACGGGACACGCTACCTCAAACTGCCGCTCGACGTTCTTTAACGGCCGAAGCGATGTCCGACCCCGCCACGCTGAGCCTCTTGCAGATGATCCTCGGCGCGCTGTCGGGCGTGCTCGTCGGCTTCACGCTCGGCCTGGTCGGCGGCGGCGGATCGATCCTCGCGGTGCCATTGATGGTTTATCTGGTCGGCGTTCCGCAGCCGCACGTCGCGATCGGCACCGCCGCGCTCGCAGTCGCCGCAAATGCCGCGGTCGGGCTCGCCAACCATGCGCGTGCGGGCAATGTCCGCTGGCCGTGCGGCCTGACCTTTGCCGCCGCCGGAATTGTTGGCGCGGTCGCCGGTTCGACTCTCGGCAAGAGCATCGACGGCGACAAGCTGCTCTTTCTGTTCGCGCTGTTGATGGTCGGCATCGCCGTCGTCATGTTGCGCAAACGCGGCCAGATCGGCGATCCGGCGGTGCGGATCAGCCGCGAGAATGCGCCGCGCCTGTTTGGTTACGGTCTTGGAAGCGGCGCGTTCAGCGGCTTTTTCGGGATTGGCGGCGGATTCCTGATCGTCCCCGGCATTGTCGCCGCAACGGGGATGCCGACGATCAACGCCGTCGCGACGTCGCTGGTCGCAGTGACGGCGTTTGGACTGACGACCGGCGCGAATTATGCGCTTTCCGGATTGGTCGACTGGCCGCTCGCGGGACTGTTCATTGTCGGCGGGGCGTTGGGCAGTTGGGTCGGGATGCGGGCGTCGCAGCGATTGTCGGCGAAAACCGGGCGGCTCAACATGGTTTTCGCGATCCTCGTCCTGACGGTCGCTGCCTATATGCTGGCCCAAAGTGCCGCCGCCTGGTTCGGCGGATAAGCCCGATAGAAGCCCCTCCTGGACAGCTCGACCCGACCAATCCCGGCGCCAACCGCGGACGGCTTTTCCAGAAAGTCGCGTCAGGCTTTGGCGACGGTCAGCCGGCGGACGGTGTCCACCAGCGCATGTTCGCGAAGCGGCTTGTCGAAAACCGCCGCAAATCCGGCCGCGCGGGCACGGCCCGCCAGCTCGTTCGATCCGAAAGCGGAAATCAGCACCGCCGGACCACTCCAGCCCCCGGCCCGCATCGCCGCATGCAATGCAATCCCGTCCTGGTCATCGAGCCGAAAATCGGTGACGAGGCAGGCGGGGGGCGAGGTCGCCGCGTCGGCCAGCGCCTGCGCCGCTGCCGGATAGGCGACTGCGTCGAAGCCGCGGCCCTTCAGCAACAGCAACAACGAGCGACGAACCGCCGGGTCATCCTCGACAATCAGGATTCGCGGATTATCCGCGCTGCGATCGACGCCTTGGTTCGGCATTGTCATTGTCCGGCATGGCGATATTCGCCCGCATGAAATCTGAAGGGTTCCCGCGCAACTCTGCTATGCCTGCCACGCAAATCGCGGCAGGCCGCCATCGACGACTTCCCCATCAATGTCCCAGAAGAAGCGGCAGCATGCTGTCGCGCAACATGCGCTTTGTGACGCCACCAAAAATTTCCATCACGCGGCCACGTCCATAGGCCCCCATCACGATATAGTCGGCCCGCCAGGTGGCCGCTTCGGCGGCAATCAGCGCATCGGCCCGGCCATCCTCATCGACGATCTTGACGGTCGCATGAATCCCGTGGCGCGAAAGATAGGTTGCCGCCTGATCGGGACCGTTACGCGCCTCGTCTTCGCGCACCGTAAAAATCTCCACCTCGTTCGCGAGGGCGAGCAGCGGGACCGCAGCACGCAGCGCCGCGGCCGCCGATCGGCCGCCGTCCCAGGCGACGAGCGCGCGATCGATCGCGAAACGCTCCAGCGTTTCGGGGACCGCGAGAACCGCGGCGCTTGTCTGCGCAACAATGCGGCTGGTGATGTCGCGCATGTCGGGCAGCGGATGACCGTCGAGCGCGCGATTGAGAATGATGAGGTCGGCAAGATCGGCGGCGTCGAGAACCGACTCCGCCAGGTCACCCATGGCGTCGGTCCAGCTCCAGCTGACATCTTCGCGCGACAGGCGATCGGTCAGCGCCGCCTTGTTCTTCGCCTCGCTGTCGCGCTCGTCGGATACGACCGTCGTTTGCCCAAAACCCATGGCGGCCTCGCCGGCGATGACGGGGTAAGGCGTCACGTCGAGGCAGGCGAGATGGCCGTCCAGCGCGCGCACGATGTCGAGCGCCGCCTGAAGCCGCGCCTCCTGCCCCGCGTCGTCATGCACCAGCAAAAGAATATTCTTCATACGCCACCTCCTTGTCTCATCCTCAGGCTAGGGCGCGCCACCGCGGCCCGATATGCGCAAAGTTACGGATGCCCAGGATCGCCGCGGCCGAGCAACGCTGCGAGGAGTCGGGGTCGCGATCGCCTCCCCGCAGCGCCGCCTTCGTTCGCGATGTGCGAACGAAGCGCGATCATCCGGCCATAGTTTCCACCGCGCGGCGATCGTGGATCACCACTTCGCGGCGGGACGGAAGGTCGAGCAGCCCGTCGGCGCGCATCCGCGTCAGCTGCCGGCACGTCGTTTCGATCGTCAGCCCCAATATGTCGGCGATCTGCTGACGGCCGAAGGGCAGTTCGAAGCCGTCGTCCTGCCGCGCCGGTCCGGCGTGGCCCGACAGACGATCCGACATTTCGAGAAGGAAGGACGCCACTTTTTCGGCAGCGGACTTTCGGCCGAGCAGCATCATCCAATAACGGGCCCGGTCGAGTTCATCGAGCGTCCGGCGCAGCAATTTCTGCTGGAGATGGGGGTGCTTGCCGGCAAAGGCGTCAAAGTCGTTGCGGTTATAGATGCACACTTCGGCGTCGGTCATCGCGGTCACCCGATAGGGACTTTCCTTGCCAAACGGCCGCCCGATGAAATCGGACGCAAAGACGATTCCGACGATCTGTTCGCGCCCGTCGGAGGCCGCCACAACCAGTTTGAGCACGCCTTTCAGGACATTGGCGACCAGCGGCGCGTCATCGCCCTCCCAGATCAGCGTATGACCCGATTTGACGCATTGGCGGCGTCCCATCCGGCCGAGCTCGGCGAGTTCCCCGGCGTCGAGGCTCGCGCAGATCGCGCGGCCACGGACCATGCAGGACGCACAATCGCTCATCGGCTAAGCTCCGGCATGGCGCTGTGAGTCGAAGGGATTTGGGTCATACCGCGCCTTCTATGCGTGCCGCGCGACGAAGGGAGTAAGGAAGTGTACGTATTTGGTCCGGGGATGCTTCGGTGCCAATTTGCGGCGCAGATTGGCCAACGAAAGGACGAATGATGCACGACGCCGCAACCGTTCGCGCGCAACTCGAAGCGCGCCTCGTCGCATTGGGCGCGCGCGTCGATGATATAGAGGCGACGCAGCGCGAACCGCTCGACGACGATTTTGCAGACCAGGCGGTTGCACGCCAGGACGACGAACCGCTGGACGCGATCGAGAGTGCTGCGCTCGACGAAATTGCGCTGACCCGCCAGGCACTCGCGCGGCTGGACGCCGGAACCTATGGCGTCTGCACTGCCTGCGGCGAACCGATTTCGGCGGCACGCCTACAGGCGCTGCCCGTCGCTTCGCTTTGCATTGCCTGCGCGCGCGGCGCCGAACGCTGAGCCGTACCGCCGCAGCGCCGATGCCGGGGCTTTTGCAAAGGAGTGGGAATGTCCGCGCTGGCTGCCGCTGAAGGATTGGGACAGTGGCCGCTGTTATATGGCATCGGGCTGTCGCTGGGCCTCGGCCTGTTGATCGGGGTACAGCGCGGGTGGACGCTGCGGAACGAGGCGGAGGGCAGCCGCTTTGCCGGGATCCGCACCTTTGGGCTGATCGGCCTCACGGGCGGCATTGCCGGGGCGCTCGAACCCATCGATCGCGTAGCCGCAATCCTGTTGCTGGCCGCCACCTCCTTTCTGATCCTGCTCGGCTATGCGCGGACAGCTCGGCGGCGCGTCAGCGGAACCGCCAGCCTTGCTTCGCTGATTACGCTCGCCTGCGGCTTTCTCGCGACATCGGGCCAACCCCAGCTTGCGTCGATTCTCGCTGTCACCACAACGCTGCTCCTGACGCTGCGGCCCCAGCTTCACCGCTGGATCGAGGCGATGACCGAGGCCGAGGTCAGCGCGATCGCCCGCTTCGCGCTGATCGCGATCGTCATCCTGCCGCTGCTGCCCGACCGGGCGATGGGGCCCTATGATGCGTGGAACCCACGGCAGCTCTGGCTGGTCGTGGTGTTCGTCTCGGGCTTTTCCTTCGCCGGCTATGCTGCGGCGAAACGCTTTGGCGCGACGCGCGGAACGCTGGCGATGGCCGCGACGGGCGCGATGGTGTCCTCGACCGCCGTCACCGCCGCACTGGCGACGCGGCTGCGCGACGAGACCGAAAATGCCTCCGCGCTGGTCGCGGGGATCGCCGCGGCATCCGCCGTGATGCTCGCTCGCGTCGTCATCCTCGTCGCCGTCCTCGCGCCGGTCGCACTCGCCACGGCCGCGCTTCTGATCGGCCCTGCGGTGCTCGTCAGCCTCGCCGCCACGATTTGGTGCCTGGTCCGCGCTCGCCGTAGGCCGGCAACCGCCGCCGGGGCCGTAAAGCTCCGAAACCCTTTGAACTTCGTCCCGGCGCTCGGATTGATCGGGCTGGTCATGGCGATGGCGCTCATCGCGCGTTGGCTGATGGAGCGGATCGGCGAAGGCGGAACAGCGGTCATTCTGGCGCTGTCGGGTGTCGCCGATGTCGATGCGGCGATCATCACGATCGGCGGGCTGCCCCCCGGAACTCTCGACGGCCAAACGGCCGGAATCGCTCTCGCGGCGGCGGTCATGGCCAATACGCTGTTCAAGGCGGCGATCCCTCCGGTTCTGGTCCGCACGCGCCGCGGCTGGATCGCGGCGCTGCCGCTCGTCGCCAGCGTGGCTGCGGGCCTGGCAATGCTGCCCTGGCTGCTGCTGTAGCAGCCTGCACTCCCATTTTTCAGGGAAATCCTGAATCGTTACCTATTGCCCCAACCATTACCCATGCCGGCGGCAAAGGCGAGGCGCAGCGCGTCGGACAGACTGCGAACGTCAAGCTTTGCCATCAGATTGGCGCGATGGACTTCGACGGTGCGCGGCGAGATGCCGAGGTCATAAGCGATCGTCTTGTTGGGCAGCCCCTGGGCCAGACCGTCGAGCACTTCGCGTTCGCGCGGGGTGAGGACACCCAGCACGACATTGGCTTCGGCGGCGCGCGCGGCCGCGCCGTCCGCGGCCGCCATCCGGTCGAACGCCGCGTCGATCGCCGCAATGAGCACCGCTTTTTCGAACGGCTTTTCCAGGAAATCGACTGCGCCTGCCTTCATCGCCCGCACCGCGATCGAGACGTCGGCATGGCCGGTCAGCACGATCACCGGCATCGTTACACCCCGGTCGAGTAGGGCCTGTTGCACTTCAAGGCCGTCCATCTCGGGCATCCGGACGTCGAGCAGGACACAGCCCTCGGGGGCGTGGCGCACCTCTTTCAGAAACGCGACTCCGCTCACCCACGTCTGGACGGTGTAGCCCGACGTTTTGAGCATGAAGCTCGCCGAGCGCCGGATAGCGTCCTCATCGTCGACGATATGCACCAGCTTGTTATCCGTCATCCGTTTCCTCCGCTTTCGCGCTGACCAGCGTGAAATGAAATTCGGTGCCGCCGCCTGCCCGCGGCTCCATCCAGATCCGTCCGCCATGCGCCTCGACGATCGTGCGACAGATCGAAAGGCCCAGCCCCATCCCCTCGGACTTGGTGCTCGTAAAGGCCGTGAACAATTGTTCGGCGATCCGGGCATCGACCCCCGGCCCGGTATCGGCAACGATCACGCGCACGAAGCCGCGCGCGTCGGGACGGCTGGTAACGCTGAGTTTGCGCACCGGACTCGCCGCCATCGCCTCGCACGCATTGCGGATGAGGTTGATGAGCACTTGCTGGATCTGGATCTTGTCGACGAGCACCGGCGAGGCATAGGGGTCGAGATCGAAGTGCGGTTCGATCCCCTTCTCGCGCGCGCCCATCAGGCCAAGCACCGCCGCTTCGTTGATCAGCAAGGGAAGCTTTTCGATCGTCTTCTCGACCTCGCCGCGCGCCACGAAATCGCGCAGGCGCCGGACGATATGGCCTGCACGCAGCGCCTCTTTCGCGGTGTCGTCGAGCGCGTCGCGGATCATCGGAAGGTCGTCGGGATCGGGCCGGGCAAGCATGTCGCGGATCGCCTCGACATAATTGGCGACCGCGGTCAGCGGCTGGTTGAGTTCGTGCGCCAGGGTCGATGCCATCGTCCCCATCGCGCTCACGCGCGCAACATGGACGAGTTCGGATTGCAGCGATTCGAGCTGCGCCTCGGTCTTCTGACGCTCGGTAAGATCGCGAATGAAGCCGGTGAACAGCGGATGCGCTTCACCGGTCGCCTCGCCGATCGAAAGCTCCATCGGAAAGGTCGATCCATCCTTGCGCTGCGCAAAGACCACGCGCCCGATACCGATGATCCGCTTCTCGCCCGTTTCCAGATAGCGCCGAATATAATTATCGTGACGTTCGCGGTCGGGCGACGGCATCAGCCGACTGACATTGGCGCCGAGCAATTCGGCTTCGCTAAAGCCGAACAATTGCTCGGCGGCGGCGCTGAACGACAGGATCAGGCCCTGGTCGTCGATGACGACCATCGCATCGGGTACGGTCGAGAGGATCGAACGAAGATGGCTTTCCTGCGATCGCAGCGCCTCTTCGGATGCACGGCGTCCGGTGATGTCGGAAACGACCTTGGCAAACCCCCGCAGGCTGCCGTCGGGGTGGCGCAAGGCGGTGATCGACACGTCGGCCAGAAATTCGGAGCCATCCTTGCGAACGCGCCAATCCTCGGTGTCGAAACGGCCATCGCGCGCTGCGTGCGCCAGATCGTCGGCAGGTTTTCCGGCCGCAACCGCGTCGCGCGGGTAGAAGGCCGACGCTTCGACCCCGATGACATCTTCTTCGCACCAGCCCATCAGCCGCTCGGCCCCCGTGTTCCAGATCGTCACCCGTCCCTGGGGATCGAGAAGATAGATGGCATGGCCCTCGGCGCCGTCGATGAGGAGCCCGAGTTCCTCAGCCAGCACATCGGCTTCGGCCGCGCGGCGGGCCGCGTTTTCCTCGCACTCGCGAAGGTGTCCCCGCACGTTATGGGCCGCGCGCGCGAGCAGGATGGTCCCGGCAGCGGCTAGCAGGAAAAGCCCCGCTTCGACAAACGCGACGGCGCCCCACTCCCGAAACCCGGAGAAGTAGATCCCGAGCAGTAGCGCAGGGAGAGCAGCGATCGCCGCGGCGCGCGGGCCGGCAAAGATCGCCGCCGCCATTATGGCGAGCGTGAAGAGGGGAAAGGCCGCAGGTCCGCCGATCCAGACATTGAGCATGGACTGCGCAAGCGCCGCCGCCGCGACGAACGCCAGAGCGGCCAGCACGCGGGCCGGTAAAGATCGTTCGGTCAATGGCATCGGCGCAGTCGCTCCCCCGCAGGGTGATCGGCGCCGAGTCGCGACGCCCTGCCCTCGATCAACAGCATATCGCCAAATGGCCGCACGTGAAACCTGCGCCGCGGCGCCCCGCCCGAGTGCGGGAAAATACGCATAGGCCGGACGAGCTCCGGCAGGACATGATCGGCGCCGACTACATCGACATTGTCGCGTTCCCAGAATGCGATGATGCCGGGCAGAAAACCGCCTGCCGGAGACCTTTCATGAGCAACAAGCGCATCCTTATCATCGACGGGCACCCCGACCCGGATCACGCCCACTTCGTGCACGCGCTGGCCGATCGATATGCCGAGGGCGCCGTCGAGGCCGGCCACGATATTCGGCGCCTCGACATTGCGGCCATGGCACCGCCCCCGCTGACGACGCGCCGCGAATGGGAGGAAGGCCGACCTTCACCAGCGATCGTGGCCGCGCAGGATGCCCTATTATGGAGCGAGCATATCGTGCTTCTCTATCCGCTCTGGCTGGGCGACATGCCGGCGCTGCTGAAAGCCTTCTTCGAACAGGTCATGCGTCCGGGGTTCGCGTTCCGCTACCGCGAAGGCAGATTGCCCGAAAAGAAGCTCAAGGGCCGCACCGCCCACCTCGTCGTGACGATGGGGATGCCGGCGATGATCTATCGCCTCTATTATGGTGCGCACAGCGTCAAAAGCCTTGAGCGTAACATACTGAAATTCGTTGGTATAAAGCCGACGCGCCGCAGCATTGTCGGCAATGTCGAAGGCGATGACGACATTCGCGACGATTGGCTGCGGACGATGGCCGAAGCTGGCCGGTCGGCGCAATAGTTTTCCCCCGGCGGGATTTCCATCCAGGCCCGCCCTCGGCGCGCGTGGCATCCGTAGAATCCCGAACTGCGGCGAACGCATTCGCCGCCTATCGTCGTTCCCACAATCAGCGAGGTACGCGATATGGTCGGCTTCATAGCGAGAGCAGCGAGTCCACGGAGCGACTACGCTAATCTGTTCTGGGCTGCCGGTCTGGGCATCGGCGCGAGCGCCATTCTCCTTTTCCTTCAATTCTCGCCGCGCCCCTTTCTCACCACGATCGCGGCGATCCTGTGGCTGGTCGCGCTCATGGGTGTTGCCGCGCTCCTCCAGGTTCGCGAGGCTCAGGTATCGCGGCATCGCGGCGAACGGATTGCCTGGCGCGTGGCGGCGACGCCTTATCTGGTCGCCGCGGCGATCCTGATCGCCGATCCGCTCCTCGGTCGGGACGGCCTCGCCTATGCGCTGGCCGGCGGCCTCGGCATCGCCGGGATCGCGCGCGTGACCGTCGCGTTCAGCAGCAGGCGACGGGGCCGCGGATGGCTGTATCTCTCGGGCGCGATGACCATGGCCGTGGCAATGGCGCTCGGCTTCGGCTGGCCCTTCACGCTCGCTGCGCCCGCCATAGCCGCCCTCGCGCTCGATCTTCTTATCCTCGGCATTACGTTAATTCTCTCACGAACAGGAGGCAGGTCATGATGGAATGGATCGACAGCGCGGACGACATCATCGCGCTCAAGCTCGCCGACAAGATCGGCGGCGCCGACCTCGACGCCATCATGGACCGCCTCGATACGGCCATGGCCCGGCATGAGACGGTGCATATCTTCCTCGAAACCTGTTCGATCGACGGAATCGAGCTTTCCGGTTTCGGCTCCTATGTCGTCCGTGCGTTGCCGCTGTTCGGCAAGCTCGGCCGTTTCGGCCGCGTGGCCGTCGTCGCCGACCAGGCGTGGATCCGCGCGGGCACGCGCATCGAAAGCGCGCTGCTGCCCGGCATCAGCTATCGCACCTTCACGCCAGAGCAACGCGACGAAGCCTTCGACTGGGTTACGGGCACAACCGTCGATGCCTGAAGAACCGTCCAACAAGCAAAGGATAACGGACATGACCGACCAATCGCTGGATCTGACGCTGTCCGAGGCCGGCGGCACGAGCATCGTCACGCGCGATGGAGTCGAGCTTCGCTTGCGGCCCATCACCGCGGACGATGCGGCCGTGCTCGATCGCTTTTTCGATGGTCTGGCGCCCGACGACATGCGGTTTCGCTTTCTGAGCGCCCAGCCGCACCTGTCGAGCGCGCAGCTTGCCGCGATGATCGATGTCGATCATCGCCACCGCGAGCATTTGCTGGCCTTCGACAGCAACAGCAACGAACTTGTCGCGAGCCTCCTGATCGCCGCCGACGACAAATTCGAGGTCGCCGAAGTCGCGATCGCCATTACCCCGTCATATAAGGGTCGCGGCGTGGGATGGAGCCTGCTCAATCACGCCGTAGACCTTGCAAAGAAGCGCGGCGTCAAACGGCTACGCTCGATCGAAAGCCGCGCCAATCGCGAAGCGATCGACGTCGAGCGAACGCTGGGCTTTACATCTAGCGATTATGAAGGCGATGCGACGCTCGCGCTTCTCGAGATCGACCTTCGCTGAGCACAATGCGCGTTCTGAGGGGCGCGGGACTTACGGGGGATAGGGTGCCTGGGGACGGCCGCACCATCGGCTTTTTCCCGTTCGAGCGACAGGGGCGGTGCGGAGCCGTCCTATGTCGGCGCGACGGGCCAATAGCGATCACGGATCAACCGCTTGTAAAGCTTGCCCGTGTCGAGCCGGGGCAGCGCAGGATCGAAATCGATCGAGCGCGGGCATTTTACGTGGCTCAGTCGGGCGCGGCAGAAGCGCAGCAACTCGTCCGCAAAGGCATCGGTCGCATCTGCGGGATCGAGCGGTTGAACCACCGCTTTCACCGCTTCGCCAAATTCCGCGCTCGGCACACCGACAACCGCCGCGTCGGCAACGCGCGGGTGGGTGATCAGCAGGTTTTCGACTTCCTGCGGATAGATGTTCACGCCGCCCGAGATGATCATGAAGCTTTTGCGGTCAGTCAGGTACAGATAACCGTCCGCATCTACATGGCCGATGTCGCCCAGCGTACTCCATGCCGGATAACGCGGATGTCGCGCGTTCCGCGTCTTTTCAGGGTCGTTCAGATACTGAAAATCCCAGCCGCCTTCGAAATAGATCAGCCCGTCGATGCCTGGCGGCACCTCATTCCCATCCTCGTCGCAAATATGCAGCGTACCCCAGTCGGCGCGCCCGACCGATCCGGGATGCTCCAGCCATTCCTGCGGCGTGATGAACGTCGATCCATTTCCTTCCGACCCGCCGTAATATTCATAGATGATGGGGCCGAACCAGTCGATCATCCTGCGCTTGATCTCCACCGGGCAAGGCGCCGCGGCATGAACGATCTTTTGCAGGGACGAGAGATCATATTGCGCCCGCACCGCATCAGGCAGCGCAAGCAGGCGCACGAACATCGTCGGCACCATCTGGATAAAGGTGACGCGATGGCGTTCGATCAGGCGCAGCATCTCTTCGGCATCAAAGCGGTCCATGATGATCAGCGTCGCACCCAACCGATGCGCGACCATGCCATAAACCAGCGGCGCGGTATGATAGAGCGGTGCGGGCGACAGGATGACGCTGTCCTCGCCCACGCCATAGCGCCCGGCAACCCGGTCGCCCAGCATGTGCGGCGCATCGGCCGCTTCGCCGCTGAGCGGCAGCCGGATGCCCTTGGGCCGTCCGGTGGTGCCGGAAGAATAAACGAGATGATAGCCTGCGGTTTCGTCCGCAATCGGTTCGGGCGAAAAATCCGTCAGCGCCGCGCGCCACGACGAAGTCCCATCCATTCCCGATTCCAGGCCGAATATATGGCCCACCGCCGGAATCAGGCGCTGGCGTTCGCTGACGAGATCTGGCGCAGCCGCTACATCGGCATGGGTGATCAGAAGCAGCGCGCCGCTGTCGTTCAATATGTAGGCGGCTTCCTCTACGGTCAGATGCGTCGCGATCGGGCAGACATAAAGCCCCGCCCGCTGCGCGGCCCAGTAGATTTCGAAATATTCGCGGCAGTTTTTGAGCCAGAGCGCGATCGTGTCACCTGTGGCGATCCCCAGCGAGCGAAAAAGCTGCGCCCCGCGATTCGCCACATTTTCGAGCGCGGAATAGCTGACCCTTTCCCCGCTGGTTGCCATGACGATGGCTGGACGATCGGGCGCTTTTCGCGCAAAATGGCGCGGATGCATCTTCTCTCCTCTTGCTCCTTTCAGTTATATAACTACGTTTACTTTCTATGTCGATTGCCATATTGCAACAGCCGACGAATCCGAATGAAGCGGCAATGGGAAAGGATCAGGAAGAATGGATTTGAAACCCGGTTCGCGTTGGAAAAGTGCGGTTTGTGACGCGCAAATGGTTGTCGTTCGCCCGCCGAGCCGTGCGGGGGAATTGCAATGTGGCGGCGCGCCCGTGCTCCCGATCGACGATCCGGCGCCGATCACAGGCGAGGTCAGCCCTGAATTTGCCGAGGGGGTCGCCATCGGCAAACGCTATATCGACGAAGACAGCGGGCTGGAGATACTCGGCGCCAAGGCTGGCAAAGGGTCGCTGGCTTTCGACGGCAATCCGCTGGCGCCAAAGGGTGCGAAACCGCTCCCGGCATCGGACTGACATAGATGCGAACCCCGCTGTTGCTGGACATTGCGGCCGACGCTGCCTTCGATCGCACCGCGCTGGGTAGCGGCGAGGAGACGATCGACTTTGCCGCCTATCGCGCACGCGCCAGCCAGGCAGCGGCGTGGCTAGCCAGTCGCGGCAAGGCGAATACCGCCTTCCTGGGCATGAACGGCGAATTACTGCCCATCCTGCTGTTCGCCAGCGGCATGGCGGGAACAGCCTTTGTGCCCCTGAACTACCGCCTCCCCGATGCCGATCTCAACCGGCTGGTCGCGCGCACCGCGCCGGCCGTGCTGATCGCCGACGACGACATGCTGGCGCGTATCGCCCCAGCCGAAGGTATCGAACTGGTCGCACGGAGCGATTTCGAGGCGGAGTTTCTGGCAGGGCCGCCTCCCGCGCCCGCCGGCCTGCCCGAAGCGGATAACGACATCGCGGTGCTGCTGTTCACCAGCGGTACGACCGGCGAGCCGAAAGCCGCGGTCCTGCGTCATGCAAACCTGACCGCCTATGTCATGTCCACGGTCGAGTTTCTGGGTGCGGGCGAGGACGAAGCCGCGTTGGTCAGTGTTCCTTCCTATCACATCGCCGGCATTTCGGCGATCCTGACAGCGGCCTATGGCGGACGCCGAATCGTCTATCTCCCCGCATTTACGCCGGAACAATGGGTAGCCACGGCCGCTGCCGAAGCCGTCACCCACGCGATGGTTGTGCCTACGATGCTCGACCGCATTCTGGACGTGATGGAACAGACCGGCGAAACGCTGCCCGCGTTGCGCGCGCTATCCTATGGTGGCGGCAAGATGCCGGAGCCGGTAATCGCACGGGCGTTGGCGAAGCTGCCGCATGTCGATTTCGTCAACGCCTATGGCCTTACCGAAACCAGCTCGACCATCGCCTTGCTGGGCGCGGAGGATCATCGCATCGCCTTTGCATCCGGCGACCCCGCTATTCGGCGCCGGATCGCATCGGTCGGGCAACCGTTGCCGAGCGTCGAGCTGGAAATCCGGCGCGAGGACGGAACCCCGTGCGCGCCCGGCGAGCACGGCGAAATTCATGTCCGCGGCGAACAGGTTTCGGGCGAATATCTGCACAAAAAGGCGGTGGCCGACGACGGCTGGTTTGCCACCAACGATGCAGGCTGGCTGGATGAAGGCGGATATCTGTTCGTCGAAGGCCGACTGGACGATGTGATCGTGCGCGGGGGCGAGAATATCTCGCCCGGCGAAATCGAAGACCTGCTTCGCACCCATGACGACATCGCCGATTGCGCGGTACTGGGCATTCCGTGCGAGAAATGGGGCGAAAAGGTCGTCGCGGTGATCGTCTCGCGATCGGGCTGTCCTGATACCGAAGCGCTCTCAACCGCAATCCGTGCGAAGCTGCGTTCAACCAAGACCCCCGAACAATGGTTCGTGCGCGACGCCCTACCCTATAATGAAACGGGCAAGCTGCTGCGGCGCGTGCTGAAGGCGGAACTGGCGGAAGCGGCCTGCGCAGAGTAGGAAGGTGGCGATGAACGGCCCCGACCATCTCGACGCGGATCGCCTGTCCGCGCCGGGCGGGGAGCCGGTTCTGGTGGTCGATGCAGCGCACTGGCGCCGACCGCGGGCGCCTGTTCAGGCGGTGGTGATCGGTGTGGACAAGGGCGGCGATCTACCCCCAGTTGTCGTCGCCGATTTCGATCTGCTACTGACCAGCGCGGTCGCACCGCCGTACCCGTGGGTTTCGCTGGCCAGCGCGTCGGATGCGGATATGCTCGCAACCGCCGTTCGGCAAAACCCGCTTGCCGCAACCATCGCGGCGCAGGTGCTGCGGATCACGGCCCGGCTTTCCTTTCAAGATGCGCTCGCGGTCGAATCCTTCGCCTATTCTACGCTTCTGGGCGGCTCCGAATTTACGCGCTGGCGGATGGGACGCGATCATGCCGATACCGTTCCGGCCCCAGCTGATCCATTGCAGATCGAACGCGAGGGCGACCGGGTGATCGTCACGCTGAATGATCCGGTCAGCCGCAATGCAATGTCTGCCCCCATGCGCGACGCGCTGTATGAAGCGCTGGCCAATATTCTGGACGACCCCAGCTGCCCTGCCGTTACCCTTCGCGGCGCCGGACGTTGCTTTTCTACCGGAGGCGCGCTGGGTGAGTTCGGAAGCGCGCGCGATCTGGCCGAAGCCCATGCCGTCCGCACGCTCCATAGCTGCGCCCGCGCGCTCGATGCGATCGGCGAGCGCGGCGCCGTCCGCCTGCACGGCGCCTGCATCGGCTCCGGGATCGAAATCGCCGCGGCCGCGCATCGGCGTATCGCGACCCCGGACGCCTGGTTTCAGCTTCCCGAAATCGGGATGGGGCTCATTCCCGGCGCGGGCGGCACCGTCAGCATCGCGCGGGCGATCGGTCGGCACCGGACGCTTTGGATGCTGCTCTCGGGCCGACGGGTCAAAGCGGCCAAGGCCCTGGAATGGGGACTGGTCCATCATATCGAGGGGGCAGCTTGACCGCCTTGCTGGACGCCGTGGCGGCCGCAGGCGAGCGGCTCATCGCCGCGTCGGACGGCCGCATCGCGTTCGATCCGCGTCGCGCGCTGTCGCGCGCCGACGATCTTGATCTTGTTCCTCCCGGCGAATGGTCGCCCAATCGGCATTGCAGGCTGATCCCCTGTCAGGACGAATGGATCGCCGTGTCGCTTGCCCGCGACGCCGACCGCGAGTTGATCCCGGCATGGACCGGCGCCGCCTTCGACGATGATCCCTGGGACGCCATCGCTACGTCGGCAAAATCAAGGCCGGCGAGAGCGATGGCAGCCGACGGTGTCGCGCTGCACCTGCCGGTCGCCCGTATCGGCGAAACCTCGCCGATCGAGGCGCCGGACCTCTATGTGGGCGCTCGGAAAAATGGCATGGTGCTCGACCTGTCCGCACTGTGGGCCGGCCCTTATTGCGGTGCACTGCTCGCGGAGGCGGGGTATGAGGTGGTGAAGGTCGAAAGCTCTGCCAGGCCCGATCCAACACCCGTCCATACGCCGCAGCTCGATCGACGACTGAACGGTCGGAAGCGTCGGCAAAGCATCGCCTTCGAACCTGGAGTGCTGATAGCGATGGTCGCCAAGGCGCGTGTCTTGATCACCTCGGGACGGCCCCACGCGCTGGCCCGGCTCGGCCTCAGCGAAGCAGAGGTTTTTGCGGCCAATCCCGATCTGCTGTGGGTCGCAATCACCGCGCACGGCTGGCGCGGCGACGCCGCGATGCGGGTCGGCTTTGGCGATGACTGTGCGGCAGCAGGCGGACTGGTCGCCTGGAACGGTGGCCGCCCGAACTTCATGGGCGATGCGCTCGCCGACCCGCTGACGGGAATCGTCGCCGCCACCTTGGCTTTCGAAGCCTTGGCGGCGGGAAAATGCGGCGTGATCGACGTCGCGCTCGCGCAAATCGCAGCCCATTTTGCGCGGATCGTTGCATGACGCTCCGTTTCGATCTGTTGATCCGCAACGCACAAACGCGGGACGGGCGCCGGGTCGAACTCGGGATATGCGAAGGCCGGATCGCGGCAATGAATGAGCGCCTCTCCGGCAAGGGACCGGAATATGACGCGGCAGGGCATATCCTGGGACCGGGGTTGCACGACCATCATCTGCATCTCCTCGCCACCGCTGCGCGGCGGGAATCGGTCGATCTATCGGACTGCCGGAACGTCGATGCGCTGGTCGATCGGCTGCGATCGGCACCAGGCGCGCCGGTCACCTGGGTGCGTGCGATCGGCTATGACGAGCGCGTGGCGGGCCTGCCCGACCGGGCGGTACTCGATGCCTGGATGCCGGAGCGCCCGCTGCGGATACAGGATCGCACCGGGGGCTATTGGCTGTTGAACAGCGCGGGGGTGGAGCGACTGGGCGACCCACCCTTCCCCGCCTGTGTCGAGCGATCGGCGGATGGTATACCGAACGGACGGATATGGCGCGGCGACGCCTGGCTGCGCGAACGGATCGGTGGTCAGCCGCCGTCACTGGCGGCGCTGGGCGCGGTCCTGGCGCGCTGGGGCGTTACCGCGGTTACCGATGCAGGCGCCTCGAACGGCGCCGCCGAAGCCGCACTTCTTGCCGGAGCCTTGCCCCAGCGCCTGACCATCATGGGCACGGAGGCACTTCCCGCCGGCGAAGGATACCGGCTGGGGGCAGTCAAGCTGCTGCTCGACGAAAACGACCTGCCCCCGATCGCGCAACTTACCGCCCGGATCGATGCCGCGCGCCATTTGGGTCGTCCTGTCGCCGCCCATTGCGTCACGCTGGGCGAGCTGCTGCTTTACCTCGGTGCGCTCGAACAGGCGGGCGGAACCAAGCCGGGGGACCGGATCGAACATGGCGGAAGGATCCCCCACAGCCTGATCGACGATATTGCAGCCGCGGGCCTGATCGTCGTGACCCAGCCCAATTTCATCCACGACCGCGGCGACCGTTATCGCGCCCAGATGCAGGATGACGAACTGGACGATCTTTACCGGCTGGGCTCGTTGATCGGCGCGGGCGTCGCGATGCGCGGTGGTTCCGACGCCCCCTATGGTGATCTCAATCCGTGGATCGCCCTGCGCGCCGCGACCGATCGCCGGACGCAAAGGGGGCACGTCATCGGCATCGATGAGGCCATCGGTCGCGAAGCCGCGCTGACGCTGTACGAGGCGTCAGCGCTGCGCATCGGCGGTCCGGCGGACCTGATGCTGTACGATTGGCCGCGCGATCCCGGTGCGCTGGGCAGTGTCGGCCTGACCGTCATCGACGGCGACATCGTGTGGCAGGCCTGACGATCAATCGCGTACCAGCAGCATCGCTCCCGCAAGCGGACCACCGGCGGTCGAGGTCGCGCAGACACGGGGCTCGCCCGCGACCTGCCGCGCACCACCCCGGCCCCAAAGCTGGGTGCAGGCTTCATGCACTGCGCCATAGGCATGCAGGCGTCCGGCAGACAGCGCGCCCCCGCCCGTGTTCACCGGCAGATCGCCATCGAGCGCGATACGCCTGCCGCCCTCGATAAAATCCTTTGCGCCATAGCGCTCACAAAAACCGCAATTTTCCAGCCAGTTGATGGTGTGATAACTGAAGCCGTCGTAAAGCTGGGCGATATCGACATCGACGGGCTTCAGGTCGGTTCGGCTCCACATCATCTCCGCTACTTTCGGCTGCGCCTGGGTGTCGAGCGCATCGAGCTGCGTCCAGCTGTTGCGATAGCGCATCGACGATCCGATCGCCTCGATCCGAACCGGCGGATTTTTAAGCGAGCGTGCAACGTCCATACGCGACACAATAATGGCAACGGCCCCGTCGATGGGCACGTCGCAATCGTAAAGACGCAGCGGCGTTGCGATGAGCGGTGACGCCAGATAATCGTCGAGGGTGATCGGCGTGCGATAGATCGCCCTTGGATTGAGCGCGGCGTTGCGACGCTGCCCCACCGCAATCTGTCCGACCTGATCGGGCCGGATGCCGCTTTTGTGAACATAAAGGTTGAAGAACAACGCCTGCTGCAAGGCGGCCGAATAGGTATAATAGGGCGCATACCAGGAAAAGGGGCCAGCCTGCCGCTGCCCCTCGCGCAGCAGCGAATTGGCATAGGAGGTCTTACGCGCCGTCGCTTCATACATGGTGCGAAAGATCAGGACGTTGCGACACAGCCCCGCGGCTATCGCACCGATCGCGTTGAAGACGGCACCATATTGCCCTGGCGCTTCCCCGCCCCCCGCGTACCATCCCACCTCCAGCCGCAAGGCGTCCTGAAGCGCTGCGCTGCCCACCGGGGAAAAGCCCGAGCCATCGGCGCGTTCGCCGGGCCAGGTGGCGATCCCGTCGATCTCGGCGCGCGTCAGTCCGGCGTCGGCAATCGCTTCCAGCGCGGCATCGACGGTGAGCGCCAGCGCCGACTTCGTCGCACCGCGCGACACATTCGACATGCCGATGCCGGTGATGGCGACATTTTTTTCGGCGAGACCGCTCATGCCGACGACACCGGCCGGAAAAGCGGGATCCAGAGATCCTCGGCGGCTTCGAAAACGACCTCTACCTCCATGTCGAAACACACATCTTCGGCCGCGCAGCCGACGATATTGGTGGCAAGGCGCACATCATCCTGTTCCTCGATCGCCACCAGCGCAAGGACATAGGGTGCGGAAATATCCGGCACCCAGGGCTTGTGATTGACGCTGAAGGTAACGACGCGACCGCGCCCCGACACCGTCTGCGGCGCTACGTCGCTACTTTCGCAACGGGGACAGAATGGCACCGGCGGGTGGACGAAATATTCACATTTCGCGCAGCGATGGATGGCCAGCTTCCCCTCGCGCCCCCAGGTCCAGAAAGCTTTGTTGTCCCGGTCGATCACCGGCAGGGTTCGCGTCACCATCCGCCTCTCCACTTGTTGAACCAGGTCATAAACCAATAGTTGACACATCGTCAATTTTTGCGAGAATGTCGGCAACAACAAATCAATCGAGAGGAGAGTCGCCATGCAGATGGACGATATGATCATCATCAGCGTCGACGATCATGCGATCGAGCCGCCCGAAGCCTTCATCCGCCATTATCCCGAAGGAAAGAAGGATCGCGCCCCGCATATCGTCCAAGAAAATGGCAAGGACATCTGGCTGTGGAACGGACAGCGCTTTCCGACCATCGGGCTGAATGCCGTGGTCGGCCGTCCGCGCAGCGAATATGGCATGGAACCGAGCGCCTTCGATCAGCTTCGCCCCGGCACCTATGATCCCAAGCTGCGCGTCGATGACATGAACGCCAACGGCGTGCTCGCCTCGCTGAATTTCCCGACCATGCCAAGCTTTGCCGGCGGTACCTTTGTGAGCATGGCTCAAAAGGCGCCCGAAGAAGCGCTACTCGCCTGCCGCGCCTGGAACGACTGGCATGTCCAGGAGTGGTGCGCCGCTGCGCCGGGACGCTTCATCCCGATGTGCCTCATTCCCATGTGGGATATGGACGAAACCTTGAAAGAACTGAAGCGGATGAGCGACCTTGGCGTCCATGCCGTCAGCTTTTCCGACAATCCGGCCAATATTGGACTGCCCAGCATTCATAATGAATATTGGGAACCATTCTGGGCTGCCTGTTCGGACTATAAGATGGTGATCAACTGTCATATCGGCACCGGCGCGCGCGCCATGCATCCATCCAGCGAAAGCCCGATCGATGCCTGGATCACCGCGATGCCGATTTCGATCGCCAATTCGGCGGCCGACTGGACCTTTGCGACATTCTGGCAACGCTATCCCGAACTGCGAATGGCGCTGTCGGAAGGCGGCATCGGCTGGATCCCCTATTTCCTGGAACGCGCCGACTTCACCCACGAACATCATCACGAATGGACCTACACCGATTTCCGCGGCGAGCGGCCGTCCGACCTGTTCAAACGGCATATCATCTGCTGTTTCATCGACGACCAGTTTGGGGTGAAAAATCTGGAATATATGAACGAGGACATGGTCGCTTATGAATGCGACTATCCGCATTCGGATACGGTGTGGCCCAATGTTCCAGAATATCTGTGGGCGTCGGTCAACGGCCTGCCCAGGGAAACGATCGACAAGATCACGCACAAGAATGTGATGCGCGAATATAGCTTCGACGCCTTTGCCCTGAATGGCGGACGCGAAAACTGCACCGTCGCGCACCTGCGCGAACTGGGCAAGGATGTCGACGTCAGCCCGCGGCACAATCTGGGCGGGTTGAAAACCGAAAGCATGGATGCGATCGGCAAGGCCAAACGCCCGGTGACGTCGGGCGACATCGAACGCATGTTCGCATCGGCCTGAACGATGGCCAGTCTTGCCGAACGCTGTCCGGTGGCACGGGCGGGCGCCGATGCCCCGCCCGCCCCCGCGCATGTACCGCCCGAGCTTGTGCTCGACACCCGCTTCGCGGCGGGCATCGTCCCTAACGACCTGGTCGAGCCCTATCGCCCCATGGACGTGGCGCGCGACGAAGCCTTTCCGCGCATCCATTATTATCCCTGGCCGATCAGCGGCAACCGCCACGGCGCGTGGGTCGTGACCCGATATGAGGATATTCGCCGCGTCTATGAGGATAACGAGCTTTTCTCCTCCGAAGGCGTCGCCCAGTTCCAGGCGCTGGCGGGCGAGACCTTTCCGTCGATCCCGCTTGGCATCGATCCGCCCGATCATGGCCGTTACCGCAAGTTCCTGAACCCCTGGTTCACCCCCGTTGCGATGAATGCGCGCGAGCCGCGCATCCGCGAGATCATCGGCGGGATGATCGACCAGTTCGCCGACAAGGGCGAGGTCGATATTGCTTATGATTTCGGTCGCGTGTTCCCGGTGCGCGTCTTTCTGGACCTGATGGGTTTCCCTTTCACCATGTTCGACCAGTTCCTCGACTGGGAATTCGCCATTCTGCACGACGACCGGATCGAGAAGAAAGTGGAGGCGCTGACAGGTGTTCTGGCCTATCTGCGCGGCTTCATCACCGACAAGCAGGCCAGTCCGGATGAAAATCTGGGCAGCTATATCGCCAATGGTTCGATCGACGGCGTCCCGCTCACCGACGATGAAAAGATCGGCATGACGTGGTTCCTGTGGCTGGGCGGTCTCGATACCGTCGCCTCGACGGTCAGCCAGATGTTCCGCCGTTTCGCGATGCACCCACAGCTTCAGAAACAGATCCGCGAGGACAAGTCGCTGATCAACTCCGCGGTCGAGGAATTTCTCCGCACCCAGCCACTCGTCAATTCGGGACGCAAGGTGAAGCGTGATTTCGAATGGCACGGCGTACAGATCAAGGCGGGTGACTGGGTGACGGCATTCAACACATCGGGGAACTTTGACGCCCAACAATTTGAATGTCCGCACAAATTTGATCCAGCGCGCAAGAACAACCGACATTTCACGCTGGCCGGGGGGGTGCATATCTGTCTGGGCGCGCATCTGGCTCGGCGCGAGCTTCGCGTACTCCTCGACGAATGGTTCACCCGTATCCCGCACGAGTTCCGCGTACGCGAGGGCGCGGATACAACGGTGGTGCCCAGCCTGCTGTCGATCCGCAATCTGCCTATCGTGTGGGACAACAAGGCTGCCTGACAAGGAAATAGGAATGCCATTTCTGAAATATGCCGACGCCATCTATGTGGGCGGCGAATGGGAGAAGACCGACCAGCGCGAGGCGGTGATCAACCCCGCGGACGAAAGCCTGCTGATCGAGGCGCCAGTCGGCAGCGCGCGGCAGGTCGAAGCCGCAATCGGCGCTGCTCGCCATGCTTTCGACAAAAGCGACTGGCCGCATCTGCCCGTCGCCGAACGGCAGAAAATCCTGACCCGCTTTCTGGACGCGCTCGATGCCCGCAAGGGGGCAATCGTCGATATGATCGTTGCCGAGGCAGGCGCGACGCGGATGCTGGCGGAATTCCTGCAATATGGCATTCCGATGAAACATGCGCGGCGCACGGTGGAACTGGCATCGCGACCCGCCGTCACCTCGCTGCCCATCGAACTCACCCCGAACGCGCAGGGACGTACAACGCTGGGCACTGGCGTTGTCAGCCGCGAACCAATCGGGGTGGTGGCCGCCATCTCCCCCTATAATTTCCCCTTCTTCCTCAATGTCGGCAAAGTCGTTCCGGCACTTGCTGTGGGCTGCACGGTGGTTCTGAAACCATCGCCCTACACCCCTATGGAAGCGCTGATCCTGGGCGAAATCGCCGACGAAGTGGGATTGCCGAAAGGCGTGCTCAGCATCGTTACCGGCGACATCGAAACCGGCAAGCTGCTCACCACCGACCCGCGCGTCGATCTGGTGCATTTCACCGGGTCGGACAAGGTCGGTGCGATGATCCAGGCGCAGGCAGCGCCGACGCTGAAGCGGATCGTGATGGAGTTGGGCGGCAAGTCGGCGCTGATCGTCCGCAGCGACGCGGACATCCAGAAGGCCGCCGCCGCGGGATTGATGGGCTTTACCACCCACTGCGGTCAGGGTTGCGCCCTCACCACCCGCCATTTGGTCCACAACAGTGTCCGCCCGCAATTTGTCGAGGCGCTGAAAGCGATGCTGGCGCATATCAAGATCGGTAACCCCGCCGACCCCGCGGTCAATTACGGCCCGTTGATCCGCGAAGTCGCGCGCAAGCGCACCGAGGACTATGTCGCAATCGCCCGCGACGAAGGCGCGACGCTGGTGTCGGGCGGCAAACGGCCGGAAGGGCTGGACAAGGGCTTTTATTTCGAGCCGACGCTGTTCGACGACGTCAAGAATGACAGCCGGCTGGCCCAGGAAGAGGTTTTCGGGCCGATCGGGGCGGTCATCGGTTTCGACGATGACGAAGAGGCGATTGCGCTGGCCAATGCCAGCGATTTCGGACTGTCCGGCGCGATCTATTCCGCCGATGCCGGGCAAGCCTATCGCATGGCACTCAAAATCCGGACCGGCGGGGTATCGATCAATGGCGGCGCCGGAACGATGCAGTCCGATTCCCCCTTCGGCGGCATCAAGCGGTCGGGCTACGGCCGCGAATATGGCGAAGATGGCCTGAATGAATTCACCTATCAAAAGGTGATCGGTTTCCACGCCGAATAGGAAAAGGACGAGGCATGACCAAGGTAATGGAAGGCGTCCGCGTCCTGGAGGTCGCACAGTTCACCTTCGTGCCGGCAGCGGGCGGCGTGATGACCGACTGGGGCGCCGATGTGATCAAGATCGAGCATCCCGTGCGCGGCGACGCACAGCGCGGCATCCAGATGCTGCAACGGCTGGCGGTCAATCCGCAGCGATCGTCGCTGATGCAGCATCCCAATCGGGGTAAACGCAGCGTAGGCATCGACATTTCGACCGAAGAAGGCCGCGAGCTGCTGTACGAGATTGCCAAGACCGCCGATGTATTTCTGACCAACTATCTGCCATCGGCGCGGCAGAAACTGAAGATCGATATCGAGCATATCCGCGCGGCCAACCCCGACATCATTTATGTCCGTGGCAGCGCCTTTGGCGACAAGGGGCCGGAACGCGACAAGGGCGGGTTCGATTCCACCGCTTATTGGGCGCGCGGCGGATCGGCGGTGCTCGTAACGCCGAAGGCGCTCGACGGCCCTTTGACCCAGCCCGGCCCGGCTTATGGCGACACTATCGGGGGCATGAACATCGCAGGCGGCATCGCGGCGGCCCTGTTCCACCGCGAACGCACCGGCGAAGCTACCGAAGTCGATGTATCGCTGCTTTCATCGGGCATATGGGCCACCGCTTGCTCGGTCGATGTCGCGATGGAGCTGGGCAAGGATCCCTTCGAAAACCAGATGCCCGGCGGCGCCCAAGCGGTCGGCACCAACCCTTTCATGGGCGTGTTCAAGACATCGGACGGAAAATTCATCAACCTGACCGTGCTGTCGCCCGGCCCCTATATCGAGGATGTATTCGGCCATTTGGGTATTCCGGAGGCGGCAAAGGACGACCGCTTTTCGACCGCCGAAGCGATCATGGCGAACGCAGCCGAAGCCTACCCGCTCGTCAAGGAGGCGATCGCGGCAAAACCCTTCGATTATTGGACCCGGCAGCTCAAGACGATGAAGGGTCAATGGGCGGCCTACCAATCGGTGCACGATGTTGCCAGCGACGAACAGGTGCTGGCGAACGACCTGATTTTCGAGGTCGAGAGCGCCGATGGCGGCGCCCCGATCCGGCTGGTCGCCAATCCGGTGCAGTTCAATCGCGCGGGCGTTGAAAACTCTCGCGCACCGGAAGCTTCCGAACATACCGAATTGTTCCTGATGGAGCTGGGCCTCGATTGGGACCGGATCGAAGCGCTGAAATCCACCAAGGCCATCGCCTGACAGGGAGCGGGATATGACTGCCCCGCTTCGCGTCGGGATCATCAGCGCCGCGTGGGGCGCAAAGGCGCACCTACCCGCCTGGCGCAGCCTGGACGGCGTCGAAGTGACGGCGATCTGCACCTCACGACCCGAAACCGCCGCCAAGGCGGCCGCCGAATTCGGCGTTGCGCGCGCCTTCCACGATTTCCGTGCAATGGCCGCCGACCCGGACATCGACATCGTCGATTGCGGTACTCGGCCGGCGCTTCGCCACGATATGGTGATGGCCGCACTGGACGCGGGCAAACATGTCTATAACGGCATTCCGTTCGCGAAAGACCTGGCCGACGCGCGGGCAATGGCCGATGCGTGGCGGCGGACGGGAACCGTTGCGGTCGTCGATGCCTTCATGCAGGCTGTTCCGGCGATCTCACAGATGAAGGCGATGATCGACGCCGGATGGATCGGCGACCTGTTCGGCGCCGATGTCGCGTTCGAGGTGCCGCTGTTCAGCGCAGCGCAGACCAATGTGCCCGGCTATGTTTGGTTTGCCGATGCCGCCAATGGCGCGAGTGCTGGCCGAAATCTGGGCAGCCATATGGTGCATCTGCTGGTGCATTTCTTCGGCCCGGTGGCTTCGGCCGCCTCCGACCAGTCGCTGGCGCTGAAAGCGTGGCCGGTCGACGGCGGAGTGATCGCGCCCGAGGTGCCCGACCGCGCATCGGTGTTGCTCCGCCACGGATCGGGCCTGCCGACGCGGATGGAAGCGAACTGGTGCAAGATCGGCGGCGAGGGTTTTCGCTTTTCGGTTTGGGGATCGAAAGGGCGGCTCGAGGCCCGCGCCCCCGTGTTTCCGATGGCACATGACACGCGACTGACCGGCACACAGGATCCGGCGCTGGGCCGTGCGCCGATGGCCGAGATCGAGATCGATCCCAGCCATCGGACCGTCCCTCGCTGTCATGCGGTCGCCGACCGGCCCGAAACGGGCCTGCTCGCATTAGCGGCGATCTTTGCGTCGATGCGTGATGCGATCGGTGGCAAGGGCACCGCCGCGCCCGATTTTGCACAGGCGCTGCATGTTCACGAAGTGATCGAGGCCGCAGCAGTGGCGAGCGATGAGCGGCGGTGGATCGACCTTTAAGCTCCGGCGGAAATCAGCAAGCGCCTCCATCCAGGCCGCAGCGCCTTCTAGTCCCGCCTGATCAGCATCGACCCCGCGATAAACCCGCCACCCATTCCGCAGACTGCGGCTTTGGCATCCTTTACTTGGCGGCCGCCGCCTTCGCCCCATAGCTGGGTGCAGGCTTCGTGCAGCAGGCCAAAGCCGTGCAAGCGTCCGCCCGACAACTGACCGCCGCCGGTATTGACGGGATAGCGTCCACCGGGGCCGATATGGCCCTCTGCGATGAAATCCTTTGCTTCGCCATGACCGCAGAAGCCGAATGCCTCCAGCCAATAGGGCACGAAAATGCTGAAGCCGTCATAAAGGGCGAGCACGTCGATGTCGGTCGGCTTCATATCGGTGCGCGACCACAGGTCGGCGCAGGCATCATGCGCACCCATTGTCGTCAGGTCGGCGCGCTGGTCCCAGGTCTCCTGCGATTCGAGTGCCGCTCCCATCGCCTCGATGGTCAACGGCGCCCGTGCGCAATCCTTTGCGGCGTCGGCGGCCGAGACGATGACCACGCACGCCCCGTCGATCGGCACGTCGCAATCGAAAAGCCCCAGAGGTGAGGAGATCATCCGAGCGTCCAGATAATCCTCCATCGTCAGCGGCGCCTGCATCACCGAAGCGGGATTGTGCCGGGCGAAAGCGCGCTGGCCGGTGGCGACCATCCCCAAATGCTCTCGCGTCATTCCGAATTCGTGAAAATAGCGCGTCGCCATCCAACCCGCCCAGTTCGACGCCGACATGGCATTGGCGGGAACCAGATAGCTATACCAGCCGCCAAGCCGCGCTCGGCCCGATCCGGGAATGCTGGCGCGCTGCGCCGCGGTTTGCGAACTGCTTTCGGTAAGCGCGCGAAAGCAAAGAACATGCCGCGCCTGTCCCGTCGCGACCGCCATCGCCGCGACCATGATCGGCGCCATCTGTGAGGGGCCATCCGGAATTGCGCCGTGCCAGCGGGTCTTGAGGCCCAGCGCATTGCGGACTTCGCCCGTACCCAGCGGGGACATCCCGGGCGAATTGTCCGCCTTTCCGGGATAGGTGCAAATGCCGTCGATGTCGGCTCTTGTCAGTCCGGCGCTGTCCAGCGCACGCTTGGCGGCTTCGACCAGATGCAGCATTGCGGGGCGCCCGGTCTTTCGGCCGATGTCGGACATGCCGACCCCGGTGATCGCAGCGTTCATGCTCATTGGACCGGCTCCCACTGCGGAAACCAGATGTCATCGACCGCATGGAAAACCGCGCGCATCCGCTGACCGATATGGACCGTTTCAGGAGGGGCATTCACCACCTCGGCGGTAATGCGGACACCCGGCGCCTCGTCGAGGTCGACAACCGCGAGGGCAAAGGGCACGGCCATTCCCGGCGCCCAGGGCTGGTGGTTGACGGTAAAGCTGTAGACCGTACCGGTGCCGGGGACAGCCCGGCTCTTCACCGCCGTGCCCCAGCATTTGGGGCAGACGAGCTGCGGCGGATGAATGGCATGATTGCAGTCGTCGCAGCGCGCGATCAGCAAATCGCCCTGCGCGCCGCCGGTCCAGAAGGCGGTATTTTCCGGTGTGAGTTCGGGAAGAGGTCTCATGGCGTTTCCCTGATGGTGCGGGGGAGAAGGAAGGCGATCAGGATCGCACCGACGCACAGCGCGACGATCGCCATAACGGCGAGATCATATGAAAAGGGCGAGGGATAAACCTCGTCCCCGCGGCGAACGACATCCACCGCGAGCAGTGTCGTGACCATCTGGGCACCGATGCCCAGGAAAAGCTGGCGAATGACCGTCAGCATTCCCGAAATTTCGCTGATCCGTTCGGGCGGCGATGCCTGTGCGATGATCGTCGGCGCGACCGAAAAGAGCATTGTGGCGCCGAAGGAAATCAGGATGAGCTGTGCGACAACCATCGGAAAACTGTTCACATCGACCAGGAACCAGACGAGCCAGCCCGCGGTGGTAAGCACGCCGCCGACAATGAGCGCAAACCGGCCGCCGCCGCGCCCCGCGAGCCAGCCCCCGAGCGGCCCTGCGAAAGTCGAGCTGAGATTGGAAGGCAGCTTCGCAAGGCCCGCCAGCGTCGCCGAAAACCCCAGCCCCGCGACGGTCCAGGTCGGCGCCTGCATCAGCAGGGAGAAAAAGACGGTGATCTGGAGCGTCCCCATCGAAACCAGCGCTGTCACCGCTCCGCCAATCGCGATCGTGCGATTCGAAAAGCTGCGGACCGCGATGAGCGGATTGGGGCTGGCAAGGCTTTGCCGCATCCACCACACCAGCAGCAAGGCGCCCGCCAACAGCGGCCCCAGCGTCCATGCGCTTGCCCAGCCCCACGTCTTGCCCATGCTGAAATAAACGAGGACGAGCGCCACTCCGGGGGCAAAGGCCAATCCCGAAATCCAGTCTACCGGGGCGCCGCCATATTGACGCGGCGAGGCTGGAACGAAAGCGCGGGTGGCGAGTGCAGCGGTCACACAAAGGCTCGCGCTGGCAAAAAATATGCCGTGCCAGTTGAAGCTATCAACGATCATTCCGCCGACGACAAGCCCCGCCGCCGTGCCAATCGATGCACCGGAGATCATCAATCCGATGCCCATCGGCGCCCGGTCTCTGGGCATGTTTTCATGCACCAGCCCGATACAGAGCGGCAGGATTGCGCCCGTAACGCCCTGCATCAGGCGGCCTGCCAAAAGGAGAGGAAAGTTGGTCGACAGCGCGCTGATCAGCGAACCGATCGCGCCGATCGCCAATACGACGATCAGCGTCTGGCGCCGACCGAACAGGTCGCCGAGGCGGCCGACCACTGCGGCAATCGCCGCGCCGACAATGAGATAGCCGGTGATCAGCCAACCCACCATTGCGGGATTGCCGAAATCCTCGACCAGCCGCTTGAGTGCAGCAAGGATCATCGCCGTTTCGAACGATCCGGTGACTTCCGCGACCCAAAGGGCGCCGATCAACAGCGGCAGGTTGCGCCGGTCTCCCACCCTATTCGGCTACCTGCTTTGCTCCCTCGGGCGCCCCTTCCTGCGCGGCGCGCACCTCGATCAGATCGACGCCGATGTCGGCAGGCAGACCGATTACGGCCAGCAAGGCTTCGGCCATCGATTCCGGGGTTGCCGATTCCCCGCTCATCGCGGCGTGACCGGTTTCGACGATTTTCTTGTAAAAGGCGGCAATGGTTTCCTGTGACCAGGCTTTCCCGCCTGAACCGCCCTTTACGGATCCCGAGCGCAATATGGTGACGCGAATATTGTCGGATCGCAGCTCGTCGCGCAGCCCGTTGCATAAGGTTTCAACCGCTGCCTTTGTCGCAGCATAAAGCGCCAGCATCGGAAAAGGCATTCGCACCGATTCACTGCTGATCGCGACGACCTGTCCCCTGGTGGCGCGCAGGTGCGGAATGCTGGCGCGGATCAGCCAGGAAACCCCCAGAATATTGATATCGACATGGTTGCGGATGATGTCGTCGCTGCCTTGCTCGAAAGCGAAGGGGTGATAGACGGCGGCGTTGGCGATCACCACGTCGAGGCGGCCGAACGCCTCGACCGCACGTGCAACGGCATCATTGACGGCATCAGGGGCCGTGACGTCGCAAGGCAGAGCCAGCACGTCCTCCCCAAATTCATCGGCCAGCGAGCCCAGTTCGTCGGAAGGCCGCGCGAGGCAGGCGACACGCATCCCGTTTTCCACCAGGGCGGCAACGAAATGCCGCCCCATTCCCTTTGACGCGCCGGTTACGACCGCAACCTTGCCAGCCAGCCTTTCCATCCCGAATCCCCAATTTCCGTGTTTTTCTTGTTATTTTTGACGATACGTCAATTTTTTGCCATATCGCAACCCCGCTGTTAGGATGATGAGCGAAAAATTGGGGCAGGATGGGCTATTGATGAACGAACAGGCGCTCGCGCAACCGCCCGCGCCAGAACGAAATGGCCGCAAGCTGGGGGCAAAGGGACAGCGGACGCGGCAACAATTGATCGAGGCGACGGTCGAACTGCTGAAAACGCACGGCCTGCGCGACGTGTCGGTAGTCGATGTCGCGCGCGCCGCGAATACCTCGCCCGCAACCTTCTATGTCTATTTCAAGGGAGTGCCCGAAGTGGTGCTCGCGGCGCTGGAAAATAGCAGCCAGACCTCTCCCGAACTGGAAGCGGTGATGGCGCGGGACTGGCTGGCGCCGGGTGGGGCCGAGGCCGCCGCCACCTTTGTCGAACAATATACCGCCCTGTGGAACAACAATCGCACGATCTTCGTCGTGCGTAACCTGGCTGCCGAAGAGGGCGATGGCCGTTTTTACGAGGCCCGGATGACGCAGGCCCTGCCTATAATGAATGCGATCAGTCACCAGGTCGAACGCGCGCAGGCGGCCGGGCGCACCCCCGCGTCGCTTTCGCCGCGCGCCTGCGCCGGCACGATTTTGATGATGCTCGAACGCCTTTCGGCGATCGGGCCAATGAGCCGGGATGAGGATGGCGTCGGATACGCCAGCCTGAAGGCCGCAGCGGCGCACAGCCTCGCCATGATGCTGGGCGTCAGGGACTGAAAAGCCCGATCGGTTCAGCAGACGCCACGCCGGTCAAGCCGACGCCTCGGCGATCATTTTCTGAATGTCGAGCACACCCGTTGCCAGTCCGCCAGCCAGCCCCGCATCGACCGGCAGGCACACTCCGCTGATGAAGCGCGCCGCATCGCTGTTTAGCAGGATCAACGGCAATGCCTGTTCCTCGGCAGTCGAATAACGTCCCTTTGCCTTGGCAAAGGCGCTGAGCACCGCATCCCCGGCGACCTTGCGAAATTCGCCAAGCATCGGCGTATCGATCGGGCTGGGCATGGTGCAATTGATACGGATGTCCTGCCCGATCAGGTCTGGGGCGCGAACCTGGGTCCAGGTATTCACCGCTTCCTTGGCAAGGCTATAGGGATCGCCGATCTCTTCAGCGCGTTCGCGGTACCATTTTCGCGCTTCGTCGAAATCGGTGATGGCGAGAAATTCGCGCAGCAGCGGCTGACGGGTCAGCCATTTCATGCCGCCTAGCGACGACACCGATACGATTGCGGCGCCGGGGTTGAGGTGTGGAATCCAGCCCTCCGTCCAAGCACGAATGCCGAGGAAGTTGACCGTAATGACATCCTCGCCCGGGAAGGTCTGTGGCAGGCCGGAGACGTTGAAGACGGCGTCGATCTTGCCGCCGATCTTCGCGATGCCAGCTGCAATCGCCTGGGGATCTTTCAGATCGACTTCAGTGAAGGAAACGAGATCGACCGGCGAGGGCTTTATGTCAGCGCCGTGCACCTCAGCGCCCAGTTCCACCAGCAATCGCGCACAGGCTTCCCCGGTTCCCGAAAAACAGCCCATGACGACGACACGCTTGCCCGCGTAGCCCAGAATATCCTTTGCCATACCACCCACTTTCCCTTCAAATTTTTCTCGGAAATCCGCGACGAACGGAACAAATACGCAATTGAAATAATGAAAAAAATGGATCGAGAAGTTCTAATCCAGCGGCGCCAGCTTGGTCTCCGCAAGGCCACCCATCGCATCGGCAAGCAACGCGGCGTCCCTGACTGCGCGCGCATTGCAGAGGATGATCGCCGCTTCCGTTTCGATACCGCCATCGCTCACCGCCTGGCAAAAGGCCGACCAGGCCGCACCATGATCCAGAAAATCGCGTCCCAGCGCTGCGCTTAGCTCCGCCCGCTCGGCGGCGTGGAAGCCGGGCTGATAACGTTCGATCGCCCGCCACCATTTGATCAGCCGCGCAAGACCTTTTGCCTTCACCGCCGCTTGCTGGTCCGAAAGGCGGGGAACGATCGTGTCGCGAATATCGTCGAGCGCGACGGCAAAGCTGCGATCATGGGCGCCGGGCGCCGCATCGGGTATCGCCACCGGCGGCAGGTGAACGCCTGCTGCCTCCGCGAGCGCCTGGGACAGGACGCGGCGGTGGATCGTCGAATAGACGAGGTTCATGCCAAGATTGGGCGGCGGCGGCGCGTCGGGATCGTCATAGCGCGAACGCCTGGCAAAAGCCGTCTGAAACAGCAGCCGCCAAAAGCGCAGCCGCGCCCGATCAACCGGATGCCCCCCCGCCGCTTCATATGCCGCGAACGCCTGGGGCAAGGGCACGAAACCCTGAAACAGCATCCGCAGAGAAAGCATAGCCAAATCAGCCATCGGATCGCCATAATGGACCAGCTCCCAGTCAAGCAGAGCTGTCACCCGGTCGCCTTCGAACAGGAAATTGCCCGGCCCGGCATCGCCGTGAACGATGGTCGGCGGCGGCAGGTCGCCAGGAACATTCGCCTCCAGCCAATCGAGCGCCAGATGGATCAATGGATCCCAGGCGCGGCCGCTGTTGCCCGCGCGCAGACCGGCGATACGGCGCCGCGCAAATATGTCGGCGGATTCGATCGGTCCCATGCCTTCGATGGGTTGTTTCGCAATGTCGATGCGGTGGAGCGCGGCCAACTGTGCCATGAAATCGGCGGCGAGCGCATCGCGCTGCGCCGGATCGGTGGTCGCCCCGAAACGATCGCGTCCGCCAACCAGCCCGCACACGAGCGCGCGTTGATCGGGCACCGAGGCAAAATAGGGTGCGACGCGCACCCCGGCCGACGCCAACGGGCCCGACAGCGCGCGCAAGACCGCGGCCTCGCGCAGGAAGGACGCATCATCGCCCGCCCCGGCCCGATGAACGTCGTAATTCATATATGCGCTGGCCGCACGTCCGTCGGGCCAGGCCAAATCCAGCTCCGCGCCTTCGCGCGAGGCGCCGCCTCCGCCGCGCGGTCGAACCGCGACGATCCGTGCGCCGCTTGCCTCTTCAACAGCAGCCGCCAGCCCTTCGGGGAGCAGCGAAGCGGGGAGCCCTGTCATCCGACAACCCCCTGCGCGCGAAACGCCGCGATCTCGACATCCGAAAAGCCGATTTCGCGCAATATTTCGTCGCTATGTTCGCCAACGGCCGGACAGCAATAGCGAAATGCAATGGGCGTATCGCCAAAGTTCCAAAAAGCGCCGGGCTGCTCGACGATGCCGTATAGCGGCTGCGGCAGAACCGAAACCAGACCCATTTCCCGGTGGACGGGATCGTCGAAAAAGCGGTTCATCGCATCGTCGAAGCTGACGCGATCCACCGGCACCCCGGCGGTTTCCAGCGCAGCGAGAAGATCGCCGGAATCGCGTTCGCGCGCGACCCGTTCGAAATCGCCGGGGTCCACACCGAAAACCCCGACTATCGCATCGCGGCGCGATGGCGTATGGGCCGCCACCGCGATCCATTGGCCGTCCGCGCATGCATAGATGCGATGCCAGGGCGAAAAGCCGGTCTGATCGCTGCTGAGGTGATAGGTTTCGGTAAGGTCTCCATCCGGCCCGATCAGCCGCTCGCCCTGTGTGAAGGTCGCGAGCCCGAGCAGCGAGGTCTGCGTTGTATAGCCGCGACCCGTCGTCCGCCGGGCATAGAGGGACGCCATGAGTTCGACGAGACAGCTTTGCGCAGTGGACACGTCCATCGTGCCCGGACGGTTGAAAATCGGGCGATTGCCTTCCCCGGCATTTTCGAATTCCCACCCGGCAATCGCGTTGAAGATGGAATCGTAACCAGGCCAATTACCCCGCTCCCCGCGCTGGCCATAAGCGCTGGAATAGTTGAAGGCGACATCGGGATTGTGCGTGCGAATGCCCTCTTCACTCAACCCCAGCTTGGCCGCGCCCTTGAAACGCATATTATGGTGTACGACCTCGGCCCATTCGAGCAGGCGCTGCAATATCGGCCGCGCTTCCGGCTTGCGAAGATCGAGTGCCAGGCTGCGCTTCGAGCGCGCTGCCGCCTGAAAATAGCGATGCATGAAGCGGATGCGATCGCCGGTCAGCGCCTCCACCTTGATCACATTCGCGCCCATGTCGCCCATCATCGACGGCCCCATCGGCCCGGCCAGAAACATGCCGAAATCAAGCACCCGGACACCTTCTAGCACCTGGGCAGGGGCGCCGTTATCGGAGGAGGTGGTTCTGGCCACCCACTCCCGCTCACCACCCTCGCCAAGTCGCGGTGCGGGGCGGCCTTGGGGCAAGTCGGCGTCGCTGTGAAAAGGTGTGTTGGGTTGGCGGGTCCGTCCAAGCTGCGGATCATCGACTTCGATGACATAGCCATTGGCGATCGCGTCCTCGTGCCGCAGCACCTCGCCCATCGGATAAGCGGGTTCGGCGGCAATGTCGGCGGCACGAAGATCGGCCAGCCAGGCCGAAAGCGGACGACGGCGGAAGGCGTCCTCCACCCCTTGCGGCGTTTCGAGATCGATGTCCGCTTCGGCCATGACCTCCCACATTGTCGGCATGGTGGCGTAATCGAACTGGCGGGTGGGATCCATGATCTGCAACCAGTCGCCGTTCTGGCATTGGAACAATTGTTGCGCGATCGGTCGCGCCTGGGCGGGCGGATATGTTTCGGGGTTGGGCATCGGGCCTTCGCTGTTGCGCGCCCAGACCAGCGGCAGTGTCGACATATAGCCCTGAAAGATTGAGGTATGAGCTGCGCCGCCGTGCCCTGACCGGAGGCGCATGACCAACCGCGCCAGAATGCCTGCAGCGGCCAGATGCGCCGCGGCCCAGCTCCCCTGGCGATAGCGATAGACGATCGGCCCCGCGCGATAGCCGTCATTTTCATAAAGCGCGCCAATCCGTGCAGCGACCAGAAGTTCGTCGTCGCTGCGTTCGACGTCCGGATGGCCCATCGGCGACCCAGTGATCGCGCAGATCACGAGATGGGGATGTGATCGGGCAAGGCTGGCGTCGTCGAGGCCGAGCGCACGGGCACGCGCGGGGGTAAACTGGTGCAGCAGCGCATCGGCACCCGCCAGCCGTTCGGCCAGCGCCTCACGCCCGTCCGCATCGTCCAGATCCAGAACCAGGCTGCGCTTGCCCCGGTTCCAATTGGCGAAAGGTGCCGTGCCGCGCGCCGGATCGCCGCCGGGCCTTTCGACCTTCAAAACGTCGGCTCCCAGTTCAGACAGCATGAGCCCCGCAACCTGGACCGCCATTCCCTCCCCAATTTCGACGATATTGAGGTCGCCAAGCATCGGGTCAGGCCTTGCGGAAATTGGGTAGCACCCAATCATCCTGAATCGGCGTCCATTCGACCGAAACCTTCATGCCGATATGCACATCTTCGGCATCGCAGCCGGTGACATTTGCGTTCAACCGCGCGCCGGGTGCACCGTCTAGATCGACGACGACGGGAACATAGACAAAATCCTCTCCGGTCTTCGGATTCTTGTTACAAATGACATAGCTGAAGACGGTCGCAGTGCCGGGAAGCGTGGGCCAGTCCTTTTCCCGACTGCCGCAATGGGGACAGACGGGCGTAGGCGGCATCCGAAACGTACCGCACTCGCCGCACCGACAGGCCGTAAGCCTATGCTCTCGCGCCGCCTGCCAGAAGGGTTCGGTATCGGGGTTGGTGGTAATGCGAATCTGATCGCCAGGAAGCAGGCGTGCGGGGCCATAGACCATGTCAGTCCCTCCTCAGGATCAGGCTGGAAACGGGCAGCGCGGCGGGGCCACCCGACGCAAGGGCGAATTCGGCGTCCGCAACCTGGTTGATCGCAGTGCCGCGTACCTGTTCGACCGCCTCGACCAGATGCGTCATCCCGATGATATAAGCTTCGTTCAGATTGCCGCCGTGGGTATTCACCGGCACGCCGCCATTCACCTTTCCGCCCGTCGCCGCATCATAGCGGACCTTGCCCGAAAGGACGTAATCGCTCCCCTCGCCGCGTTCGCAAAAGCCGTAATCCTCCAGCTGCATCAGCACCATTGGGGAGAAATGGTCATAGAGGAGCGCAACGTCCATATCCTTGGCCGACAGGCCGGACTGCGCCCAGATGCGGTTTGCCGTGAATTCGTGGCCCGCGCTCGCGAAATAGGGATCTGGCATCCCCATCCACGCAAAGGCCCGGCCCCATTCGCGCTGGCCACCGTGCGCGCAGGCATGGACCAGCGCCGGTTTGTGGCGGCAATCCTTTGCCCGGTCCGTGGTCGTGGTGATCACCGCAACCGCGCCGTCGGTTTCCAGGCAGAAATCCAGTCGCCGCAGCGGATCGGCGAGCATCGGGGAATCCCAATACTCCTCGTCCGACAGGCTATTTTTTCGGATCGCCTTGGGGCGGTCATGCGTGTTGGCGCGGGTGGCCTGGACGATTTCCTTCAACGCTTCGGGCTTGGTACCATAAAGATGCATATGCCGACGGGTCAGCATCGACATCAAATGACCAGGGCCGACCAGCCCCGACGGCTGGAGAAAGCTGTTTTCGGGACTTGGCGCCGCCGCCCCGAACACAACGCCCAGTCGATGCTGTGGCAGTTGCTGGAGCGCCATCAACGTGACCGTGTAGGTGCAATCCTCGTTCATCAGCCCGGCGGTCGCCAGCCCGATTGCGCCGACGCATCCGCCGCCCCCGCTGGTCAGGGTCGCGGAAAAGCTGATATGCGGCATACCCAATGTTTCCATCAGGCTGGCTGTATCGAATTTGTCGAGATAGCCTGCGCCGGCGGTCGAATAATAAGCAAATCCGTCGATCTGTCGATGACTGATCCCCGCGTCAGCACAGGCGTTCATAATGGCTTCGGCTGCCATATCGTTGATCGTGCGCGGCCAGCTTTTGCCTCGGACATAGTAATCCGTCGCCCCGACGCCGACGATGGCGCACTTGTCCTGATGTACCCAGGCCATCCGCTTCCCCTCTTACTTATATAACTAGGTTTGATATGAAGCTTGAAGCGGTTTGTCCAGCCCTCACGCGAAATGCAATTTGCGATATTTTCCGCGAAAATAGAGAAGCGGATCCCGGCGAGGTTCGAAAATCGCCTTCAAAACTCGACCGACCAGAATGAAATGATCGCCGCCGTCATGCACCGCTGCGCGCGCGCATTCAAAGCTCGACAGCGACCCGGTCAGCACTGGTGTGCCGAATTCGCCCACCGCCCAAGGAGTCGCGCCGAAGCGGTCTTCTCCCTTGCCCGCAAAGCGGTTCGAGGTCGGCTGCTGTCCTATTTGCAGGACATTGACCGCAAAGCGATCCGCGTTGCGCAGGAAGGGGGCGCTTCCCGCGCCGTTGGCGATACATACCAGCAACAGCGGGGGATCGAGCGAGACCGATGTGAAGCTGTTGGCGGTCAGTCCGACCGGCGTTCCGTCGGGGCACATCGCAGTCACGACGGTCACGCCGGTGGCGAAACAGCCGAGCGCGTCGCGAAAGCTGCGCGCATCCGACCCCTCGCGATATTCGGGCGACGCGCGCGGCGCACGGCGTTCCAGAAAGTCGACAAGATAGCCACCAAATGCCTCGCTGCGATCGTCGGCAACGACAAATGCCCGATCCTCGATCTCGGCAAGCTCGCCGTCGGGAAAGGTCGCGACAAAGGCCGCCGCGTCATCGGATGGCACCAGTTCGGAAAGCCCCCCGCGGACATAGAGCGTCGGCAGCGCAATCGCCTGGGGTGCCCCCGCCAGCCGTTTGATCACCGACTCGCTATCGAAGGCGTCGAGCAACCGACCGTCCCATTGCGCCTGTCCTGGCGCAAGCGTTGCCGCCTCGCGCAGGCGTGCGCCGATACGTCGCGCCACCTCGGCATCGAGCGCGAGCGGAACATCGACGAGCACCAGACCCGATGCCAGAAGCGCGGCGTCGCGTTCCAGGGCAGCAGTCGCGATCCAGCCGCCCAGCGTGGCTGCGACGACTACAGGCCGGCTACCAAGCTGGGCGAGCACGGCGCGCAGATCCTCGACCATCGCATCGAAATCATAACGCCCGTCAGCGGGCCATTCGCTGCCGCCATGTCCCCGCAGGTCGAGGCTGATCACACGTCGTCCCGCCCGCTCAAGCGCTTCGGCAACCCCGGACCAAACGTCGCGCGTTTGCCCGGCACCATGCACCAGGAGCACCGCGGGATCGTCTACGGAACCCCGGAGCTCGGCTTCCAGCCGGACACCCGCAAAACCGCGATATTCGGTAACACTCATACCGCGCCTTCCGTTCGGCCAAGTTCCAGCCAGCGATCGAACAGATCCGATCGCCGCCGCATCATGAGTCGGGCGACTTCGGGATCGCCGTCCGCGATAGCGGTGAGCAGGCTGCGTTGGAGCGCGCGCGCGCGGGCACGACGATCGGCATCGGAATAAAGATCAAAACCGCGCTCACCCAGTCCGAAACTATACCCGATCTCCATCACCAACTCGAGGACCGGATTGCCGCTGAGCGCCGAAATCATCCGTGCCATTTCGACTTCCCCCGCAATCAGGTCGCGCGCGCTGTCCCGATCCTCGATCGTCGCGACGAACGCAGCCAGCCGTTTTACGTCCCCGGCCGTTCGCAGCCGCGCGGCGGCGGCAGCTGCTTCCTCGCCTATTGGACGCGTCACCTGGATCACGTCGGCAAGGGTAGCGCCGCGCAAACGCAGAAAATGGGTAAGCGAGCGGATCGCATCGCGCGCATCGGGCCGATCGGCAAAATATCCGCCCCCGGTTCCGCGCCGGATCCGGATCAGATGATCGCTCTCGACGATTTTCGCTGCCTGTCGCAGCGTCGGGCGGCTAACCGCCAGCCGTTCCAGCAACTCCCCCTCGGCGCCGAGATAATCCCCGGGCGCGACCGACAGGCTGAGGTCGGAAAGCGCTCTGGCGGTTCGGCTGACCAGGGTTTCGCCGTGAGCTGGCGGAAGCGACGCTAGATCCATAACAGGTATCTGTTTATATCCGTATCGGCCAATAATCCACAATATTCTTTGCTTGACTTGTATAACTAGGTATCTTTTAATCGCCCAAAGACTCGATGCGAGTCGAGAGGAGACTGCCCAGTGAAACCCTTTGTTTTCAGTGCCGACAGCCATATCATGGAACCCGCCGACCTGTTTCTCGACGGACTCCCCGCCTCATTGAAGGATCATGCGATCCATTCGCGCAAGGAGGGGGAGTATTTGATCACCGGCACCAAGGACAAGATTATCCACCGCCTGCGCGTCGGGCAGCACCGCGAGAAGGAATTGGGCGATTCTCAGCGGAAAGGGATCCGCGAAATTCCAGGTCGCCTGGATGATATGGAACTGGAAGGGATCGACGCCGAAATCTGCTTCCCTTCGCTTGGCCTGTGGCTCTACTGCCTCGACAACGCAGAGGCCGAAGCGGCGTCAGCGCGGCTTTACAACGACTGGAACGACCGCTTTCTTGGCGGGCATCCGAACCGGTTTGTCCGGTGCGGCATGTTGCCGGTGCTCAATTTTTCGAACACGATTGCCGAGCTCGATTATCTCGCGTCGAAGGGCTTCACCGCCGCGATGCTGCCCGCCACGACACCCGGAAATTTACCCAAATATAATGACGAGGCCTGGGATCCGGTATTCGCGAAGGCGGCTGCCCTCGGCATGGTTTTCGTTATGCACACCGGCACCGGCTTGGAGACGGTGGTGGTCGAGCGCGGCCCCGGCGCGGCTATCATCAACTATGCCAACCAGATGAACGATGCGCAGCGTAGCGTCATGTATCTTGTCGCGGGCGGGGTGCTCGACCGCAATCGCGGCGCGAAGGTCGCCTTTATCGAAAGCGGTGCAAGCTGGCTTGTCGCACTCGCCGAGCGGATGGACGAGGTGTCGGTCGCACACGCCAATTTCGTGCGCCCCAAGCTCGACCGCGCGCCCAGCCAAATCATCGACGATCAGGTGTGGGCAAGCTTTCAGCACGATCGCGGCTGCATCACCGCAGCCGCCGCCGGGCTGGCCGGCGCAAGGAATGTCATGTGGGGATCGGACTATCCCCATGCAGAGGGCACGTTTCCGATCAGCCGGCGCGTCGTCGATGAATTGTTTGAAGGACTGGACGTCAGCGAAGCCGTCCGCCGCGACATATTGGGCCTGAACGCCGCGCGGCTGTTCGGTATCGATCCGGTGGTGCAGACAAGCGAAACGGCGGTGGCGGTGTAATCCGCCCGCGCTCTTCACGCGGGTCGGATGACGCTATTCTTCGATCGGCTTCGCTGTCCGGCCCGCCATGATCGCGGCGACGCCGCCCACCAGCAGGCAAGCCGACAAAACAGCCAGCGCCGGTTGAAGCGACAGATCACCATATTCCGGCATGAAATATTCGCTCAGCAACCCGGCGACGGTGCCGCCCAGCCCGACTCCAGCCAGGCCGATCATCATGTTGATCGTAGCCGACATCATCGCCCGCATATGGCCCGGCACCTGCGAAAAACTGAGCGCGATGATCGGGCCGAGGTGCAATGTCATCATGAATTTGACGACGACGAAGCAGGCGAGCGCGAGATAGGCATTGTCGGTCAAAGCGAAGGTCAGGCCGAAGGGAAAGGAGATCAGCAGGCCAATGCCTGCGAACCAGCCATTGAATCGCGGGTTCGCCTTGCCATAGCGGTCGCTGAACCAGCCCGCGAACAAGTTGCCCACGACCAGCCCGATTGCCATCGCTCCGCCCAGCCAAAATCCGGTTTCCGCCCGGCCCATTTCGTGGACGCGGCGGAAGAAGGAGGCGCCCCAAAGGATGAAGCCAAAGCCCGCTACCGGCACCATCGACAGCAACAGGCCAACCCAGCGCAGCGACGTATTGCCGACGATCGTCCGCAATACCTCGCGAAGGGTGGTTTGCGGCGGCATCTCCGGTGCGGCGCTGTTGCGCCGCCGCGGCTCGGCGGCAAACATCCAGACCACGAGGCCGAGCAAGATACCGGGCGCGCCGACAATCACGAACACGATGCGCCAGTCGAACCATTGACCAAGCCACCCTGCGAGGGCAAGGCCGCCTGACAGGCCGATCGCATTGGCCGCCAGCATCGTCGAAATGACGGTCGTACGACGTTCCTTTGGAAAAATTTCAACGAGCAGCGAATTGCCCGCCGGTCCCGCCCCGGCCTCCCCGGCCGCCAAGCCGATGCGCGCCAGCATCATCTGCCAGAAATTCTGCGCCATGCCGCAGGCAATCGTCGCCACGCTCCAGAAAGACACGCATAGCGCGATCACCAACCGGCGATCCCCGCGATCCGAGTAACGCGCGATGGGAAAGGCCGCGAGCGCATAAAAGGCGGCAAAGGCGATACCTGTGAGCAGACCGAGCTGCCCGTCGGTCAGCCCCAGTTCGACTTTAATATCGTCCTGGAAAAGCGTGAAAACCTGCCGATCCACATAGGAAACGATCGCCACCACCGCGAGCAGCGCGAGGGTGATGCCGCGCCGGCTGCCTGTATCCGCATTCATGCCTTGCCTCTTCCATCAAAAAAAGGGAGGTCCGGTCGCCCGTCCCTCCCCCAATTGCTCCGCAGGAGCGCCCGTTGTGGACCTAGAATTTGTAGCTGGCAGTCACGCCATAGCTGCGTGGTTCATTATAGGACGTGCCGATATAAATGTTGCTGAGCAGCAGCGTATATTGCTGTTCCTGATCGTTGGTCAGATTCTTGCCCCACAGCGCCAGTTCGAAGTTTTTCTCCGGCCCGAACTTCAGCGCCACGCGAGCGTTAAGAATGCCGAGCGAACCCGAGTCCGACACCGCGGCGACCTGCGCCGCTTGGGCCGGGGTCAGTCCCAACCCACCGATGCCCGTCGAGGTGAGCAGCGCTTCGGGAAGTTCGATCTGCGGCATCTTGCCCTGCCAGGCATAGACGACATTGGCGTCGAGGCCGACGCCGCCCAGATCCTTTGACAGATTGGCACCGACCGAGAACTGCTTTTTGACGATTCCCACGAAATCATAGTCCGATTTATCGACCGGCACGATCACCTGACTGCCGAATGCGCCGGACACGCCGCGTCCTTCGTAGCGCGTATATTTGGGATCGGTGAGTGCGCCCGAAGCAAAGAGCGTGAAGCCGTCGGCTACCTCGATCGAGGCATCCGCTTCGAGCCCCCAGGTTTCGGTGTCGGCGTTCTCGATCACGGTCTGGCTCTGGCCGTTCGGTGCCAGGACTGGGCTTCGCTGCGCGTCCTTCACGACATTGTGATAACCGGCGATGTTGAACGTGCCGCGACCGTCGAGGAAGGTCGTCTTGATGCCGACTTCCTGTTCATAGACCAGCTCGGGTTGCGACGGGATCGAATCCGCCAGCGTCAGCGTGCGAAGCTGCAACGCACCCGATCGATAGCCCTTGCTGTGCTTGGCATAGACCAGGATGTCCGGGGTCACGTCATAATCGACACCAATGGTGTACGACAGGTTGGTGAAGGTTTCCTGATTGCTCCGCAGACAAGGCACGGCAACCGTGGGCGGGCTGCAATTGACAAAAACATCGGTGTTGTTCGCAACATTGCCCGATTGGGTCGTCACGCGCTTATCGTCGATCGAGTAACGCAAACCGCCCGTGACGCGCAATGCGTCGGTCAGCTCGTAATTGAGCTGGGCATACATGCCAAAGCTGTCGTTATCGAGCGAGCCCGAGAAGTTCGACCAGTTGGTCGCACCCACAAACTCCGCCGGAACGGTCGGCCCAGCCGTAAAAGTAGCACCGAAGAGGTTCGAGCGGGACTGGTCAAAACCCGTTTCACGGAAATAGGTCAAGCCGGTGGCGAAATTCAGCCGGTCATTGAACGCCGCTCCCGTCAGTTGCAGTTCGGACGAATATTGCTTCAGATCCTGTGTGCCGCCGGTGAAGTGGGCGGCAAAGCTGCTACCGTCCAGATCGATGAGATTCTCGCTCTTGACGCCGCGATAGCCGTTGATCCACCGGATCTGACCGAAGCTGGTATCGAGAATGAACTTCGCCGAATAGGTCTGGGTGCGCGTGTCGTTGAAGATGCCGCGCGGATCGGCGCCCACTACGGCGCCAGGCGGAGTGATGGCAACGCGGTTCGGATTGCCGTCGAACTGCGCCCGGTCGGCTGCGGCGATACCATCGACAATGGGCTTCGCGGCACCGAAGTTGGGCGGGGCGTTGAAGAAAAGATTCTGGCGCGCCGGACCGTCGATGAAGGTGTCATACCATTCGCCGGACAGGATGATTTCCAGATTTTCGGTTGGCCGCCAACCCAGCTTGACGCGGCCATTCCAGGTTTCGCGCCCTTCGTATTTTGCACCGGTATCGACATCGGTTTTGAAGCCGTCACGCTTTTGGTAATAAAGCGCACCGCGGATCGCGAGGCTGTCCGACAGGCCGAGATTCAACACCGCCTGCCCCGTGCGCTCGTCGAAGCGACCGTATGTGGCGCTAACCTTGCCTGAAAATTCGTCATAGCGCGGATTGGCGGTCTGGATCAGCACCGCTCCCGCCGACGTGTTGCGACCGAAGAGTGTGCCCTGCGGCCCCTTCAGCACCTGTACGCTTTCGACATCGACGAGTTCGACATTGAGGCCATAGGCACGCGCGACATACATTTCATCGAGGTAGGTGCCGACCGACGGTTCCAGCGTCGCCAGCGTGTCGTTCTGAATCTGGCCGCGCATGGAAAGGGTCAGCGCGGTCGGGTTGTTGCCCGCACCGCGAATGTTGAAGCCGGGCGTGAAGGTCGCAATATCCTCGACCTTATCGATTCCCTGTTCGGTCAGCGTTTCACCGCTGAACGCGGTAATCGCGATCGGGGTGTCCTGAATATTGGCGCTCTGTTTGGTCACGCCGATAACCACGATCGCTTCATCGGTATAAATCGTCTCATTTGCCGACGCGGGTTCGGGAGCTGAAGCTTCCTGAGCCCAGGCAGACGTGCTGGTAAAGGCCAGGACGGCGACCGAAACGGTCGCAAGCATCCGGGACGAATCACGCTTGTGGTTGAATTTCATGGCCAACATCCTCCCTGCGAGGCTTCCTGTCGTCCTCGCTTATCGAGTTATATAACTAAGTCTAACAAGACAGACAAGTCAATTGCAGATTCCGTACCGGAATCGGCAGAAATGCAGTCATTCACCCTCCCCGGGGCAAGCTTTCGGCAAGCTGCGGGACGTCCGCGAGCGCCCGCAAGACATCGTTAAGATGCGTGCAACCCACCGTGCCGACGAGGGTATCGAGCACTGCCTGCCGAAAATCGCCAACGGGTTTTCCCACCATGCGCGCCGCCTTCATCGATGCTCCGGGGCATTCCCGGAATGGCAGGATATGGGGCAGCGCCTGCAATGACAGCAACGTCCCGCTGCCGTCCTCGATTTCCGCATAAACGCGATATTCGTGAATAGCCGTGCGCGAGCCTTGGGGATTGGGACCGCTGTCCTGAAACGCGGCATCGACTTTCAGCACGCCTTCGGCCCGCCACACGTCGATCCGCCGCGCCCGCCGCGCGAGCGGACGGCCTTCCTGCTCCGGCATGGCGTGCCAGCCCTGGGGGTCTTCGGGATGGGCGAGTGGCCCCACTTCGGTTGACGACTGGTCGCTGTGGTCAACGCTGCCATCCTCGTTCAGCGAACTGCCGCCTTCAGTGAAGCCAGTACAGATATTGACCATGCGCCCCTTGCTTGCTCTGGGGGAGTTCTGGCGCTGGCTTGCCATTCGGCTATGCCAGTCATCGCTCCAGCGCGACCATATCCAGCCCGCGACCAGGCTGGCGCCCGCATAATCGTCGAGGAGTTGGAAGGTCGGCGTGCCGCGCAGATCGCCCAACACTTCGGCCAACGCCTGGCGGCTGGCGCCGCCCGCGCGCACGCCAACCAAATCCCGAGCGCGGGGATGCTCCGGTTCGATCGCAATCTCCAATATTTCCCGTGCCGGCGAGGCCAGAATGCGAAAGCCGCCCTCCGCCAAGGGGATTTCGCCACCTTCGAACGGGGTCAGGAGGTCGCGAGCGCGGCCGGTCATCACCCACGGTTGACCGAACCCGTCGGGCCAGTCGGAATCGATCGACGTCGTACGGCGAATCGAACCGGGACGACGCAGCGGAGCCGGACCGGCGGACTGGCGCGCGAACGGAAATTGCTGGGGTGCGTTCACCGGCCGCTCCTATTTCGGGGGCATACGAATGGCGCCGTCCAACCGCAGATTCTGCCCGTTGAAATAGCCGTTACGCGCAAGTTCCAGCACCAGGCTGCCGAACTCTTCCGGTTTTCCCAACCGCTTGGGGAAAGGTACCGACGCGGCGAGACCTTCAAAGATGGCGGGCGCCCGGTCCTTCACCGCCAGCATCGGAGGAGTGGCGAAAATTCCCGGCATGATCGAATTGACCCGGATGCCCAAATCCATCAAATCGCGCGCCATCGGCAACACCAGGCCGTTCACCCCCGCCTTGAGCGAACCATAGCCGACCTGGCCGATCTGCGCGTCCTGCGCCGCGGCCGAGGCGGTCAGGATGATTGCCCCGCGCTCGCCATCGTCGTTCAGCGGGTCGGCATTCGCCATACCGAGCGCCGCCAATGACGCGAGGCGATAGCTGGCGATCAAAATGCCCTGCGCCGAAAAGGCATAATCCTCGGTCGAATAGCGGACATAACCGCCGCTCGCCTTGTCATAGCGCACGGTTTTTCCGCCCTTTGAAATCTGCGCGCAGTGGACCAGGATGCGTTCCTGACCGTGCGCGGCGCGCGCGGCCTCAAATCCCGCGACGACGGCATCTTCGCTGGTTATATCGACCTTGCAGAATATGCCGCCGACCGCCTCCGCGACGGCGCGGCCACCCTCTTCATTCACGTCGAAAATGGCGACCTTCACGCCGCTCTGGGCCAGCGCCTCGGCGCTTGCCCGGCCAAGTCCGGACGCTCCCCCCGTCACGACTGCGGCGATGCTGTTGTCGAGCTTCATTTTCCCTTTTCCTCCACTTTTCAGTTATTGCAGAACTTCCAGATTGCCGCCATCGACGACCAGCACCTGGCCGGTGATATATCCCGCGAGATCCGAACAGAGGAACGCCGCCGCAGCCGCCATGTCCTCTGGCTTTCCCATGCGGCGCACCGGAAAAGCGCCAACCCGCTGGGCGATATGTTCATCATAGGATTGGCCAAGATCGGCGGCGATTTTCGTGAACACCTCGACGAACTGGGGTGTTTCGATGGCCCCGGTTCCCAGCGTGTTCACCGTGATGCCCATCGGTCCCAGCTCGGCCGAAAGCGTTTTCGAAAGTGCGAGTGCGCCGACGCGATAGGTATTCTGGGCTGCCCGCGCGAGTTTGCGGTGCGGCGCCTTTACCGAATTGGTGCCGATGGTCAGGATGCGCCCCCAGTGCCGCGCCTGCATGTGCGGGATGACGGCCTGCACCGCCCAGCGGAACGCCATGACATTGTTGGTATTGGCCGTGGCAAAGCTGTCGTCGTCGATCTCCAGAAAACTGCCCTTCGGCCCGGAATCGACGTTGAAGACGAGAATGTCGGGCGCCCCGAAAGCTTTGATCGACGCTTCGACCGCCTTTGCGATGCCGCCCTTCGTCGTGCAATCGGCCGAAACGCCAATAACCCTTCCGCCGGCCTCGATCACCTCGGCAACGGCAGCATCAATGGTCGATTGCGTGCGCGCCGCAATGACCACGGCGCAGCCTTCGCTGGCAAAACGGTGAGCACAGCCCAGCCCGATCCCCTTCGATCCGCCGAAAACCAGCGCGACCTTTCCCGCGATGCCAAGGTCCATCAGCTCGCCTTTCCGCGTTGAAGCTTCAGTCGCTCTTGCAGGATTTCATTGCGCCCCGCGGGCGCCGCGACGGTCGAACCGCCGTCCATCTTGATTGTCGTGCCGGTGATATAGTCGGATCGCGCCGAAGCCAGGAACAGACAAGCGTGAGCAATGTCCTCGGGCGTACCGGCCCGGCCGACCGGCACCGTCGAGCCATAGGCCGCCAGGCCGTCTTCGCCCAGTACCGCCCTGGCCCGGTCGCTGGCGATCAAACCGGGATTGATCGCATTCACGGTAATGCCTTCGCCCACGACATCGCCCGCCGCCGCGCGAACAAAGGCGTCGAGTGCGGCTTTCGCCATGCCATAGGCCGTCATGTTGGGGACGACATTGAACGTACCATTGACCGAACCGATCGCTATGAAACGCCCACCGTCCGCCGCCTTGGCAAGATGTGGCCGCGCCGCGTCGAGCAGCCACCATGCCGCCTTGGCAATGCTGGCAAACCCCGCCTCCAGCCTTTCGTCATCGACATCCCCCAGCCCCCCGTGGGGAATGTCGGCAGCGGCGTGAACGATAATATCGACCCCGCCAAATGCCTCGATCGTTGCCTCCACCAGCGCTCGGCAATCGGCATGTTGCGCTATGTCGGCAGGAAAGCAGCGAGCGATGCCGCCCGCGGCCGCAATTTCCGCCTGCGCCTCTTCGGCGAAGGATATGGTTCGTGCGCCCAGCATGACCTGGGCGCCTGCAGCGGCAAACGCCTTGCCGACGCCGCGTCCGACCCCTTTCCCGCCGCCGGTCACGATCACCGTCTTGCCCGAAAAATCTTCCATCATTCATCCTCCGCAAAAAGGGCGCGCAGTCCCGGTGCCGAGGGCTTCATCGACGGCGTGCGCGGAAAGTCCGCGACGATCTGGATGCGGGTCGGCACCTGATAAGCAATCAGGCGTTCCTTCAGCCACGCCTTCAGATCGGCGGCGGTCGGCACATCGGCACCGTCCTTCGGGATGATCGCTGCGGCGGGCACGGCGCCCAACCGATCGTCGTCGATCCCGACAACGGCAGATTCGCGAACGGAAGGATGCGTGTTCAGCACGTGAACAATATCGTCTGGATGGATTTTGAACCCGCCGCGAATGATCGCATTGTCGGCCCGCCCCATGATGAACAGGAAGCCATCGCTATCCAGCACGGCGCGATCGGTTGTACGGAGCCATTGCAGGCCATTGTTAAGCTGCCGCCCCCTGAGTTCGAGCAGCCCTTCCCGACCGGCGGGCAGTTCGGCGCCGCTGTCGGCATCCACAATGCGCGCTTCAATATCGGCGTGGATACGCCCCACGGAACCGCGCTTCTCGGTCCAGAATTTCCGGAAATCGTCAATATTCCAACCGGCTACCGCGCCAGCGAATTCGGTCGCGCCATAGTTGGCGCAAATCGGGATGCCATATCTGGCAAGAAAGGCATCGACCAGATCGGGTGAAAGCGGCGCAGTCCCGGAAATTAGTGCCTTAAGGCTCGACAGATCGTCGGGGTCGAGATCGGCGTCCAGCAGCATCCGTACCGCAGATGGAACCGCAGGCGCGACCGCCGGGCGGTTGCGCTTGACCGCGCCAACCCACGCCTCGACGCTGAACTTTTCGAGCAGTGCAATTTTGCGCCCGGCCGCAAGGGCGCCGATACAGCCGTAAATGCCCCCGATGTGGGTCAGCGGATTGACGATCATTGTGCAGCCCGAACTCAGCCGCGGCGGATCGTCGAAGCTACGGCCGCGCTCATAGCGCGTGAAGCCGCGAAAGCTGGCATCGAAGGCGTCGCGGCTGAGCGGCACGCGCTTGGGCGGGCCGGTGGTTCCGCTGGTCAGCATTTCTATGGCGACGCCGGGTGAGGTCTGATCGGCGTCCCGCGGCTTTTGCTGCACCACCTGGACGCCCTCCAGACGCGGCCCGATCTCGATCACGGCCGATCCCGCATCCGCCAGCGCCCCAGCAAGGCCGGGACGCGCCAGATCGCCCGCGTCGGCGATGACGGCCGGCAGCGCCAGCCCTTCGACATCGGCGAACAGGCGTGCGTCGGGCAGGATGGGGTTCAATGTCACCAGACAGCGATCGGTCGAAAGCACCGCCACCATCGCCGCAACATGCCCCGGCCGATTGCGAAGCATGACGCCGACGCGCGCATCGACGGGCAGGCCCATATCGGCGAGCGCCGATTCAATGGCGCGCACCACGCCGGCGATCTGCCGCCAGCTATAATCGACTCCCTCGAAATCAATCTCGGTCCGGTCGGGGTCGAGCGCCATTATGGCGCGAAGCTTTTCGGTCATCAGTGCCATCAGAGGGCGAGTCCTCCGCTGGCTTCGATCACCTGTCCCGTCACCCAGCGCGCATCGTCGCTCAGCAGCATCATCACCGCGCCCGCAATATCGTCGGGCTCTCCCAGGCGGCCCATCGGCGTGTGCTTCGCCGTCGCCTCGTCCCATCCCGGTTTGGCGCGCAGCCCGGCGATGAAGTCGGTCGCCACCGCACCGGGAGCGATACAGTTGCAGGTAATCTGCCGCTTGGCGACGGCAAGCGCGGTCGAAAAGGTCAGGCTTTGTATGGCGCGCTTGGTCATCGCATAGCTGGCCGCGAACGGCTGGCCGACCTTGCCCGACATCGATCCGATATTGACGATCCGCCCGCCGTCGCGAAGCCTGGGTAACGCCTTTTGCGTCACAAAATGCGGTCCCTTGACGTTCACCGCCAATAATTCGTCGAACAGGGCCTCACCCACCCCATTGAGGGAGCCGTCGCGGTCGCCGCGGCCGACGCCCGCATTGTTGATCAATATGTCGAGATTGGGCAGCCCGCCAAAGGCTTCGTCACAGGCGGTGAACAGCGTATCGATACCCTCCAGGGTCGAAACGTCGGCCTGAACTGCAAACGCTTGGCCACCCGCAGCCGTGATTTCGGAAGCAAGCGTCTCCGCAGCAGCGCGGCTGCCGGCGTAATTAATTGCGACATGAACGCCGGCTTCGCCCAGCCGCCGCACGATCGCCGCGCCGATCCCGCGCGAACCGCCGGTGACGATGGCATTTTTTCCCGCGACACTCACAGAAACAGCCCCCCACTTGCTTCGACAATTTGCCCCGTCACCCAATGCGCGTCGTCACGCACGAGCATCATCACGGCGTCGGCAATGTCCTCCGGGACGCCGATGCGCTTCATTGGCGTGAGCTTTTCCACCGACTCGACCCAACCCGGCCGTTCGATGAGGACGCTGTTAAATTCCGTGTCGACGGCGCCGGGCGCGACGAGATTGCAGGTGATCCCGCGCGGCGCGAGGACCACCGCGGTGGACATCGTCAGGCTTTGCAACGCCCGTTTGGTCGCGGCATAGGCCGCGAACGGCGGCAATGCCGACCGTCCGCCAAGCGAACCGATATTGACGATGCGTCCACCATCGCGAAGCCGTTCCAGGCAAAGCTGCGTGATGAAATGCGGCGCTTTCTGATTCACCGCGATCATCCGGTCGAACAGGGCCTCGCTGCACTTGGCCAAGCTGCCGCTGTCGCCCGCGCCTCCGATTCCGGCATTGTTGACCAGGATATCCACGCTGGGCGCAGCGCCGAAAATCGCGTCGCACCCCGCCAGCATCGCTTCGATTCCTGTCATCGTGCCGACGTCGGCCTGCACTGCAAACGCCCGCCCTCCCGCCTCCGCGATTTCCGCGACCAGCGCCTCGGCCGCATCCTTGCTGGTTGCATAGTTGATGGCGACATGCGCACCTACTTTGGCGAGCCGGCGGGCGATTGCCGCGCCAATTCCGCGCGACGCGCCGGTAACGAGCGCCGTCTTTCCGCTCAATTCCATCGCGATGACTCTCCCTGATCGTTTCAACATAATTGACTTAGTTATACAACTCGTGCAAGCCCCGCCGGAAAGAAATTGGGAGCGGCATGTGTCCGAAATGGTCCTGAGCGAACGTGAGGGTGCCCTGCGTATCCTGACGCTGAACCGCGCGGAGCGGCACAATGCGATGGATGATGCCATGTCCGCGCTGTTTCAGCGCCTGCTGGGCGAGGCGCTCGACGAAGACGCCACCAGTGCCGTGCTGATCCGTGCGGCGGGCAAGAGCTTTTGCTCGGGCCGCGACACCCAGGTGCTGGGCCACCGGGCGCGCGATGAAAGCGATTTTCATTTCGTCCGCCGCGCCCAGGAAGGACGCCTGCGTATGCAGGAATCGACCAAGCCGATCGTTGCTGCGCTCAAGGGGGGCGCTATCGGCGGCGGGTGCGAACTCGCGCTCGCCGCCGATATTCGGGTGGCCGATACGACACTGAAAATGGCACTGCCGGAGATTTTATACGGCGTGCTGCCCGATACGGGGGGGACGCAGATGATGACCGCGCTGGTGGGTCCGTCGCGCACCAAATATCTGGTGCTGACCGGGCGCGCCATCGACGCCGCAACCGCGCTGGAATGGGGTGCGGTCGATTTTGTTGTGCCGCCCGACGAACTCGACGCAAAGGCGCTGGACATCGCCCGGGACATTGCTGCCAAACCGCCAATCAATCTGGCGATGGGCAAGGAGATGATCAACCTGATGCACGGCCCCGCGATCCGCACCGGGACACGCGCCGAGCTTTATGCGCAAAGCTATCTGTTCCAGACCGAAGATTATCGGGAAGCCCGCGCAGCGCTGCGCGAACGGCGCGAACCCCGGTACAAGGGGAAATAGCATGGCGCTGCCCGCCCCGCCCCCGCTCGGTGCCAAGGCGCTGCCTGACGGCACCTATGCGGGCCAGGTCGTTGCCGTTACCGGCGGGGGCACCGGGTTGGGCAAGGGCATGGCGATGGAGTTTGCGCGTCTGGGCGCGAAGGTCGCCATACTCAGCCGCAAGCCCGACCATCTCGACGCCGGGGTAGCGGCGATCCGCGCGCTTGGCGCAGAAGCACTCGCCGTCACCTGCGACGTGCGCGACGCGGACGCTGTCGCGCAGGCGTTCGACTTGATCGAAGCAAAGCTGGGCGCGGTCGATGTGCTCGTCAATAATGCGGCCGGCAATTTTCCGGCCCCGGCAGAAGAAATGACGCCGAACGGCTTTCGCACCGTCGTCGATATCGTCCTGAACGGCACCTATAATTGCAGCCGCGAATTCGCGATACGGCGACTGGCAGCGAAACTGCCAGGCGCGATATTGAACATCGGCGCCACCTATAGCTGGACGGGCGGGCCGGGAACGTCGCATTCGGCGGCGGCCAAGGCGGGCGTTACCAATCTGACGCAGAGCCTGGCGGTCGAATGGGCGCCCGACGGCATTCGCGTCAATTGTATCGCGCCCGGCCGCTTTCCGCACGACGATCTGCCCGCCCATATGACCCGCCATCGCGAAGGCGAGCGCGGCGACAATACGATCCCGGGAATGCGCGTCGGCGAGGTGCGTGAATTGGGCTGGGCAGCAACCTTCCTCTGTTCGCCCTATGCCAGCTATATCAGCGGCCACACACTAGTCGTCGATGCGGCGAATTGGCTGCGCCGCAGCTTGGTGATGCCGGAATTTGTGCCGATCCGCGAACAATTTGGACGGCGTGCCGTCGATAGCGGCAGCGCCCGCACCGCCATTGCCAAAACCAGAGGTGACCAACCATGAGCGAACCGCTCGTCGTTCGGGATGACGCTGGCGGCATCTGCACGCTGACGCTCAACCGTCCCGACAAGCGCAATGCGATCAACCGTGACCTGTTCCGTGCCTTTCGTGCCCACATCCGCGACCTGGAAAGCGATCACGACACGGGGCTGGTGGTTATCACCGGCGCGGGTGGACACTTCTGTGCCGGTCACGATCTGAAACAGGCACCCCACCCCGATGCACTCGGTTGGCTTCGCCAGGAAATGCTGATTCTGGAACGCCTGACCAAGCTGCGCCAGCCGGTCATCGCGAAAGTTGCCGGGAGCTGTTATACGGGCGGCCTCGAACTTGCGCTGGCCGCCGATTTCATCGTCTGCGGCGACAGCGCCCGCTTCGCCGACACCCACGGCAAATGGGGCCTTGTCCCCGGCTGGGGCCTGTCCCAGCGCCTGCCCCGCCGGATCGGTCAGGCCAGGACGCTGGAGATGATGTTCACCAGTCGTCCCTACAGCGGCCGCGAGGCGGCGGCGATGGGCCTTGCCAATCATTGCGTCGTCGATGCCGATCTGGACGCGAAAGTGACCGAACTCGCCGCGCTGATCCTCACCAACAGCCGCCACAGCAACGCCGAGAACAAGCGGTTGGCCTATGACACCGACGGAATGGCGCTGGACACCGGCCTTTCCCATGAATTGATGCGCAATGCGGGGTTCGACCCGGCCATGCGGCAAAAGGGCGAGGCGATCGGCAACGCGCGAAAGGGCGGCTGATGGACATTGGCTTTTCCCCCGATGAAGCCCGATTTCGCGAAGAATGCCGCGAATGGCTGAATGCCAATGTGCCGTCCGAAAAGCGCCCCATCAACGCCGCCGAGGCGATCGAGTTTGACAAGGCGTGGCAGCGGCAATTGTTCGATGCCGGTTGGGCGGGAATCAATTGGCCGCGCGAATATGGCGGGCGCGGCCTGTCGATCGTTCAGCAGGTTATCTGGCTGGAGGAATATGCAAAGGCCCACGCGCCGTGGATCGGCGCCAATTTCGTTGGCATCAACCACGGCGGCCCGACCCTGATCCTCAACGCCAGCGAAGAACAGAAGGCCTGGCATTTGCCGCGCATCCTGAAAGGGGAATCGATCTGGTGCCAGGGTTTCTCGGAGCCCGGTGCCGGATCGGACCTTGCCGGCATCCGGACGCACGGGCGGATCGAAGGGGACGAACTGATCGTCAACGGGTCCAAGATATGGACCAGCTTCGCCCATGTCGCCGACTGGCAAGAGCTGGTGCTGCGGACCGAGGAAGGGTCGCGGCGACACGCGGGGTTAAGCTGGGTGATATGCGACATGCACACCCCCGGCATCAGTGTGCGGCCGATCCGCAAGATGTCGGGGCAAACCGAATTTGCCGAGGTGTTCTACGACGATGTCCGCATCCCGCTGGCCAACGTGGTTGGCGGGCTGGGTAATGGTTGGAAAGTCGCGATGTCGACGCTGAGCTTTGAGCGCGGTACGGGCTTCATCGCCGATCAGGTCAAGCAAAGTCAGGAAATCGAAGAACTGATCGCTACCGCGCGCGCGAACGGCACCATCGCGGACGATCGCATCGCCGACGATCTGGCCCAGATGCGCGCCGAGGTCGCGGCGGTCCGGGCGATGACCTATCGCAACATATCCGAAGTGATGCGGACGGGCCAGCCGGGGCCGGAAGCATCGGTGATCCGCCTGTTCACATCGGAACTCGGCCAACGACTGGAACGCATGGCAGTGCGACTGAAAGGCGCCGCGATGCTCGATTTTCGATATGGCGATGACGACGATGTATCGGATTATCTGCGCGGTTTCGCGGCCACCATCGCGGGGGGCAGCGCCCAGATCCAGCGCGACATCATCGGCGAGCGGTTGCTCGGCCTACCCAAATCCCGGTGACACGATGGACCTGACCCCGAACGACGACCAGATCGCACTGGTCTCCGCCACCGCCGACTGGTGCCGCGACCATATGGCGATCGAAGATGCGCGCTCGCGCAGCGACGATCTTTGGCAGCAAATCGACGCAATGGGCTGGACCGCCATGACCGGCCCCGAAATGGAGCTCGATCACGCGACCGAAGCGCTGGCCTTTGCCGAATTAGGCCGTTTTCTAGCACCGGTGGCGCTGCTGTCGAGCGCCGTGGCCGCGCGCTGGGAATCCCGCCAGGGGAGGATTGCGCTCGCCGTGACCGAGGGCAACATGTTGCGGGTGCTGGACGGCTCCGATGCGTCGACCGCGCTGGGAGTCGTCGATCGTCGCGCAATGCTTTTCGATCTTCCAGCACCGTTGAGTGCGCGGTCTTCGCTCGACCCTACCGTAACGGTCGCCTGCTTCGACGAACCGCTTTCGGCCCATGCGATTGCCGATGCTCGCGCTGCGCTGCACCTCCAGCTTGTCGCCGCTGCGTTCGCGGTCGGCTGTGCCGACGCGGCGCGCGACATGGCGGCAGGATATGCCGTCATACGCGAGCAATTCGAGCGGCCGATCGGCTGGTTCCAGGCGATCAAACATATGTGCGCCGACATGGCCGTGCGCGCTGCCGTCGCCCGTTCGCAGCTATATTATGCGGCGTGCGCACTCGATTCCGGCGCCGATGAAGCGGCGTTTCATGTGGCGGCAGCGAAGCGACTTGCCGACCAGGCCGCGCTGGAAAATAGCCGCGCCAACATTCAGGTGCATGGCGGGATAGGCATGACCGACGAAGCTTTGCCACATCTGTGCCTGAAACGCGCGCATCTGCTGCAATTCGTCGTTCCCGCCGAGCGAAGCGCCTTATTGGTCATCGCCTGACATGTCCATTATCGACAATCGCCTGAAACTCATCCTCGAGCCAGCGGCGCAGGTCAGGATCGACCGCGCCTGCAAATCCGGCCAACGGAAGCTGTTCGCGATACGTAAAGAAGCCAAGCGAGATCATCATCAGACGCGCCGCGCGAACGCCGGCATCGGCCCCGCCGATCCACTGCGCCAGCGGTTCGAGCACGCGTTCGTGCAGCAACCGCTGGGCCACGGAGCGCGCTTCCGCGTCGGCGGCGGCACGAAACAGCATCGGCAAGGGGCTGACGCGCCCGTCCCCGTCGGCGAAGCGCGCCACGATAAGCTTGCCGAATTCGGCTTTCGGCAAATCGGTCATCAGCCGCGCGTCCAGCGCCGCCTCCAGCGCTGCCTCGAACAATTTGAGCTTGCCCCCGAAATAGCGACTGACGAGCGACTGGTTCACCCCGGCGCGCGCGGTGATGTCGCGTATCGTCGCCGCGGCGAAGCCCTTTTCCGCAAACACCTGCTGCGCGGCCTGCAATATCGCTTCTCGCGTCCGGTCGGCATCGCGTGGTCGCGGATCAATCTTTGTCGCCATGACACCTCCGTGTTGACTCACGATGTAAACGTACGTTTACTTGCTGGCAACAGGAGAGGATAGATGAGTGAGTCGCCCGCGCAACCGGCGCGTTCGCCGGTGTTCGAATTTGATTATATCGCCGATCCCGGCATCCTTGCCGATTGTCACGCCCGCTATTGGGAGCTGAAGGAAACCGCGCCGCCGGTGTTCTGGACCAACGCCCACGGCGGCCATTGGGTCTGCAACACGGGCGCGTCGGTGCAGCATGTCGTGCGGCACCCGGAGATATTTTCGAGCCGTTATCTGTCGATTCCCCCGAACCCCAACCAGCCGAAAATGATTCCCGAAATGCTCGATCCGCCCGAGCACCGGCCTTATCGGCAAATGCTGCGTCCCTTTTTCGAATCCAAGGCGATCGAACCCTTGGAGGGACGTGTCGCCGAATGGACCGACCGCCTGCTGAGCGAAGTGGCGGACGCGGGCGAATGTGAATTTGTCGCCGCCGTCGCCTCGCGGCTGCCGGTGGCCGTGTTCATGGAATTGTTCGGCTTTCCGATGGACCGCTTTGATGAGTTCCGGCACCTGGTGGTGGATTTTTTCAGCGCCCGCGCCAGCCCGGAGGAGCGCAACCTGCTCGCGCAGCGCATTTTGGGTCATATCGCTGAGCTGATCCAAGCGCGAATGGCGGCGCCCGAGGACGACATGATTTCCAAGATCATCGTCAGCGAAGTCGATGGCCGACGCCTGGAATTCGACGAGTTGATGTCGATCGGTTTCCTGATGTTTCTTGCCGGGCTGGATACGGTCACAAATGCGATGAGCTTCGGAATGCGCCACCTGGCGCATGACAGCACCTTACGGCAGCGGGCAATCGACGATCCGGACGTGATTCCTGATCTGGTCGAAGAATTGCTGCGACGCTATGCCTTTGTCGCGACGCCGCGCTACATCGTTCAGGATACGGAGCTGGAGGGCGCACAGCTTCGCGCGGGCGATTGCATCCTTGCCCCCCTGCCGCTCGTCGGCTGGGACGAAGCGCTCAATCCCGACCCCGCCACGGTGTCGGTCGAACGCCAATTCTATCGCCACGCCGCCTTCGGATCGGGAATCCACACCTGCCTGGGCCTGCATCTGGCGCGCATGGAACTGATCATCTTCTATCGCGCCTGGTTCAGCCGGATCGGCCATTTCCGCCAGGTTGAGACCGGCGATGAAAGCTGTCGCGGCGGCAGCGTGATGGCCCTCGAACATTTGCATCTGGCGTGGGACGCCTGACATAATTTTGGGAGAAACGAGCATGGCAAGTCCAGCACCCGCGGTGCATCTGCATCTGGGACATGAGCAACGCACGAGCGGCACGGGTGGAACGCACTCGCACCTGCACCCGGTCAAACAGACGGTGCAGGCGGACATTCCCCTTGCCGGGGCAAGGGAAGTCGAAGAGGCCGTCGCCAAAGCCGAAGCCGTGCGCGATGAGTGGCGACGGACGCGGCCGGAGGTCCGGCGCGACATATTGAACCGCCTTGCCGACCTGCTGGACGCCAACAAGGCAAAACTTGCCGAAATGGCGGCGCTCGACGGCGGTACCACGCTGCTGGTCGGCGAACGCGGGGTCGATACAGCCGTCGCCTGGACCCGCTATTATGCCGGCTGGTGCGACAAGCTGACCGGCGAATTGATGAGCACATTCGATACGCGCGGCGAATTTTCCTATTCGGTGCCCGAACCGATCGGGATCGTCGGCATCATCATCACCTGGAACGGGCCGCTGATTTCGCTGGGCATGAAGGTTTGCGCGGCGCTGGCCGCGGGCAATTGCGTCATCTGCAAGCCCGCCGAGATTACGCCCTTTGCGCCCGAATTGTTCGCGCAATTGTGCCGCGAAGCAGGGGTTCCGGACGGTGTCTTGTCGATTTTGCCAGGCAACGCCGACTGTGGCGAAGCGATCGTCCGGCACAAGAAAATCCGCAAAATCAGCTTCACTGGCGGGCCGATCACCGCGCGCAAGATCCTGACCGCCTGCGCCGAAGAGATCAAACCAAGCGTGATGGAGCTAGGCGGAAAGTCCGCCAGTATCGTCTTTCCCGACTGTGACATCCAGGCGGCGGCGGAACGCGCCGTTTTCTGGACTGTCGGGTGCCTCTCCGGCCAGGGCTGCGCCCTGCCCACGCGGCAGATCGTCCACGCCGAGATTTACGACGATTTCGTCGCCCGACTGAAAGCGATCATTGCGCAGTTCAAGGTTGGGGATCCGATGGACCCGACCGTTGCGGTCGGCCCGGTGATCAACAAGGCCGCCGTCGACCGTATCCTGGGCATGTTCGAACGCGCCCGCGCCGACAATGCCTGTACCTTCGAACTGGGGGGCGGTCGGTGCGGCGGCGATCTGGCCGACGGCAATTTCATCGAACCGACGCTGATCGTCGATGCCGATCCGGATCATGAGATCAGTCAGGTGGAGATTTTCGGCCCGGCGGTTGTCGTCATGAAATTTCATCACGAGGATGAGGCCGTCGCGATTGCGAACAACAGCGAATATGGCCTGGCTGCCTATATCCAGTCGAACGACCTTCAGCGGGTGCATCGCCTGTCGGAACGGCTGAACGCCGGCGGCGTCTATAATAATGGCGGTTTCCAGATCAATCCGCATACACCCTTCGGCGGCATCGGCATCTCGGGCTTTGGCAAGGAAGGTGGCAAGGCCGGAATCGACGAATTCCTCCACTACAAGACCGTGACCATCGGCGTCGGCGCTCCGATCTTTCCGAAGCAGGAGGCGTGAACGTGCAGGATTTCACCAACGAAAAATTTCGGTTGGACGGCAAGGTCGCCATCGTCACCGGCGCCGGAGGACGGGGCAACAGCATCGGACGCGCCTATGCTGTGGGACTCGCCAACGCGGGGGCCAGCATTGTCGTCGCCGATCTCAATAAGGAAGGCGCCGAGCGGGTCGCGGCCGAGATCAACGATGGCGGCGGCACCGCCATCGCGGCCCAGGTCGATATCGCCGACGAAGCGTCGGTTGCGGCAATGATGGAGGCCACCCGGACGGCTTTTGGCGGACTGGATATTCTGGTCAACAACGCCGCGTTGATGGTCGAAGCCGTCGGGACGCCCACGATCCAAACGAGCATTGCCGATTTCGAACGCCTGATGCGCGTGAACCTTATGGGCGCGTTGATCTGTGCCAAGGCTACCGTCCCGCTGTTCCAGGCGCGCGGCGGCGGCAAGATCGTCAATCAGCTGTCCGCAGGCGGATTTCCCGCGCAAACCACCTATGGCATCAGCAAGGTCGCCCTGTTGGGGTTGACCACGACGCTTGCCACCGAACTTGGACGGATGAACATCAACGTCAATGCGATTGCGCCGGGCATGACCATGTCGGACGCGGGCAAGGCGCTGACGCCCGAGGAAAGCCCCTTCGTCCAGGCCGCGATGGCGCGCGTCGTCAAACAGCCGCGCGGCGAGCCTCAGGATCTCGTCGGCGCCCTCCTGCTCCTTTGCTCGCCTGCGGGCGATTGGATCACGGGGCAGGCACTGAACGTCGATGGCGGTTTCATCATGCGCAATTGACGCTCGATGGCGCCGGTTCAGGAACAGCGCCGCAATTCATGCTTCAACACCTTGCCCGATGCATTGCGCGGAAGCTCCGACAGGATGGTCAGCCGTTCGGGAGTTTTTTGTTTCGCACTGCCGGCCGCAAAGAAATGTTCGCGCAGTTCGTCGATCGTCAGCGTCGCCTCTGACGCCAGGACGACACAGGCGCGGACCACTTCGCCCATGCGATCGTCCGGCGCTGCTACCGCCGCCGCATCGACAATTGCCGGATGCGCAAGCAGCAGCGCTTCGACTTCCTTTGACGAGATATTTTCGCCGCCGCGAATGATGATGTCTTTTTTGCGATCGGTGATCAGCAGATAGCCGTCGTCGTCGAGGCGGCCAATATCGCCGGTGCGATACCAACCTCCCGGAAGGAAGGCGTTCGCGTTCAGCGCGGGATCGAGATAGCCCAGAAACAGGTCGGGTCCGCGCGTACAGATCTCGCCGTCGCAACCGGCGGGCACATCATTGCCGTCGTCATCGACGAAGCGCATTTCACAACCCGCGATCGCCCGGCCTTCGGTGTGGAGCTGCTTGTCAAGCGGATCGTCGACGGTGCCGGAAGTCACGGTGGGATGCTCGCTCGATCCATAGCAGTGATAGACGGCGAGCCCCCGCGCCTGACAGCGCTCGACAAGCGAGGACGGAACCGGCGCCGCGCCAACCAGATATTGGCGGAGCGACGAGAGGTCATAGCCATTTGCGTCGGCCGCCGTGAGCATACCCGACAAGTGAAAGGGCGTCCCCGAAGAGGCGGTCGGCTTGTACCGATCGATCAGTTCGGCGGCGAGGGTCGCATCCCACTGGTCCATCAGCACCAGCGGCGTTCCCTGGCAAAGAAAGCGGTACATGGACAGGGCGCCCGCGACATGGCCGGGGGGCCAGGGCGAGATGACAATATCCGCTTCCTTCTCACCCCGCATTTCCCGCATCGAGGCCATCTCGGCCAGGAACGTGCGCGCGCTGTGCATCACACCCTTGGGATCGGCGGTGGTCCCCGACGTATATACCAGCAGTGCGAGTTCGTCGGAATCACATGGCACAGGGTCCGCCATCGCCCCGTCACTTTCCAGCGCACCGAAATCCTCTCCGGCACGGATATGCCGCTCGAGCATCGGCAATTCGCCGCACTCGGCGACAAGGCGTCCATAATCGGTGCCGCGAAAATGATCTGGCGTAAAAAGCCAGCGCGCCTTCGACTGACGCAGGATAAACGACAGTTCCTTGGCACCATAGATGGTTACGATCGGTAACATGACCGCGCCTGCCTGTGCCGCGGCAACCGCAACGACAAGCCATTCGCGCCAATTGGGGAGCATACAGCCGACCACATCGCCAGGCCGGATCCCCGCCTCGCTCATCCGGCTTCCCATGCGGCGCCCCGCCGCCGTTACTTCACCAAGCCCGGTGCGGCACGGGCGCATGTCCGAAGCGACGATCAGCGACGCCTGCGGCGCACGCGCCGCCGCCGCGATCATCGCATCGATGAACGATGCCGTCATGCGTGCAGGGAATCGACGATCCGCTCGCCTTCACCGCGCTGCGCCCAGGTTTCATTGGCGTTGCGAAGGTGGAGGCGCCAGTGCGCCACTGCGCCTTCGACATCGCCTTCTTCGATCATCTTGACCAGTTTGACATAGGATTTGAAACCGGCGCGCAGGCTCTTGTACTTCTCCTCGTTCGATCGCGGATGGCGGCGCTGATAATCATTCTGGTGATTGCGCGCGAGGTTGAGCAGCATCCGGTTCATAAAACCCAGCGTATTGTTGCCGGTCGCTTCGACCAGAGCCTGGTGAAAAACCGCAATATTATCGACGAATTCGGCGTGACGGTCGGTCTGGAGCATATCTTCAAGCTCGGCCAATATGTCCTTCACCCGTGCCATGCCGGGGGTCTGCCCCTTCGATGTCGCAAGCCAGCGCACGACGGTGGGTTCGATCGCCAGCCGCGCCGCATACAGATCGGCGATGGTCGTCCCTTGCGATTCCAGCACATATCCGGCGTAGCGGGACACAAGTTCGGTGGAGGGTTGATGCACCCGCGCGCCGCTTCGCGATCCGCGCACCACACTGATCAGATTTTCTGCCTCCAGGATGCGAAAGGCTTCGCGCAGCGTCGGGCGCGAAATGCCCAGCGTCGCCATCAATGTTCCTTCGGGGGGAAGCGAGTCACCTTCCTGAAGTTCGCCGCGGATGATTTGCGCCCTGATCTGGTCGGCGACCAGTTCCGATGTTTTCGGAACCCGGATTCGCGCGTTGCCATTATCCATCTGCAAAATCTTGCCCCTTGTGCCGATGCGTCGTCATCCCGTGCGGACCAGATCGTGCCTTTAAGGCCTTTCCGGCGCCCCCGCAATGCGGCTGCGTCCGCCCGCGCTCAGCCCCCAAAGGACAATCCTTCGTTCAAGGTCCATTTGCCCCCCTGTCCGCGCACCCAGCCCGATGAAGCCCAGGTTCCGCCATCAACCGGCAGGAGGACGCCCGTAATATAGCTCGCCATCCTGCTCGACAGGAAAAGCGCCGCGTCGCCGCACTCCATGTCGATGCCTTCGCGGCCAAGCGGGATAAGGCGATTCATCGCATCGACCTCGTCGTCGCTGCGCTGGCGCCATGTCCCGGGATCGACCGGCCCGGCGCGATTTCCTTGGTTGCCCGGCGTGACGGTGTGGTCGGGGGCAAGGCAATTGACGCGAATGCCGTGCGCCGACAATTCGAGCGCCATCGACCGGGTAAAGCTGAACATCCCCGCTTTGCACGCCGCATAGACCGCGAAGTTCGGCGCCGCGCGCGTCGCCTCGATACTGGCGACGTTGACGATTGAACCGCCCTTTCCGCCCGCAACCATATGCCGAGCCGCCGCTTGCGTCGCCACCAGCATCGACATCAGGTTGATCTCGATATGCTTTCGCATCGAACGTTCGCTCTGATCGAGAAAGGGCCGCGCCGACACGCCGCCCGCATTGTTGACCAGGATGTCGAGCCGCCCGAATTCGGCGGCCGCCTCGTCGATCGCCGCGCGGAGTGCGTCGCTCTCCATAACGTCGGCAGGAAATGTCAGTGCGCGCGCGCCCGTCTCGCGGATGCGGGTCGCCGTTTCCTCCGCCCGTTCCGCAATAATGTCCAGGATCGCAATATCGGCCCCTGCTTCGGCCAGCCGGATCGCAATGGCGCGGCCGATACCGCCGCCGCCGCCGGTCACGAACGCCGCCTGCCCGTCGAGACGCAGCCGATCAGTCATCAAGGTCGATCCCCATCACCGCGCCGGTTACATAGGCGGCATAATCGCTGACCAGATAGGCCGCGAGATGGCCGAGCGTTTCTTCGGAGGTGCGCGTCAATATGCTGTTCACCCGAATGCCGTCGCGCGCCCATTCGACGCCCAGCGTCTTGGTCAGATTGCCCAGCGCGCCCGCCGCCGCCGCATGGTCGGCGCCCAGCGCCTGTTCGGGTGCGCCGACGAACAGAACCGCTCCGCCCTGCCCGCGTGCGCGGCATTCGGCGGCAAATTTCTGGGCACCCAGAAATCGTCGGTCGAGCCCGGCGTCCAGGCTGGCGCGCCATTCGCTGTGCCCGATCTCGTGGGCGCGCTTGATTTCGGAATGCGGCGCGATGTGGACCCAGATGTCGCAATCGCCTTCACCGTCGGCAACCAGCACCGCCCCAGCGGCCTCGATCGCGGTCGTGACGGCAGCTCCCTCTCCTTCGATCCGCGCGCGTTTTCCTGCAAGCCAGCCGCTCATTGCCAACCCCACGGGCCGTCGGCCCGCTCACGCGGGGGAATGAAGTTCGGCATGATCAGCGATCTACGCAGGCTTTCGCCACCGTCCTGCACGATCACCTGTCCGGTCATTTCACCGAAAAATGGGGTACAGGTCATCGCGGACAACCAGCCAAACTCCCATATGCTGCCCGTGCGGCCAGCGGGAATCATCGCCTGTAACGGTTCCACGCCATCCTCGCGGCGACCCGAAACCGAATCGGCATGGGGGAAGAAACCCGCCGCTATCGCGTTGACGCGAATGCCATAGGGCGCCCAATCCGCGGCCAGGCGTTTCGTCATCGTCGCCTGCGCGGTCTTGGCGGCGGCGCTATGGGCATCGCCGGGAAAGCCGGTCCAGATATATTGGGCGCTGTTGTTGACGATCGCCCCGCCCTCGCCGCGCGCGATGCGGCGCCGGGCGAATTCGCTCGAACAAAGAAACGTCCCGTCGATCGCGATCCGCGTGACCGCGTTCCAGGCATTGCGCGATATATCTTCTGCCAAGATCGGGAAATTGGCACCGGCGTTGTTGGCGAGCAGGCCGATCGGACCGAGCACTTCTTCTGCTTCGTCAAAGGCAGCCGCGACGGCATCGGGATTGCGAACGTCACAGCTTATCGCATGGGCGCGCGTGCCCAGCGCGGCGATCTGTTCGGCCCCGCCTCGCGCCCGGTCGAGGTTCCGTCCCAGCACCGCCACATCGGCCCCGCCCTGCGCAAAGGCCTTTGCCATCGCGAGACCCATGCCCGACCCTCCGCCGGTGACGAGCACGGTCTGGTCAGCAAAAATGTCGGCCGGATAGGGGGGCGCGTCGAATGGCGGCGGGGTCGCCACAATATGATGGGCCGGTATTGGCAAGTCTCTCTCCCTCGCCCCAAAGGTTGCGCCTTGACCCGTTACATGTCAAGACATGACTAACTAGGTTATATAGGAGAGGATATGGAAATCATTGCGGATGGCCTTGCCTTTCCGGAAGGGCCGGTGATCATGGCCGATGGTTCGGTGATCGTCGTCGAGCTGGCGGGCGGGCGTATCACGCGCTGCTGGAACGGCCGCAAGGAAGTGCTGTGCGAGATCGGCGGCGGACCCAATGGCGCCGCGATCGGTCCTGATGGCGCCCTGTATGTTTGCAACAATGGCGGACTGGATCTCGGCAAATTCCAGAATGCCCGCGGTCCGGGGCATGAAGGCCGGATCGAGCGAGTGGACCTGTCGACGGGGCGCGCCGAGCGGCTTTTCGACGATCGCGACGGGGTGGCGCTGGAAGCGCCGAACGACATCGTTTTCGACTCTGACGGCCGCATATGGTTCACCGACCTCGGCAAGACGCATGACGGCATCCGCACGGCAAGCGGGCTATTCACCGCGCTTCCCGACGGATCGCATATCACCACGATTGATCGTCATGCCATCTCCTACAATGGTGTCGGCCTGTCGCCCGATGGGGCCCATGTCTATGTCGCCGACACCCATCAGGCGCGCCTTTGGCGCTACCAGCGGGCGCCCGAAGCACAGAGGCCAGAATGGGTGGCAACCGCTCCGGGACCGGTCGGATTCGACAGTCTGGCGGTAACGGCCGCAGGTAATATCTGTGTCGCAACGCTTTATGATGGCGGCATCTCGACCATCACGCCCGAAGGCGCGATGCACAAATTCGGCATTCCGGGCGAACGTTATGTCACCAATATCGCGTTTGGCGGCAACGATATGCGCGACGCCTATATAACGCTGTCAAGTTCAGGACGGCTCGCCAAATTGCGCTGGGACGAGCCGGGGCTGGAGCTTGCTTTCCATGCCTGATCTGGCAAGCGATCGTGACGCGATCCGCGACCTTTTGGCACGCTATACCTATAATGGCGATCGCGGGCGGATCGACGATCTGGCCGCGTGCTTTGCGTCCGACGGAGTACTGGAATATCCGGGTGCCGCGCCCCGCGGTCCGGCAGCGATCAAGGCGTCCCTGTCTTCCGGCACGCGCGACGAGCGGCTGACCTTCGTTCGCCATCACATCACCAATCCGCTGATCACTGTCGACGGCGATACCGCCACCGCGCGCAGCTATTTCTGTGTCCACAGCAATTTCGGCCCCGATCACAGCGGCACATATGACGATCGGATCGTCCGCACCTCCAAAGGTTGGCGTTTCGCAAAGCGGCGGGTGCGGATCGACTGGCAGTCCGAGGCATCGCTGTTTCGGCCGATGGTAACGCGCTGAAATTCAACCAGCACCATAATGTCTTTTTGACGACAATCCCGATCCCAACGGGCGTCCTTGATCGCGGCGACCGGCGAACGCGCGGGGCGGATCGTACGATGGTTAGCTCCAGGTTGCTGCGATGTTCGTCAGCCGTCCCCGCCAGTCGGGAAGCACCGGTAGATCATTAAAATCGCGGCGAAGACGGGCAACGAGATCGGCGACGGGTTCGACCGCGTCGATCAGGCCGACACTTTGTCCCGCACTCCATATATCGCGCCACGGCTTTATCCCTTCGGGCATTGCCGTACGCGTCGATGGAAGCAACTTTGGATCGAGGCCTACCGCCTCCACCGATGGGCGCATCCAATGCGCGGGTACGCCGTTCATCGCCGCCGAGACCATGATGTCATCGGCGCCCACCGCCGGGATCATGGTGCGATGCCCGTCTGCCACGCCGCTTTCCGGTGTCGCGATGAAGCGCGTTCCCATGCACGCAATATCGCCCCCTAGCGCCAGCGCGGCGGCGATGCCATGCGCGTCGGCGATACCACCCGCAACGATCAGCAGGCCGTCAAACCGGCGCCGCACCGCCGGTACAAAAGTCATTGGGGTCAGAAAGCCGGTATGGCCGCCCGCTCCGGCGCAAGTCAGCATCAATCCGTCGGCGCCCGCCGCGATCGCCTTTTCGGCATGCTTCATCGTTGTGACGTCGTGGACCACCCTTCCGCCCCATCCGTGCACCCGCTCGACCAGCGCCGACGGGTCGCCGAGGCTGGACAGGACAAGCGGGACGCGATGACGTTCGAGGCAGTCGATCCTATCGGCCGCCGCTGGATCGCTCCCCCAACGAGCGGGCAGGTTGACGATCGGCGGCGCACCTCCAATCCCGTCCAACTCTTCCAAATAGGTTTCGAACATTTCGAACGGCGTAAGCGAGCCCCCCTGCCATCCGCCGATGACTCCGGCCCGGCAGCACGCCCGGGCGAGCGGAACCGACGAGGCGATGCTCATCGGTGCACACATCAGCGGAAGTGACAACTCGCCAAACATCGCGTCAAACGGTCGCCTTCAACGCATCCAGCATCCGCACATAATGGACCGGATTCCAAACATCCTGATCTTCACCCCAGCCGATTCCGCCGTCGATGTCCCAGCGCATCAGCTGGTTCACACCATAGCCTGCTTCGCTCATTGTGCTGACCGCAAAGCCTTCGCTTTTCATTTCGCGACCATGCTCATCGACCAGTTCAACCTGCATATGCGTACTCCATCCCGTTTTCGGGCTGCGAAAGGTCCGCATCCGCGATTGCGTGGGATCGAGACTGCCAAAGCTGCCATCGCGGCGGATCCAGCCCGCATTCATGGGCGCCCAGCCGTCAGGATCCCCATCGGCGACACGCACGAACCCCAGAAAGCCGGTGCCGTCATGGCGGTGGCCAAAGATATACTGGATGCGACCGCGCCCTCGTTCGCGCTCAATCTCGCGCCAGTGTGCGCCGCCGGGCCGCTTTACCCGTTCCATGTCGCTGCCATAGCGTTTGGGGCTTGCGGCATAGGGACCGCCGCGCGGACCCCAGGTGCGATCGCGCACACCGATACCATCAATGCGGATACGCTCTCCGCGCAGCGTCATCCACCCTTCGACATGCCCAAGCTGGTCAAAATGCGGCGTCGCCATGAAGGGTGGCTTGCCGGGCGGAAAACGATGCGGTGGGTGCAGCCCGCTATGTGTGAAGTCCAGCGCAAAACCGCGCGCCCGATCCTCATATTGCAGATGATATTTCATTCCCGGTTCCAACATCCGCAGCGAATAACCGGGCCCGTTCGCATCGCCGGGAAAAACGATGTCGGTCAGATCGGGGTCGTCAGGCATCGGCGCCTCTTCAACCTTGCGATAATAGGCCATGCGTGCCTGATCATAACCTTCGTCGTCCCAGGCGAATATCCGCCAGGTCACGGCCTTGCGGTTGGGATAATAGGGCGCATGGATCCAGCAGCCGAGCTTGCGTTCGGGAATGTTAAACGACCACCAATTGGTTTCCGTTTCATACGGATCGTCCGACAATTGGTGATAGCGATCATCCTCCGGCCGAAAGGCGAGGTCGTCGGTCATGCAATTTTCTCCAATTCGTCGAGGGCGGCGACAAAAAGCGCCGCGATCCGGCCGGCATCGGGGACTTTTTCGGCATCGGCGATAATACCCATGTCGAGCCGGTCGCCATTGCGGCGCGAGGTGATGTTGAGGAAACGGCCCGAACCCAGAATGGGTACGGGAAAATTGTGGCGCTGGCGGTGTCCGGCATAGCTACGCGCTTCCGCCGGTCCGGGCACGTTGGACAGCGTCACATTGCCGGGAAGCAGCCGCTTGCCACCCTCCGTTCGCGCTGCAAAGGCGGCGCGGCGATCGCGCGCGCCATAAGGCTTTTCGGCAGCATCCAACAGCGCTTCGTCGTGCGGCGTGCGCCGCATTTCGGCGGCCATCGACTCCTGAATTGCGCGAAGACGATCGAGCGGATCGGCAAGCTGGGTTGCAAGATGGGGGTGTAGCGCGACGATGCGATTGCCGAAGTCGCCATGTTCGGGGCGGCGGTAAGATCGCGCCGAATTAACGACCAGGGGTTGTTCGGGAAGGTCGTCTGCCTCGACAAGATAGGTGCGCAGCGCCGTGCTGGCGAGCGTCAGGAATATATCGTTGACCGTCGCGTCCAGCGACTGTCCGATTCTCTTCACACGAGCAAGCGGCAAGCTGATCGTTGCATAACAGCGCTTGCCAGAGGTTGGTCCCGACATTTTCAATCGCGGCGTCGGCGCACGCTGGTCCTTGAACGCTTCGAGCGCGGCCAGCGCCCGTTCGCGACGCGCCGATTGCTCGGCGCGAACGCCCTCTTCGGCCGCAAAGCGCGCGCGCGCTTTTTTCTCCCACTTGTCGGGTTCGGGGAGAGTGGCGTCGGCAACGCGCATGGTTGCAGGAGGTGCTGCATCGCTCAGCAGTCCGAGCACAGCCTGAAAACCAATGCCGTCAGCGACGCTGTGGTGCATCTTCAGATAGATGGCGCTGCCCCCGTCAGCGAGCCGTTCGAACAGATGCACGGCAAAGGGTGGACCCGACAGGTCGAGCCGCCGCATGTTCAGCGCCGCGACCGCTGCATAAAGCTCTCCTTCGCTCCAGGCTCCATCGTGCGGCTCGACCACAACCAGCCTGTCGAGATCCGCGCGCGCGACATTCGCCCACACGTCGCTGTCATAGCCGCCAGGCGATTGGTGAAGCCGAACCAACAGCGGCGTCGCGGGCAGGCGGTCGGCAAACTGACGGCGGATGGCCGACGCGAAATCGGGCTGGGCCTCGGCCGACACGTCGAGCAGGATCAGCGCACCGACATGCATCGGCGAGGCGTCGGTTTCGGCAAGGATCATGAAATGATCGTCCGGGCGCAGACGCCGCACGCCGGGGGCCAGTAGGAAATGGTCGGCGGCCCGGCCCATCTACCATCCTGCCAGTTCAGCCGCTCGCGCACGATGCTCGGCGGGGCTGCCGAGCCACGCGCGATTGAAGGCGGCGCGCCGGAACCAATAATGAAGGCCATATTCCCATGTGTAACCGATGCCGCCATGGGCCGCGACTGCGGCGCGAGTTGCGCGAACGTAAATGTCACACAGATGCGCCTTTGCCATCGCCGCCGCGCGCGCCGCGTCGGGCAGGTCTGCATCCCAGGCATAGGCGGCGTACCAGACCAACGCACGCGCAGGTTCGACATCGAGCGCCATATGCGCAAGCTGGTGTTTTAGGCCTTGGAAGCGACCGATCGGCTGTCCGAACTGCTCGCGCTCCTTGGCATAAGCGACGCTCATGTCGGTAACTTTCTGCGCGCCGCCCAGCGCATCGGCGGCGACCAGAACCAACGCCGCGTCGGCAAGTCGCGCCGTCATCGGATGGTCGGCAGCGAACAGCGAGTACCCCGCGTCTGTGGCAATCTCCACCCTTGATGCCGGACGGCTGCGGTCGCTGGCGCGGACCGGCTCGATCGTCGCATCGGCGGCTCCAACCAGACGGACGCCGCGCGCGCGATCCACGACCAGGAATTGGTCGACCGACCGCGCGCAGAGAGCGTAGCTGCTGCCGCCATGCACCAGCGACACCGTCTTTGTCCCGCTGGTCAGCGCCTCCAATAGATCCGCGTCGCGGCCGTCCCGATGCGCGATGGCGGCGACTGCCAGCAATTGCCCGACGAGCGGCCCCGGTGCGGCGACTTCGCCTGCGACTTCACAAACCAAGGCGGCTTCGAGCAAACCCGTGCCGCTGTCCGGCGCAAGGACGCCACCCAGGCCAAGCGCCATCAGCGCTTCCCAGCTCCCCCGATCAAAGTCGGCATCGCCGTCGGCAAAGACGTGAAGCCGCTCAAGCGACCAATGGTCCGCTAGCGTGCCGCGCACCGCCTCCTGGATCGCGGCCTGTTCTTCGGTCAGATGAAAATGCACGTCAGCGCTCCGCACTTATCGCCAGGTCGCGGGGTAGTCCCAGCCCGCGCTCGCCGATGATATTGCGTTGAATATTGGATGTGCCCCCCGCGATCGAATTGCCCAGGCTACCCATGATCTGATCCATCCATTTTTCGGGTCCACGCGGCCCTCGGTTGCCGCGGCCGCCCGCCCCGGCCGGTTCGACAAAAGCATGTTCACCCAGCAATTCCTGCGCCAGAAGCGCCATTTCATGGCCGATCTCGGTCAGCAGCAGTTTCATCATCAACGATACCGGGCCGGGGTCGTCCCCCGCCGCCGCACAACTGAAAATACGATAGCTTGAATAGCGGTGCGACAGGACGAAGCCTTCGATCTGCGTCAGCTTGTCGCGCACCAGGGGATCGTCGATCCGGTTCACTTCCTTTGCCAGTTCGACCAGTTTCGCAAACTGACGCCCCAGGCCATCAGCGCCCCCGATGCTCGCGCGCTCATGCTTCAATGTGGTGCGGCTGACATACCAGCCCTGCCCTCGATCGCCGACCTGCCACGCCACCGGCGTTTCGGCGTTGTCGAAGAAAAATTCACAAAAAGTGTGATCGCCTTCCTCCCCCGTCATCTGGCGGATCGGTCGGCGCGTTACCCCCGACTGATCGAGGTCTATCAGCAAATAAGTGATACCGTCATGCTTGGGCGCGTCCGGCTCGGTCCGCACCAACATGAACATGTGCGTCGCCTGCATTCCCTGCGAGGTCCAGATTTTCTGCCCGTTGATGATCCATTTTGTGCCGTCCGCCGACAGTTCGCCTTTGGTCCGCACGCTGGCAAGATCCGACCCGGCACCGGGTTCGGAATATCCCTGTCCCCAGATATAATCCCCTTCCAGCGTTTTGCGGACGAACAGCTCGCGCTGCTCCTCGGTGCCCTTTTCCAGCAAGGTCGGAACGGTCATGTTCATCCCGTTGCCGCCCACTTCCATCGGCGCCCTCGCGCGTTGAAATTCCTCGCGGATCACCTGTGCGCGGATCACATCGACGGGCTGTTCGGACCCGCCATAGCGCTTGGGAATGGCGCGATATAAATAGCCTTGTTCCGTGGCCTGGCGCCGGAATTCGCGGATAAAATTTTTCAACTCGGTACCGCGCAGTTCATTGGTCGGCGGCCAGTGCGATGCCAGAAAGGCACGGACCTCGCCGCGAAAGGCTTCGGCCGCTTCGCCATAGCTCAGATCCATCGCGCGCTCTCCCTCTTGTCGAATGCGATATGCCTGAGTTATATAACTACGTCAAATATGTTGTATCAAAAACCTCGCTTTGTATGAGGCCGTGATACAAAGGGCTGCCCACGTCGTCCGACGTTATTTCACCCAGACTGACGAAGGATTCGAACCGGGCGGCATTGTCCGGAACCCCGATTTGCCAACGCCATTGCCGGCGGCCCGATCGCGGCGCTGGTCGGCCAGTTAATCGAAGACGCAGGTCTTGACCCGAGCTTTTAAAGGGGCCGCCTGGCGACGACGGTCTTCGCCGCTCCCGGAACGCGCGCTTTGGCTTAACGCGGGACGTTACGCGCCGCGAAAACGCGGCGCGCGCTTTTCGGTTACAGCCGCCAGCCCCTCGCGATGATCTTCGCTGCCAAGCAGCAGCGCTTGGTTCGACAGATTGGCCTGCCACTCAGCGTCCATGCTGCTTTCGAGCGCGCGTTGAAGCGACTGCTTCACGGTCGTATAGCCCAGCGGTGCGGTGGCAGCCAGTTCGCGTGCCAATGCCATGCCGCGTTCACCCAGATCATCCCTCGCCGCCACCTCGCCGACCAGTCCGATCGCCAAGGCTTCTTCGGCGCGCACCTGCCGGCCGCGCAGGCACATCTCCATCGCACGGCCCAGTCCGACGATGCGAGGCAGCAAGAAAGTTCCGCCAAGCGGGGGCATGATGCCCAGCTTGATCCAGCTTTCCTGAAATATCGCATTGTCGGCAGCAATCCGAAAATCGCAGGCCAACGCAAGCTCGCACCCAACGGTGACGGCGGCCCCCTGCACGAGGGCCAGCGTCGGTTTGGGCGAACGATAGATGGCCCGCGCAGCACCCTGGAAATTCGCGTAAACCGTGTCCTTGATCTCGGTCGCCGCCATGCTGGTCAGGCGCCCCAGAAAGGCAAAATCGGCCCCCACCGAAAAATGCTTTCCCTCGGCGGCGAGGATGATCGCGCGCACCTCCCGATCGGCCGAAAGCAGGGTGAAAGCGTCGCGAATTTCGCCCAGCATTTCGGGCGAGGATGCATTGCCGATGTCGGCGCGATCCACGACGACGGCCGCGATCCCATGCTCCCTGCGATCGATGCGAACATGTTCGAATTCAGCCACCGCCCTGTTCATCCCGTTTTTTCTTTTCGCGCCAGATCAACGCGGTTGCACTGGTCGAAAGCCCCATGTTCAACGCTTCAGCGTCAAGCGCGGCTTCGAAGGCCCAATCTTCCGCATTGTTGAGGTTCGCCTTCATGTACCGATAGCCCATGCGCGGCCCGTCGGCGAGGCGGCGGGCGGCCTGCATCGTTTCCGGGCGCAGGTCCGCATCTTCAAACAAGCGCGTATAGATGCCCTTGGCGAACGCCTCTTCCGCCGACAATTTTTCACCCAGAAAAAACAACTCACGTGCTACCCCGGTGCCTAGAATTTTGGTCCAGAACCAGGTCGAACCAAAATCGCCCCCCGCCCCGATCCGGTCGAATGCGGTCAGAAAAGTGGCACTTTTCGCTGCGAAGCGCAGATCGCAGGCTCCCGCGATTCCAATACCGGCACCGGCAACGGGACCATTGACCATCGCGATGGTCGGCTTGGGCATTTCATGAAGGAGGCGCGAGGTTTCCATAAACCCGCGCAGCCGGACGAACCCCTGTTCGGTCCTGCTGCCTGTCTCGGGGTTCGGCGGCACCACGGCCTTGTCGGCGCCGCCCTCCTTCAGATCGCCACCCGCGCAAAAACCACGTCCCGCGCCGGTCACGACGACACAGCCCACCGACGCATCGCGCGCGGCATCCGCGCAGGCATCGGCAAGCGGTGCCATGATCGAGCCGGTCAGCGCATTCAAACGGTCGGGCCGGTTGAGCGTGATGGTACGGACTCCCGCATCATCGTCGATCAGCACTTCGGACATGGCAAACCCCTCTCCGTTCCGGTCCTTTCGAAGCAATGGGGCAGCGGATCAATCCCCGCCAAGTTCGCGGTGCCTGGCGAGCATTTTGACCGCCTTTTCGGCCAGTTCCTCCGGCACGTCCGGATACAGCGGCTGCGGCCGGTCCGTGGTCGGCAACGCAATGGTGGCCGTCGCCCGCACCGTCTCTTCGTCACGCTGGTTGGTGAACTTGACGGCAACATCGACCAGACTCTGTTTTCCGTCCTGGCGTTTGGCGAGCACTTCGCCCGTGACGCGCTGCACATCGCCCATATAGTTGAACTTGCGGATTTCATCATGGATGTGGGTGATGACGGCATCATCGCCCGCCCAGTCGCTGAGATATTGCCAAAGATAATTTTCGCGCATCACCCCATAGTCATAGGCCATCGGATTGCCGATCGCCTGTGCCCAGGTGGGATCCCAGTGCAAGCGCTGCGCGACGTCGGGAACGCCATATTCGTTCTTTATGTAGAAGGCCGGAATGCGCTGGCGATTCTTATGCGCCAGACGATTGGCGGTCGGCGCATAGGGCACAAAGCCATAGCCGCCGGCATGGAAACAGATGACATCGGTGACGGTCAGCGGCCCTTTGGCCTGCAAGCCCAGCGAATCGCCCTTCTCGACGCTCTCAAACCAGCGCTTCTCGGCACCCTGCACCCTCTCCTGCGCGTAAATATCCTCGATCGCCTGCATTTCCTCATCCGTATAGGTCGCAGGCTCGATTGCCGAATATTTGCCCTTTTTGGCGGCCGTCTTGCGCTCGGTCAGCACGCGCAAGATGCGATAAACGGCGACGACTTCGCCGCGCTGGTTGATCTTGACGTCGCGACGCACACCAATGACCGAACGGCCGGCGAATTCGGACTGCTTCACCTCGCACGTCTCGTCGCCGTTGAAGCTGTAGATGGTGTCGCCAGGGAAAATGGGGCGATAGAAATCCCATTGCGAACCCGAGACAAAGACATGAACGCCTTTAAAAAGGCTTTTCCGAAGCGCTTTGATTTCGTCGGGCACCGGATCGCCCAACATCGGCTTGTTGATGATCCCTGCCATCATCCCGGGCGCAATCACGCTGCCCCAGCGGGTTTTCTTCGCATAGTTGGGGTCGGTATAGAGCGGCTTGTCGTCGCCTATACCATGCGCGAAGTTGCGGATATTATCCTCGGTCGCGACAGTGATATATTCGCGCGTCTTGGCCGCCTGATCAAAGCCCAGCAGCTTGCGCTGCCGTTCGATGTCCGCATCGGTAATTTCATAGGCGACGGCCTTTTGCCATTCATCGCTCTGTTTGATGTCGGCTTTCGCATTCGCCACGGCATATCTCCCTTGTCACGAGTTATATAACTAGGTAATACATGCCTCATAGTGAAGCAAGGGGATATTGCCGACAATGGAAGTTCGCCGCATCAGCGATGCCTTGAAGGTGCGCGCCCAGCACCAGGCTGACGAGATCGCGCACGACGATACGGGGCGGCAAATCAGCTTTGCCCAGTGGGATCGTGAAGTGGACGAGGTCGCCGGCGGCCTGGCCGCAGCCGGGCTGGTGCCCGGCGATCGTGTTTTTCTGCCGATCAGCAATTTGCATGCGGTGGAGATGGCAATTGCCGTTTTTGCGGTGTTTCGCGCCGGCGGCATCGCCTGCCCAATCAACACGCGCCTCAATCCCAGAGAGATCGCCGAATATGCGGCGCTATGCGAACCGCGGTTCTGCATCACCGACGCGCCCGATCGGGTAAAGGATCTGAAACTCGCGGGCTGCTGGCACGCCGAGGATATGCCCCGCAACCTGACGGCGCTTCCCGATCAGGCCAGTCTGGATCCAGGGGCCGATGCCGAAATCCTTGCCACGTCCGGTACCACGGGGAAAATCAAGGGCGTCGTGATTTCTCACCCCGACCTGATGACCGGCGTGACCGGCTATAATATGGATCGCTCGCGCTCGACGCTAAATGCGTTGCCGCTGACGGGATCGGGCGGCAACATCGGCATCGTGATGCTCCCGGCGCGCGGCGGCGCGACCGCGATCACCCAGCCCAAGTTCGACCCGAAGGGCTTTTTGGATCTGGTGCGCGAAAAGCGGCCGAACCTTGTCTATCTGGTGCCCTCGATGCTGCGGCTGGTGCTCGACCATCCCGATGCCCCCGATTATGATTTTGCAGGCGTCAAATATCTGATGACGGGCACTGCGCCGTTGCCGCATGATTCGGTCAAGCGCGCGATGGACCTTTGGCCGCATCTGCGAATCCGCAACAGCTATGGCATGTCCGAAGGCGGCGTCGGGGTAGGCACGACAAGCCAGGAACAGGTGCTGAAGCCGGGCTGCGTCGGTAAATTGCCGAAGCATATGCAGCTTCGCGACGAAGCCGGGAATGTGATCACCGCAGTCGGCGTGGTCGGTGAAATCTACGGCTGGCAAAAATATCCCCGCCGATATTGGAACGACGAGCAAGCGACGGCCGACAGCTTCCGGGGCGGTTGGACAAAAACCGGCGACCTTGGCTTCGTCGATGAGGATGGCGACCTGATCATGGCGGGCCGGTCGAAGGAACTGATCATTCGCGGCGGCTACAATATCACGCCGCTGGAAATCGAAACCGCGCTGCACCTCCATCCCGCCGTTCAGCAGGCGGCGGTCGTCGGCGTTCCGCATGAGATATTGGGGGAGGATATTGCCGCCGCGGTAACGCTGCGACCGGGGAAAACCGTCGAAACGGAAGAAATCCTTGCATTCTGCCGTGAACATCTGGCGGACAACAAGGTGCCGCGCACCCTGGTGATCATGGACAGCCTGCCCCTCAATCCCAATGGCAAGATATTGAAGAAGGATCTGGCAGAGCCGCTGGCCAAGGCCGCAGAGGCGCGGCGGCGCGCCGCCTGAACCGCCCTCCCCGATCCGGAATACATCAGGCGCGTTAGATGGGAGCTGGCGCTCCCTAGCCCGTCAGCTTCTCGAATGGCACATCCTTGTCCATCCGCACTTCGCCCGGCATGGCAAGCACACGTTCGGCGATCTGGTTGCGAAGGACTTCGTCCGCGCCCCCGGCAATACGCATCACCGTCGAATAGATATAATCATATTGGACGTCGCCGGTGGCGCTATCGCCCGCCTCACCGGCAATGCCGGCAAGGCCGCGCAGTTCAAGCGCGAGCCCGCTGGTCCGCTGGTATCGACTGGCATAGGCGAGCTTGACCATCCCGGCGAGCGCGCCGGGGTTTTCGCCCTTCGACACCATCGTGCGCAACCTTGCCTGAAAAAAACGCTCGCCCTGTTCTTCGGCCAGCGCTTCTGCCAGTTGCTGCCGCACCGCGCCGTCGTCCAGCATCGTGCCGCCATGTCCATCCGGCGTTGCCGCGGCATAATCGAGCAGCGTTGCGATTCCGCTGCGATGCGCGCCCGATCCCAGCCGTTCGCCCATCAGCACGGTCATGCAACAGGCCCACCCCTCGCCTTCCGCGCCCAGGCGATTGGCGTCAGGGATGCGGACGTCGGTCAGAAATGTCTCGTTGAATTCACTGGCTCCCGAAATCTGGCGGATCGGCCGCGTTTCGATTCCGGGCGTTTTCATATCGACCAGAAAAAAGGTCAGCCCCTTGTGCTTCGGCACAGTGGGGTCGGTTCGCACCACCAATATTCCCCAGTCGGTCAGATGGGCCCAACTCGACCAGACCTTCTGGCCGTTGACGATCCAGTCGCCCGAACCATCATCTGCGCGAACCGCCTTGGTACGAAGCCCGGCGAGGTCCGATCCGGCCGCAGGTTCTGAGAAGAGCTGGCACCAAGTGATCTCGCCCTTCAGCGTGGGTTCGACAAACCGGGCCTTTTGATCCTCGGTTCCATGCCTTGCGATGACCGGCAGCGCCATGCCGGTGCCGATCGAAACGAACGGTCCCTTGGGCAGGTGATAGCGGCCTTCTTCTTCAGCGAAGATCACGGCCTCGATCCCCGAAGCACCGCGTCCGCCAAGCTCTCTGGCAAAGGTCAGACCCGACCAGCCACCTTCATATAATTCCCGAATCCACGCTCGGCCGCGCGCCGCCTCTTCGGTGTCCGACATTTTTGCACCGGGCGGGATTTCATGCGCCGGGGCATGAGCGGCCAGCCAGGCGCGCGCTTCGTCGCGAAAAGCGGCTTCTTCGGGACTGTCGTTGAAATCCATTATCCGGCCCTCCTCAGGCCACCTGACCCTGGCGCCCAGGCTGGGCGGCGAGCAGCCGACTTGCCCAAAAACCCCGATTGCCGAGATGCACCGCAAGCATCCGTTCGCGGCGGTAATAAAAGTGGCAGTTGGCCTCGAACGTATATCCGATGCCGCCGTGCACCTGAAGATTCTCGCGAGCCGCCATCTCGAAACATTTGATGCCCGAAAGCCGCGCGGCCGCCGCCGCCGCAGGCAGATCATCGGGCGAGGATTGGGCCGCCCAGCCGCCGAAATAGGCGTTCGACCGTGCAAGCTCGGTCGCCACCGCAACATCGGCCAGCTTATGCTTGATCGCTTGGAAACCGGCAAGCGACCGGCCGAAAATCTGGCGCTCCAAGGCATAGTCACGGGCCATGAAGAGACAGGCTTCGGCGGCGCCCGCAGCTTCAAATGCGGCCTGTACCGCAGCCTGATCGATCAGCTGATCGAGCTTTCCCCGGCCCGGCATCGGGTCGGCCGTCGCCGCATCGAAATCGAGGCGATAATGCGGGCGGAGCTGGTCGAAGCTATCGAGCTTCGTCCGCCTCACGCCCGGCTGATCGAGGTCGACGAGCGCGAGATCGCTTCCAGCGACAAGCACCACCGCAATATCGGCGACCCCCGCATCGGCGACGGGGAACTTGCTTCCCGACAGCTTGCCGCCTTCGAGTTTCGTACCCGTCGCAAAGACCGGGCCCGGCCCCTCTGCATAAGCGAAGGTCGCCACCGCCTCGCCCGACGCAAGCCGGGGCAGCCAGGCCGCTTTCTGCGCATCGCTTCCCGCGAGCCGTATCGCCTCGGCTCCAAGGATGATCGAGCTCATGAACGGCACCGCGGCATTGGCAGCACCCAGCGCTTCCATGATAACGCCCAGGTCGAGTGCACCGAGGCCAAGGCCGCCATGCTCTTCCGGGATCGCCGCGCCGAGGAACCCCATTTCGGCGAGCGCGCGCCACAGAGGCTCGTCCCAATCCGCGTTCGAATCGATCAGCTGGCGCAAGCGGTCGAAGGGCGAAAGGTCGGCAAGCAGCGCGCGCGCTTGCTCGCCGAGCATTTTCTGTTCATCGCTAAGATCGAAATTCATCGGAAGGCTTGCCCTGTTGTTGCGATCCGTGTCATAGCGAGTTGTATAACTAGGTCAACCATGACAAACGCCGGGAGAGGAGTCGCTGACTATGCAATATGAAACCATCCTGGTCGATGTCGCCGATCACATTGCAACGATCACGCTCAACCGGCCCGAGGCGCTGAACAGCTTTACGCGGCAGATGATGACGGAATTCGAGCATCTGTGGAAGTGGGTCGCACGCGACGACGCTATTCATTGCTGCGTGCTGCGCGCCGCCCCCGGAAAGGCGTGGTGCACCGGCGTCGATGTCAAGGAATCACAGAAGCCGGGACAGGCGGTCGTCGAGCTCGATAACATCTGGCATTGCGAAGATCCCGGCATCTATCTCGGCCCCAAGTCGATGAACTGCTGGAAGCCCGTGGTCGCGGCGGTCCACGGCATGGCTGCTGGCGGCGCCTTCTATTGGCTCAACGAGAGCGACATCATCATCTGCTCCGAGGACGCGACCTTCTTCGATCCGCACGTCACCTATGGCATGACGAGCGCGCTCGAACCGATCGGCATGACCTATCACATGCCGCTCCACGACGTGCTGCGCATGGTGCTGCTCGGTAACGACGAGCGAATCGGCGCCGGGACGGCGCTGCGCATCGGGCTGGTGAGCGAGATCGTGCCGCTGGGCGAGTTGTGGCCGCGCGCTCACGAACTCGCGGCCTGCATCGCTGCGAAACCGCCCGCAGCGACGGCAGGATCGCTCAAAGCGATCTGGCAATCGCTCGACCTTCCCCGCTCGGTCGCGCTGCAGCAGGCGCTCAAATATTGCCAGATCGGCAATCCGGTGGGCGTGCCCCAGGTCGACCGCACCGCCCTGATGGCCGACAAGGCCAAGAAATTCACCATTCGCTGACGCGATCGGAGGGGGAACGCCAGCCGATGTCGATACTCTATGACGAGGGACAACTCGCGATCGCGGCCGAATCGCGTCGCATATTGGAGGCGCGGGTCAGCACCGAAGCGCTGTTGCCGCTGCTCGAGGTGCAGGACCGGATTCACGACCCCTTCTGGGATCTCGCGCGCGAGCAAGGCTGGACCGGCGTCGCGCTGCCCGAACGCTATGGCGGGCTCGGGCTCGGGTTGACCGAGCTCGGCCTCATAGCGCTACAGGCGGGGCGCAGTCTCTCCGGCGCGCCCTTCCTCACCGCAAGCTACGGCGCCGCCCGCGCGCTTCTCGACCATGGCAGCGACGCGCTCAAGAACGAGTGGCTGCCACAGTTCGCGTCCGGCGCAGCAATCGGCGCGGTGGCCTTTGCCGAAGGGCAGGAGGTGATCGGACAGGGCGTCACCTTCGATCGCGGCAGCCTGTCGGGCAAGAAGTCGGCAGTCGCGGGCGGAACGCGCGCCGATGTCGCCATCGTGACCGCGAGCGATGGCGGCGAGGCGGTACTCGCACTCGCTCCGATCACGGGGAGCCGCCGCGACGCATTGGAGAGCTTCGACAACAGCCGTTGCTATGCCGATATCGGCTTTTCGGGGACACCGGCTGTCGAACTCGCGCGCGGCGCTGCGGCCGAAAAGGCGGCGCTGCACATCCTTGCGGCGCAATCGGTCGTTGCCGCGCACGAACAGGCCGGCGGCGCCGAGCGCCTGCTCGAGATCGGACGCGATTATGCGCTGACCCGCCGCGCGTTCGGGCAGCCGATCGGCGGCTTCCAGTCGGTCAAGCACCGGCTCGCCGAAATGTATGCACAGGTCGAGCTGTCACGCGCCGGTGCCGCTCATGCCGCGTCGCGCGAAGACGAAGCCGATTTCATCATCGCCGCTGCGGCGGCACGAATTCAGGCGACCGAGGCGTATGACGGCTGCGCGCGCGACTGTGTGCAGATCCACGGCGGTATCGGCGTCACCTGGGAAGCGGGACTTCATCTTCACATGCGCCGCGCGCGCAGCCTTGCGATCGAGCAGGGCAACCTGTTTTTCTGGGAAGATGTGCTCGTCGATCGCCTGCGGGAGCAAAGACGATGAACGACATCGAAGCCTATCGGCGCAAGGCCCGCAACTGGCTCGAGTCCGTGGCGCCGCGCTATGGACGGTCGGCCCGCGAGGGGCTCAGCGAAAAAGAGGATCTGGCGCTCGGGCGGGCTTATCTCAAGGAACGCCATGCGGCAGGCTATGCCGGGATCAACTGGCCCGTCGACTATGGCGGTCAGGGGCTCGGCCATATCGAAAAGGTCGCCTTCGACACCGAAGAGATGCAGTTCGGCATGCCGACCGCCTATTTCGGCATCTCGCTCGGTATGCCGGTCCCCGTCCTCATGCGCTTTTGCGAAGATAAGCAATGGGTGCGCGAGCGCGTGCTCAAGGCGCTGACCGGCGAGGAGATCTGGTGCCAGCTTTTCTCCGAACCGGCGGCGGGGTCCGACCTCGCTGGACTTCGCACGCGCGCCGAACCGGACGGCAACGGGTGGAAGATCAACGGGCAGAAAGTCTGGACCAGCTGGGCGCAGTGCAGCGATTATGGCGTCATCGTCGTGCGCACCGACCCGACCGTGCCGAAGCACAAGGGTCTCACCTACTTCTGGGTCGACATGAAGGCACCGGGCGTCACGGTGCGCCCGATCAAGCTCGCGGGCGGCGACAGCCACGTCAACGAGGTGTTCTTCGACGATGTAAAGATCAGCGACGATCATCGCATGTCGCCCGTCGGCGGCGGTTTTGCGGTCGCGATGGCGACGCTGATGATCGAACGCTATGTCGCCACCGACAGCGCGGGTTTCGGCCCACACCTCGACCTCTTCGTCGATCTGGCGAAAGAGGTGCAGCTGAACGGCAGGCCCGCGATCGAGGACGGACGCATCCGTCAGCAAATCGCCCGCAACTATGCGATGCGGAGCGCGCTTGATGCCATCACCACCCGCGCGATGCGGATGATGCAGGCGGGAATGGAACCGGGGCCCGAAGGCTCGCTGAACAAGCTCGTGTCGGTGCGCTCACGCCAGAAATTGTCCGAACTCGCGATTGACCTGCAGGGTGCTGGGGGCCTCGCCTTCGATGCGCGCGCCCCGGTCAAGCAGGACTGGGGCGTAAGCTGGATCAACGCGCCGACGGGTCGCATCGCGGGTGGCGCCGACGAAATGCTGCTCAACACGATTGCCGAAAAGATCCTCGGCCTGCCGCAAGATCACCGCCCCGACAAGGGGGTTCCTTTCAACCAGATTCCTGCCTGATCACAAGGATATCAGACCATGGCCGAAGCCTATATCATCGACGCCGTTCGCACACCGCGGGGGATCGGGAAACCCGGCAAGGGCGCGCTGTCGCACCTGCATCCGCAACATCTCGCCGCCACCGTTCTCGCGGCGATCCGCGACCGCAACGATCTCGACACCAAAAGCGTCGACGATGTGATCTGGTCGACGTCGACCCAGCGCGGCAAGCAGGGCACCGACCTCGGCCGCATGGCGGCGCTGTCGGCAGGCTATCCGATCACCGTGTCGGGCGTGACGCTCGACCGCTTCTGTGGCGGAGGCATAACCTCGGTGAACCTTGCTGCGGCCACCGTGATGAGCGGCATGGAGGATTGCATCGTAGCCGGCGGCACCGAGATGATGAGCTACACCGCCCAACTCGCGGCCGAGGAAGCGAATGCCGGAATCAAGCCGCTCGGGATGGGTGCGGGCAATGCGGCGCTCGATGCTTTGCACCCTCAGTCGCATCAGGGCGTCTGCGGCGACGCGATCGCCGCGATCGAGGGAATCGACCGGGCCGCCGTCGATGCGCTCGCGCTCGTCAGCCAGCAGCGCGCCGACCGCGCGATCAAGGAAGGACGCTTCGCCAAATCGGTTGTTCCGGTGCTCAACCCTGATGGCACCGTCGCGCTCGACCATGAGGAGTTCCCCCGCCCCGAAACCACAGCCGAAGGTCTTGCCGCGCTAAAGCCGAGCTTCGACGCGATTGCCGATTTCGGCCTCGGCGGCGGCGTGACCTTCCGAAAGCAGATTCAGCGTCGCTATCCAGGACTGGAGTTCCGCGGCGTTCACCACGCCGGCAATTCGTCGGGGGTTGTCGATGGGGCGGCGGCGATACTGCTGACCTCGAAAGATTATGCCGACAAGCATGGACTGAAACCGCGCGCGCGCGTCGTCGCCTATGCCAATATCGGCGACGATCCGACCTTGATGCTCAATGCCCCCGTCCCCGCCGCAAAGAAGGTGCTCGAAAAGGCCGGGCTCATCAAGGACGACATCGACGTGTGGGAAATCAATGAAGCCTTCGCCGTCGTCGCCGAAAAATTCATCCGCGACCTAGATTTGCCCCGCGACAAGGTGAACATCAACGGCGGTGCGATGGCGCTCGGCCACCCGATCGGCGCTACCGGATCGATCCTGATCGGTACCGCGCTCGACGAACTCGAGCGTTCGGGCGGCCGCTACGGCCTCGTCACCATGTGCGCCGCGGGCGGCATGGCGCCCGCAATCATCATCGAAAGGCTCTGACCGGCTTTTCTGCGGGAGAATGGGATATGGCTTTCAAAACGCGCATCACCGAGATGCTGGGTATCGAGCACCCGATCGTCCAGGGCGGGATGCAGAGTGTCGGCTATGCCGAACTGGCGAGCGCCGTGTCTAACGCCGGGGGACTCGGCATATTGACCGCGCTGACCCAACCGACGCCCGAG
>JASBSJ010000063.1 GCA_030148985.1 Sphingopyxis sp.
TCGGCGGGGGGCGGCAGCACGAGGTCGGCGGCGCTCACCGCCTGCACCTCGACATGCAGGTCGATGCGGTCGAGCAAAGGCCCCGACAGTTTCGCCTGATAATCGGCGGCACAGCGCGGCGCGCGGCTGCACGCGAGCGCCGGATCGCCCAAGTGGCCGCAGCGGCACGGATTCATCGCCGCGACCAGCTGCACGCGCGCGGGAAAGGTCACATGCGCATTGGCGCGCGCGACGCTGACCTCGCCCGTTTCGAGCGGCTGGCGGAGCGAATCGAGCACCCCGCGCTGAAATTCGGGCAGTTCGTCGAGGAACAGCACCCCCAGATGCGCCAGACTGACCTCGCCCGGCCGCACGCGGAGGCCACCGCCGACGAGCGCGGGCATCGACGCCGAATGATGCGGCGCGCGAAAGGGCCGCGCCCGAACGAGGCGCCCTCCCTCCAACTGCCCTGCGACCGAGGCGATCATCGACACCTCCAGCGCCTCGGCCGGCGTCAGATCGGGCAAGATGCCCGGCATACACGCCGCCATCAGCGACTTGCCCGCGCCCGGCGGGCCCGACATCAGCAGATTGTGCCCGCCCGCAGCGGCGATTTCGAGCGCGCGCTTGGCGGTTTCCTGCCCCTTGACCTGCACAAGGTCGGCGCCGCGCACCGGCGCCTCGACTTCGCCCGGCACTGGCGGCGGAAGCAGGGCATTGCCTTTGAAATGGTTGAGCAACGACAAAAGGTCGGGGGCGCCGATCACTTCGACATTGCCCGCCCACGCAGCCTCCGGCCCCTGCGCCGCGGGACAGATGAGGCCGCGCTCGACGCTGCCCGCGTGAAGCGCGGCGAGCAGTACGCCGGGCGAGGCAGCGACGCGCCCGTCGAGACCGAGCTCGCCGACGACCACGTAAGACGCCAGCGTCTCGGCATCGATCACCCCCATCGCACCGAGCAGCGCGAGCGCGATCGGCAGGTCGTAGTGCGATCCTTCCTTGGGCAGGTCGGCGGGCGAGAGGTTGACGGTGATGACCTTGGGGGGAAGCGACAGGCCGATCGCGGCGATCGCGGCGCGGACACGCTCGCGGCTTTCGCCCACCGCCTTGTCGGGCAGGCCGACGAGGACGAAGCGCGGGACGCCGGGCGTGACCTGGCATTGCACCTCGACCCCGCGGGCTTCGATGCCGAGATAGGCGGCGGTTGAGACGATTGCGACCATTTGCTCCCCCGGAACAGCACGATGTGCCCCCTTTGTTCCGACGCTCTCTTTAGGCGAAGGGGCGGAAAGGTCGAGTCTTTTTCGGACGTTGGCGAAGGTGCCGCGGAGCGTGGGGTCGATCGGGCGTTTGACAACATACCAACCAGTCGGTATGTCAATTCGCATGACGACGAATCAGACGCCCCCTTCCCCCGACGCCGTCGCCCGCTCCGCCCCCCGGGCGGGCGGCGGCACCCCGGCGGATCGGCCCGGCGGCCGGGCGCCGCGCGGCAGCGCGCGCGGCGCGCTGATCGCCGCGGCGCATCAGCTGGTGCGGCGGCAGGGTTATGCCGCGACGACGGTCGATCAGATCTGCGCCGCCGCGGGCGTGACCAAGGGCGCCTTTTTCCACCATTTCGCATCGAAGGAGGCGCTGGCGATCGGCGCGATCGAGGGGTGGACCGACCGCGCGCGGCCGCTGTTCGAACTGCCGCCGCACACCCGGCTCGAAGATCCGCTGGACCGGCTGCTCGGCCATATCGATTTCCGCCTGTCGATGCTCGACGGCCCGACCGAGGATTATACCTGCTTCGTCGGCACGATGGTCCAGGAAGCCTATTCGACGAGCGACGCGATCCGCGAAGCGTGCGAGGCCAGCTTCGGCGCCTATTGCGCGGCGCTGGCCCCCGACATCCAGCAGGCGATCGACCGCTATGGCGCGCCCGATGGTGTCACCGCACCCGGGCTGGCGCAGCACGTCCAGTCGGTGCTGCAAGGCGCGTTCATTCTGGCCAAGTCGACGAACGACCCGGCAATCGCCCGCGAAAGCGTCACGCACCTGAAGCGTTACGTCCGAATGTTGTTCGGCGGCGCGTAAGCGAGAGGAAGCATGATGACCGAAGATCAGACTGCGATCAAAACCCTTCTCGCTGGGCGCGATGCCGCCATCTCGGCGGGCGACGCGACCGCCGCCGTCGCTGCGACCGCGGTCGGCGCCACGAGTTTCGAATTGCAGCCGCCCTTGTCCCTTACCCACGATCCGGCGGCGGCAGCGGCGGATTTGGACGAATGGTTCGCGACGTGGAACGGCGGCGTGACAACCCATATGATCGACCCCGAAATCCTGATTTCGGGCGACCTTGCGGTTGCCTATGGCCTGGCCACCATCGCAGGCGACAAGAAGGGCGAAGGCCCGATCCACCTGTGGTTTCGCCGGACCGTCGTCCTCGAACGCGGCGCCGATGGCTGGCAGATTGTCCATCAACATAGCAGCGTGCCGATGATGATGGACGGTAGCGGCCTCGCCGCGGTTCACCTGAGCCCATGACATAGAAGGCCGGGCATGATGCGGCGGGTAATTGCCGCATGTCGCCGTCACCTTATGTTCACCCGCCCGAAAAAAGGCCGTTCACATGTCCTTCCAAGCGTATCTCGACAATGTTCAGACCAAAACGGGCCAATCGCCCGATGATTTGCGGGCGCAGGCGACGCAAAAGGGCCTCGCCGACGACGCGGGCCTGGCGCCCGGGGTCAAGGCCGGTGCGGTAATCGACTGGCTCAAGACCGATTACGGCCTGGGCCACGGCCACGCCATGTCGGTCGTCGCCTTCATCAAAGGAAAGCGGGCTTAGAGTCCGTCTTTATTACCAAGAAGAGGATCGTTCGATGAATTGGCGTTTTCCCCTCCCCGCGCTCGCTTCGGCGTTCGCGATGGTCGCTTTCGCGGCAACGCTTGCCGCCATACCGCAGCCCGCGATGGCCGAAACCCCGGCCGCCGCAACCCCCGCTCAGGCCCCCGCACATGGCCATGTCGATGTTGCCGGCGCGGCCATCCATTATCAGGTTTACGGCGATCTCCAGTCCGATCGCACCCCGCTGCTCGTGCTCCACGGCGCCTTCATGTCGGCCGATGCGATGAAACCGCTGATCGATCCGCTTGCCGCCTCGCGGCCGGTGATCGCCATCGATGCCCGCGGGCACGGCCGGTCGGGCGGCGTCGATACCCCGCTGAGCTATGACCGCATGGCCGACGATGCCGCCGCGGTGCTGGGCAAGCTGGGCGTCGGAAAGGCCGATGTGCTCGGTTACTCGATGGGCGGTTCGACCGCGGTCGCGCTTGCGATCCGGCATCCGGGCAAGGTCGGCAAACAGGTCATTCTGTCGGCAACCTCGCAGCTCGACGGCTGGTATCCCGAAGTTCTGGCGGGCATCGCCCAGCTGACCCCCGATATTTTCGCGGGCAGCCCGATCGACACCGAATATAGGCGGCTGTCGCCCGCGCCGGAGAAATTCCCCGTGCTGGTCGAAAATATCAAGCGGCTCGACGCCACGCCCTTCGGCTGGTCCGACGCCGCGGTCCGCGCGATCCCCGGCAAGACGATGGTCATCATCGGCGACGCCGACGGCGTGACGCTGGACCATGGTATCGCGCTGTTCAAACTGCGCGGCGGCGGCGACGTCGCTGCGGCGACGCAGGGTTTCCTGACCGAAGCGCCCAAGGCACGGCTCGCGATCCTGCCCGCGACGTCGCACATCGGGATCATGAGCGAAATTCCCGCAATCACGGCGATGGTCGTGCCGTTCCTCGACGACAAGGCGCCGCCGCCGCCGTCCTTTTAATCCCCCCAAGAAAGACAAGGAGAGAGCGTCATGCCGATCAATCCCGATGCCACCATCGAAGTCACCGCCTTCGACTGGGTGCCCGACTTTGCGCGCGGCTTTGTCCGCGACCTTCGCCCGCGCTGGGCGTGCGAGGAAATCGGCCTCGATTATGCCGAACATCTGATCAGCGCGGTCAACCGCCCCGCCGACCATTTCCTGTTCCAGCCATGGGGGCAGGTGCCGGTGCTGAACGACGGCGGCATCCGCCTGTTCGAAAGCGGCGCGATCCTGCTCCACCTGGCCGAAAAGGACGAACGGTTGATGCCGCGCGATGCGCAGGGCCGCGCCAGCACGCTCGCCTGGCTGTTCGCCGCCTATAACAGCGTCGAACCGATGCTGTTCGAACTGGGCAATGTCGATATTTTCTCGAAAGACGAGGAGTGGGCGAAGCTGCGCCGCCCCGGCCTGATCGACTTCATCCGCGGCCGGCTCGGCCGCCTGAACGACGCGATGGACGACAAGGAGTATCTGACCGGCACCTTCACCGTCGCCGACATCGCGATGGCGACCGTGCTGCGCGAAGCCGTCGAGGCGGGACTGGTCGCCGAACAGCCGCGCTTGCAAGCCTATCTCGACCGCTGCACCGCGCGCCCCGCATTCGAGCGCGCGCTGTCGGCGCAGCTTGCCGCCTTCAGCGACGACGCAGGCCCGCCCGCCGGTGTCGATGCCAACCGCCCCGGAGAAACGCGATGACCTATGTCGAAGGATTTGTGGTCGCGGTGCCGACCGCCAACAGGGACGCCTATCGCAAGCACGCCGCCGATGCGGCGCCGCTGTTCAGGGAATTCGGCGCGACGCGGATGGTCGAGGCATGGGGCGACGATGTTCCCGACGGCAAGGTCAACGACCTGAAGCGCGCGGTGCAGGCCAAGGCCGACGAAACTGTCGTGTTCAGCTGGTTCGAATATCCCGACAGGGCGACGCGCGACGCGGCGAACGAAAAGATCATGTCGGACCCGCGGATGAAAAAGATGGGGGCCACCATGCCCTTTGATGCCAAGCGGATGATCTATGCCGGCTTCGATTCGATCGTCGACGACCGCAGCGACGGCACGACGGGCTATATCGACGGTTATGTGCTGCCCGTGCCCGACGGCAACAAGGAAGCCTATCGCGCGCTCGCAGCCACCGCGTCGCAGGTGTTCCGCGACCATGGCGCGGTCCGCGTCGTCGAGGCGTGGGGCGACGATGTCCCCGACGGCGAGGTCACCGACTATGCCCGCGCCGCGCACAAAAAGGACGGCGAAACCGTGGTGTTCAGCTGGGTCGAATGGCCGAGCAAGGACGCACGCACCGCGGGCTGGGAAAAGGTGATGGCCGACGAGCGGATGAAGTCCGATCCGGCCACCAGCCCCTTTGACGGGCAGCGCATGATCTATGGCGGCTTCGTGCCGATCGTCGAGGCGTAAGCTGTTCCTCCCTGTGCCGCAGGCATGGGGAGGTGGCAGCGCGAAGCGCTGACGGAGGGGCAAGGACGCGACGTCGCGGCCCCTCCACCATTCGCTTCGCGAACGGTCCCCCATGGCTTCGCCACAGGGAGGATGAGAGGAGATTTGCAAATGATCAAACTTTACGGGACCCCGCCCACCCGCGCTCTGCGCGCAATGTGGCTGCTCAACGAGCTGGACCTGCCGCACGAAATCATCCCCGTCGACCTCACCGCAGGCGAGCAAATGACGCCCGAGTTTCTGGCGCTCAATCCAGGCGCCAAGCTGCCGGTGCTGGTCGATGGCGACATGGTGGTGAGCGAATCGGCGGCGATCCAGCTGTATCTCGCCGACAAATATGGCGAGCGCTTTCCCGGCGGCGGCCTGATCCCCGATACGGTCGAGGATCGCGCGCGCATGTACCAATGGCTGTTCTTCCTGATGACCGAGATCGAAGCGCCGCTGTGGCGGATCGCGCTGCACAGCTTTGTCTATGAAACCGAGGAACAATCGGCGACGGAGGCCGCGCTGGCGAAGCGCGACGCCGCGCGCATGATTCCGGTGCTGGAACAGCATATGCAGGGGCGCGACTATCTGGTCGGCGACGCGCTGACGGTGGCCGATTTCAACGCCGCCTTCACGCTCGACTGGGCGCGCGAGGAAGCGTTGCTGGACGATGCCCCGGCGCTCAGCGCCTTTCTGGACAGGATGTATGCGCGACCCAAGGCGCCGGTCACGATCGCCGCGGCATTTGCGGCGCTGCAAGCATGAGCGGCAACGACGCCAGTACAACGCGCACCGCAACCTGCCAGTGCGGCACGGTGGCGCTGGCGATGACGGGCAAGCCGATCGTCGCCGCCACCTGTTATTGCCATAGCTGCCAGGCGGCCGGGCAGGCGTTCGACGCGCTGCCCGGCGCGCCGGGGACGCTGGGCGGCGATGGCGGCACGCCCTTTCTGCTCGTCCGGAAGGACCGGATCGAATGGCTGTCGGGCGCCGATCAGCTGGAGGAACATCGACTGACGCCCGATTCGCCGACGCGGCGTTTCGTTGCGCGCTGCTGCAATTCGCCGGTCGCGCTGGAGTTCACCAAGGGCCATTGGCTGAGCGTCTATTCGGCGCGCATTCCCGCCGAGGATCGCCCAGCGGCCGAGATGCGCACGATGGTGAAGGAGCGGCCCGAAGGCGTCGACCTGCCCGATGACATTCCCAATTATGCCACGCCATCGGGCAAGTTCCTGTGGCGGCTTTTGGCGGCATGGGCCGCGATGGGGTTTCGCGCCCCGGCGGTCGAGGCGACCAAAGGCTTTGCCCGATGAGCAAGAATGACGACCGCGTCGAGATGCTGAATGTCAACAGCCCCGGCCATGTCGTGCGCGTCGAGCGCGCCAAATATGAAGCGATGCGCGATGCCATGCTGGCGGTGGTGCCCGCCGAGGCGCCGGGGCTGACCGCCGCCGAGATCAAGGCGCGGCTGCTGCCGCTGCTCCCCGAGGCGCTGTTCCCCGGCGGGGCCAAGGCGGGTTGGTGGCAAAAGGGCGTGCAGCTGGACCTCGAGGCGCGCGGACAGATGGCGCGCGCCGACACCAAACCCCTTCGTTTTTACCGGCCGTAAGGCCGCGTTTCGAAGCAGTTTTTGCAAAGGAGAAGAATGATGACCAATCCCCCCGGAAGCTTCATCTGGTACGAATTGATGACGAGCGACCCCGACGGTGCCGCCGCCTTTTACGGCGCGGTCGTCGGCTGGACGATCGCTGCGCAGAGCGATGCCGGCGCGCCCGGCGGCGTCGATTATCGCATGATCGGCCGCACGAACGGCGGCAACGCGGGCGGCGTGCTGGCGCTCAATGCCGACATGATCGCGGGCGGCGCGCGGCCGGGCTGGCTCGGCTATCTTTATACCCCCGACGTCGATGCGGCGGTCGAAGCGATGACCGCCGACGGCGGCACGGTGCATATGGCGGCGCACGACCTGCCCGTCGGGCGCATGGCAATGGTCGCCGACCCGCAGGGCGCGCCCTTTTACATCATGAACCCGATTCCGCCGGCCGGCGAGCCCGACAAGGTTGCCGACGCCTTTTCGATGACCGAGCCGCAGCATATGCGCTGGAACGAGCTCGCGACGAGCGACCCCGACGCCGCGATCGGATTCTACACCAAGCACTTCGGCTGGGGTCAGGAAGGCGCGCTCGATATGGGCGAGCTCGGCCAATATCGCTTCCTCCAGCACGATGGCGAGATGATGGGCGCGGTGATGCCGCTGATGGAAGGCTATCCGGTTCCGATGTGGAATTTCTACATCGGCGTCGATGACATCGACCGCGCGCACGCGGCGGTGACCGCGAATGGCGGCACCGTCACTAATGAACCGATGGAAATCCCGGGCGGTGACAACGACTATGCGATGAACGCGATCGACCCGCAGGGCGCCATCGTCGGCTTTGTCGGCCCGCGCAAAAGCTGAGACCAAAGGGAGGAAATCATGATGGAAAATCAAGGCCCAACGGGCGGACTGACGCCGCATCTCGCCATCGCCGACAAGCGCGCGAGCGAGGCGATCGACTTTTACGCCAAGGCGTTTGGCGCGCGCGAGCAAATGCGGATTCCCGCCGACGATGGCGTGCGATTGCTGCACGCGCATTTGCTGGTCAACGGCGCGTCGCTGATGCTGCACGACGAATTTCCCGAATATGTCAGCGAATTGTCGGGCAAGCCCGACGGCGTGACGCTCCATTTGCAGGTCGATGATGCCGACGCCTGGTTCGACCGCGCGGTCGCGGCGGGCGCCAGCGTCGTGATGCCGCTCGACAATATGTTCTGGGGGGATCGTTACGGTCAGGTGAAGGATCCGTTCGGCCACCAATGGTCGATCGGTGCGTCGATCAAAGGAGAAACAGAATGACCAAGGCCCCTCTCACCCTTTGCCTGTGGTACGAAGGCGACGCCGAAGAGGCAGCGAATTTCTATGCCGAAACCTTTCCCGACACCCATGTCGGCGCGGTGCACCGCGCGCCCGGCGATTCGCCCGGCGGCAAGGCGGGCGATGTGCTGACGGTCGAATTCACGCTGCTGGGTTCGCCGTGCCTTGGCCTCAACGGCCCGCCGATGTTCAAGCATAACGAGGCCTTTTCCTTCATCGTCCATACCGACACGCAGGAGGAAACCGACCGGCTGTGGAACGCGATTACAGGCAATGGCGGACAGGAAAGCATGTGCGGTTGGTGCAAGGACAAATGGGGCGTCAGCTGGCAGATCACCCCGCGCATCATGCAGGAAGCCATGGCGAGCAGTGACAAGGGTGCCGCCAAGCGCGCGTTCGAGGCGATGATGACGATGAAAAAGATCGACATCGCCGCGATCGAGGCCGCGATGCGCGGCTGACCGGTCGGCGTCCCGAAACGGGGTTAACGCGGCGCTGACGCTGCCGCTTTGCCAATTGGTCATCGCGGGCGCGCGAAGGCGGAGGCATGGCTTTGCCCTCCGCCTTCCTGCGCACGCTGATCATTGCCGCATTCGCCGCGGTGCTGGCGCTCGCGCCCGCACAGGCGCAGCAGGTCACGGTCGTCACCACGACGACGGTGACATGGACCTCTATCGACGCGGGCGACGCGGACTTGGGCTATATCGAGGAAGACGCGGCGCTCCTCGACGACGAAGCGCTGGCCGAGGAAGATGCGTTCGCGGCGACGCGGCGTTATGCGCCTGCCGCCACGCTCGCGACGCAGGGGCAGGCGAAGGCGCGGTTCGGCCCCTTTTCGGTGATCGATGCTGCGACGGTGCATATGGCGGGCGACGTGACGTCCGCCACGCCGCGCCAGTTCGCGGCGATGCTGGCCGCTTTTCCAGGGCTGAAACGGATCGAGATGGTCGATTGCCCCGGCAGTCTCGACGAGGATGCCAATCTGATGCTGGCGCGCGCGATCCGCCGCGCGGGACTGGAAACGGTGGTGCCGAGCGGCGGATCGGTGCGTTCGGGCGCAGTCGAACTATGGCTGGCGGGCGTCACGCGCCGCGCGGCGCCCGACGCCGAATTCGGCGTCCACAGCTGGGCCGACGAATATGGGCGCGAGGCCAACGATTATCCCGCCGACGATCCGGTCCACGCCGACTATATCGGCCTGTATCGCGAAATGGGCATGGACGCCGCGAAGGCGCGCGAGTTTTACACGCTCACCAACGCGACGCCCTTCGACCAGGTGCGTTACCTGACCCGCGACGATATGGCGCGGTTCGTCGCCCTCAACTGACTATCGTCGCCAAGGCGTTTGGCGCCGTTAGCAGTTGCCCTGGACGCCATCGGCACAGTCGCCGACCGACTCAACGTCTTTTGCTGCGCCATCAACAGTGTTGCAGGCGGACAGAAACAGCATCGAGCCGCTGATTGCGAAAATCGTCAGAAGCTTTTTCATTCTCTTTCTCCGACACGGGGACAAACCAGATTTCAATCGTAACATTTTGCCAACGGTGGCTCGCAGCGATCGTTCCGTTCCGCCGTGGTCGCGCTCGCCGAAGCGTTCGAAAAGATCGCTGGACCGGGGCGAATAAGGGGCGTGTCGCTGCCTCGCCCCAGCTGCCCTAACCTTGCAACACGCCGTCCCCTCCCCCACATCGCCCCCATGGCAAAGCGGAGCCTTTATCAGCGATTGAGGGCGAATGCGCAGGTGCGCACCGCCTTGTTCGCGCTCGGCGTGCTGCTGATGCTCGTCGGCATCGCGATCGGGCCGCTGCCCGGCCCCGGCTTCCTGATCGTCTTTCCGGTCGGGCTGATGCTCTGCCTTCAGAACAGCGCGTGGGCGAAGCGTGCCTATGTCCGGTTCAAATGGCGGCACCCCCGCTATGGCGCATGGACCGACCGGGTGATGCGCCGCGTCAGCGCCGCGCGGCGGCGCGCACGCGCGGCGCTCGATCGGGCAGATGACGATTGACTTTCCGCCGACTCTTGCTTATCCGCGCCCCCAACGGTGGCCGCCCACGCTTGGCGGCCCTTTTCTGTTGCAGCATTTGACGAGATTTAGGGAAAACCGCGATGAAGCGCACCTATCAACCGAGCCGCCTCGTGCGCAAGCGCCGTCACGGCTTCCGCGCCCGCAAGGCCACCGTCGGCGGCCGCAAGGTGCTGGCCGCCCGCCGCGCCCGTGGCCGCGCGAAGCTGTCGGCCTGATCGCCGAGGCTTCGCCGCCAGCGCGTCTGGTGCGAACGCTTAACAAACGCAGCGAATTTCTGGCCGCGAATCGCGGCCTTCGCTTTCCCATGCCCGGCTTTGTCCTGCTCGTCCGTCCGCGCGGCGACGATGCCGACGCGCTGGGCATCGGCTATACCGTCAGCAAGAAGGTCGGGAACGCGGTGACGCGCAACCGGATGAAGCGCCGCTTTCGCGAACTCGCGCGCGCGGCTCTGCCCGAATCGGGGATCGCGGGCGCCGACCATGTGCTGATCGGCCGCCCCGGCGCCAACGACATCGAATTTGCCGCGCTTGGCGAGCAGCTCGATTCCGCATTGAAGCGCGCGGCGAAGAAGCTGGCGCGATGACGCTGCTCCCCCTTCATCGTCACCCCGGACTTGATCCGGGGTCCGTGCGGCGCCGCTGGCAATGGACCCCGGATCAAGTCCGGGGTGACGAAATGGGGATGATCGCGCGTGAAGTTACGCAGTTTTGCGCGGTTCTTCCATGATCGCGAAATTGTTCATCCTGATCGCGCGCGGCTGGCAACTGGGCCCGTCGCGCATCCTGCCGCCGACGTGCCGCTATGCGCCGTCGTGCAGCGAATATGCGATCGTCGCGCTTCGGCGCTATGGCGCGATCAAGGGTGGCTGGATCGCGACAAAGCGGCTATTGCGCTGCCATCCTTGGGGCGGTCACGGCTACGACCCGGTGCCTTAGTGCCCGCATCCCCCGACATTTTTGAGACGAAGAGAGATCGACGAGCGTGGACGACAAGCGTAACCTGATCGCGGCAATCCTGTTGTCGGTGGCGATTTTGATCGGCTGGAACTTCGTCGCCGAGCGGTTTTTCCCGACCCCCGACCAGCCCGACGTGACCAAGACCGTCGCCGGCGCCAACGGCGCGCCCGCCACGGCTCCGGCCGCGCAGGGCCAGCCGAGCGCGCTGCCCGCCCCGACGGCCACCGCCCCTGCCGCCCCGACGGCACAGACGATCCGCCCGGTCAACGTCGTGCTCGCCGAAGGGCAGCGGATTCCGATCGAGACCCCGGCGATCCGCGGGTCGATCAACCTCACCGGCGCGCGCATCGACGACATCACGCTCAGCAAATATCGCCAGACGATCAAGAAGGATTCGCCGCCGGTGCGCCTGTTCGCGCCGGGCGGCACGCCCGCGGCCTATTTCGCCAGCCTCGGCTGGGCGGCGCAGGGCGTCCAGGTTCCGGGCGCAAACACCGTCTGGACCGCGAACGGGACAAAGCTGACCCCGACGAACCCGGTGACCTTGAGCTGGGCCAACGGCACAGGTCAGACCTTCCGCATCGAATATAGCATCGACGCCAATTACCTGATCACCGCGAAACAGACGGTCGTGAACAGCGGCACCGCGCCGGTGTCGCTGAACAGCTTTGCGCTGATCGACCGGCTCGGCAAGCCGACCGACCCGCACGAGGTCGACAGCTGGACGATCCACGTCGGACCCACCGGCTACCTCGACGGCAAGTCGGTGTTCGATGTCGATTATGACGATGTCGAAGAAGCCGCGAACCGCAGCGTCCGTTATACTTCGGCCGGCTGGCTGGGCTTTACCGACAAATATTGGCTCGCCGCGATCGTCCCGGCGAAGGGCGAGCGCGTGACCGCGGCGATCAGTTCGCCCGCCGCGAACAATTACCAGACGCTGTTCGCACGCGACTTTACGGCAGTAGCACCGGGGCAGCAGCTGACGGCGACCAGCCGCATCTTTGCCGGCGCGAAGGAAGTCGAGATCCTGGAGACCTATCAGGACGATCAGGGCATCACCCGCCTGTCGAATGCGATCGACTGGGGCTGGTTCGAATTTTTCGAGGTGCCGATCTTCAAACTGCTGCACTGGCTGTTCCTGCAACTCGGCAATTTCGGCCTCGCGATCATGGCGCTGACCCTGATCATCCGCCTGCTGATGTTCCCGATCGCCAACCGGCAATTCTCGTCGATGGCGCAGATGCGCGTCGTCCAGCCGAAGATGAAGGCGCTGCAGGACCGCTACAAGGACGACAAGCCGAAGATGCAGCAGGAGCTGATGAAGCTCTATAAGGACGAGAAGATCAATCCGCTCGCGGGTTGTCTTCCGATCCTGATCCAGATCCCCATCTTCTATGCGCTGTACAAGGTGCTGATGCTGGCGATCGAGATGCGGCACCAGCCGTTCATCCTGTGGATCAAGGATCTGTCGGCGCCAGACCCGCTGCACATTTTGAACCTGTTCGGCCTGCTCCCCTTCACCCCGCCGTCGATCCTCGCGATCGGGCTGCTCGCGGTGATCCTGGGCGTGACGATGTGGCTCCAGTTCCGCCTGAACCCCGCCCCCGCCGACCCCGTGCAGGCGCAGGTGTTCAAGATCATGCCGTGGCTGTTCATGTTCATCATGGCGCCGTTCGCCGCGGGCCTGCTGCTTTACTGGATCACCAACAATATCCTTTCGATCGGGCAGCAGCAGTGGATGTATCGCAAATTCCCGGCGTTGAAGGCGGCGCCGGCGAAGTGAGCGAGATCGAACTCGAACCCGGTGCGGATCCCGAACGGGCGGAGCGCGCGCGCAAGCTGTTTTCAGGGCCGATCGCCTTTCTGAAATCGGCGCCCGCGCTCGAACATCTGCCTGTGCCGTCGGTGCCGGAGATTGCCTTTGCGGGCCGATCGAACGTCGGCAAATCGTCGCTGCTCAACGCGCTGACGAACCGCAACGGCCTCGCGCGCACCTCGGTCACGCCGGGGCGGACGCAGGAGCTCAACTATTTCGACGTGGGCGACCCGCTCATGTTCCGGCTCGTCGATATGCCCGGCTACGGCTTTGCCAAGGCGCCGAAGGATGTCGTCAGAAAATGGCGCTTCCTCATCAACGATTATCTGCGCGGGCGGCAGGTGCTGAAGCGCACATTGGTGCTGATCGACAGCCGCCACGGCATCAAGGATGTCGACCGCGACGTGCTCGAAATGCTCGACACGGCGGCAGTGAGTTACCGCCTCGTGCTCACCAAGGCCGACAAGGTGAAGGCGAGCGCGCTCGCCGAGGTCCATGCCGCGACCGAGGCCGAGGCGCGCAAGCACCCCGCTGCGCATCCCGAGGTGATCGCGACGAGCAGCGAAAAAGGCATGGGGATCGCCGAGCTGCGCACCGCGGTGCTGGAGGCGGTGGAAGTTTGACTTACGCTCCTCTCCCCTCAAGGGAGAGGATGGTGAAGGTTGCGGACTTGTCCGCTACCGTAACCTGGAGAGGGGGAAGCGGCCCGCCGGGCCGCGCGAGCCACGGGCTCGCATCACCCTCTCCCAGCTTCGACTAGCCAGCAAGCTGGCAAGTCTGCGCAACCCTCCCCCGTCAAGGGGGAGGGAGGAGGATTGGCATGAAACTCTTCATCGGCAACAAGGCCTATTCGAGCTGGAGCCTGCGCGGCTGGCTCGCCGCGAAGCACAGCGGCCTGCCGTTCGAGGAAGTCACCGTCCCGCTCTATAATGAGGAATGGAGCCAGCGGCGCGAGGGCGACGAGTTCGCGCCGTCGGGCGGCAAGGTGCCGATCCTGTGGGACGGCGCCGACATCGTCGTGTGGGACAGCCTGGCGATCATCGATTACCTCAACGAAAAGACCGGCGGCACGCGCGGATATTGGCCCGAGGATATGGCGGCGCGCGCGATGGCGCGGTCGATGGCGGCCGAAATGCATTCGAGCTTTGCGGCGCTGCGTCGCGAGCACAGCATGAACATCCGCCGCATCTATCCCGCCGCCGAGCTCACCCCCGAAGTGCAGGCCGACGTCGTCCGCATCCTCCATATCTGGGCCGAGGCGCGCGCGCGGTTCGGCGGCGAAGGCGATTATCTGTTCGGCGACTGGTCGGCGGCCGACATGATGTTCGCGCCGGTGGTGACGCGCTTCATCACCTATTCGATCCCGCTGCCGCGCTTTGCCCTGCCCTATGCGCAGGCGGTGATCAGCCATCCGCATATGCAGGAATGGATCGGCGGCGCGCAGGCCGAGGATTGGGTGATCGAGAAGTTCGAGGGGCCGGTCGAGGGGTAGTAGCGGCCGGGATGCGCGGCCGATTGGTGCCCAATAAATCCTCCCTGTCGCGAAGCTATGGGGAGGTGGCAGCGCGAAGCGCTGACGGAGGGGCCATGGCACTGCCGTCGCGGCCCCTCCACCGCTCGCTGCGCGAGCGGTCCCCCTTCCCCATGGCTTCGCCACAGGGAGGATTAGTGGACGGCTTACCACCCCTAAAGCCACGCTCGCATCACCTCACGGCGCGAACCGCGTCAAGCCGCCATCAGGCGCAGTTCCTCGCGGAAATCCTCGTCCACCCCGATGCGGTCGCGCATCGGGGTGGCGGTGCGATCGGCATCGGCCTCGCCTTCTTCGAACAGCGCGACCGCCGCTTCGCCGCCGCGCGCACGGCTGAAGCGCGGCGCGACCTGGCCGGTGGGGCGGAAGCCCAGTTTGCGCAGCACCGTGCCCGACGCCGGATTGTCGAGGAAATGCCCCGCCGACAGCTTGGGCAGGTTCATCGCGCGCGCGATATGGAGCAGCTGGCGCCCCGCCTCGGTCGCAAAGCCCAGTCCCCAATAGGGGCGCGCGATCCAATAGCCCATTTCGGGCCGCCCCTCGGGATCGGCCGAAATGCCGCAGCCACCGACGAGACGCGGGGCGCCGCCGGTGCGCGCAAAGATCAGGAAGCGCGGTTGTGCAGGATCGATCGGCTGCGACAGAAAGTCGCGGGCGTCGCTCTCGCCATAGGGCCAGGGCGCGGTCGCGAGGTTGCGGACGACGGCTTCCTCGCCGATCGCGCGCGCAAGCGCGGGCGCATCCTCGATCCAGCCGGGCCGCAGCAACAGTCTTTCGGTACGCGCGAACATCTTTTCAACTCCCAATGCCTGCCCCAGTGGCGCCAGATGGTGACGCTTTGACGACAGTCGATGTGTGAGGGAGATGGATGGCCCCATTTTCGCGCCCGGCACCCAAGTGGCTGGATTGCAGGCAAGAAAAAAGGGAGTCCGGGGTGACCCGTCTCCCTCTTTTCGAACCTTGTTTCCGCGTTTGCGGAAAGGACAGCTCCGGGTCATCCCTGGTGGACGACCCGTGCAAGTCGTCCTTTATTCGGCGGCTTCGGCCATCATGTCGACCGACACATATTTGCGGCCAAGCTTGCCGTCGTGGAATCGGACGCGGCCGTCGGCGGTGGCGAACAGCGTGTGGTCCTTGCCCATGCCGACATTGACGCCCGGATAGACGCGGGTGCCGCGCTGGCGCACGATAATGTTGCCGCCGATCACTTCCTGACCGCCAAACTTCTTCACGCCAAGGCGGCGGCCGGCTGAGTCGCGACCGTTGCGCGAAGAACCGCCTGCTTTCTTATGTGCCATGACTGATGCTCCTTAGTTCGTTCGAGAGGCCGAGCCGCGTTGCCGCGCTCAGGCGTCCTTCTTGGGGGCTGCCTTCTTGGCAGCGGGCTTCTTTTCGGTTTCAGCCTTCGGGGCTTCGGCCTTCGGGGCAGCAGCCTTCTTGGGCGCGGCTTCCTTTTTCGGCGCAGCTTCCTTGGCGGGTGCAGCGGTTTTGGCTTCTGCGGCGGGAGCAGCCTCTTCCTTCGGCGCGGCTTCCTTCTTCGGCGCGGCTTTCTTGGCTTCGCCGACGGCGAGGATGCGCAGCAAGGTCAGCGACTGGCGGTGACCGTTGCGGCGGCGGTAGTTATGCCGACGGCGCTTCTTGAAAACGATGACCTTTTCGCCGCGCGTCTGGGCGATGATCTCGGCCGAAACGGTCAGACCTTTCGCATCCTTCACCTCGCCGCCGTCACCGGCCAGCAGGACGTCGCCCAGCGACACGGTGTCGCCGGCCTCACCCTCGATCTTCTCGACGGCGATCTTGTCTCCGGCGGCAACGCGATACTGCTTTCCGCCCGTGCGCACGATTGCGAACATGGTCTTCCATCCAATCAGAAACTAGAACACCCGCGCTACCAGTCCCCCGCCGAAGCGGGCGATTTTTCCGGCATGCGGGAAAGTCAGCGCCACTAGCGGCATGGCGCGCGGCTGTCAACCGCATATTTCCGCGCTTTTTGTCCGAATGCACGGGGGTGCGGCGCTTTATCGCCCGCGCCGCCGATTCGCCCCTTGCTGCACCGCCTGCACCCCCATATCAGGGACGGCGATGAAGCACTCCGTCTTTTTTGCCGCCCTCAGCCTGCCGCTGTCGGCCTGCGCCGCGAGCGCGAGCGGCGATGGGCCTTCGCTCGCCAAGCGCGCGGTCGAGGGGCGGCTCGACGTCGTGCCGCCCTCGGTCGAGGTCGCGCCGCCCGGGCCGCTGCCCGCCGACCTCGCCGGCCGACTCGCGCGGTGGGAGGCCGATGGCACGGCCGGGCAACAGGCCTTTGCCGCCGAGCGGGGGGCCGCCGCGACGCTGGTGTCCGCCGCGGCGGGCGCGCCGGTCGCCAGCGAACGCTGGGTCGTCGCGCAACAGGCGATCTCGCGCCTCGTCGCCGCGCGCGCGCCGGTCACCGCGGCGCTCGCCGATATCGACCGCCTCTACCTCGAGCGCCAGGTCGAGGAGCAGGTCGGCGGCCTTCCCGACATCCATGCGCTGCGCGAACGGCTCGCCGAGCAGGTGTCGGCGCAGGATGCGGTGATTGCGGCGTTGAATGCGGAATTGCCGGGCGGATAGGATCAGCCAGCAACTGCCCTCCCCCTTGATGGGGGACGCAGCGAAACTTGCCAGCTTGCTGGCTAGTTGCAGCGGAGGGGGTGCGGCCTCGGTCACAAGCGACGGTGCAAGGACGCACCATCACCCCCATCCAACTCCGCCTAGTCGCTTCGCGATAAGGCTGCGTATCCTTCCCCATCAAGGGGGAAGGAGGTCATTGATTCAACCCATGCTTCTTCAGCGCGTGGCGGATCTGGTCGTAACTGAGGCCTAGCGCCTCGGCCGCCACCTTCTGATTATAGCGGCACCGCGCCATCGTGTCGGCAAGGATCGCCTTTTCATAAGCATCGACCGCCGCGCGCAGGTCGCTGACCGGCCCCGGCGCGGGTGACGGGGCGGCGGCGAGCGCAGCGCCATTGGCCGCGGCGGCTTTCGCAGGCTCGGCCTTCGCGCCGCGCACTGCGGGCTGCCACGGGCTCGCGAACGGGTCGAAGCTCAGCGCGTCGACCGGCCTTGTGGGGTCGCCCCAGCGATAGATGGCGCGCTCGATGACGTTCCTCAGTTCACGGACATTGCCCGGCCAGTCGTGCCCCTCCATCGCCGCGAGCGCGCGCGGGCCGAATCCGGGCCATTCGTCCCACCCGACGACTGCCGCCATGCGCTGCCCGAAATAAGTCGCGAGCACCTCGATGTCGCCTTCGCGCGCGCGCAGCGGGGGCAGGGTGATGACTTCGAACGACAAGCGGTCGAGCAAATCGGCGCGGAACCGATTGTCGTCGACCAGCGCGGGCAGATGCTCGTTGGTCGCCGCGACGATGCGCACATCGACACGGATCGGGCGCGACGATCCGACGCGCGTGACCTCGCCATATTCGACCGCGCGGAGCAGGCGTTCCTGCGCGCCCATCGACATCGTCGCCAGCTCGTCGAGGAACAAGGTGCCGCCGTCGGCCTCCTCGAACCGGCCCGCGCGGGTGCGGGTGGCGCCGGTAAAGGCGCCCGCCTCATGCCCGAACAGCTCGCTTTCGATCAGCGTTTCGGGCATCGCGGCGCAGTTCATGATCACATAGGGGCGGTCCCAGCGCGACGACAGACGATGAAGCCGCTCGGCGATCAGCTCCTTGCCCGTCCCGCGCTCGCCGATCACCAGCACCGGGCGATCGAGCATCGCCGCCTGGCTCGCGCGATCGACCGCGTCCTGAAAGGCTGCCGACTGGCCGATGAATTGCGTTTCGCGCTCCATTCCCAATCATTGGCAAATTTTCCCGCTGATTGGCAAGGCAAATCGGCGCGGCGCGTGAATTGCGCGTGAAGTTCCGCGCTTTTCCGCCGCTTTCGGCAATTGGCACGCCTCCTGCAAAGATTTCTGCGAACCGGCGCACAGCGCTCCGGTACAGCAAAACAGGAAGGTTGATACGATGAAAACGAAGATTGCCCAGGCCGCTACTTTCGCGTTCAGCGCGGTGGGTGCGCTGGCCATCCTCGTCGGCGCGATCGACTATCCTGCCACCGCCGCCAACGCCGCGGGCCTCCCCGTCGTCGGCCTGGTGAATGCTGCTTCGACCCCGGCGGTCGGCCCCGTGGCTTGACCGGCACTGGTGCCGGGGCACTCTCCCCCCTTGCCCCGCCCCGGCACCAGCATTTTTTAAGAACAGACAATAGGTCTCAAATTTTCGACAGGAGTTTCCCAATGGGTATTTTCTCACGCACCCGCGACATCATCGCCGCCAACGTCACCGACCTGCTCGACCGGGCCGAAGACCCGGAAAAGATGATCCGCCAGATCATCTTCGAGATGAACGAAACGCTCGTCGAAGTCCGCGCCTCCGCCGCCCGCACCATTGCGGACCAGAAGGAAATGCGCCGCCA
>JASBSJ010000072.1 GCA_030148985.1 Sphingopyxis sp.
GAAGCGTTTGGCGTAGGTGCCGGCGCGGGTGAAGGGCCGCCGCGCCGCCTTGGCCCGCTCGACCTCGGTAAAGACGCGCAGTTCGAAACGCTCGCCGAAACGGTCGAGCGAAGCCTGGATGCGTTCGATGCTGCAGAGATCGGAGCCCAGGCCGATGATCATGACGACCCCAAAAGACCGTCATTGCGGGGAACCGAGGGCGACGCGGCGATCTCCAGCCATCGGCCTCGCGCAAGGCAGAGGGCTGGAGATTGCTTCGCTTCGCTCGCAATGACGAAATTCTTCATCCGCGCGCCTCGTCCATCAGGTCGCGCATGCGGCGCACCGCGGTTTCGAGCCCGGTGAAGATCGCCTCGCCGATCAGATAATGGCCGATGTTGAGCTCGGCGAGTTGCGGGATGGCGGCGACCGACGAGATGCTAGAAATCGCGCTGCGCCACAAACCGCATGCCGAATGCATCGTTCCCGAAAAGCGCGAGGAGCGCACCACCGAGGGCGGGCTCGACGCGGCGGGGCAGCATAATCACCTCGCGCCGATCGTCGCGCGGCTGAACGACGCGGGCATCCGCGTCAGCCTGTTCATCGAACCCGACGCGCGGCAAATCGAAGCCGCAATGCGCCTGCGCGCGCCGGTCGTCGAATTTCACACCGGGCGCTACGCCCATGTCGATGGCGAAGAACGCGCCGCCGAACTCCGCCGCCTTGCCGACGCCGCCGCTCTCGCTTGGAAAAATGGCATCGAGCCGCATGCGGGGCACGGCCTGACATATGAAAATGTCGTGCCCGTCGCCGCGATCCCGCAGCTCGCCGAACTCAACATCGGCCATTATCTGATCGGCGAGGCGATCTTCACCGGGCTAGACCCGGCGGTGCGGCGGATGCGCGCGCTGATGGACGAGGCGCGGGGATGAAAACGTCCGATTTTGTCGAGAAACAATGGCGTGCTTCCATTTGGTTTCTCAAGATTTTCCCGTTCTTCATTCTGCTGATTGTCGGTTTGAATATTTGGCACGATGCAGATCGGGGGAAGCCGTTTGACTGGATGCACGTCGTCTATGGCATAGGCTTCCTGCTCTTCACCTGCGTCCTGTATGTGTTCATGCGGTTGGTCTTCAAATTTGTGCGGGCGAAGGTCCAGCACGACGAGCGGCGGTCATGATCATCGGCCTCGGCTCCGACCTCTGTAATATCGAGCGGATCCAGAATTCGCTCGACCGCTTCGGCGAACGCTTCGAAAATCGCGTCTTCACCGATGTCGAGCGCGCCAAGGCAGCGCGCCGCCCCTTCACCCGCGCAGGCACCTACGCGAAACGCTTCGCCGCCAAGGAAGCTTTCTCGAAAGCCGTCGGCACGGGTTTCAAGCGCGGCGTGTTCATGAAGGACATCGGCGTCGTCAACGCCCCTTCGGGCGCGCCGACGCTGGCGCTGACCGGCGGCGCGGCGGAACGGCTCGCGCAGATGATACCTTCCGGCCACACCGCGCACATTCATTTGACGCTGACCGACGACCATCCCTGGGCGCAGGCGTTTGTCATCATCGAAGCAATCAAGGACTGACATCTATATGGCGAAGGACAAGTCGAAGGATGACGGGAGCTGGGGCAAGCTGATCCGCGACGTGGTGGTGATCTTGGCTCTCGTGCTTGGCATCCACAGCTGCGTCGCCAAGCCCTTCTATATACCGTCCGATTCGATGATGCCGGTGCTGCGCAATGGTGACCGCCTGATCGTCAGCAAATATCCCTATGGCTGGTCCTATTCGTCGGTCAGCTTCCACCTGGCGCCCAAGGTTGCGGGCCGGCTGTTCGGCAAGCTGCCCGAACGCGGCGATATCGTCGTGCTTGAGCATCCGGTGACACGGATCGACTATATCAAACGCGTCATCGGCCTGCCGGGCGACACGATCCAGCTTCGCAACGGCGAACTCAGCATCGACGGCAAGCCGGTGAAGCGCGAGGTCCAGCCGATGCTCGCGATCCCGGTCGATCTCAACACGCCCGGCCCCGACAGCAGCCTGTCTCGCTTCGTCACCAGGGACGCAAGCGGTAAGGAAACGCTCGAACTCCCCATCGTGCGTGAAACGCTGCCCGGCGGCGCGACTTTTGATACGATCGACATGGGCCCCGGTTATACCACCGACGATTACGGCCCCGTTACCGTGCCCGCGAACCATGTGTTCCTGATGGGGGATAACCGCGACGGCAGCGCCGACAGCCGTGTCGACACCAACCAGAAGGGCCTTGGCGGCGCCGTCCCCTTCGACGCGATCGCCGGACGCGCCGAGATCATCAGTTTTTCGACCGACGGAACCGCCCAATGGTATAACCCATTGAGCTGGTTCGGCGCGTTGCGATCGGGGCGCGCGGGAACCGACCTGCGTCCCGAACGTCAAGGCAGTTAGATCAACGGGGAACAGCTTATGGCGGCGACGAGGAAGACGACAGCGACGCGCGCCGCCAACCCCAAGCCCGACGCGCACACCGAGGCCCCCGGCCCCACCGAAATCCGCAGCCAGCCGGTCAGGACCGAGTTGCTGAAAGCAGGCGTATGGCTTGGCCTCGCGCTGCTGATCGGGGTGTGCATCATTCTGATCCAGCCGATCTTGCTGATCTTCGCCGGAATCGTGGTGGCGGCGATGCTCGACGGCGGAACGCGACTGCTCGGCCGCATTCTACCGATCGCGCGCGGGTGGCGGCTGCTGATCGTTTGCCTTTCGCTGCTTGTCTTCATGATTTGGACAGCGATGTTCGCGGGTTCGCAGATCGCCGATCAGGCCGCGACCTTGCAGACCGTCGTCATGGGGCAGATCGAAAGGCTTGCGGCATGGGCAAGCGACCATGGCATGGGCACCTTTCAGCTCGACACAAAGACAATCTCCGACAATTTTGCCGGCACATTCGGCCGCGTGACCGCAGCGGTCGGATCGGTGCTCGGCGGACTCACCAGCCTCGTCATGATCCTTGTGCTTGGCATCTTCATCGCAATCGAGCCGCGGCTTTACGAGCGCGGCGTCGCGTGGATGCTGCCGATGAAGTCGCGAGAGAATTTCTATATCACCACCGCGCGCATGGGCTTTACCCTGCGCCGACTGATGGCCGGCCGCCTCCTCGGGATGTTCGTCGAAGGCATCGGCACCTGGCTCGCGTGCACGGCGGTCGGCATCCCGATGGCGGCCTTGATGGGCCTGCTGACCGGCTTGCTCGCCTTCATTCCCAATATCGGCGCCATCGTGTCGGGTGTGCTGCTCGTCCTCGTCGGCTTTTCGGCCGGGACCGACACCGGCCTGTGGGCGATCGCAATCTATTTCGTCGTGCAGACCGTCGACGGCTATCTGATCGTGCCGATGGTCGCGAAAAAGACCGTCGACCTTGCGCCTGCCCTCGTCCTTGGCGCGCAGATATTGTTCGGCGCGCTGCTTGGCCTGATGGGCCTGTTCCTCGCCGACCCGATCGTCGCGATGATCAAGGTCGCGCTGGAGCGCGAGGCCGAGCGCAATGCGGGGGCTGCGGACGGGAAAGCGGCGGCAACCTGAAAGCTCGTCGCCCCCGCGAAGGCGGGGGCCGCTGGCAACCTTGCGCTATGCCGATAGCGGCCTCCGCCTTCGCGGGGGCGACGATTTTGTTAAGGTTGCGGCGCGCCCGGCTGCGGCGGACCGGCCGGCCCGCCGGGGCCGCCCTGCATCTGTTGCTGCTGCATCTGTTGCATTTGCTGCATCTGTTGCTGCATCGCGCGAACCTCCGCCTCCGAGCGGAAATCGAGCAGGGTGACGGTGAAATGCAGCGTGCTGTTCGCGGGGATCGGCCCGACCGCGCGGTCGCCATAGCCAAGCTGCGGCGGGATGGTGATCTTGTATTCCCCGCCCTTCTGCATCCGCGTCAGCGCGTCCGAAAAGCCCGGAACGACCTGCGCAACCTGCATCGGCGCCTGTTCATTGGCATCGAAAACCGTGCCGTCGGCCAGCTTGCCTTCATATTTGACGAGCACGACGTCGGCCTTGGTCGGGCTGGGGCCGGTGCCTTCCTTGACGACTTCGAAGCCGATGCGCGGGGTCATGTGCCACGCGAAGGCCGCCCCCGCGACGATCAGCGCAATCACGCCCAGCCACATCAGCCACAGCCCGCCCTTGTTCACCGGGCGCAATGGAACCGTCGTCACGCTCATCTCAGCTGATCCTTCCGCACGCGCCATCGGCGCAAACCATCGGCGAGGCCTATAGGCGGAGCGGTGTCGCACGGTCCAGAGGCAAATGCGCGAGGCGGGCACCATTCCCCCTTGCCCTCCCCCATGCGGCGCGCCACGATGGCGCGATCTGACAGGGGAGATTCCATGCGTAAATTCGGATTGGTCGCGGCCGCGACGCTCGCGTTGCTCGGCACGGCGGCGCACGCCAAGACCACCATCGTCTATGCCGGCCGCGTCATCACCGAGGCGGGCAAAGCCGCGCAGGGGCCATCGACGATCACCATCACCGACGATCGCATCACGTCGATCGCGCCGGGCCGGGTCGAGGCGCCCGCGGGCGCGGACGTCGTCGACCTTGGCGACAAGACGTTGCTCCCCGGCCTGATCGATCTTCACGTCCATCTGACCGGCGACCCCGGCGGCGATTATCGCAGCGAAGCGGTCGATCCCGCCGAATGGGGCGTCGTGGTCGGCGCCAAGAACGCCGCGCTGACGCTCCGCGCGGGCTTTACGACGGTGCGCGAGGCGGGATCGGGGCAATATAGCGCCTATGCGCTGCGCCGCGGCACCGCGGAGGGCTTTATCGAAGGGCCGCGGATCGTCGCCGCCGGCCCGGCGCTGTCGATCATCGGCGGGCATGGCGACGTCACGGGCTTTCGCGAGGATGTGCACGATGTGCTCAACCAGGGCTATACCTGCACCGGCCCGCTCGAATGCGCCGAAAAGGTGCGCAAGGCGTCGCGCGCGGGCGCCGACGTCATCAAGATTACGGCGACCGGCGGCGTGCTGTCGCAGCAGGCGCGCGGGCTGGAGGGGCATTTCACCAGCGCCGAACTGCAAAGCATCGCCGACACCGCGCATTCGCTGGGGCTGAAGGTGATGGCACACGCGCATGGGGCTGGCGGGATCACAGCGTCGGCGGCGGCGGGGATCGACAGCATCGAACATGGCACCTTTGCCGACGAGGCGACGCTGAAGGTCATGAAGGCGAAGGGCACCTATCTTGTGCCCACGCTGATGGCGTTCGAGGGGATTCGCGAGCGGCTGGGCAAAGGCATTTACACGCCGACGGTCGAGGACAAGGTGCGCATGACGCTGAACGACGTCGGCAAGGCGGTGAGCCGCGCCAAGGCGCTGGGCGTGCCCGTCGCCTTCGGCACCGACGCGGGCGTGTTCGAACATGGCCGCAACGGGCAGGAGTTCGCGCTGCTCGTTAAATATGGGCTGACGCCCGCCGAGGCGCTGGCGAGCGGGACGACGGTGGCGGCGAAGCTGCTCGCGATGGAGAATGAGATCGGCCGCATCGCGCCGGGCATGTCGGCGGACATGATCGCCGTGGCGGGCGATCCGCTGAGCGATGTGCGCGCGCTCGAAACGGTGGACTGGGTGATGGTGCGCGGGCGGATCGCCGATTGAGGCCGTTCGCCGCGCGGCGCCTTGCCGTGTTCGCCTTTTGTCCCTAGCGTGGCGCAATGGCGCCCGATCCGCTCTCCCTGCCCGCGATCCACGCGAGCCATGTCGGCATCTGGATCGCCGATGCGAAGGGCCGCGTGCAGCGCGTCGGGCGCGGCGAGGCGATCGCGGCGGTCGCGGCGACGCCGCACCTGCTGCTGAACGCGACGCTGACGGGTGACCGGCTGGGCTATCCCGAATTGTCGGGGCTCGATCTGCTCGAACTCTTCGCCTTCCTTTATCCCGCGCGCTTTGCGGTCCCGACACCCGCGGGCATCGCCGCTGCCGTAGGGTTGGCGCCGCCGGGGAGCGAGGACGAAATCGCCGCCTTTCTGCCGAGGGCCACCGCCGCGATGCTCGCGAGCCTGGGCGAACCCGACTGGCCCGAGCGCGAGGGCGCGTGGCACGGCATACAGGCGCTGGCGCGGCAGCGCTGGCCGTGGGCACCGCTGATGCAGCCGCGGCTCGCCAAGCCCGACGGTAGCGAGCGCTGGCTCTTCGCGCGCCTCCCCGAATGGCAGGAAGCGCCGCCGCGCGCCGCCCCGCGGCAGGTGACGATCAACGCCGAAGATGTCACCGCCCGCCTCGACCGGCTGACGGGCGACGGCTCCGAACGGCGCCCGGGCCAACAGGATTATGCCCGCGCCGCCGCCGCGATCTTTGCGCCGCGCGAACGCAAGGACGCGCCGCAAATGCTCGTTGCCGAGGCGGGAACCGGCATCGGCAAAACGCTGGGCTATCTCGCGCCCGCGAAACAGTGGATCGACCAGTCGGCGGGAAGCGTGTGCATTTCGACCTATACCAAGGCGCTGCAACGCCAATTGTCGCGCGAGACCGAAAAACTCTACCCCGACCCCGAAACGCACCGCGAAAAGGTCGTCGTGCGCAAGGGGCGCGAAAATTACCTCTGTCTACTGAACCTTGAGGACGCGTTGCAGGGCGGCTTTTCGGGGCGCGCAGCGATCCTTGCGCAGCTGGTCGCGCGCTGGGCCGCCTATAGCCGCGACGGCGACATGATCGGTGGCGACCTGCCCGGCTGGCTGCCCGCGCTGTTCCGGCGCAACGGCACGACGTCGCTGACCGACCGGCGCGGCGAGTGCATCTATGCCGGCTGCCCGCATTTCCGCAAATGCTTCATCGAACGTTCGGCGCGCGCCGCGACGCAGGCCGACATCGTGATCGCCAACCATGCGCTGACGATGGTGCAGGCGGCAAGGCCGCGCGAAGGTGCGGGCGCGGCGCCAAGCCGGCTGATCTTCGACGAGGGCCATCACCTGTGGGACGCGGCCGATTCGATGTTCGCTGCGGCGCTGACCGGGCAGGAAGCGGTCGAGATTCGCCGCTGGGTGCTGGGGCCGGAGGGCAAGTCGCGCGGGCGGCGGCGCGGGCTCGCGGCGCGGCTCGCCGATGTTGGAAGCTATGACGAAGCGGGCGACCGCGCGATCCAGGCCGCGATCGCCGCCGCCGCCGAGCTGCCCGGCGACGGCTGGCTCGGCCGGCTCGCCGAGAACGAACCTTGGGGAGCGATCGAACGATTGCTCGTCGCGGTGCGCGCCATGGTCTATGCCCGCAGCGTCGATACGCGCACCGCCGACGCGGGCTATGGCCTTGAAACCGAACTCGCCGATCCCGACCCCGAACTCGTCGCGGCTGCGGCGGGAGCGAGCGGCGCGATTGAGGCGCTATTGCGCCCGCTGATGGCGCTCGGCAAACGGCTGGAAGCGCTTATCGAAGACCCGCCTGACTGGCTCGACGGACAAGCGCGCGCCCGCGTCGATGGCGCGCGGCACAGCCTTGGTACGCGAATCGACACATTGGGCGGCTGGCTATCGCTCCTCGGCCGCGTCGGCGGCCCGGCGGACCCTGATTTCGTCGACTGGCTCGCGGTCGATCGCTACGACGGGCGCGAGTTCGATTGCGGGCTGCACCGCCACTGGCTCGACCCCGCCCGGCCGATCGCCGACATCGTCTACGCGCAAGCGCACGGCGTGCTCGTCACGTCGGCAACGTTGCGCAGCGGCGGCCATGGCAGTGGCGGCTGGACCGAGGCCGACATCCGCACCGGCGCGCGCCATATGGATGGCGGCGCCCGTCATTTCGCGGTGCCCAGCCCGTTCGACTATGCCCGGCAGGCCGAGGTTCTGATCGTCACCGACATCGCACGCGGCGACCTGCCCGCGCTCGCCGGCGCCTACAGCCGCCTGATCGAAGCGTCGGGCGGCGGCGCGCTGGGGCTGTTCAGCGCGATTCGGCGGCTGCGGATCGTTCACGCGCGCATCGCCGACCGGCTCGCACGCGCAGGGCTTCCGCTTTTTGCCCAGCATGTCGATCCGCTCGACACCGGCACGCTGATCGACATTTTTCGCGCCGATCCGCACACCTCGCTGCTCGGCACCGATGCGCTGCGCGACGGTGTCGATGTGCCCGGCGATTCGCTGCGGCTCGTGGTAATGGAGGGCGTGCCCTGGCCGCGTCCGACGATCCTGCACGCGGCGCGGCGCGCGGCGCAGGGGGGCAGCTCCTATGACGACATGGTCATCCGCGGCCGCATCGCGCAGGCGTTCGGCCGCCTGATCCGCCGCACCGACGATTTCGGCCAGTTCGTGATGCTGTCCCCCAGCGTCCCGTCGCGGCTGCTCAGCGCCTTTCCCGAAGGAACGCCGATCCGCCGCCTGTCGCTCGACGAGGCGGTCAACCATGTCGCCGCCGCCAATGTCGAACGAAGAAAAACCGCGTTTCGCGCCTTTTCACCGTCATAAGTTTGCGGCACAAGGCGCGCGAACGAGGGGATAAGCGAGGGATCGCGGGGAGATATTTTGAAGACTTTGACCATTCTGCGCCACGCCAAATCGGGTTGGGACGTTCAGGTCGAACGCGACTTCGACCGCCCAATCAACAAGCGCGGCCGGCGCGGCGCCGAAATCATCGGGCAGTGGCTGAAGCGGCAAAAGCTACCCATCGACCGCATCGTCGCCTCGCCCGCGGTGCGCGTCACCGAAACGCTCGACATCTTCCAACCCGCCGCCGGGCTCGACACGATCGAACCGCACTGGGACCGCCGCATCTATCTCGCCTCGGCGGCGACGCTGATCGACGTGATCCGCGACACCGGGCGCAATGCCGAGAATCTTCTGATTTCGGGACATAATCCGGGGCTCGAAGACCTTATCCTGATGCTCGTCCCCGAATCGGACGGCGATGAACTGCGTACGAAGGTCGAGGAGAAGCTGCCCACCTCGGCGCTCGCCCGCCTCGAACTCGACATCGCCGACTGGCACGACCTCGACGTGAACATGGCGCGCTTCGCCGATTTCATCCGCCCCCGCGACCTCGATCCGGCGCTGGCGCCCGCGATGGACGAGGATTGATCGCAGCGGGCGACTGAAACCGCCAGACAGTAGCCGTCCGCGCCCGCCCGCGGAAAAGGCTAATTCTTCCTGGACAATAGCGCTTGACCTGGAGCGCGCTCCAGAAAGTAGAGTCTCCCTTCAAGGAGATTCGACGTATGAAAATCGGCGACTTCGCCGCGAAGAGCGGGCTCAGCGCTGACACGCTGCGCTATTATGAGCGGATCGGACTGCTGCCGCGAACGGTTCGCGATGCGGGCGGGCGGCGCAGTTACGGCATGGACGATCTCGCCTGGGCAGCTTTCCTGCGAAAGCTGCAGGCGATGGATATGCCGATGCGCGACCGCCTCGAATACAGCCGCCTGCGCGCCGAGGGCGACGCGACCTTGCGGACCCGGCGAAAGATGCTCGAAGCGCACCGCGATGCGCTCGTCGCGCGTCAGGCCGAACTGGCGGAGTTGGTGGCGACGCTCGATGCGAAGATCGATCATTATATCGACATGGAATCTGGAACTCAGGAAAGCTTTGATGATGGTGGACAGACGCACGATGATCGCGGGAGCGGCATCGCTCCCCCTCGCGAACGGTCCAGGCGCGGCGCAAGCGCCCGTGCATAGCGAGCGCTATCAGCGCGGACTCGCGCAACTGGAAACGGTCAGCGGGCCGCATGGCGCGGCGGTGATCGACAGCCTCAATGACATCGCTCCCGATCTCGGCCGCTATGTAGTGGAATTTGCTTATGGCGACATATTCGCCCGCCCCGGACTGGACGTCAAAACGCGCGAACTCGCCACGGTTGCGGCGCTGACCGCGATGGGAACCGCCGCGCCGCAGCTCAAGGTTCACATGCAGGCATCGCTCAGAGTCGGGGCATCGCGGCAGGAGATCATCGAAACCATCTTGCAGATGATCCCCTATGCGGGCTTTCCGGCGGCCATCAACGCGGTAACCGTGGCCCGGCAAGTGTTTTCAGAGTGACGAGACGGCCGGTCGTGGCTCGCGCCGGATCGACGAAAGGCGGGGTTCCAGCGCTTTGCAACGGGGCAAACCGTCCTGCATCAGTCCAAGGCGTCGGCGAGCCGTCTACGAAGCGCGATCAGGGCGTCGACCGGAACGCCGATGCGTCCGGAGGCCGCACCATTGCCGGGAGCGGGTGCGGCCACCGCGGGCGCAGCAGCCTTCGCGCTTCCATCCGACAACGCCTTGCGCGCGCCCTCGACGGTGAAGCCCTGCACATGCAGCAGATGATGGATGCGTTCGGCGAGCGCGACGTCTTCGGCGCGGTAATAGCGGCGGCGGCCCGATCGCTGGAGCGGCCGCAGCTGCGGAAACCGCGTTTCCCAATATCGCAGCACATGCGTCGGCACGCCGATCCGCTCCGCCAGTTCGCCGATGGCGAGCATGGCGCCGGTCGCCTTGCTACCATCATGCGAACCGTCAAATGCCGACATCGATCAGGACCGGCCTATTTGCCTGCGACGCGGGCGCGCATCGACTGGCTGGCGCGAAAGGTCATCACGCGCCGCGGCAGGATCGGCACTTCGATCCCCGTCTTGGGATTCCGGCCGATCCGCTGCGCCTTGTCGCGCAGCACGAACGTGCCGAAGCCCGAAATCTTTACATTCTGCCCGCCCGCGAGCGCGTCGGACATATGGTCAAGAATAGATTCGACGATAGCGGCCGATTCATTGCGCGACAGCCCGATCTGCTGATGAATCCGGCTGGCGATATCGGCGCGCGTGAGCGTCCCTGCGGTCATGGTGATCCCTTCCCCCTCCTGAAGCGAAAATGCGCTTTCGGTCTCCTGACAGCCCCCACCGTCACGAGTCCCGAGCAGCATATGTAACAAATCCGAATTAATCCGCCAAACTGAAACGGATGGACGGAGAAGTTGACGCGACGAGCGTCATCGCGCGGATATGACGCCGTTCGTGCGATCAGACGCGCAGGACGGCAGCGCCCCAGGTAAAGCCGCCACCCATCGCTTCGAGCACGACCAGGTCGCCACGTTTGATCCGCCCGTCGCGCACCGCAAGGTCGAGCGCGAGCGGCACCGACGCTGCCGACGTGTTCGCGTGCTGATCGACGGTCAGCACGACACGATCGGCCGGAAGCCCCAGCTTTTTCGCGGTAGCATCGATGATGCGCTTGTTCGCCTGATGCGGCACGACCCAATCGATGTCGTCGGCCGACAGCCCGACATCGCGCATCACTTCGCCCAGCACGGCGGCCAGATTGGTAACGGCATGGCGAAAGACTTCGCGCCCCTGCATCCGGACATGACCCACCGTGCCGGTGGTCGATGGACCGCCGTCGACATAGAGCATGTCCGAATATTTGCCCTCGGCATGGAGCCGTGTCGCAAGGATGCCGCGGTCGTCGGCGACATCTTCGGCCGACAGAACGATCGCACCCGCGCCATCGCCGAACAGGACGCAGGTCGTGCGGTCCTCCCAGTCGAGGATGCGGCTGAACGTCTCGCTGCCGATCACCAGCGCATGTTGCGCCGCGCCGGTGCGGAGCATCGCATCGGCGACCGAAACGGCATAAAGAAAGCCCGAGCAGACTGCGGCAACATCGAACGCGATGCAATCGGGCACGCCAAGCAGCGCCTGCACTTTCGTTGCGCTTGCCGGAAAGGTGTTGTCGGGCGTCGCGGTCGCAACGATGATCAGGCCGATGTCGGCGGGCTGGAGCCCCGCCGCTTCCAGCGCCTGTCGCGCCGCGTCGGCGCCGAGCGTCGCGGTCGTCTCATCGGGTTCGGCGATATGGCGGAAGCGGATGCCGGTGCGCTCGACGATCCACTCGTCGCTGGTGTCGACACGCTCGGCGAGCTCGGCGTTGGACACGCGGGTGCGCGGCAGCGCCGATCCGGTGCCTTTCAGGATCGCCCGGCGCGTCATGCGGCGGCGCCGCTGCGGAAATTCGCGAGATCCTCGGTCACCTGACGCGTAATATCCTTTTCGATCAGCTCGGCACACAGGTGAACGCAATTGGCGACCCCCTTCGCGTCCGCGCTGCCATGGCTCTTGAGCACCACGCCGTTGAGGCCGAGGAACACCGCGCCGTTGTGGTTGTTGGGATCGAGGTGGTGGCGCAGCAGCTCGGTCGCGGGGCGCGAGATCAGGAAGCCGATCTTCGAGCGCGTCGAACTGGTAAAGGCGCGGCGGAGGAGGTCGGTCACGAAACGCGCCGTTCCCTCGATCGTCTTCAGCGCGATATTGCCCGAAAAGCCGTCGTGGACGATCACATCGACATCGCCGCGCGACAATTTGTCGCCTTCGATAAAGCCGGTGAATTCCATCGGCAGCCCTTTGGCCGCGCGGAGCATCGCCGCGGCATCGCGAATCTCGTCGGTGCCCTTCAGCTCTTCAGTGCCGATGTTGAGCAGCGCAACGCGCGGGCGTTCGAGCCCCATCGCGGTGCGCGCATAGGCGGCGCCCATGACGGCGAACTGGGTGAGGTTGGTCGCGTCGCAATCGGTGTTGGCACCAAGGTCGAGCATGACGACGTCATTGTCGCCGAGCGTCGGGAGCAGCGCCGCGAGCGCGGGCCGGTCGATCCCCGGCATCGTGCGCAGCGCGAGCTTCGCCATCGCCATCAGCGCACCGGTGTTACCGGCGGACACGGCGCCGCCGGCATCGCCGCGCTTCACCGCGTCGATCGCCAGCCCCATCGAGGTGCTTTTCGCCTTGCGCAGCGCCTGGCTGGGCTTGTCCTCGCCCGACACCACGCCATCGGTGTGGATGATGTCCGACGCCGCGCGAAGATTGGGATGGCTGTCGAGCGCCGCCTTGATCCGCTCTTCGTCGCCGACGAGGATGAAGCGCAGGCCGTCATGCTTGTGGCGCGCCATCGCGGCGCCGGCGAGCATCACGCGCACGCCGACGTCACCGCCCATCGCATCGATTGCGATTCGCGGTGTCAGTGCCATCTAATGCCCTCCGGCCGAATGATTACGCGCCGACCGACACCACTTCACGGCCGTTGTAGTGGCCGCAGGCGTTGCAAAGATTGTGCGGGCGCTTCAGCTCGCCGCAGTTGGGGCATTCCTGAAAGGCTTCGACCTTCAGGCTGTCGTGGCTGCGACGCATTCCGCGCTTCGAGGGCGAGGTTTTTCGCTTGGGAACGGCCATGATTTTTCCTGCATTCTCAAATAGTGTGTCACGAATCGGCTACCCGGATTTGTCATGTCCGTCGCCGGAAATGACTGGCCCGCCCGCCAAGCCGAAGCCCAATCCCGTCGCGTTGGAACAGGACAAATCTTCCGCCGGAGGGTGCCTCAACGCCAGATGGTGTCGGGTGCCGGATCGGGCGCGGCTATAGCGTTTTCGCCCGCAAAGGCAAGCCCATTGCGCGCGCGAAGAGCTGCGGCTTCATTCTCGTCGTCATGCCGGACTTGATCCGGCATCCACCGCGGCGGTGAAGTCATGGACCCCGGATCAAGTCCGGGGTGACGAAGGGGATATCGCAGACGCTTGCCCTGCCCTTTCAGCAATGCCACATCTCCGCAATCGCCGGAACAACTGGCCAACAATATGGGGGGACGCATATGATAATTCTGCCAATCAGTCTGACGATTGCCGCCGGAGCCGCGCTCCTCAACCTGTGGCTGTCGATCCGCGTCGGCCGCGTCCGGACGAAGGAAAAGGTCTTCATCGGCGACGGCGGCAACGATCTGTTGACCCGGCGGATGCGTGCGCACAGCAATTACGTCGAAAACACCGCGTTTGTGCTGGTCCTGCTCGCGCTGGTCGAGTTAGGGATTGGCTCGTCGATGTGGCTGTGGGGCGTCGGCGCGCTCTACCTTGTCGGACGCATCCTTCACGCGATCGGCATGGACGGAATGCTTTGGGGCCGCATGGTCGGTACGATCATCACCATGCTGACGCAGCTCGGCCTCGCGCTCGGCGCGCTGGCGATCGTTTACCTGACGCCGACCAGCATCACGACGACCGCGATCGAGGAAACGGTCGCGGTGGCGCAATAGGCCATCCTGTTCTGTCATCCCGGCGAAGGCCGGGATCTCGACCTCGCGAATTAACGCACCGGCGAGGTTCCGGCCTTCGCCGGAACGACGATCTATTGGTTCAACGCCATATCGCCCACGAACGGGTTCGTCCGCCGCTCGTGCGCGAAATTGCTGTGCGCGCCATGCCCAGGCAAGAAGGTCGTGTCGCCGCCGAGCGGCCATAGCTTCTGTGTGATCGAATCGAGCAGTTGCTGATGATTGCCGCGGGGGAAATCGGTGCGGCCGATCGATCCCTGAAAGATGACGTCACCGACGATAGCGAGTTTCGACGGCGCATGGTGAAACACGACATGCCCGGGCGTGTGCCCCGGACAGTGAATGACGTCGATCGTCAGATTGCCCACCGTCACCGTGTCGCCATCGACCAGCCAGCGATCGGGCTCGAACGGCTCGCCGACCATGCCGAAGCGCGCGCCATCCTCGGCAAAGGCTTCGATCCAGAAACGGTCGTCCTCATGCGGCCCTTCGATCGGCACGCCCAGCTCCTTCGCGAGCATTCCGGCCTGCCCGCAATGGTCCATATGGCCATGGGTGACGAGGATCTTTTCGACCTCGACGCCCGTCTGCTGCACCGCCTCTTTCAGCTTGGGCAGGTCGCCGCCGGGGTCGACGAACGCCGCCTTGTTGGTTTCGGTGCACCAAAGGAGCGTGCAATTCTGCTGAAAGGCGGTGACGGGCACGATCGCGGCGCGCATCGGGGGGTTGGGAGCGTTCATGCCGCCGATGTGGGGAAAAGCGGCGCAAATGGCAAGCCAGTGCCGGGCCGCGCGCGGCACCGGTTTGACCCGCTGGCAGGACCGGCATATTGGTTTACGCCATGACCGAAGCCTTTCTTCACGGCACTGTGCATGTGGCGCACGAGGATATGCAGGCGGCGCTGACGGCCGATCCTGCGGCGCTCGCGCTGTGGCAGACGCTGACCCCGCTGGGGCGCAACGAATTTATTTGCTGGGTCGATGATGCGAAGCAGGACAAGACGCGCGCGCGCCGGATCGAGCGGACCGTCGAGGAACTGCACGAAGGCAAGAAGCGCCCCTGCTGCTGGGCCGGGTGCATCCATCGCACCGACAAGGCACCGAGCAAGTGGCAGCAGGCCGTGCTGATCGACAAGAAGGCCAAATAGATCGCGTGGGCGCCAGCGCCTCAGCGCAGCGTCATCGTGTCGCCTTCGACATTCACCGCGTCGAGCTTCGACAGGAAGCTTTGCCCGAGCAGCGACACGCCCATGTCGGCGTCGATCACCGCCGCCCGGACGCCGCGCACCTCGATCCCCTGCACTTCGACGCTGTCCAGCATCACCGTGCGCATCGGCACGTCGCCGCCCGCAGTGCGCGCCATGCCGCCGATCGGCAGCCGGTCGACATCGATCCCGATCGCCTCGGCATCGCGCCGCGTCAGCGCGACGATCGACGCGCCGCTGTCGACCATCATTCGGATATTGGCGCCATCGACTTGCGTATCGGCATAGACATGCGAATCGCCCGACCGGGGAAGACGCACCTCGCCGCCCGACGAGGTCGATCCGGCCGACGATGACCAGCCGCCGCGCTTGCTGCGCTGGGTCGTCCAGTTGTCGTTAGCTGAGGAGCCCGTCGCCGCGCTTTCGGCGTCATCGTCGCCGGTCGAACGGCTGGCGACACTCGCCACGCCAACCGATATCGCCGTAATGGCGACCGCCAATCCAAGAAAACGCCCGATCATGGGCGCCCTTGTCGCAAATATCGGTTGGAGATTGGTTAAGCCGGGTTGCGCTCAGCGGTCGTTTTGGCGGGCACGCCATGACCCTGCTCGATGAAGGCGCGCCACATGGGCTTTTCCTCGCGAATGCTGTAGGTGATGCGCGCGCAGGCATGGGGACTCCCGGGCCGGTTGTCGGCCTCGGATGCGGTAACCGGCCACACGCCTTCGCCGCGCGACGACCAGCACACCAGCGCCTCGGCTTCTGGTCCCGCCTCGATCGCCGCGCGCTCGTCGGCGCTCAATGAAGCGGGGGCGCTCCAACCGAAGATCGCGCGGTGCGGCATCGCCCGGCCCCACAAGGCTTCGCCGAACGGGCTATCGTGATCGGCGAGCATCGCCCGCACCCGCGCCCGATGGCCAGCAGAGAGCCATTGCCCGCCCAGCATCGGCGCCCAGCGCGTCTCGTCGCGCGAGCGCAGCGCCGCCGCCAGATCGTCCGCGGCCGCCTCAAACCGCGGCGTCCACACCGAATCGGCGGCGAGTGGCGCAAGCCGTGCGGGGGGACGCGCCGCTTCGGCCTCGGTGGGCAGCAAGAATTCCGGCGCCGCCGACGTTGGCACTGTCGGAGCGAAAGCGGCGGCGAACGCCGACAAGATCAGCAGGGGGCGCATGGGCGACAGAATAACAGCCGCGGCTGCACCTGTCATGAACCGGCGAGAAGCCCCTCGCGCATCCACGGCGGCGCATTGGCGGGATCGATCGTCTCGATCCGCCGATGCTCGACCGACCAGCCGAGCTCGGGATAGGCGACGACCTGGCGCTTTTCGTCGGCGGCGGCGATCGGCACGACGACAAGCCGCCGGTTGACCTTCTGCCGCCAGTTCATCCGCGCGGTATTTTCCTGTCCGACATAACAGCCCTTGGCAAAGCTGACGCCATTAAGTTCGGTCGCATTGCATTCGAGCCACAGCGTCGTGCCGTCGCCGAGTTCCGCGCGCCCCTCGGTGACGCCGAGCGCCAACCGGTGCGCGCGCCAGGCGGCATCGGTGCCCTCGCCTTCGTCCGCGGGGGCAAGCCAGCGCCGGCCGAGTTCGGGCAACCGCGGATCGACCACGCCAAGGTCGCCTTCCGGCGCCCAATGGACGGCCAGTCCCTCCTCGCGTTCGATGGCGATCGCGCGGCGCAGGCGATAGAGCGTCAGGCGTTTGGCGAGGCCTTCTGCCGCATCGCGCTCGCAATCAATCAGCACATCCTCGCCGTCGCCCCAGATCAGGAAATCGAACAGCGCCTTGCCCTGCGGGCTCAGCAGCGCCGCCCACACCGGGAGATTTCCCGACGTGTCGTTGGTGACAAGGCCTTGCAGGAAGCCGCGGACGTCTTCGCCCGCCAGACGGATGAGCGCGCGGTCGCGAAGGGTGGTATTGGACATGCCGATAATCTAGGGACGCCCCAGCCAAAACCAAGCCCACTTACGACGAGTCTTTTCGATGACCGACCGCCTGACGATCCGCCGCCCCGACGACTGGCACGTCCATCTGCGCGACGGCGCGATGCTGACCCATGTCGCGCCCTATACCGCGCGCCAGTTTGCGCGGGCAATCGTCATGCCCAACCTGTCGCCGCCCGTGACCACCGCCGAGGAAGGCCGCGCCTATCGCGACCGGATCAACGCTGCGGTGCCCGCTGGGCTCGGTTTCACGCCGCTGATAGTCGCCTATCTGACCGACGCCACCGACGCCGACGAAATGGCGCGTGGCCACGCCGAGGGCGTTTTCACGGCCGCAAAGCTCTATCCCGCGCATGCGACGACGGGCAGCGCGCACGGTGTCACCGATGTCGCGAACATCATGGGCGTGCTCGAGCGGATGCAGGACATCGGGATGCCGCTGCTCATCCACGGCGAGGTCACCGACCATGACGTCGATATCTTCGACCGCGAGGCGGTATTCATCGACCGCACGCTCGAACCGCTGGTGCGCGCGCTGCCCGGCCTCAAGATCGTGTTCGAACATATCACGACCGCCGAAGCGGCGCAGTTCGTCGCCGACGCGCCGGCCAATGTCGCCGCGACGGTCACGCCGCAGCATCTGCACATCAACCGCAACGCGATGCTCGTCGGCGGCATCCGCCCGCACGCCTATTGCCTTCCCGTCGCCAAGCGCGAGCATCACCGGCTCGCGGTGCGCGCCGCGGCGACATCGGGTTCGCCCAAATTTTTCCTCGGCACCGACAGCGCGCCGCACGCGGTGCATACAAAGGAAGCGTCGTGCGGCTGCGCGGGTATCTTCAACGCTCCCTATGCGCTCGAAAGCTATGCGATGGCGTTCGATCAGGACGGCGCGCTCGACAAGTTCGAAGGTTTCGCGAGCGAGCATGGGCCGCGTTTCTATGGCCTGCCGCTCAACGAGGGTACGGTGACACTGGAGCGCGCCGATACCGTCGTCCCCGACCGGATCGGCGAGGTTGTGCCCTTCCACGCGGGTGAGACGATCGGCTGGCGGCTGGTCTAAAATCCTCCCTGTGGCGCAGCCATGGGGAGGTGGCAGCGGCGCAGCCGCTGACGGAGGGGCCAATGGCGCAACGTCGCGGCCCCTCCACCATCGCCTGCGGCGACGGTCCCCCTCCCCACGGCTCCGCCGCAGGGAGGATCTATGATCAAGCCACCTCGATCATCCGCTCTGCGCGCATCTTGCGCCACATGTCGAAACTGAACACCGCGATACTGATCCAGATCAGCACGAAGCAGGCAAGTTGCGCCGGTTTGAGCGGTTCGCCGAAGACGAACAGGCTCAGCAGAAACTGGATCGTCGGTGCGAGATACTGAACAAAACCGAGTGCGGCATAGCTCATCCGCCGCGCCGCGGTGGCGAAAAGCAGCAGCGGCACCGCCGTCACGACCCCGCCCGCCATCAGCAACAGGCTGATCGACGTATCCGCCGCAAAGCCGCGCCCGTCGCCGATAGCGATATACCACGCCGACAGCGCGAGCGACGGCAGCAGCAGCACGGTTGTCTCGACCGACAGGCCGGGAAGCGACCCCACGGGCACGATCTTGCGCAGCAGGCCATAAACGCCGAAGGAAAAGGCCAGCGTCAGGCTGATCCAAAGCGTATCGAGCGCGCCCGCGAGCAGGATCGCGACGCCGATCCCCGCGACGACCACGGCAACCAGCTGAAGCCGCGACAGCCGCTCGCCAAGGAAAAACATCCCCAGCATCACATTGACAAGCGGGTTCAGATAATAGCCAAGGCTCGCCGCGAGCACATGATCGGTGAAGATCG
>JASBSJ010000077.1 GCA_030148985.1 Sphingopyxis sp.
GGTGACCGCATCGCCCGCGCCGCCGACGATCCACGATTTCGGCGGTTTTCCCGACGAGCTGTTCGCGATGCGCTATCCGGCGCCGGGCGATCCGGCGCTGGCGCAGCGCGTTGCCGGGTTGCTGGCGGACCACGGCCTCGCCGTCACCGCCGACGCGGCCCGCGGCCTCGACCATGGCGCCTGGGTGCCGCTGTCACTCGTTTATCCCGACGCCGACATTCCCGTCGTCCAGCTCTCGATCCACTCGAACGCCTCGCCCGGATGGCATCATGCGCTCGGCCGGGCGCTCGCGCCGCTGCGGGATGAAGGCGTATTGATCGTCGGATCGGGCAGCATCACCCACAATCTCCGCGCCTATTTCACGACGCGCCCGCCGATCGACGCGCCTGCGCCCGAACGGGTGACCGGCTTCACCGACTGGATCGCCGAACGCATGGCGGCCGGCGCGGTCGACGATATCCTCGACGCGGTCGAGCGCGCGCCGCACGGCCGCGACAATCATCCGACCCCCGACCATATCCTGCCGCTGTTCGTCGCGATGGGCGCGGGCGGCACGCCGCTCAGGGCCGAGCGGCTGCACGCGAGCACCACCTATGCCGTGCTCGCGATGGACGTTTACGCTTTCGACTGAACCGCGCCGCGCCTATAGCGCGCCATGCGCCTTTCAGATCGTGTCCTTTTCCTCGACGGCGAGGCCCTCGTCATCGACAAGCCGGCGGGCCTTCCGGTCGACGCGCCGCGCGACGGCAGCCTCAGCCTCGAAAACCATCTCGACAGCCTGCGGTTCGGCTTCAAGCGCTGGCCGCTGCCCGTGCACCGGCTCGACCGCGACACCTCGGGCTGCCTGCTCCTCGCGCGCAATCCCAAGGCGCACGGCCGCTTCACCCGCGCGTTCGAGGAGCGCGCGGTCGAAAAACAATATCTCGCGATCCTCGACGGCGTGCCCGCGGGCGACGTCGGCACCATCGACCTGCCGCTCGCCAAGACATCGACCGCCGAGGCTGGCTGGCGCATGGTCGTCGATGCTGCCGGCAAGCCTTCGATATCGCATTGGGAAAAGCTTGCCGTCGCGGACGGCCGCGCGTTGCTGCGCTTCCGTCCCGAAACCGGCCGCACGCATCAGCTTCGCGTCCACGCGCTCGAAGGGCTTGGCTTTCCGCTTGTCGGCGACCCTGTCTACGGCCGTGGCGGCGCCAAGGACCGCACCCTCCTCCACGCCGAACGGCTGGTGGTAAAACGTGACGTCAAGCCGCCAATAATTGCTGAAGCGCCGTTCCCCGACGCCTTTGCCGCGCGGGGTTTTCAAGTGCCCGAGGGAGCTGCGCCGACCCGTGGCTGATGTGCCCGAACATGCGATCAGTGAAAAATTCCTCGCCGGTTCGGGACCGGGCGGCCAGAATGTCAACAAGGTCGCGACCGCATGTCAGTTGCGCGTCGATGTCTACGCGCTCGGGCTCGACCCTGACGCCTTCCGTCGGCTGAAAGTGCTGGCGGGCAGCAGGCTCACCAGCGACGGCGAACTCGTCATCCTCGCGCGCCGCTTCCGCACGCAGGAAGCGAACCGCGCCGACGCCCGCGCACGCCTGTCCGAGCTGATCGACGCCGCGCTCGTCCGCCCCGAACGCCGTATCAAGACCCGGCCGAGCAAGGCGGCAAAGGCACGGCGCGTCGACAGCAAGAAGGCGCGCAGCAGCATCAAGGCGGGGCGCGGCCGCGTCAAACCCGACCAGTAAAGGCGATCTTTACCGCTTATCATTAGGATCGCCGCCGAGACAGCGATGGAGCGGCACCATGGCCGATATGTTGAAATCGATCCTGATGGGCGTGGGGTGCCTGACGATCCTCGGCCTCGTCGGGTGCAGCATGATGAGCGCTGGCGTCATGGTCGCGGCGGATCGCGCGGCCGATCGCGCGCAGCAAAGCGAGACCGGCCGCGCGCCGGAAAAATCGCCCTGGAGCAAATAGTAAGGTCGACGTGCGGCCATTGACACGATCCCGCCGCCCCGCAATCTGCCGATATGCACCACTATCGTCTCGACGCCTCGGCGGCGCAAATCGCCGCGGTTTTCGGCGCCGAAGCGGGCGACGACCCCTGGGCGGGCGGCTATGTCGCGCCCGGTCGGCCCGCGCCGTTGATCGTCAGCGACGGACGCGGCGGATCGCGGCGCACTCTGCGCCCCGCGCTCTGGGGCGTCCCGCCGCCGCCGCAGGGCGATCGGCCGGTCACCCATGTCCGCAATCTAACGAGTCCCTTCTGGATTGGCACGCTGCGCCACGCCGAGCTGCGCATTCTCATCCCCGCGACCGCCTTCGCGCTATGGTCGGGAGTGGAGGGCGCCCGGCAGCAGCGCTGGTTTTCCGTGCCCGCCCAACCGGTCTTCGCCTTCGCGGGCATCCTTCGCCGGACCGAGGACTGGCCTTGTTTCGCGATGCTCACCACCGAGGCCAACCGCCTCATCGCGCAATATAGGCCGCAGGGGATGCCGCTGATCCTCGATCCCGCCGATTACGCGACCTGGCTGACGGGCGAATGGCGCGCCGCGCTCGCCCTCGCTCGTCCCTTTCCGGGACAGTTTATGGCGGTCGCCGATCACCCGTGAAGGACGCTCTTCACCATATATTTTGACTTTGCGGTAACCAACGAAGCCGTACAGCCGTGGCATCGAAAAGGATGCAGGGATCGTAATTGTGCTGGGAACTCGCACTACCGAAAACAGGACACCGCCGAAGGTCGCCCGTGGCGCCGAGCGCGCACCCGTCCGCGGCCGCGCGCGTTATCGCGAGCCGGGGCTCAATCCCTTCGACGTCGAATTGTTTGACCTGTCGTCGACCGGCTTTCGCATGGTCACCTTTTTCCGCCCGCAGATCGGCAAGCATATCTGGGTGAATCTGCCCGGCCTCCAGCCGCTCGAAGCCGTCGTGCGCCGCGCCGACGGCAATAATTATGGCTGCGAATTCGTCCACCCGCTCCACCCTTCGGTGGCAAAGCATTTGCAGATCAAGCTGCGCTGAGGATCATAGCGGGCGGCAAAAGCCGTCCGCGGGTATCAATCCGCCGCCGTCTCCGACATTTTCAGGATCAGCTTCCATTCGGCGGGCGTCACCCGTCCGACCGACAGGCGCGACTGGCGGATCAGGTCCATTTCGGACAGCCGCGGCTCGGCCTTGATCGCCGCCAGCGTTACCGGATGCTTCAGCGCGCGCACCGGCGCGACGCGCACCACGACCCAGGGCGATCCCTCGTCGGCGGTCGGGTCGGGAAAGCTCTCCTCGACGATCTCCATGATCCCGACACATTCCTTGCCGATATTGCTGTGATAGAAAATGGCTTCGTCACCTTTCTTCATCGCCATCAGGTTCAGCTTCGCCGTGTGATTGCGCACCCCGTCCCAGATGCCGGTGCCATCCCGCACGAGCTGCTCCCATGCATAAGCGTCGGGTTCGGATTTCATCAGCCAATATTGTTTGCTCATGCGCCGGGGCTTAGCCCAGCGGCGCGGCCTACGGAACCGCCTTTTTCCCTTTAACCCGGCCGTCGCAGCGCCTAAATCGCGAGTCATGACGCGCCGCGTGGCGCCGCCCCTTATCGAATGGACTTTCATCGCATGACCGCTGCCGTCCCCGTCATTTCCATGGCCCTTCCCGCCGACCGGTTCGCGCGCGATTTCGGGGGGTCGTTCGAACGCTTCGGCTTCGCGATGATCACCGACCACGGCATCGACCCCGCGCTGATCGACGACGCCTGGGCGAAAGCCAAGGCGTTTTTCGCGCTGCCCGAAGCGGTCAAGCGCGCCTATCACATTCCCGGGGGCGGCGGCGCGCGCGGCTACACGCCCTTCGGCACCGAAATCGCCAAGGGCGCGAAGGAGGTCGATCTCAAGGAATTCTGGCACGTCGGGCGCGACCTGCCGATCGGCCACCCGCTTGCGGCGCAGCAACCGAACAATGTCTGGCCGGCGGAGGTCGAGGGGTTCCGCGCCGTCTATGACCGGCTGTTCGCCGAATTCGATCGTGTGGGCGCCCAGCTTCTGTCAGGCATTGCTCGCTACCTCGGCCTCGCCCCCGATTTTTTCGACGACACGGTCAAGGATGGCAACAGCGTGATGCGCCTGCTCCACTATCCGCCCGTCGAGGCGCCGGCCAAAGGCATCCGCGCCGAAGCGCATGAGGACATCAACACCATCACGCTGCTGCTGGGCGCCGAAGAGGCCGGCCTCGAAATTCTCGACAAGGACGGCAGCTGGCTCCCCGTCTCGCCGCCGCCGGGCGCGATGGCGGTCAATGTCGGCGACATGCTCCAGCGGCTGACCAACAACCGCCTCCCCTCGACGACGCACCGCGTGCGCAATCCCGACGAGGGCCGCGCCGGTGTCGCGCGCTATTCGATGCCCTTCTTCCTGCATTTCCGTTCGGACTATCTGATCGAGACGCTGGAAAACTGCATCGACGCCGATCACCCCAACCTCTACCCGACGCCGATCACCGCCGACGACTATCTGCAACAACGCCTGCGCGAGATTGGGCTGAAGAAATAGTCTCCTGCCTTATCCTCCCTGTGGCGAAGCCATGGGGAGGGGGACCGCCGCCGCAGGCGGTGGTGGAGGGGCGAGGGTCGCGGCAGCGCCGAGAAAAGGCCCTCATCCGCCAAATCAATCTCTCTCAGTCGTCATCCCGGCGAAGGCCGGGATCTCGCCGTCGCGTCACAAGCCGAGGTCGAGATCCCGGCCTTCGCCGGGATGACGGAAGCTAGCGATATTGACCCGCCACATTCCCAAACGAAAAAGGGCGCTGCGTTGCCGCAGCGCCCTTTTCACGAACTGGATCCCGAACGGGGACGGGACTTACTTGATCCCGTCGCGCTCCATCCGTTTGCGCTCCATCTTGCGGGCGCGGCGGACAGCGGCTGCGTGCTCACGCGCGCGCTTTTCGCTGGGCTTCTCGTAATGACGGCGCAGCTTCATTTCGCGATACACGCCCTCACGCTGCAGCTTCTTCTTGAGCGCGCGAAGGGCCTGGTCGACATTATTGTCGCGAACGATGATCTGCATAAACCGTGTCGTCTCCTGTTCGTCAAAACAGTTCGGGCCACCGGGTCATCCGGTCTGCCGCAAACCGCCGATATTCGGGCAATAAAAAGAGCGCCGCGAAAGCGCGACGTTCCGGTTGAGGGCGAACTAAAGGGATTCGCGCCGAAATGCAAGCATAAAGGCGGCGAAGCGCACCAATGCGGCGGTCGCTTCGTTGCGGCCGCCCTCGGGATTGTGCCGAACGGGTGGCTTGTGGCATAGGTAGCAGGACGAAACCAATCATCCAAGGGACAGGAACATGGCGACCCAGCTCAAGCGCAACAGCAAATATAGCGAAGCCGAATGGACGGCGCGGCAGGAACTCGCCGCCTGCTACCGCATCTTTGCGATGATGGGCTGGGACGAGATGATCTTCAACCATATCACGGTGAAAGTGCCCGACCAGGATGGCGCCTTCCTCATCAACCCTTATGGCATGCACTTCAGCGAAGTCACCGCATCAAGCCTCATCAAGATCGACATCGACGGCAACAAGCTCGACGCGGATAATCCCTGGCACGTCAACAAGGCGGGCTTTGTCCAGCACGGCCTGTTCCACCGCGTCCTGCCCGATGCTCATGCGATCATCCACACCCACACCACCGCGACGATGGCGGTCTGTGGGCTTGAGGGCGGGCTGCAACCGACCAATTTCTACGCCTGCAACTTCATGGGCCAGCTCGCCTATCATGATTTCGAGGGCGTGACGGTGCGCGAGGAAGAGGGCGAGCGGCTGGTGAAGAACCTCGGCGACAAGCGCATCCTGATGCTGCGCAACCACGGCCCCGTCGTCATGGGCAAATCGCTCACCGACGCCTTCATCAAATATTGGGCGCTCCAGCGCGCGTGCGAGATCCAGCTCGCGACGATGAGCATGGGCAAGCCGATCCTCGTCGACGAGGAAGTGATCAAGGTCCATCAGCGCGACCTTTATATGGCCGCCATCCCCGGCCAATCGGGCAAGGCCGAATTCGACGCCATGGTGCGCAAGGTTGACCGTATCGATACAAGCTGGCGTGACTAATCGGCAAAGCGCGCTAACAGGGGCGCCATGACGAAATTCTCGGTCAACGACCGCCCGGTCGAATATCGCATGGACCCCGAAACGCCGCTGCTGTGGGCGCTGCGCGATGCGTCGAACCTGACCGGCACCAAATATGGCTGCGGCACGGGCGATTGCGGCGCCTGCACCGTCGACATCGACGGTGAGGCGATCCGCAGCTGCCTTGTTACCATCGCCGAATGCGAAGGCCGCTTTGTGACG
>JASBSJ010000001.1 GCA_030148985.1 Sphingopyxis sp.
CCGGGCCGGGCTGCGGGGCGGGGGGGGGGCGCGCCCCCCCCGTTGGGAAGGGCAGCAAGCGACCAAATCTAGCCGTCGCCCCCGCGAAGGCGGGGGCCGCTGTCGGTTTACGCAGCGACGCGGGAAAAGGCCGACGGCGGCCCCCGCCTTCGCGGGGGCGACGATCAGTTGGAACGTCCGCTTCCCACCCCATACCGGACACCAAAAAAACGCTGTCCTACATGCGCCGACTGTGCCAGCCTTCATCCACGCTCTTTCACATGTGAACGAAGCAGCCGCTGCCCGACCCGCCGGGGCCAGGCGCTGCAAACCGGACGCGCGCAAGGCTGAACTTTCCTGAACTTTGGAAATAACCAAGCAGCAATCGCCACGCTCCACCCCCACATTCACGACGTCAGGCGTCGAGCGCGATTTCGGCGAGCAGCCATACGCGAAAGCGCTGCATCGCGTCGCTTTCGGCGCGCGACATCAAGCGGGTGAGCCAGTAGCGACCAGCGTCGATGCTCATCCCGAACGGCTGGACGAGCAGCTCAGCCGCGAGTTCGCGCGCGAACATCGACGGCGGCGCGAGCGCGACCCCCTGCCCCGCCGCCGCCGCGCTCGCCATCAACGCCGAACTGTCGAACACCGGCCCCCGCAGCATCGGGACGGCCACGCCCGCAGCAGCGAACCACAGCGCCCACTCGTCGGCGCGATAAGACCGCAGCAAGCGCTCGGACACCATATCGGCCGGCTCGCTAAGCCGCGCGGCCACAACGGGCGCGCAGAGCGGCGCCAGCGGCGCGGCGAGCAAAGGCTCGGCGTAGGTGCCGTGCCATGCGCCGTCACCGAAGCGGATCGCAAAATCGAGCGCCTCGCCCGCCAGATCGACCCGGTTGTTGTTCGTCGCGATGCGCAGGTCGATCGACGGATGCGCGCGCGCGAAACGGTCGAGCCGCGGCAGCAGCCAGCCGGTCGCAAAGGTGCCCACAACCCCGACCTTCAACGCCTCACGAAACCGCCCGTCCGCATATTGATCGAGCGTCGCCGCAACGCGATCAAACGCCTCCGACACCACGGGGACGAGCGCCTGCCCCTCGTCAGTCAAGGCCAGTCCGCGCGGCAGGCGATGGAACAGCCGTGTGCCAAGGCGCCGTTCGAGCTCGGCGACCTGATGGCTCACCGCCCCTTGGCTGACGCACAGTTCCAGCCCCGCGCGCGTAAAGTTGAGGTGGCGCGCCGCGGCTTCAAAGGCGCGGAGGGCGTTGAGGGGGAGCTGGGCGCGATCCATGCCGGATCATTAGTAATTCTCATGGCTTTGTCGAGAAATGATGCTTTGCCGCGCACGGCCCACAACGGCATTTTCACCGGCGAAGGGAGACAGACATGATCGAAGCAATCGGCATATTGGCATGGCTTGCGGGCGCAGTCGGTGGCCCCGCCCCGGCGATTGATCCGCTGACGCAGCCGATCGTCACGTCCCGGACGGCGGCATGGCTCGCCCCCGCAGAGCCCCAGAAAATTGCGGAAAACACCTATCTCGTCGGCTTTGCGGGCCTTAGCGTCGCGCTGATCGACACGGGCGAAGGACTGGTGCTGGTCGACGGCGCGTTGCCGCAAGCCGCGCCCGCGATCCTCGCCAACGTCCGCAAACTCGGCTTCGACCCCGAAGACATCAAATTTATTCTTAGCACCGAGCCGCATTTCGACCATGCCGGCGGCATCGCCGCACTCGCGCGCGACACCGGCGCGACCGTGGTCGCAAGCGTGCGCGGCGCCGAGGGGCTGCGCACCGGCCGCCACGCGGTCGACGACCCGCAGCTCGCCTATGGCGGCAGCTGGCCCGCGGTGCCGAACGTCCGCACGATGCAGGACGGCGAAGTGCTGCGGCTGGGCAAGACCGCGATCACCGCGGTCGCAACGCCGGGGCACACGATGGGCAGCATGAGCTGGACCTGGCAGGCGTGCGAGAGCAGCGGTTGCAAAGCGGTCGTCTTTGCCGCGAGCCTCAATCCCTTTTCGGCCGACGATTATCGCTACACGGCGAGCGCAAGCGCGCCGATCGTCGAAGGGTTCGCGCAAAGCTATAAGAGGATGGACGCGCTCGCGTGCGACATATTGATCTCGGCGCATCCCGACAATGCGGGCGACGGGCGCTATAGCGAAAGCCCCGGCGCCTGCCGTGCCTATGCCGACCGCTCGCGAAAGACGCTCGCCAAACGGCTCGCCGACGAGCGGTCGGGCGCGCGGTAGCGTTCAATCGCATGGCTTTTCAACCTTGTAAGCCGCTGCGATCCCGCTAGTCTGACCGGCGCATCAAGGGGATTGGCCGATGTTGACCGCAGCTTTGCTTCTTGCCTCCGTACCCGCACCGCCCGTCAACGCCCCGGCATTGTCGCAGCAAATGGTGGCATGGCGGCCCGGCGAGATACGCTGCGACGGGCAGGCGATTACCGATGCGACCATGCGACGCCCCGACCTCGCGCTGGCGGTGACCGATCCGCAACGGGTACGAAGCATCGCCTATCGCTTTGCCGTCGACGATACCGGGCGGCCGCACTCGATCACGCGCGAGGGCGACGCCTTTGTCCCGTTCGCGCAGGACATCGGCCCGGCGCTCGCGGCAAGTCGTTTTCCCGTCGGCGCGAAACGCGCGGCTTGCACGGTGCGCTATACGCCGCAATTCGATCCACTGGCACGCGCGCCGATCGCCGATCTTGCTGCCTATTCGATCTTTCCCGCCGGGCCGAAACTGCCCAAGGCGGGTTGGGACCGGCTGGGCGCGGTCGGCAATTGCCGCGACAGGCCGCGCCCCGCCCCCTTGCTGCGCGCCTTTCCCGACTTTTCAAAGGTGGCGGCGACGCCGGGCGTGCGCGACTGGTCGCTCGTTGCCTTCGACACCGATGCAGACGGCCGCCCGGTCGATGCGCGCGTCGCGCACGGCACCGGGAATGCCGACCTCGACGCTGCGGCGGTCGACGCGGTGCGCGCCTCGCGCTTTACCGGCGGCGCACGCGCGGGCTGCCTCTATCCTTATTGGCGCGCGGCCGGCCGCCTGACGGCGCCCGACAAACCCGACGAGGGCCAGGTGCGCCCCACTGATGCGCGCTGTCCGGCAAAGGTCGAATGGGCGACCCGGCCGAACAGCAGCTATCCCCCTGCCTATCGCCAGCGTGCGATCGAGGGTTGGGCGATCCTGTCGTTCGACGCCGCGCCATGGGGCGAGATCGGCAATATCAAGGTGCTCGACGCGCAGCCGTCGGCGGATTTCGGGCAACAGGCCATCCAGATATTGCGCAGCGGGCGCGTCGCGCCGTCAGCGCAGGGCGCGACGGGATGCGTCGAGACGGTGAAGTTCAAGATGCCCGATCATTACGGGCTGCTCGCCGAAGAGGACTGACCGGAAGCGCGCCGAAGTCTGTCCCTATTTATCGACGACCAGACAAGCCTGCCCACCCTTGCGCAGCGCCGCGCAGAAGCTTTCGGCTTCGCCCTTGCTGGCGAAACCACCGGCCTGCAGGCGGGTGAGCTTGCCGCTCTTGACCAGATGGCGCTCGCGCCCGGCGACGGCAGGGCTCTTCTTGGCGAGCGCGGCCCACAGTCCGCGGGCATTGGCTTCGACCCCGAAAGCACCGAGCTGCGCGCGCCATGGGCTTGCGGCTGCCTTGTGGACACGGACCGGGGCTGGCGCCGCCGTGGCGGGCTTTGGCGCGGCGGGCGCCAATGTGCCGCTCTCCGGCGGCGGCGCATAGGTCGTGCCCGGCTGCCCGGTCGCGGCCGCCGCGGCAGCGGTCGCTTCGACGGCAGCCGCCGCAGCGGCGCTCGCGGCGGGCGAGGAGGGCGTGGCAGGTTTGCTCGCCGCCGGTGCGGGTGCCGGTTTCGCCGGGGCGATGACCGGCGGCGGCGTATAACTTGTCCCCGGCGCCGAGGGCGGCAGGCTCGCGGTCTTGATCGGCGACGTCGGCGCGGCTGTCGGCGCGGGCGGCGCCGCGGCGCTCACCGCGGCGAGGCGTTCGCGCTGCTCGCTGCGCTCCATGTCGGGGATCATCGCCAGGCCGCGCTGGCGCTGGTCGAGGGGGATCAGATTGTCGAGCTGGACAAGGCGCGCCGAGGCGACCGAAAGCCCGGCGTCGCTCGCACGCTTGGTCAGCGCATAGGCGCGCGGCCAGTCGCGCTCCGCAAGGTCGCCGTTGAAATGCGCGGTGCCAAGGACATATTGCGCGCGCGGTTCGCCCCGCGCCGCCGACTTGACGATGAAGGGCATCGCTTCGTCGCGCCGGTTCGCGGTGAACAGCACGAGACCGAGATTATCCTCCGCCTGCAAATGCCCTTGCTTCGCGGCGCGGCGATACCAGGCCTCGGCCTGCACCAGATCGGCGGGGACGCCGCGGCCGAGCTTGTACGCCTGCCCCAGGTTGAACTGCGCATCGGCGTCGCCCGCGATCGCCAGCGGGCGCCATTCGGCGACCGCCGCCGGATAATTGCCCGCCTGCCACGCATCGACCCCGGCCTTGACGTCGGCGCGCGCGGGCGCAGCGAATGTCGACAGCACAAGCAGCGGCAAGGCCAGCAGGGCGGCAGAGCGGAATGAAGGCATCTTATTCTCCAATGACTTGCGCCGCATTCGGGCGGTCGCAGTCCCCGAGCATCGTCATAGCGCAAAATGGCTAACACGGCGTTAGCAGCAATTAGGCGCGCGCGGAATCCGAACCATATTGGGACAGGTCCGCCTTAGGGGCTTGTTCACCACAATCGCGAACCACTCGTTCACCGTCATTTTATCATCGTTAACTCAATTTTAGCGCCCCGCATGGCATCCCTTCGCCGATTATTGGATTTCCGAGGGGGTAACGCAGTGCGCGTATTGGCATTGGCTTCACAGAAAGGCGGGTCGGGCAAGACGACGCTGTCGGGGCATCTGGCGGTGCAGGCGCAGCTTGCCGGCGCCGGTCCCGTCGTGCTCATCGACATCGATCCGCAGGGCTCGCTCGCCGACTGGTGGAACGAGCGCGAAACCGACCTTCCCGCCTTTGCGCAGACCACCGTCGCGCGGCTCGCCTCCGACCTTGAAATCCTGCGCCAGCAGGGTTTCAAACTCGCGGTCATCGACACCCCGCCCGCGATCACCATGGCGATCCAGAGCGTCATCTCGGTCGCCGAACTGATCGTCGTGCCGACGCGCCCCAGCCCGCACGACCTTCGCGCCGTCGGCGCCACCGTCGACCTGTGCGAACGCGCGGGCAAGCCGCTGGTGTTCGTCGTCAACGCCGCGACGCCCAAGGCAAAGATTACCAGCGAAGCCGCGGTCGCGCTGTCGCAGCACGGCACCGTCGCCCCCGTCACGCTGCACCACCGCACCGACTACGCCGCGTCGATGATCGACGGCCGCACGGTGATGGAGGTCGATCCCAACGGCCGCTCGGCCGACGAGATCCGCCAATTGTGGACCTATATGAACGATCGCCTCGAAAAGAATTTCCGCCGCACCGTCTTCGCCGCGCCGACGCCGACGCAGGGCAATTATGGCGCGGTCCGCCCGATGGGCGGTGGCTTCGGCCGCCGCGTTGCTGGTCAGTGACGGGAGGGACAGGAACCATGGGCGAACCGAAACCCCTCGCATCGCTGAGCGCCGGCCTCCTGGCTCGCAAGGGCGGCGCGCGTCCCGCGATGCGCCGCCAGCCGCTTGGCAGCGGCCCCGCGCCGATGAACAGCATGGGTTATGACGACCTCGGCTGGAACGACATGGGCTATGATGTCGACCCCGACCAGTCGGACGAACCGGCGCGGATGCTCGACCTGAAGCCGCTGCTGACCGGATCGGTGCCCGCGCATAATGTCGAGGCCGAACAGGCGGTCGACGAGAGCGAAGGCCACGAACTTATCGCCGGGTCGCTCGACGTCGATCATGGCGAAGAGCCCCTTGCGGACGAAACACCGGAGGTGCCCGAAATCGTGCGCCAGCAGGAATCGCTGATCGAACGCGTCGCCGCGGTGGCGCGCAAGGTCGAAGCGCGTCCCGAGCCGGCGCCGAAGAAGGAAAAGGCCCCACGGGCGCTGCGCGCTCGCGAGAAGGCGGCCTTCACGCTGCGCCTCGATGCCGAGCGCCACTTGCGCCTGCGCCTTGCGAGTGCGGTCACGAACCGGTCGTCGCAGGTCATCCTGATCGACCTGCTCGACGATTATCTCGCCTCGTTGCCCGAAATCGACGCGATGGCGAGCCGCCTGCCCGCCGCGCGCCCGTCGCGCGGCCAGCGCTGAACGACCTGAAGGGGGACCCGACATGAAGCGCAAGATGCTAATGAACCTCGCTGTTTCGGGCTTCGTGCTCGGCGTGGCGACGGGATGCAGCGGCATGGGGGCGATGGCCGACGCGCCGTCGCGCGCCGCCGGAACGCCCGCGGTTGCCGCCAAGTCGGCCGACAAGGCGCGCGTCGCGCTCGAAGCCGGCAAGGCCAGCAAGGCCGTTGCGCTGGCCGAAGCCGCGGTCGCGGGAAGCCCCCGCGACGCCGGCTATCGCGCGCTGCTGGGTCAGGCCTATCTGGGCGACGGCCGCTTCGCGTCGGCATCTTCCGCGCTCTCCGAGGCAATGGAACTCGGCGCGCGGGACAGCAACACCATCCTCTCGCTCGCGCTCGCTGAGATCGCGCAGAACCGGAACGGCGAAGCCGTCGCGCTGCTCACTCGCCACCGCGACGCCGTGCCGGCATCCGACCTGGGCCTCGCGCTCGCGCTCGCCGGCGACCGCGAAGGCTCGCTCTATGTGCTGGGTGAAGCTGCGCGGGCCGAAGGCGCGGACGCGCGGACGCGGCAGAATTTGGCCCTCGCCCTCGCACTTTCTGGCCGTTGGGCGCAGGCGCGAATCGTCGCATCTCAGGATCTGTCGCTCGCCAAGCTCGAAGGGCGGATGGTCGAATGGTCGAAGCTTGCCGAGCAGCCGAATGCGCAGGTGCGCGTCGCCAGCCTGATCGGCACCAGCGCGCAGCCCGACGCCGGTATGCCCGTGCGCCTCGCGCTCAGCAATTTCGCCGGCACGCAGCTGGCAGCCGACTCCGCGATCGAACCGCCGGTCCAACTCGCCAGCGCCGACCCGGCGCCGGTCGCCGACTATGCCCCGTCGCCGCCGGTGCTCGCCGATGCCGGCAGCAGCATTCGCAGCGTCGAACTCCCGATGCCCGAACGCACTGCCGATGGCGTCGTGCCGGTCACCGACTTACCGCAGCCGGCGCCTGCCGCCGACGTCATCCTGGCCGACGCGGCCCCCTACCGCCACGCGCCGCGCGTCGCGGGTGAAGGGCGTATCCGCCCCGCACAGAAACAGGCGCTCGAACTCGCGACCGTCATCGTGCCCAAAGCGATGGGGTTCGATGCCAAGAAGCCCGGCGGGTGGGCGGTGCAGCTCGGCGCTTATGACAGCCTGGCGATCGCCAAGGAAAAATGGGGCACACTCAAAAAACGCAATGGCGTCCTCGGCCGCTTCCCCGCGTCCAGCCACGCCGCGGCGGTAGGCGGTCGTACCTTCTATCGCCTGACGGTGAACGGCCTCGCCTCGCGCGCCGATGCCTCCAGCCTGTGCAACCAGCTCAAGGCACAGGGTCAGGCCTGCTTTATCCGCGCGATGGGCGGCAGCGAGAGCATCCAATGGGCCGCCAAAGCCAGCCCGATGCGGCTCGCCTCGCGCTAAAATCCGGTTTCCCGGCTAATGGGGGGAGGGGCGTGGCCGCAAGGCCGCGCCTCTCTGTTTTCGGGCCGGCGGGTCAATAGCCCATCAGGCCCAGCACTTCCTTGCGGCTGCGCTGATCCTCGAGGAAACAGCCGAGCAGGCGGCTCGTCACCATGCCGACGCCCGGGGTACGGACGCCGCGGCCAGTCATGCAGCCATGCTGCGCATCGATCACGACCGCGACGCCGTGCGGCTGCAAATTATCCCAGATGCACTGCGCGACCTCGGCGGTCAGCCGCTCCTGCACCTGCAGCCGCCGCGAATAGCCGTTAAGCACGCGCGCGAGCTTGGAAATGCCGACGACGCGATCCTTAGGCAGATAGGCGATCGACGCTTTCCCCGTGATCGGCGCCATATGATGTTCGCAATGCGACTGGAAAGGAATGTCGCGCAGCAGCACGACCTCGTCATAGCCGCCGACCTCCTCGAAGGTGCGCGACAGATGGATCGAGGGATCCTCGCCATAGCCCGAACAATATTCCTTCCACGCACGCGCAACGCGGCGCGGCGTGTCGAGCAGGCCTTCGCGCGCGGGGTCATCGCCGGCCCATTCGATCAGCGTGCGCACGGCGTCCGCAACATGCTGCGGCACGACCATCTTGCCGTCCGGTCCCAACTCCTGTTCCAAATCGCTCATCGCCCCGCTTTCACTGTTGCCATCATGTCGCACATTTCGGCGCGCCGGGGCCGATAAGCAAGGCCCGCGCGCGAAGATTTTATGCCCACGGGGCAAGTTTACGTTGCGGAATCTTAGCTTTTTACGGATTTCATCAGGCGCAGTTTCGCGTCCTTTTTTGGGCCAAACAAGCCACTTGACGCTTTCGTCAAGTGAGCGCACCCTTAGGCCATACAGAACTCGCTCAAGCGGGTCGTATTCCGGAGAGGCCGTGCGTTTTCCCCGACGCCGGCGGGAGAGGACGATGACCAGCACAGCTGGCAGGTGGGAATTACAAGGGCACATGGCCGCTTTGGCCGGGTGCCCTTTGCCATGTCTGGTCGTTTCCCCTCCCCTTACCACAATTTGACGTTGGGCGACCCCGCACTCGCGGGTCGAAAAAGGGAGGCTGTAAATGAAGTTCAAGGCACTGATCGGAACGTCGATCCTTGCGATGGCGGTGGCGACACCGGCTTATGCGCAGGATGCGGAGGAGGAAGTCGCGCGCGATGCGTTCGGCGGCGAAATCGTCGTCACCGCGCAGCGCCAGTCGGAACGACTGCAGGACGTGCCGATCGCGGTCAGCGCTTTTTCGACCGAGGCGCTGGAGGCGCAGCAGATCAAGACACCGTCCGATCTGCAGCTGACGCTGCCCAACGTCACGTTCACAAAGACCAATTTCACCGGTGCCAGTTTTACGATCCGCGGTATCGGCGACCTTTGCGTCGGCACCACCTGCGACAGCGCGACCGCGATCCATCTGAACGGCGATCCGCTGTTTTCGACGCGCCTGTTCGAAACCGAATTTTTCGACCTCGAACGCATCGAGGTACTGCGCGGCCCGCAGGGCACGCTGTTCGGGCGCAACGCGACCTCGGGCGTGGTCAACGTAATTACGGCAAAGCCCAAGCTCGGCGCCTTCGAGGCCGCCGCCGAAGCCGAATATGGCAATTATAATTCGATCAAGGGCAAGGCGATGGTCAACATCCCCCTTGGCGACACCATGGGGCTGCGCGTCGCGGGCATCTATCTCAACCGCGACGGCTATACGAAGAATGAATTTCTCGACACGCGCATCGACGACCGCGACCTTTATTCGGTCCGCGGCTCGTTCCGCTGGGAACCGACACCCGACACGACGATCGACCTGCTCGCCTCCTATTTCCGCGAAAAGGACAAGCGCACGCGCATCCAGAAACAGCTTTGCCAGCGCGATCCGACCGGCATCCTCGGCTGTCTGAACAGCCGCCTCGACAATTCACCCTTCAACGGCAACGCGACCTTTACCGCAGCGCTGACGTCGCGCGAGTTCCTTGCCATTCGCGGCATTCCGCAGGCCTTTGCGCTCGGCAGCCTTTACGGACCCGACGTCTATGCCAATACGACGATCCCGTCGGACCCGCGGACGGTGAACACAGCCTATACGCCGAGCTATTTCACCAGCGAACTGACGCTCCAAGGCCAGATCGAGCATAATTTCGGTCCGGTCTCGCTGCAGGTTTCGGGTCAGTATCAAAAGGTCAAGCTCGACGCATCGCAGGACTATAATAGCAATGTCGGAAACCGTGCCCTCTATGCGACCGGCCTCGCCACCCTGCAGGCGGCCGCCAACGGAGCGCTCGGCGCGGCCCTTGCCCCTTATTTCGCGCCAGTGGCTGCCGCGATTATTCCAGACGGCCCGACCGGCCAGCTTTGTACCTCGCTGGCCGAAGAAAGCGGCTACGGCAGCTATGGCGGAAACTCGATCTGCAGCGACCAGTCGCTTCAGTTCGACCGGTCGAATCAGTATAACAGCAGTTGGTCGGTCGAAGGCATCTTGTCGAGCGACCTCGACGGGCCGTTCAACTTCCTCGTCGGCGGCATTTATGCCGATTACCACCTGACCGAAAACAGCTATTATGTGAACGCATTCCCGATCGACTATCTGACCGGGGTGCTCGGTGCCTTCACGGCAGCGACCAACCCGCCGGCCGCGGGCGGTCCGCTCCCGCCGTCGTTCCTCGCAACGCCATTTTTCCGCAACAACACCGATGATCTGAAGATCACGTCATACGGACTCTTCGGCGAAGCCTATTTCGAGGTCAACGACCGGGTGAAACTGACCGTCGGGCTGCGGTACAACAATGACAAGAAGGCGGTCAGAGCACGCTCGACGCTGGCGAGTTTCCTTGCCCCGCATGGCGGCACCGGCAGCGCGTTCGATTCGCCCTTCGTCGTATCGTTCGATGCCGATCCAGGTACGCCGGGCAACCAGATCATTCAGGAGCGAGACGTCAAGTTCAACAAGCTCACCGGCCGCGCGGTGATCGATTTCAAGATCACCGACGACAACCTGCTCTATGCCTCCTATTCGCGCGGCTATAAATCGGGCGGTATCAACCCGCCGCTGCAACCGATCTTCGAGGTGCCCGAAAGTTTCCGCCCCGAGCAGGTTGACGCCTTTGAAATCGGGTCCAAAAACACGTTCGGAAATGGCGCGCTTCAGCTGAACCTCACCGCCTTCTATTACAAATACAAGGATCTTCAGCTCAGCAAGATTGTCGCGCGCACCGCGGTCAACGACAATGTCAGCGCCGACATCTATGGGTTCGAGGCCGAGGGCATCGTTCGCCCCGACCCGGACTGGGTGATCAATCTGGGCTTCAGCTACCTGCACACCAAGGTGACCGACGACAAGTTCACCAGCAATCCGCGGGACTTCGGCGGCGGCCGCGAAGATGCGGTGATCATCAAGGACATCACCAACGCCGCAAACTGCGCCGTCGCATCGTCATCCGGCAATGCCGCAGGGGTCAATGCTTTCGTGAACGGGGTCCAGACGCTGATCAACTTGGGGGTCGTGCCCGGCGTCCAGGCAGGGGCAGGATTGCAACCGACCACATCGTTCCCCGCCGATGGCGGTATCGCTTCGACGGGCGCTTTCAGCATCTGTTCGGTCATGGAAGCCGCCGCCGCGGGCGCTTTTGCGAATCTGCCCGCGCCGGTGGCGGGCCTGTCGGTCAATCCGGGAGCGCTCGGGGGCGTGGACTATTTCTCCGCCGGCGTCCCCGTCAACATCAAGGGCAACCAGCTGCCGCAAGCACCGAACTACAAGTTCAGCGCGGGCGTGCAGTACACGGCGCGGTTGGGCGACGGAGACATGACGCTCGTTCCGCGCTTCGACCTTGCCTATACGGGTGAAAGCTATGGCAGCATCTTCAACGGCAACGTCAATCGGATCAAGGGCTATGCCCAGGTCAACGCCCAGCTGCAGCTGAACGGCCCCGACGACAAATGGTATGTGAAGGGGTTCATCCAGAACCTCTTCGATTCCAACAGTGTCACCGGCCTGTACATCACCGACCAGTCGTCGGGTAACTACACCAACATCTTCACGCTCGAACCGCGCCGCTACGGTATCGCAGCGGGCGTCAAATTCTAAACTCACCTGCCGTCAAAGCAGTAAAGCCCCGGCCTCTCGATCGAGAGGCCGGGGTTATTTTTTGATCGGGGCCGACAAACGAAAAGGGCCGGGTCATCATCCGATGGCCCGGCCCCTTCGTCGATCCCGAAGGATCGGCGCATCGATCAGAACTTCGCGCGCAGCTTCACCCCATAGAGGCGCGGCGGCGCCGGATAGACCGCGAAGCTCGCGCTCTGCTCGGGGATCGGGAACGCCGTGATGTTGTAATATTTGTTGAACAGATTCTCTACGTAGAATTCGACCGCATAATTCTGGTCGGGTCCGAAGTTCAGCCCCGCCCGCGCATTGACGATCGTATAGCCGTCGTTCGTGGTGAACGGCACCGCGACCGGATCGTTGATCGTGTTCGCGTCGCTGTTCATCCGCCAGTCGATATGCACCAGGCCGCCGACGTTGCTGCTGATCTGCGGAGTCCAGGTGACCGCGCCCGTGACCACATGCTTGGGCGAGTTGGTCAGCGGCAGGCCATTGTCCGTGCCGGCTGCCGCGTCCTTCACCTCGGTATCGACATAGGAATAGCCGAGCATGATGTTCAGGTTCGGCGCCGGACGGATAATCGATTCCAGCTCGACTCCCTGCGCCACGACCTTGTCGAAATTCTGGACGACGAAGTTGTTCCCCTCGAAAGCGAGGTTCTGATAGCCCTTCAATTCGGTGTAGAAGGCGTTGGCGTTGAACTGGAACGCATTGCTGAAATCGGTTTTCACGCCGAATTCGAACGAATCGACATCTTCGTTGCCGAATTCAAGGTCCGACGCCTGCGCGCCGTTGCCGCCGAGGAACGCCGTGTCGAACGAACCCCGGTCGAGGTTGTATCCGCCCGATTTATAGCCGCGGTCATAACCGCCGTAGACCATGACGCGCTCGTCGAGCTTGATCGACAGCTTCGCGGTGCCGGTCAGCTTGCTCTCGCTGCGCTTGTCCCGATAAGTGCCGTTGAATTCTGGGTTGACCACCGGGTTGCACACGAGGTTGAAGATCGCGTTACCAAGACCCGACGGCAACCCCTGCAACCCCTGACGATAGAGGGCGTAACGGTCGCCCTGCAACGTCGCGCAGCCCGGCAGGTCCGACTGTAGATCGGCGTTCAGCTTCTTCGATTCATGATTGTAGCGCAGACCAAGGGTCAGCGAGATATCGTCGTTGAAGTCGATGATATTGTGCGTGAACAAAGCAAAGGCTTCGGTGTTGACGCGATAGCTGTCGGCGATCTGGCCCTGCCCCGCCTGCGGCGCAGGAAGCGGCGTCAGGAAGGTGTCGAGCACGCCCGCCTGCGCGGCCGCGGCCGCCAGCTGCGGGTTCGATGCCAGCAGCACCTGGCCCACCAGCGGCGCGTTCGGAATCGACTGGAAAATCTGGAACCCCGTGGGTCCGGGCACCGATGCGTCGGTAAGCGCATTGATGAACGCGTCGACATATTGCGCGCCCTGCGTGCCAAACCGCGTGCGTTCGGTATATTTCAGCTTTTCGTTCAGGTAGAAGCCGCCGATCAGCCAGTCGACATGATCGTCGAACGCCGTGCCCTTTAGGCGGATTTCCTGCGTGAAATCGCGCATCCCGATCGGCATATTTTCACGATAGGCGCGGTCGATGCCGGAGAAGTCGACATCCATGCCGCGCGTCGCCTTCCAGTCGCGCCACGCGGTGATCGACGTCAGCTCGACGCCGCCCAGATCCCAGTCGAGCTGGCCCGAAACGCCCCATTCGCGCATCTTTTCGGTGAGGTCGCGGTCGGGCGAATAGGCGACTTCGCGATCCTTGGGATTAAAGGGCGTCACGATGCCGGTCAGGCCGTTGGCGGCGGCCAGCTGCTGAATGACCGCGCTCGCGGCAAAGGCCGCCGTGCCCGGCTGCGCGAAGCCCGAATTGGTGTTGAGCGCGCCGCAGCATTGCTCGTCGGTCTTGGCGTAATCGGCGATCAGGCGGAACGAGACATCGTCCTTTTCGAACAACGCCTGCCCGCGCACCGACCAGCGGTCGAGATCGTTGAAACGGCGATCGCTGTTGACGTCTTTGATATAGCCGTCGCGCTTGTGATAACCGCCGTCGAGCCGCACCGCGAGCGTTTCGGACACCGGCCCCGTGACGCCGGCCTTCAGTTCGATCTCGTCCAGATTGCCATAGCTCGCCTCGGCATAGCCGCCGAGATTGAAGCTCGGCTTCTGCGTGATGATATTGAGCGCGCCCGCCGAAGTGTTGCGGCCGAACAGCGTGCCCTGCGGCCCGCGCAGCACTTCGACGCGCTCGATCGGCGGCAGATCGGCCAGCGCAAGGCCGGCGCGGGCGCGGAAAACGCCGTCGACAAAGACGCCGACCGACGGTTCGAAGCCGGGGTTGTCGCCCGCGGTGCCAATGCCGCGAATGCGCAGCACGACGCCGGTCGCCGTCGACTGGCCGGTCGTGGCCTGGAAGCTGGGCGCGATCTGGCGAAGGCCGCGAATATCGCTGATCCCGGCATTTTCGAGCTGTTCGCCGCCGACCACATTGACCGCGATCGGAATATCCTGCGAACGCTGCGCACGGCCGGTGGCGGTGACGATGATGTCGTTGCCATAATCGGTATCGTCGAAGGTTTCCGCGTTGTCGTCGGTGGCGGACGGCGCGGCGGGGGCCGCGTCCTGGGCAAGGGCGATGGCGGGGCTGGTCGCGGCGCACAACATGGTGGCGCCCAACAAAATGTTGCGCAAAGTCATGATTTAGGTTTCTCTCTCCAAACCACCGTGGCGCAGCCAAAGGCTTGTCGGGAGATGCCCGGCGGTAACTCTTCGCTCTAACGTTCCTTCCGCGCACGTCAACGCGCCGCGCGCGCGGAACGTCGGCTTTTCTGTCGATTAGTGGCACAATGGCAACAGTTTACGCTACGGAAGCGACAACCGGCCTGCCGCAATGGCGTCGCGTCCTCTCCTCGCCTGCCAATCGCTACTTTCACGGCGCTTGGGCAATCGCATGGTTCTATTCACCGCGGGATTATCCGGGCGGGATTTGGACAAACGTTGGTCCGATAGCCATCAGTACGAGCCGGTAATTTCAGACCTCTCGATGATTAAATATGCCAGCTTTCACGATACCGTCGCGGCGTGATGCCGAATTGTGTTTTGAAAGCCGCGCGAAACGCCGAGTCGGATCGGAAGCCGGCCTGCCGCGCTGCATCTGCAATCGGTACATTTGCTTCGAGCAGTTTTCGGGCGGCATTCAAGCGCAGCTTTTCAAAAAATTTGGCCGGGGTTTGGCCAAAGCTTTTCACGAAGTGGCGATGAAAACTGCGCGGTGCCATGGATACATGATCGGCCATTTGTTCGACCGAGATCGGCACCGAGGTCGAAGCCTGGAGCCAGTTCACGATACCTGCAAACCGCTCATCTTCTTTGCTTTGTGCGACAAGCAAATCGCTGAACTGGGACTGATGGCCTGGACGATGGGAATTTACCACCAGCTGGCGAGCAACCGCTGCCTTGACGGCAGCACCATGGTCGCGTTCCACCATGGCGAGCGCCATATCGATACCGGCCGTAACCCCTGCTGAGGTCCACAGGCGATCTTCGATCACGTAAAGCGCATCGGGATCGCATCGCACATCTTTGAATAGTCTGACGAATTCGGACACTGCGGCCCAATGCGTTGCAACGCGCTTCCCGGTCAAAAGGCCGGCCGACCCCAGAATGAACGCGCCGGTACAAATGGAACCGAAACGCCCGGCATCCCTTGCTGCCGAACGCAATATCGCGCTTAATTCGGGCTCTCGCATCGCCGCTGAGAGCGGCTTGGCGTCGGCGCCAGCCACCAAAATTATATCGTGCGGCCCGATTGCAATCGAGGACGCGGGAACCGTCACGAGTTCGATGCCGCTGTTATGCGCCACGGGTCCGCCGTCCGGCGATGCGACGATGATTTCGTACAGGGTCTTGCCAGCAAATCGGTTGGCGGCGGCGAAGACTGCCGAAGGACCGGCGACATCTAACAGCTCGGCGCCGCGATAGGTGATCAGGACAACGCGAAGATGGTGCTTCATTGGCATAAATTAGATGATCATTGTCATTTATGCCAAACTGTTTCGCCAATATCGGATGACCAGAAGGAGCAATTTGCATGACCCACCCCATCCGTATCGGCTTTTTGATTTACCCCGATGTTACCCAACTCGACGCGACCGGACCGGCCCAAATTCTTAGTCGCGTGCCCGGCGCGGTGATCCACATGGTCTGGAAATCAGTCGGGCCAGTACAAACGGACGCGGGATTCTCCATCAATGCGACGGACGATTTCAACACATGTCCTGATCTGGATGTGATTTGCGTCCCGGGGGGACTGGGCCAGCGCCCGCTGATGCAGGATACGGACGTTCTGGCTTTTCTCGCCAGACAAGGCGCGCAGGCAAAATATGTCACGTCGGTTTGCAGTGGTTCGTTGCTGCTGGGCGCGGCCGGATTGCTCAAAGGCTATCGGTCTGCATGTCACTGGGCTTTTCGGGACGCGCTTCCGATATTTGGTGCAGAAGCTGTCGCAGAGCGCGTCGTGCGCGATCGCAATCGCATTTCCGGGGGCGGGGTCACTGCCGGGATCGACTTCGGCCTCACCATGGCGGCCGAACTGGCTGGCGATGATGTGGCGAAAGAAATCCAGCTTTTCGTCGAATACAACCCGGCTCCTCCCTTCACCGCAGGATCGCCCGAAAGTGCAGGCCCTGAGCTGGAGGCACGCGTTCGCGCAATATTTGCGTCCGCCGGCTGAAGCGTCTGACAAGGCCGCTTGGGCATCTTACTCAGGTGACGAAACACTCGGGAGAGTAGCCCGCACGATTAGGCCGATCGGGAAGTGGGCGTGCAGATCGACCTTGTTCGGCGCCGGGCGACGCGGGGGCCGGACAGGGAGGTTTTCACCACTATACGCGCTAGGTTTCAGGAATGTCTTGGGACTTCAGCGGATGCCCTCGGAGAGAAAAATGGTGGCAGGGCTTGTATCGAACCCATCCGTTAAGGATTGATAATAAATCATTTTTATCTTGTGCAAGGCACTCCCCCAAAGGAGTCTGTGTATAGCCGAATTATTGCCGGACCTGGCCGTTTGCGGCTAGCCCCCGTTCCGTTCCGTCAAAAATTTCAAAAAGGCGGTCTTCTCTTGGTCGATAACATTCGTGAGAGCGAAACCTGCTGGTAGATTTGTGCGCTGCAACGTAAGGGTGCGGCAATGAGGATCGCGATCATCGACACCAGCACGACGCGCGCCGCGATCATTTCGGATGGTCTGCGCGAAGCCGGACTAGACGATTTGGTCGTAATCGACGCAGCGGGGCCGTTGGCCGCGCAGATCGAAGCGGTCCAACCCGAAGTCGTCCTGATCAACCTCGAAAACCCCAGCCGCGACTTGCTCGAGGACTTCTTCGCCATGTCGCGCGCGCTCGCGCGGCCGATCGCGATGTTCGTCGACCAGAGCGACGCCGAAGCGACCGGCGCGGCGATCGATGCCGGCGTGTCGGCCTATGTTGTCGACGGCCTCTCCAAACAGCGGATCAAACCCGTCATCGATCTGGCCGTGCGACGGTTCGAGGCCTTTTCCCGGCTCCAGCGTGAACTCGACGAAGCGAAGAATGCGTTGACCGAACGCGCGACGATTGATCGTGCCAAGGCGATCCTGATGAAACGCCGCGCGATCAACGAACCCGCCGCCTATGCGCTGCTGCGAAAACAGGCGATGAGCACCAACCGCCGCATCGCCGAGATTGCGGAAGCGATCGTAACCAGCGACGCGCTCCTGGGAGATATGGAATGAGCGCCGAGACGTTCCGCATCGGCTTTCTGCCGCTGGTCGATGCCGCGCTACCGATCCTGGCGCACGAGCTGGGATTTGCCGCGCGCGAAGGCATTCAGATCGAGCTGGTGCGCGACATGACGTGGGCGACGGTGCGCGACCGCCTGCTCTACGGTCACACCGATGCCGCACATATGATTGCGCCGCTGGCGATCGCCACCGCGCTTGGCCGCGACCGGCCCGCGGTGCCGATGGCGGTGCCGTTCGTGCTGGGACTGAACGGCAATGCCGTGACCTTCTCGACCCGGCTCGCACGCGATGTCGGGCTCGGCGAGACGCTGGGCGATCCCGCCGTGATTGGCGCGGCGCTGCAGCGCGTCGCGGCGGCGCGGAAGATTGCCGGCAAGCCGCTGCGCTTCGGCGTCGTGCATCGCTACTCCAGCCATAATTATATGCTGCGATACTGGCTCGCGGGGGTGGGTATCCGCCCCGATACCCATATCGACATCGTCGTCACCAGCCCGCCCTTCGCCGCCGATGCGCTTGCCGCAGGCGAGGTTGACGGCATCTGCGTCGGCGAACCGTGGAACTCGATCGCGGTCGAACGGGGGGTTGGCCATATCGCGCTCGCGACCGCGCAGATCTGGCGCCGCGGGGTCGAAAAGGTGCTCGCGTTGCGCGAAGCGGTCATCGACGAGCGCCGCGACGCGGTCGAGGCATTGCTGCGCGCGCTCCACGCCGCTGCCGCCCATTTCGTCGCACCCGGCACCGCCGAGGAGAACGCCGACATATTGGCGCGCCCCGAATATCTGGACGCCTCGCGCGATGCGATCCTCCGCGCGATCACCGATCGTATCCGGCTGACGCCGGGCGGCGAGGCGATCCACTATCCCGATTTCATGTTCCAGCACCGCGAAGCCGCCAACTTCCCGTGGCGCAGCCAGGCGGCGTGGCTCTATTCGCAGATGCTGCGCTGGGACGGTGGCGCCTATTCGGCCGCCGATGCCGCAACTGCGGCCGCGGTGTTCCGCCCCGACATCTATCGCGCCGCGCTCGCCGGGTCGGGGGCACCCCTTCCCGGCGCGAGTTCGAAGCTGGAGGGCGGGATCGGCGAACCCATCGGCGCGGGATCGGTGCAGGGCCGCCTGCTGTTGGGCAGCGACCGGTTTTTCGACGGCCGTGCCTTCGATCCCGACGATATTCAAGGCTATCTTGCTGATCTTCCTTAGTTTTTGTTTCATGCTGCACCTGCGAAATAACCGCTTGCGTGCTGCCTGCGAATCAGGCAGTTTAATCGCACTCGGCAAGGCTGCCGGGGCAGGATAAAGCGGCTACGGCTCCAACGACGGGGCCGGTCCGCGCGGCAGGCGGGAAGCCTTTTCCCGTAATCCAACAGGCAATGAAGCCGTCAGGATGCGCCCGCGTGGCCGCCGTCCTGGCGGCTTTTTTATTGCCCGTCACAC
>JASBSJ010000004.1 GCA_030148985.1 Sphingopyxis sp.
CGACCCGTCGGGCATCGGCACCGGCCCTTCGGGAAAGCGCAGGCCGGTGGCGACGACCTCGGGCGCGCCGAAGTCGCTCATTCGGGTTTCGACCGCGGCGCGCTCAGGAAGTCGGCGGCATCGAAGCCTTCGGGTGCCGCGACCTCGACGATCGGATCTTCGCGCGCGTCGAACTCCATGCGCAGCGCGCGGGTGATGACCGCGTGCATGTCGTAAAGGCAGGTGATGTAGGTGAATTCGAAAATCTGCTCGTCGGTCCAGAAGCTCTTGAGCTTGTCGAACACTTCGAGCGGCACGCGGCCGCCAGCCTGGCTCAGACAATCGGCATAGGCGAGCACGGCACGTTCCTGATCATTATAGCAATCGGCGACCTGCCAATGCGCGATCGACGCGATCTTTTCCTCGCTGACGCCAAGGCCGCGGAGCGACTTGCAATGCTGCGAAAAGACGAACTGGCTGCCCTTGACCCACCCCGCGCGCGTCTGGCCAAGCTCGCGCAGCACTGGATCGATCGTGCGGGCCGGGTTGCGATAGACGGCGAAGCCCTTGACGGCATGTTCGAAAATGTCGGGCGACAGCGCAAAAACGGTCCACCAGTCGCCGGGCGTGCCGGTCGCGGTGCCGGGTTCGGCAACCGGGTCGCGGTCACCGAACAAGCGGTTGTAATAAGCGAGAACGGTTTCGTCGGTGACTTCGGACCGGGGAACCTGGCGCAGGACGGGCATGGGATACTCCTCAGGCGTTCGCAAATTTGCGGAATTCGGCGACGTGCGCGCTGTCGAAATATTCGTCGAGCCGCGTGATCTTGCCATTTTCAGCCTTGCAGATGATCGCGCAGGGAAGGCGGACGGAAACGCCGTCGTGCACGCGCACGCCCTTCAAGACATGCTGCTGGACGAAGCCGCCGGGAAAGACGGTGAGCTGGCGGTCGGCATATTCGCGATCCCTTATTCGCGATGCCATGCCGGTCAGTGTCTGCGCGGTCTGTGCGGGGGTCACGATCAGTTCGTCGGTATTATGCCAGATTTCGGCGTCGGGCGTGAAGCTGTCCTGCATCGTTTCGATATCGCCTGCCTCGATCGCATCGAAAAAGCGTGTCGCCATCGCGCGGATGTCGTCTTGCTCGCTCATATCCATCTCCTCAGATTTTGGCGCCGAACATGCGGCCGCCGTTGGCGGCGATCAGTCCGTCGATGTCGTCGCCGCGATAGTCGGGATCAGCCGACGGGCCGAAGGACGCCAGCATGTCCTGAGTCACCAGTTCGGCCATCTTTTTCCATTCGGGATGGGTGAAGATCCAGTAGTCGCCATTCTCGATGGCCTGCACGACACGCGCGCCGACCTTGGCGGGGTCCATCCCGCCAGCGAGTACGCCCTGCATCGACTGACTCGTCGCCGCCGCCTTGCCGACCTCGACCTCCACGGGCCGCAGGTCGCGCGTCGTCTCGACGATCCGCGTTGCCGACATACCGGGCATCAGCACCGATATGTCGACGCAGGTCTCGGCCAGCTCGTTGCGCAGCGCCATCGCGATGCCCAGCGTCGCATATTTGGAGCTGATATAGGCGACCGAGATCGGCGGCGGCACGATCGCGACCATCGACGATGTGATGATGAGATGCGATGGCTCGCCGCTTGCCTTCATGTCGCCGAGGAAGGTGCGGCACGCATAAAGATGCGCGTGCGCGTTGACCGCATAGTTCCAGCGCCAGACGTCGGTGTCATATTGCTCGAACGGTCCCGACCCGCCGCCGACGCCCGCATTGCTGAACAGGATGCGTACCGGTCCAAAACCCTGTGCCTTTGCTCCAGCTTCGGCCCAGCTTTCTTCGCTGGTGACGTCGAGGCGGAGGCCGAGTGCGTTTGCACCTTCGCCGCGCAACGCCGCTGCCGCGGCTTCGGCGCCAGCGCCGTCGATGTCGGCGAGAATGACCGAGGCCCCTTTGGCGGCGAGCGCTTTCGCGGTGGCGAGGCCGAGGCCACTGGCGCCGCCGGTGATGAAGGCGGTCTTGCCCGCGACGTCGGTCATTCGGCGAAATCCTTCTCGAGATGGCGCGTCATCCGATACTGTGCGATCCCCGCAGCCGCCGCAAAGGGCATCAGCGCCATGAGCGCCCAGCGCAGACTGTCCACGCCGTGCGCATCCTTCAGCGCGTCGCTGACGATTCCGGCGAAGAGTGGGCCGAGGCCAAGGCCGATGATGTTGAACATCAGCATAAGCACCGCGGCGGCCGTGGCGCGGCTGCGCGGCGGGGTCAGGTTTTGCACGAGCGCGAGCGCCGGGGCGACATAGGCGGTGCACGCCGCCATCGGGATCAGCATCAGCGCGAGCGACAGCTGCCAGCTATCGACGAGCAGTGCGGCGACAAAGGTCGGGATCAGCACGGCGGTCGCGAGCGCGGGGATCGTGCCATAGGCGCGCGCCGACGTCTTGGCGCGGTGGCTGACAAGCCAGCCGCCGCCGAGTATGCCGATGCCGAAGGTGATGCCCGCGGCGGGGGCGAACCAGGTCGCCATCGCCTCTAGCGGCATCTGCTGCGTGCGCATCAGAAAAGCGGGGATCCAGTTGAGCATCCCGTAGCTGACGAAAGCAGCGAGTCCGCTGCCGATCATCACCATGCGCAGCGACGGACGGCGGATGAACATGGCGAGGCTCTGGCTGAAGGGCAGTGCTTCGTCGGCGGGTTTGTGGGTATCCATCGCGCCGCGCGCAGGCTCGCGGACGAGCCAGATCAGCAGCGGAGCGATAAGGATGCCGACGATGCCGATGACGATGAAGGCATTGCGCCAGCCGATATTGGCGGCAGCCCACGCACCGAAGGCTGCGCCGACGAAGACGCCGAACGGCCCGTTGCAGGTGAAGATTCCGATCGCGAGCGGGCGCTGTGCAGAGGGATAATAATCGGCGAGTACCGACAGCGACGGCGCCGTGCCGCCGGCTTCGCCCGCGCCGACGCCGAACCGCATTAGCGCCAATTGCCAGAAATTCGACGCCAAGCCGCACGCCGCCGTAAAGCCGCTCCAAACGACGCAGGCGATGCCGATCAGCCGGATGCGGTTCCAGCGGTCGGCGATCATCGCGACGGGCACGCCCATCGCGGCGTAGAAAAGCGCGAAGGCTAGGCCGGTGAGCAGGCCGAACTGGGTGTCGCTGAAATTCATGTCGGCGCGGATCGGTTCGACGAGCACCGACAGCAGCTGGCGATCAACGAAATTGATCGTGCCGACAATGAACAGCATCACCAGCGCGACATTGCGGCGCAGCGCAAGGCCGCTGTCGGGCGCAGCGGTGCCGGCGGGAACGGCGGTGGCCTCGGTCATAACTCTCCCCAAAACGCGCGATTCTTCGCGCCTGAAAAATACTTAGGTATTTAAGTTTATCTGTCAATGTGCTTTACGGTAGCGACAAGTTTGCCGGGAGAGAAGAGATGGAGATCAGGGGCAGGACCGCGATCGTCACGGGGTCGGCGGGCGGCATCGGCCGCGCAACCGCGGTGATGCTGGCGGCACGCGGTGCTGCGGACATCCGGCTCGTCGATGTGAAGGAGGACGCGCTTGCGGAAACGGCGCGCCTTGTTGCGGACACGGGTGCGCGCGTGACGACGCATATCCTCGACCTCTCCGACATCGCAGCGGTCGAAACCTGGTTCCAGGCGCATGGCGACGTCGACATTTTGCACAATAATGCCGGCGTCGTGTCGGGGCTGCCGCAATTTCCCGACGTCGATGCGGCGCGGCTGCGCTGGATCATCGACGTCAACGTCACCTCGCTCGTCGCGGCGACGCAGGTTGCCGTGCAGGCGATGCGGAAACGTGGTGGCGGCGTCATCGTCAACACCGTCTCCACCGTCGCGCTGGGGACCGGGTTTTACGACGCCATGTATGCGACGACGAAGGCGGCGGTGATGATGTTCACGCGCTGCTGCGCGCCGCTGAAGGACGAATGCAATGTCCGCGTCGCCGGGATGCTGCCGGGGCTCGTCGACACGCCGATCCTCGATACGACCGGGGCGGGCGGCAAGTCCGAATGGATGAAGACGGTGCTCGCCAACAACGAGGCGTGCACGCCGGAGGATATTGCGGGCGGGGTGGTCGCGCTGATCGAGGACGATAGCCTGGCGGGTGGCGACTGGCTGGCGGTGCGGCGCCTGGACGGCAAGATCGAATATCAGTGGGGTCACGCCGACACGATATAAGATCAAAGCGTCATTGCGAGCGAAGCGAAGCAATCTCCAGCTCGCGTAGCACCCTGACGATGGCTGGAGATTGCTTCGTCGCTGCGCTCCTCGCAATGACGAGAAGGCTAGCGCGTCGGCGCGTCCAGCATATTCCTGCCGAATAAATTCGACCATTGTTCCTCGGTCAGCACGGGGCGCGCGCTGGAAAGATTCGCGGCATTCTTGACGTCGGTGCCCGCGATCACCGCAGGCCGCTCGCCGATCCGCGCGAACCAGTCGGCGACAGCAGGATAGTCATCGAGTGTCAGCCCGATCGCGCGGATCGCGCGCGTCCATGGCCAGCAGGCGATGTCGGCGATCGAATATTCCTCGGCCAGATAGTCGGCCTCGCCGAGCCGACCGTTAAGAACATGGAGCAGGCGCAGCGTCTCGTTGCGATAGCGCTCGACGGGATAGGCCTGTCCCTCGGGCGCATAGCGGATGAAATGATGCGCCTGTCCCTGCATAGGGCCAAAGCTCGCCATCTGCCACATCAGCCATTGCTGTGCCTGGCTGCGGTGCCGGGGATTTTCGGGGAGCAGTTGGCCGCTCTTTTCGGCGAGATAGAGCAAAATGGCGCCGCTCTCGAACACCGGCAACGGTGCGCCGCCGCCGATGGGATCGTGATCGACGATCGCGGGCAGGCGGCCGTTCGGATTGATGCGGCGATATTCGGGCGTCAGATGATCGCCCTCGAGCATGTTCATCGCGATCAGCCGGTGCTCCAGCCCGACCTCCTCCAGCATGATCGAAACCTTGTGGCCGTTCGGCGTGGGTGTGAAATAGACGTCGATCATGCGGAATTTCCTTTGGCGAAAATGGCGCGCGCGGTTGCAAAAACAGTGTCGAACGCCTCTTTCCCCGCGGGATAGGCAACGACGGCCAACGTCACGCCCGCAATCTTCCATCCGTTCTGCCGTACCAGCCGATACGTATAACGGCCGATCAGATCGCCGAGCATCACGCGGCCCTCGACCCCGACGACATGGACCGCATCGACGATGCTGGTCACTATCGCACGGTTGCCGTCGACGGTTGCGCTGACATTGTGCAATTGGTGCGCGGTTGCATCGAAGCCTTCGAGCGCCCTACAACGTTTTGTCCATTCGTCGGCGGACACCGTCGCGACGAGCGAGCCGATCGCGCCATAGTCAATTGCGATCCGGTCGGTGAAGAGGGCTCGATAGGCGGTCCAGTCGCGCGCATCGAGCGCGGCCGCATAACAGGTCACGGCCGCGACCGCCGCTTCCCGGTCAAGGAAAGCGTCGATCGCGGCCGATCGCTGGGACATCGGATGCGAACCTAGAATTTAATCCCCGCCTCAAGCGAAATATTGCGAGTGGGTTCGAGGTACAGGATCGCGCGCGGGCTTGCGGTGATCGGTGCGGGCAGGTTGAACGCGCTGCCGATGGTTTTCTGGTTGGTCAGGTTCTTGCCGACCAGCGCGACGTGCCAGCGATCGTCCTGATCGGCGAGCTGGACGCGCAGATCGAGTTTCACATAACCGTTCTGGACGCCGAACACCGGGCTCTGGTTATCCGAGTTGAAATATTTCGACCGGCCCGAGGCAACCCCCGTGATGTCCAGCTTCACATCGTCCGACATGTCGAACCGCGCGTGCGCTGTCACGCTGCCCGTCCATTTGGACGAATAGGCGACGGGGAAGCCGGCAAGGTTGTTGGCGGCGATGCTCGCCGGATCGGCGGGGTTGCAGGTGCCGTCGGTGACCTGCACGGCAAGGCAGGCTGCGCCCGGATAGTCATCATATTTGATGTCCGAATAGGCCGCCGACGCGCTGATGTCGAAATTGGGAATCGGGAAGAAGCTCAGCGATCCCTCAATGCCCTTCGACGTCGCGCTGGCGGCGTTGCCGGTCAGATAGCTCGACGTTTCGGGGCGATAGACCGAGACCTGCAAATCCTTGAACTGGGTGTGATAGGCCGAGACGTTGGCGACGATCTTGCCGTCGGCGAGCGTCGATTTGATGCCGGCTTCGAAATTCTCCGACCGTTCGGGTTCGAAAGTGAAGGTGCTGTCGACGGTGCCGAGCGTATTCGACACGAACCCGCCCGATTTAGACCCGCGGCCCCAGGTCGCATAGAGCATAATCCGCGGCGCGATGTCATATTGCAGCGTCACCGACGGATCGACATTGCCTTCGCTGATCGAACCCGTTGCGCTCGAGATCGGACGCAGCGCGAAGGGGCCGTAGACCAGCCGCGCCGCAAAATCGCCGTCCTTCTTGGTGTGCGTATAGCGCAGGCTGCCGATCGCGCGGAACGCATCGCTGATGTTGAATGTCGCCTGGCCAAAGACCGACCAGGATTCGGCTTTCTGCCGGAACAGGCTATCGATGCGGCCGAAATAGTTCAGGCTCGCGATGTCGAAGCCCTGATATTGCTCCAGCGTATAGTCCGACTTGTCGTAATAGGCGCCCGCGATGAATTCGAGGGTCTTGCCCGTCGGTGACAGGATGCGGATTTCCTGCGAAATCTGGTCGAAGCGTTCGGGAAAGGCGTTATAGACCGAGTTCGGAACAAAAGCGCCGCCGCTGTTAGGGATCGTCTGGTCGAACCCGTTGACGATTTTCGACTTGAACCAGCTGTAGCCGGTAACCGAGGTCAGCGTGAAATCGCCGAGCGCGAGATTGCCGACGCCCGAGATCATCACCGACTTGTTCTTGTTGCCCTCGGCGCCGAGCGCCGAGCGTTCGAGATAGCGCGTCGTCTGGGGATCCTGGCCGCTGGTCAGCGGGCTCGACACGGTGATGCCGCCGATGACGGTGCGCTTGCCGTACTCGACCTTCGCGGTGTAGTCGAAGTTATCCGACGGTTCCCACTTCAGCGTCAGGCGCAGCAGCTGCGACTTGATTTCGGGATCGTCGTGATCGGTCGCGCGGTTGTAGATATAGCCGTCCTGATTGACGATCTTGTACGCGAGGCGCGCGCCCAGCGTGTCGGTGACCGGACCCGACAGATAGCCCGAGAAATCGGTGCCCTTGTGATCGAAGTTGTAAAGGCCGGTCAGCGCCCCCTCGAATTCGCGCGTCGGTCCGGCCGACACGACACTGACAGCACCCGCCGCGGTGTTCTTGCCGAACAGCGCGCCCTGCGGCCCGCGCAGCACTTCGACGCGCTCCAGGTCGAAGAAGGGCGCCTGCGCCTGCCGGTTGCGCCCGGCATAAATGCCGTCGACATAAAGCGAAACCGACTGGTCGAACGCGAAGTTAGCCGGCGGCGACCCGAAACCGCGGATATAGATGACGTCGTTACCCGCGGTCGACTGGACGAAGACGTTCGGCGTGTAATTCATCACCGCCTTGATATCGCTGGTGTTGAATTGCGCGAGCTTCTCACCGCTCACCACTTCCATCGAGATCGGCACGTCCTGAAGGCTCTGTTCGCGTTTTTGCGCGGTGACGATGATTTCGTTGGTGACGCTGTCATCGGTGTCCACCGTATCGGCGGGCGCCGTCTGCGCCCGCGACGGCGCCGCATTGGCAAGCATCGCAATTGCCGCGACGCTGGACAGCAGAAACTGGTTTCGAGCCTTCATGTTCACCCTCCCATTGAGTGTATGCCGCCGGTTCCGGAGATATTTCCGATCCGTCAATCTGATTGACCCTTAGTATACTAATTGTTTTATGCTTGTCCATAGGCAGCAAGAGGATTCGTGGAATGATCGAAGAAAATTGGGACAGGGAACCCGCCGCGCTGGCAAGCCGGCATCTGTGCACCGTCGAGTTCGAAGTCGGTGGCGGCATCATCGGCCTTGGCGCCTCGCCATTCGGCGACCAGCGGCTCGGCTATATCAGCGGGGGGCGTTTCTCCGGCCCGCGGATCAATGGCATAGTTTTGCCCGGCGGCGGCAACTGGTCGCGCAGCGGGCGGCTCGGCGATAGCGCTTCGGTCGGCACCTTTGACGCGCGCGCTGTGTGGGAGACCGATGATGGCGCCCTTGTCTATGTCAGTTACACGGGCCGCAATATCATTCCCGACGATGTGCGCGCGACCTTTGCCGATCCAGCGGTGCCCGACGCGGACCCCTCGCGCTATTATCTGCGAATCGCCCCGGTGTTCGAAACGGCGAGCCTGCAATATAGCTGGCTCAACGGCGTGCTGGCGGTCGGGGTCGGCGAGCGCACCGATTTCGGCGTCCGCCATGTGATCCACGAGATCCTCTGAGATGATCGACCTTCATTATTCGGCGACCCCGAACGGCCAGAAAATCGCGATCATGCTGGAGGAGATCGGCGCATCCTATCGCGTCATTCCCTATGACATTTTCAACGGCGACCAGCTGACCGCCGAATTCGGCCGGATCAATCCCAACCACAAGCTTCCCGCGATCGTCGATCATGGTCCGGCGGAGGGCGGCGATCCGATCACCGTCTTTGAATCGGGGGCGATTCTGCAATATCTGGCCGAAAAAAGCGGGCGCTTTCTGCCGCGATCGGGCGCCGCGCGCGCGACGACGCTGTCGTGGCTGACGTGGCAGGTCGCAGGGCTGGGGCCGATGGGAGGGCAGGCGAGCCACTTCCTGCGCTATGCCCCGGCAGGGCAGGATTATGCGATTCAGCGTTACACAAAGGAACTGACGCGCCTGCTGATTGTGCTCGAAAAGCGGCTCGAGAAATGCGCCTATGTCGCGGGCGACGATTATACGATCGCCGACATGGCGATTTGGCCCGGCCGCGCCTCGGCCTTTGTGATGGGGATGAGCCTCGACGAATCGCCCGCGATGCGCGGCTGGTTCGAACGCATCCGCGAGCGCCCGGCGGTTGCGCGCGCGATGGCGCGGGAGGATTTGAAGGCGCCGGCGAAATATGTCGGGCGGCACCAGCGGCTCGACGAGAAAGAGTGGTCGAACATGTTCGGCGATGCGAACCAGGCGGCGGTGCGGGGGGATTGAGGGCGAAGGGCTGGAAACGACCGGAAGCGGACGTTGATGATCCTCCCCGTGCCGGGGAGGATCGGCAACGGCAGCTAACCACCCCAAAGCTGTCATTCGTCGTTACGCGACCTTCTCACCGCTTCATATGCTGGCGATCCCCCCACAGGATGGCACGATGTTCATCGGTGAAGCCGGTGAGCCCACCCTCGATCGTTTCGGCGCGGGCGACGCCAACCTTCATGCCCTCCGCGACCGCTGGCCGTTCGAGCATCGCGGCGCCCCAGCGATCGACATGGGGGAAGAGTCCGGTCTTTTCGATCAGCTGGCGGCGCAGATAGGGCAGCGTCGCCATGTCGGCGATGGTATATTCGTCGCCCGCCAGCCACTCGGCCTCACCCAGCCTTTTGTCGAGCACCATCATCAGCCGGTTGACCTCGCGGCTGTAGCGATCGATGGCATATTCGTGCCGGTCCTTGGCATAATGGGTGAAATGCGCCGCTTGTCCGAACATCGGCCCGACGCCCGACACCTGGAACATCAGCCATTGCCAGCAGATCGCGCGTTTCACCGGGTCGGTCGGCAGGAAGCGCCCAGTCTTTTCGGCGAGGTAGAGCAGGATCGCGCCCGTCTCCCACAACACGAAACGCCCCCCGTCCGGGCCATTGTCATCGACGATTACGGGCGTCTTGTTGTTCGGATTGAGTGCAAGAAATTCGGGCGTCAGCTGATCGCCCGCCAGAATGTCGATATATTCGAGCTGCCAGTCGAGCCCCATTTCGAGGAGTGCGATCGCGATCTTGCGCGCATTGGGGGTTGGGCCGCCGTAGAGCGTAATCATTGCGTCAATCCTCCCGTCCGAGCCAGCGTTTGAGCACGTCGGCGCTGTCCTGCCCGACACCAAGCGGGGCGGGGCGGCGCACGCGGCCCGGTGTCGCCGACAGTTTCGGGAACACGCCCTGCATCGTGATCTCGCCGAACTCGTCGTCCGCGACCGTCACCAGCGCGTCGCGCGCGGCGAAATGCGGGTCGGCGAGCATGTCCTGTGCGTCGAACACGCGGCCGGCCGGAACGCCCGCCTCGACCATCTTCGTTTCAAGCTCGGCAATCGTCAGCGCGCGCGTCCATTCACCGATCAGCGCGTCGAGTTCTTCCTGCCGCGCCCCGCGCGCGCGGTGCGTCGCATAGCGTTCGTCGCTCGCCAGTTCGGGCCGCCCCATCGCCGCGGCGAGCCGCGCAAAAACGCCGTCCTGATTGGCGCCGATCAGATATTCGCCATCCTTGCACGGATAGACGTTCGACGGCGCGATGCCGGGCAGCGTCGATCCGGTGCGGCGGCGCTTGGTGCCGCTCGCCGAATAGTCGGACACGGTCGATTCCATCACCTGCAACACCGCCTCATAGAGCGCCGAGTCGACAATCTGCCCTTCGCCGGTCTTGCTGCGGTGATGGAGCGCCGCGAGCGCGCCTATGCACCCGTAAGTCGCGGCGAGCGTATCGCCGATCGACACGCCCATGCGCGCGGGCGGCAGGTCGGGATAGCCGACGATGCCGCGCCAGCCACCCATCGCCTCGCCGATGCCCCCGAAACCTGCACGCGTCGCATAGGGGCCGGTCTGGCCGTAACCCGACACGCGCACGACGATCAGGCCGGGGTTCGTCTTGCGGAGTTCGACGGGGTCGAGGTTCCATTTTTCGAGCGTGCCGGGGCGGAAATTTTCGATGAGGATGTCGGCCTTGGTGATCAGCTCGCGCGCGAGCGCTTGTCCATCGCCGCTCCGCAGGTCGCATGCGACCGAATATTTGTTGCGCGCGATGACGCGCCACCAGCTCGGCTTGTCGCCCTGACCCCAGTGGCGCATCTGGTCGCCGGTCACCGGCGGTTCGAGCTTGACGATCTCGGCGCCCATGTCGCCGAGCAACTGGCCGCAGAAGGGGCCGGCGATAAGCTGACCCATTTCGACCACCCTTATGCCTTCCAGCGCACCCCCGCTGCCCGTCTCGTCCATATCATTCCTTTCGCGGCCGACTCTGATAGAGACGACCTGCCTCGCCCATGGTCATTCTATACTTAGAATGCTATGTAATTTTCAACCTGCAAATGACCCGGAAAAATCAGGACGCAAGATGTTGAAAAATCGTGCCGTGGAAATCGTCGAGGTCGGCCCGCGCGACGGGCTTCAGAATGAGGCGGCGATCGTGTCGACCGCCGACAAGCTCGAACTCGTCCGCCGCGCGATCGATTATGGCGTTCGCCGCATCGAGGTGACCAGCTTCGTCAATCCGAAGAGGGTGCCGCAACTCGCCGACGCCGAAGAGCTGGTCGCCATGCTTCCCGGCCGCAATGACGTGACATACATTGGCCTCGTCCTCAACCGCCGCGGTGCGGAGCGCGCGCTGGCGACGGGGCGCATCGACGAGCTTGGCGCGGTGTGTGTGACGAGCGACAGCTTCGGCATTCGCAATCAGGGGCAAAGCTCCGATGAATCGCTCGCCGCCGCGATCGAGATTGTTGCGCTGGCCAAGGAGGCCGGGCGCAGCGGGCAGATCACCATCGCGACCGCCTTCGGCTGTCCGTTCGAGGGCCGGGTGGCGATCGACCGCGTCGTCGAAATGGCGAAGCGCGCCGCCGCCGCGCATCCGCGCGAAGTCGCGCTCGCCGACACGATCGGCGTCGGCGCGCCCGCACAGGTCGCCGAGATGGTCGGGCGGGTGCGCGAAGCGATTGGCGGTCTGCCGGTGCGCGTCCATTTTCACAACACGCGCGGCACGGGAATCGCGAATGCCTGGGCGGCGGTGCAGGAAGGCGCGACGACGGTCGATGCGTCGCTTGGCGGGCTCGGCGGCTGTCCGTTTGCGCCGGGCGCCGCGGGCAATGTCGCGACCGAGGACGTCGTCTATATGCTCGAGGGCAGCGGCGTCGCGACGGGGCTAGATTTGCCGCAGCTCGTCGATGCGGCCGGGTGGCTGACGGGTGTCATGGGACGGCCGCTGCCCGCGATGGTCAGCCGGGCGCCCGCCTTCCCCTAAAGCGTCGCGACCAGCGCCATCACGACGCCGCCGACGACGAGCAGCAGCCCCGCGATTTCGTGCCAACGCACCGGCTCGCGCAGGTAGAAATGCGCGAAGCCGACGGTGAACACGACCTCGACCTGTCCGACGACGCGCACCAGCGCCGCGGGCGCGGCGGCAAAACCGATATACCAGCAGGCCGAGCCGAGCGCCGACAGCAGCCCGACCTGGCTCGAATTGCGCCATGTGCGCACGACCGCGGCGAGCGTCGCGCGGTCGCGCAGAATGACCCACAGCAGGTGCAACGCCGTCTGGATCGCCATCACGACGACGAGCGTCACCAGCGCCGATCCGATCAAATCGACGCCTTCCAGCTCTGCCGTCGCGAGTTTCACCGCGATGGCGGCGAGCGCGAACATCGACCCCGCGCCGAGTCCGCAGAGCGCTGCCGGCTGGCCGAGCGCGCGTCCGAGTTCGGCGGCCGAGATGCCGCGCCCCGCCAGAGCAAGGATCAGCACCCCCGCAACCCCCGCGACAATACCGAGCCAAGCAAGCAGCGGCAGCCGCTCACCGAGCAGGAGCGCGGTCACCAGCGCCGCCTGCACGGCTTCGGTTTTGGAAAAGGCGGTGCCGACGACGAACCCGCGATGCCCGAACGCCATGATGAGCAGGATCGTGCCGGCCATCTGCGTGACCGCGCCCGCGGCCGCAAAGCCAAGAAAGGCACCGCCCAGCGCAGGAACGGGGTCTCCCGCCGCGCCGAGCCATATGGCCGCAAAGACCAGTGCAAAGGGCACGCCATAAAGATAGCGCACCAGCCCCGCGCCGCTGACGCTCAGTTCGGCGCGCAGCCGCTGTTGCAGCGCGGTGCGCCACGCCTGGAACAGCCCGCCCAAAAGTGCGGCGGGAAGCCAGATCGGATTCACCGTGCCACCCCTTGCGGCGTGGCCGCCGTGATTCGCCCAGGTTTGCGCATGGCGCCCCATGCAATAGTTTTATTGCTAAGTATATCCGCTTCGCGGCGAAGCCGATTCTGCTACGGACAGCGGTTCCAGCCGCGCCCGCGCACCGCGCGTCCCGGCGTTGCACCGCTATGCTCGCCGTCCTTCAGCACCTGCGTGCCATTCACGAACACGTCGCGCACGCCGACCGAATATTGGTGCGGCGCCTCGAAGGTCGAGCGGTCGGCGACCGTCGCGGGGTCGAACACGACGACATCGGCATAATAGCCAGGCTTCAGCGCGCCACGATGCTCGATCCCTAAATTGGTCGCGGGCAGGGTGGTGAGCCGATACACTGCCTGTTCGAGCGGGATCAGCTTCTCGTCGCGGACATAGCGGCCGAGCAGCCGCGCGAAATTGCCATAGGTGCGCGGGTGGGCGCCCGATTTCAGGAAAACGCCCTCGGTCGCCTGCGACGCCGCGTCGGACCCGAAGCTCATCCACGGCAGCTGGATCTGCTTGCGGACATTATCCTCGGACATCAGGAAATAGACGGTGCCGACGCGCGATCCGTCCTCGATCACGAGGTCCATCGCCGTTTCCTCGGGCGACTTGCCGCGCATCGCCGCAACCTCGGCGAGCGTCTTGCCGGTCAGCGGCTTGAGGGCTTCGCTTTTGAAGCCCGAAAGGATCATCTTGTCGGCGCCCGCACCGAAATAGAGATTTTCCCAGTCGCTGCCGGGCTTCTTCATTTCCTCGGCCACGCGGGCACGGGTCGCGGGGTCTTTCAGCCGCTCGATCCATGCCTCGAGCCCACCCGCCTGCACCCACGTCGGCATCGCGGCGTCGAGCCCCGTCGCGCCGGCGGTGTAAGTGTACATGTCGGTCGTGATCTTCAGCCCCGCGGCGCGCGCATCCTCGATCTTCTTCACGATGGTATCGAGCTTGCCCCAATTGCTGCGCCCGGCCATCTTCAGGTGATAGATTTCGGCGGGCGCGCCCGATCGGCGCGAAATCTCGATCAGTTCGTCGACCGCCTCCTCGATCCGGTCGCCTTCGGATCGCATATGGCTGATATACATACCACCGCACTTCGCCGCTTCGCGGGTCAGCGCGACAAGTTCATCGGTTTCGGCGTAGGAGCCGGGCGCATAGATGAGTGAGCTGCCGACGCCCATCGCGCCTTCGTTCATCGCCTGCCGCACCAGCGCGCGCATCCGGCCCAGCTGCTCGGGCGTCGGATCGACATCGCCTTCGCCAAGCTCATGCACGCGCACCGTCGCCGCGCCGACGAAGCTGGCGATATTGGTCGAAATGCCCCGCTTTTCGAGCCAGCCGAAATAGTCGCCGAGGCTCGTCCATTCGATCGGATATTGGATGTCGCCCTGTCGCGCCGTCTCCTGGGCTTTCATCGCCGCGTTCATCGGACCCATCGACCAGCCTTCGCCCATCACTTCCAGCGTCACGCCCTGGCGGATGTCGCTCTGGCTTTTGGGATCGGCGATCAGCGATTCGGTCGCCCAGCTCAGCATGTTGATGAAGCCCGGTGCGACCGCCATGCCCTTGGCCTGCACCTCGCGTGTCGCCGTTCCTTCAACGGTGCCGACCGCGACGATGCGATCGCCCTTGATTCCGACATCGCCGATGACCGGCGAATCACCCGACCCGTCATAAAGGGTGCCGCCGCGGATGATCAGGTCATAGGCGGGCGCTTGCGCCGCGACCGGCGCTGCGAGCAGCATCGAACTGCACAGCAGCCAAAGCGAGGGTGCGAAGCGCCGGGGCGGTGCCATTTTCTTTTTCCTTTTCGGTTGCTTATCCGTGCAGGCTCATCAGCGAATCCATCAGCCCGTCGTCGGCGCTCGAACAGACGCCAAGGACCAGTGCTTCGTCGAAACCGTCGGCGACGACATAGGCGTGACCCATCGACGAATCGATATAGATGCCCTGGCCGACGTCGAGCGTGACGGGGTCGTAAAACTCGCTGTGCACCTCGATCCGGCCTTCGAGGACGTAGATGAATTCCTCGCCCTGATGATGAACCAGCTCGCCGAACTCGCGCGCGCTGTGCGCACGGATACGCGTCAGGATGGGGATCATCCGCTTTTGCCGAAGGTCGGTGCAGAGGTAGTGATAGTCGTAATTGTCGGTGGTGACGCGCGCGGCGCGGTCGATCGCGGCGATGCTGCGGCGCCCGGTGACGCGGGGGGCGGTATCCTCATCCTCTTCGGCGAACAGGTCCGACATGCGAATCTTCAGCCGCTGGCTGAGTTGCTGGAGCTTGTCATAGCTCAGCGTCAGCCGGTCATGCTCGACCTTCGACAGCGTCGATACGGGGATGCCCGACTTCGCGCTCATTTCCTTGAGCGTCCAGCCGTTTCGCGCCCTTATCCCCTTCATCACCGCGCCGAGCGTCGGCGGGGTTGCACGGTCCGCCATCAGATTTTCCAATCCCCGTTTGACAATTTTCTAATCAGGATCATTATGTCCCTATCGGGCTAACAGATGTTCAGCCCTTGGTAAGGGGTCGCGCGACTTGCCGCAAGGTGTGACAGGACGCGCCGGACAAAAGGGGAAAGCGATGCGTTTCATTCGCAAGGCGATAATGGGGCTCGCGGCATTGGCCGCGCTGCCATTGGCGGCGCAGGGGCCGGTGCCCGCGCCCGCGGTAAAGAAGGTCGAAGCCGTGGCTCCGAAAGCGGCGGTGTCGGCACCTGTCGCGCTCGATGCAAAGGATCTCGAAGCGTGGATGGACGGCTATCTGCCCTATGCGCTCGAACGCGGGCGGATTCCCGGCGCGGTGGTCACCGTCGTGCGCGGCGACGAGGTTCTGCTTCAAAAGGGCTATGGTTTTGCCGACGTCGCCAAGCGCGCGCCCGTGCTTCCCGAAACGACGCTTTTCAGGCCCGGCTCGGTGTCAAAGCTCGTGACCTGGACCGCGGTGATGCAGCAGGTCGAGGCGGGGAAGATCGATCTCGACAAAGACGTAAACACCTATCTCGATTTCAAGATTCCGCCGTTCGAGGGCAAGCCGATCACAATGCGCCAGATCATGACGCACACGGCGGGCTTTGAGGAATCGGTGCGCTACCTGATCAGCAGCGATCCCAAGGCAGTGAAAACGCTGAAGGAACTGATGCCGCTGGCGCTGCCCGAGCGCGTGTTCGCGCCCGGTACGACGCCCGCTTATTCCAATTACGCGACCGCGCTCGCCGGTTATATCGTCGAGCGCGTCAGCGGTCAGAATTTCGACGATTATGTCGAAACCCGGATCTTCAAGCCGCTCGGCATGACGCATTCGACCTTCCGTCAGCCGCTGCCCGCGCGTCTCGTGCCATATATGGCAAAAGGCTATCCCGACGTTACGGGCAAGGCGGAGCCATTTGAAATGGTCCTTCCCGGCCCCGCGGGCAGCCTGTCGGCGAGCGGTGCCGATATGGCCAAGTTCATGATCGCGCACCTGAATGGCGGCGGCGCCATTTTGAAGCCTGAAACCGTAGCGCAGATGCACAATTTCAAAGCTCCCGGCGTCGGCCCGCTCAACAGCATGGCGCTCGGCTTTTACGAACAACAGGTCAACGGGCGCCGCGCGATCGCGCATGGCGGCGATACGGTGTGGTTCCACAGCTATCTTTGGCTGTTCCCCGATAGCGACATCGGCATTTTCCTGTCGATGAATGCGCAGGGCAAGGATGGCGCAACGGGCGCGGTGCGCAGTGCGCTCTTTCACAAATTCGCCGACCGCTATCTGCCGGGGCCGCCCGAAAAGGCCTCGCAAGTCGATGCCGCGACCGCGCGCGAACATGCGCAGATGATGGTCGGCCATTATGTCAGCAGCCGCGGCTCCTTCACCAATTTCTTCAGCCTGTTCGGGCTGCTCGGGCAGGCGACGATCTCGCTGACCGAGGACGGCAAGCTCAGCATCCCCGCGCTTGACGGACTTGGCGCCGGAGCGCGCGACTGGGTCGAGGTCGAACCTTTTGTGTGGCGCGATACCGGCACCGGCGAGCGGCTTGCGGCCGAGGTCAAGGATGGCCGCGTTGTGCGGATGAGTGTTGATCCGGGCTCGCCCTTCATGGTGTTCGAACCCGCGCCCGCCAGCGTCAACGCCGCCTGGCTCAATCCGGCATTGATCTTCGCCTTCGGTGTGATCTTGCTCGCCGCTCTCGCATGGCCGGTGCGCGCACTGGTGCGGCGCCGCTTCCAGGCGGATTTCGCGCTCACGGGCAAATCGCTCCGCGCCTATCGCCTGTCGCGGGTCTTCGCGTGGCTCGCGCTCGGGGCGCTGGCGGGGTGGATCGGGCTGATCGCGGCTTTCTCGGCCGACATCGGCAGCCTCGGCGGCCCCCTCGACTGGCTGATCCACCTGCTCCGCATCCTGACCCCGCTCGCCGCTTTCGGCCTGCTCGCGACCGCGGCGTGGCATTTGTGGAACTGCATCAAGGACAAGCGACGCTGGACGATGAAGCTCGGCGCGGTGCTGCTGATCCTCGCCGCCGCGGTGCTTGTGTGGGTCACGCTCGCCTTCCATCTCTATGGCTTCGGGATGGTCTATTGATGGCGACGCAGCGAACGCAGGAATTGACGCTCGACCTTCGGGTCGAGCGTTTTCCCTATCACCAGCCTTTCCGTATTTCGGGACATGTTTTTACCGAAACCGCGCTGCTCGTCGCCGAACTCTCCGATGGCGAGCATGTCGGGCGCGGCGAGGGGGCGGGGGTCTATTATCTCGGCGACGACATCGACCATATGCTTGGCCAGGCGGCCAGCGTGCAGGGTGCGATCGAGCGCGGCGCGACGCGCGAGGATTTGCAGCAACTGCTGCCGCCCGGTGGCGCACGCAACGCGCTCGACTGTGCCTTTTGGGATCTCGAAGCCAGGCAGACGGGGCGGCCGGTGTGGCAGCTTGCCGGACTGGACGCGCCAAAGGCGCTGTGCTCGACGTTGACGCTCGGCGCCGATACGCCCGAACGGATGGCGGCGGCTGCACGGGCGATTGACGCGGAGGCGCCGGTCAAGGTCAAGCTGACCGGCGACCTGGTCGACGATGTCGCGCGCATTGAAGCGATCCGCGCGGCGCGGCCCGATGCCTGGATCGGCGTCGACGCCAATCAGGGCTATGATGTCGGAACGCTGCGCGACCTGTTGCCCGTGCTGCTCGCGGCCAGGGTCGCGCAGCTCGAACAGCCGCTGAAACGCGGGCACGAGGCCGATCTGGACGGGCTGAAGCGCCCCTTGCCCTTCGTCGCCGACGAAAGCGCGCTGTCGCTCGCCGACACCGCTTCGCTCGTCGGGCGCTTCGACGTGGTGAACATCAAGCTCGATAAATGCGGCGGACTGACCGAAGGGCTGGCGATCGCGCGGCAGGCAAAGACGCTCGGCCTCGATGTGATGGTCGGCAACATGATGGGGACCAGCCTGTCGATGGCGCCATCCTATCTGGTCGGGCAACTGTGCGACATTGTCGATCTCGACGGGCCGACCTTCCTCGCACGCGATCGCGGGCCGGGCGTCCAGTATCGCGACGGCATGATTCATTGTCCGGCCGAGGTTTGGGGCGGGTAGCCGTTCCATCACCCCAACCGTCATCCCGGCGAAGGCCGGGATCTCGCCGGCGAGTTGTAACGATAGGTCGAGATCCCGGCCTGCGCCGGGATGACAAGCAAATATATATGTCAATCTGATGTCCTAAATGGGTTGACAATTTTCCGATTAGGACAATAGTCGTGAAATTGAGATTTTCGTAAGAGGGAGGCTGGAATGACGCCGTCATTCCCGATGACGCGCCGCGCGATGATCGCGGGCGCGGCCGGGGTCGCTTTGTCTGCACCGATGGTGAGCCGCGGCGCCTATGCCTTTGCGGCGGCGCCGGCGAAGGTCTATTCGCGCCGTGCGGTCGATCTCGTCGCCTCATCGCTCGTCATCGACATGCTGGCGCCGCTCAAGATCACGCTCGACGAAAATTATGTCGCGCACCGGCTGACCGAAGCCGAGGCGGCCGAGTTCAGGGCGTCGGGCATCACCGGCTTTCACAACGCCTTTGGCCTCGGTGGACCCGATGCGAAGGCGCAGGCGCTCGAGTATCTGGCGGCCTGGCAGGGGTTCGCGGGGCGCAACAGCCATGTCTTCACCCTCGTCGACACCGCCGCCGACCTCGACCGCGCGAAAGCCGACGGCAAATGCGCGGTCATCATGGGTATCCAGAATGCCGAGCATTTCGAGAGCGTCGCCGACGTAGCGCTGTTCCGCCGCCTTGGTCTGCGCTGTGCGCAGCTCACCTACAACAGCCAGAACCGCATCGGATCTGGCAGCACCGATCGCGTCGACGGCGGGGTCAGCGACTATGGCGCCGCGATCATCGCCGAGATGGAAAAGCAGAAGATGCTGGTCGACGTCTCGCATTGCGGCGACAGGACGACGCTCGACGCGATCGACATCGCCAAAGGGCCGATCGCGATCACGCACAGCAACGCGCGCGCGCTCGTCGATCACCCGCGCGTCAAGACCGACGAAGCGATCAAGGCGCTCGCGGCAAAGGGCGGGGTGATGGGCATCACCGGCGTGCGCATGTTCGTGCGTGCGAGCGACCCTACCAACGTCGGGCATATGGCCGATCATATCGACCATGTCGCAAAGCTCGTCGGCATCGATCATGTCGGCATCGGCTCGGACGCCGACCTGCACGGCTATGACGACATGAAGCCGGAAGAATATGCCGTGCTGAAGGGCGCGTACAAGGACAGCTACGCCTTTCGCGACAAGATCGACATCGATGGTTTCGACCATCCTTTGAAGACCTTCGACCTCGTCGAGGAACTCATTCGCCGCAACTATTCGAACGATAACATCCGGGCCGTGCTCGGTGGCAATTTCCGCCGCCTGCTCGCCCAAGTCTGGGGGTAAGACAATGAACAAGGGACTTTTCATTACCGGAAGCCTGATCGCGGTGATCGCCGCGATGCCGGCGCAGGCGCAGACGGCCGCCGCGATCGAGGCGGGAAGCGAAATCGTCGTCACCGCGCAAAAGCGCGTGCAGAATGTCCAGGACGTGCCGATCGCGATCGCGGTCGTGAACGGCGAGGAGTTGCAGGAACAAGGCTCGGCCTCGCTCGTCGATTATGCGGGCTATGTGCCCGGCATGAACGTCAGCAACGGCGGCACGCCGGGACAGACGACGATCACGCTGCGCGGTGTCGCACCCCTGAACGGAAGTCAGACCGTCGGCATCTATCTCGACGACGCGCCGGTGGGATCGAGCGCAATCTACAATCGGGCAGGACAGTTTACGATCGACCTGATGCCCTATGATCTCGAACGTATCGAAGTGCTGAAAGGGCCGCAGGGCACGCTCTATGGCGCCAGCTCGATCGGCGGCCTGCTGAAATATGTGACGGTCCAGCCCGATACGCGCGCGTTCAAGGTGCGCGCGGGGATTGAGGGGTTCACGATCAAGGGCGGCGACGGGCTCGGCTGGGGCGGTCAGGTCTATGCCAATGCGCCGATAGTGACCGACAAGCTCGCGATTTCGGGCAGCTTCGCGTGGCGCAAGACGCCGGGCTGGGTCGATAGCGTCAACAATGCGGCGCTGAAGGACCAGAATGATTATGAACAGCGCGGCGGCCGCGCCGCGCTGTTGTGGCAGCCGACACCCGAACTCAGCGTCAAGCTGGCAGGCATCTGGCAGTCGCTCGATTCGGACGGCAATGGCATCTATGCCGCCGATCTCGCTGGCAACCGGCTGGGTGACGGGCGCTCGTTCAACAATTTCGTCCCCGAATCCTTTGACATCGACCTCGATTATTATTCGGCAACGATCGATTATGATTTCGGTGCCGCGGTGCTGACCTCGGCCACGACTTTCAGCGAGACGCAAAGTCGGCAGGTGCAGGACGCAAGCTATGCCTTTGGCGTGCTCTTTCCGCTGCTGACCGGCGGCACGGTTGACCCGGGCATCACGCCCTTTTCGCTCGACCTCGGGCTCAAGAAATGGACGCAGGAAGTGCGTCTCGCCTCCCCGAGCGGTGGGCGGTTCGAATGGATGATCGGCGGTTTCTTCACCGACGAAGAAACGAGCAATGCGCAGCTTGTCCGCTCGTTCGACATGGACGGCAATAGCATCCCTGGCCTCGACCCGCTCGCGATCGTCGGCCTGCCCGCAACCTACAAGGAATATGCGGTTTTCGGCAACGCGACCTTCAAGCTGAGCGAGCAGTTCGAGGTCACCGGCGGCCTCCGCTGGGCACGCAACGAACAGACTTTCACGCAGATCAGCGAGGGTGCGATCGTGCCGCAGGCCAACGATCCGGGCGAATCGGCCGAAAGCGTCTGGACCTTCTCGGTCAGTCCGCAGTTCCATATCAACGAGGATGCGATGCTCTACGCGCGCGTCGCGACGGGCTATCGTCCCGGCGGCCCGAACGTTATTGTTCCCAATGTCCCGCCCAGCGTCGATGCCGACCGCATGACCAATTATGAGGTCGGGCTGAAGGCCGATTTTGCCGACCGCATGGTCTCGGTTGATGCCGCCTTCTTCTGGATGGACTGGACCGACATCCAGGTCACGCGTGCCTTTGGCGGCGTGTCGGGCGGTGCGAACGGTGGCAAGGCGACGAGCAAGGGTTTCGAGGGCAGCCTCGCGCTGCGCCCCGCGCCGGGCCTGACGATCAGCGCCACTGGCAGCTACACCGACGCCAGCCTCAGCGAGGATGTTCCCGAAATCAGCGGCGTGAAGGGCGACCGCCTGCCCGCAGTGCCGAAATTCGCCGGCGCGCTGCGCGCCGATTATGAATTCGAGCTGGGCGGCAGCACGACAGGCAGCTTCGGTGCGGGCATCCGCCACGCAGGCAACCGTCTCTCGCTCGTCGAGAGCGATCCGCTCGTCGCACGCGCCAAAGCCTATACGTCCGTCGACCTCAATGCGTCGATGACCTTCAACGACCACTGGACGCTGCGCGCCTATGCGCGCAACCTGCTCGACAACAAGGGTGAGATGGCGCGCTCGACGCTCGCCGACGGGCTCAACCAGCCGAGCTTCCTCGCGATCTCGCCGTTGCAGCCGCGGACGATCGGCGTCGCACTCGACATGGCCTTTTGAGCGGATTGGAGTTGAACAGCATGAACGCGCCCATCGGCAGGCTGGCCGACAGCCTGACCCTGCCGCAGCCCTATCTGCTCTTCCTCGGAGATACGACCGAGGCGGGCTATGCCAAGACCGCCTTTGGCCTTGCCGACTGGGCGGCCGACCGCTGCGTCGGCGAACTTGGGATCGCCGGCTGCACCGTCACCACGGGGTTGCCGCGGCTGTCGCCGGCGGAGGCGCGCGCGGCGGGCGCGCGCTCGCTGGTGATCGGCGTCGCCAATCAGGGCGGCGTCATCAGCGAAAGCTGGGTCGCCGCGCTGGTTGCGGCGATGGAGGCGGGGCTCGACATCATCAGCGGGCTGCACACGCGGCTGACGAGCGTGCCCGCGCTGGTTGCGGCGGCGCGGCGCACCGGCCAGCGGCTGATCGACGTCCGCACCCCGCCGCCGGCGATCCCGATCGGCAACGGGCGCAAGCGCAGCGGCAAGAGATTGCTGACCGTCGGCACCGACTGCGCGCTCGGCAAGAAATATACCGCGCTTGCGCTGCACCGCGCATTCGTCGCGCGCGGGATCGACGCCGATTTCCGCGCGACGGGGCAGACGGGGATCATGATCGCGGGCGGCGGCATCCCGATGGACGCGATCGTGTCGGACTTCGAGGCGGGCGCGGCGGAAATTTTGAGCCCCGATGCGCCGGCCGATCATTGGGATCTGATCGAGGGGCAGGGGTCGATCTTCAACCCCGCTTATGCTGCCGTGTCACTGGGCCTGCTCCACGGCAGCCAGCCCGATGTGTTCGTCGTGTGTCACGATCCATCGCGCAAGGTCATCCTCGGCATGGAAAGCTTCGCGCTGCCCAGCATCGAGGAAGTGATCGACCTGACGATCCGCCTCGGTAGCCGCACCAATCCGGCGATCCGCTGCGGCGGGGTCAGCCTCAATACGTCGAGCATGGGGGTGGGTGAGGCTGAAGCGCTGATCGGCGCCGAGGGCCGCCGCCTTAACCTGCCCGTCGCAGACCCGATCCGCGGCGGCGGTGCCTTCGACGCGCTCGTCGAAAATTGTCTCGCATGAGTGTGGGCGCGACGGGCGGCAGGTCGAGCTGGTTCCAGCGCTTCCTGCTGCCCGGTTTCGCGCTGAAGGCCGTCATCATCGGCGGCGGCTATGCCACCGGTCGCGAGCTTGCCGAATATTTCGTGCCCTCGGGGCCATGGGGCGGACTGGCGGCAATGCTGCTCGCGACCCTGATCAGGAGCGGCGTCGCCGCGCTGACCTTCGCGCTCGCGCGGCGGATGCAAGCTTATGATTATCGCAGCTTCTTTGAAGGGCTGCTCGGACCCGGCTGGATTGCGTTCGAAATCGCCTATCTGATCTTCGTCGTGCTGATCCTCGCGGTATTCGGCGCGGCAGCTGGCGCGATCGGCGCGGCGACCTTCGGCTGGCCCGAACTCGCGGGATCGGTGCTGCTTGCGGTCAGTATCGTCGCCTTCACCGCCTTCGGCACCGTGATCGTCGAGACATTGTTTAAATATGCCTCGATGTTGATCTACGCGGTCTATGCGCTCTTCATCGTCTTTGCGCTTGCGAGCTTTGGCGAGATGATCGGCAATGGCTTCGCTAACGCGCCGCCGCCGTCGGGAAATTGGGTGGCGGGCGGCATCACCTATGCCAGCTATAATATCGTCGGCGCGGTGATCATCCTGCCCGTGCTGCGCCATCTGACCAGCCAGCGCGACGCGGTCGTGGCGGGGCTGATCGCCGGGCCGGTGACGATGTTGCCCGCGATCCTCTTTTTCGCCGCGATGATGGCTTTTTATCCGGCGATCGGCGACGAGACGCTGCCGTCGGACTTCCTGCTCCGCCAGATGGCAGTGCCGGGCTTTCATACCCTCTTCCAGCTGATGATCTTTGCCGCGCTCCTAGAAAGCGGCGTCGGCGCGATCCACGCGATCAACGAGCGTGTTTCGGGGGTCGTCGAGGCGCGCGGCCGCCCGCCGCTCGGCACCGGCGCGCGCGCGGCGATCGGTTCGCTCATCCTCGTCGGCTGCATGTTCGTCGCCGCGCGCGTCGGGCTCGTCGACCTCATTGCCAGCGGCTACCGCTTCCTCGCCTGGCTGTTCCTCGCCGTCTTTGTCCTGCCGCTGATCACCATCGGCACCTGGCGCCTGCTGCGTCCCGCCGCTCCCCCTACGGAGGCTTTGCCATGAAACGCCTGCTCGCCCTCTCGCTCCTCTTGTCGGTCGCGATGCCCGCATGGGCCGAACCGCCCGCGGACATCGCCGAAAGCGTCGAGGCGCTGCGGCAGAAAGTCGGCGCGGCCGGTGTGTCGATCGCGATCGTCGAGGACGGCCGGACGACGCTCGCGCGCGGCTGGGGCGTGCGCAAGCTGGGCGAAGCGGCGCCGGTGGATGCCGCGACGATTTTCCAGACCGGATCGACGGGCAAGGCGATGACCGCCGCGGCGCTCGCGGTACTGGTCGACGAAGGCAAGATCGCGTGGGACGATCCGGTCATCCAGCATATGCCCTGGTTCCGCATGTACGACCCGTGGGTCACGCGCGAGATCACGATCCGCGACCTGCTCGTCCATCGCAGCGGGTTGGGGCTCGGGCAGGGGGATTTGATGTTCGTGCCGCGCACGCATCTGACGCGCAAACAGACGGTCGAGCGCGTCGCCTATCTCAAGCCCAAGACGAGTTTCCGTTCGGCCTATGCCTATGACAATATCCTTTACGCCGTCGCGGGCCAGCTGATCGAGGAGGTCACCGGCCAGACATGGGAGGATTTCATCCGCGCGCGCGTGCTGCGTCCCGGCGGGATGAACAATGCCACGAGCGACAGCGAAGAACGCTTCGCTACGCCCAACCGCAGTTGGCCGCACGCGCGCCTGTCCGGCCCCTTGCGCGGCATCGGCCCGCAGCAGGCGCTCGACGAGCGCGACGAGCTCGGTCGCAACGGCGCGCCCGCGGGCGGGCTCGCGCTCAGCGCCGACGATATGGCGGCATGGCTCCGCATCCAGCTCGCGCACGGCGCGCTGCCCGACGGCGAGCGGCTGTTCAGCGAAAAGCAGGCGATGGAGATGTGGGCGCCAGTGACGCCAATGCCGATCACGCCGCTGCCCGACACGCTGAAGCCCGCGCAGCCGACGCAGCAGGCCTATGCGCTCGGCTGGCAGGTGCAGGATTATCGCGGCCACCGCATCATCCAGCACGGCGGCGGCGTCTTCGGGTCGATCACGCGCGTCGTGATGATCCCCGATAAAAATGTCGGCTTTGCGATCATGATGAACAGCGAGGACAGCGGGATGCTGCTCGGCCTCACTTACGATTTGCTCGATCATTATCTGGATCAACCCGACCATGGCTGGATCCAGAAATGGGAGGACTGGTATCAGGCTCGTCTCGCGGGGGGCGTCGCGTTCCTGAAACAGTCGAAGACGTCGCCAGCGCAGAGCGGTCCCTCGCTCGCGCTGGCGCGCTATGCCGGGCGCTACCGCGATCCCTGGTACGGTGATGTCGTGATCGGCGCGGACAAGAAAGGGCTGACGATCGATTTCACCTCGACGCCGCGGATGGCGGGGCGGCTCGATCACTGGCAATATGACAGCTTCGTCACCCGGTTCGACGATCCGGCGATCGAGCCCGCCTATGTCACCTTTGCGCTCGATGCCGACGGCAAGGTGACGGGGGTGACGATGAAGGCGGTGAGCAAGATCGCGGACTTCAGCTGGGATTATCACGATCTCGACTTGAAGCCCGTGGAGGAAAAGAAGTGAAGCAACTCGCAATCCTGCTGGCTGCAACATCGCTCGCCGCCTGTTCGACCGGCGGCGACAAGCCGAAGGCGCCCGAAGCGCCGCTGCACAGCCGGATGCTCGTGCTGGACACGCATCTCGACACGCCGCTCCATTTCGAGCGCGCGGGGTGGAGTTTCGCCGGCCGCCACACCCTCGCCGACGATATGGTCCAGCTCGACATTCCGCGGATGAAGGACGGCCATCTCGATGGCGGCTTCTTCGTCATCTATACCGAGCAGGGGCCGCTGACGGCCAAGGGCTATGCCGACGCGCTCGCCTTTGCGCGGAAACGCTCCGACCTCATCGACTCTACGCTTGCCAAATATCCCGACGCGATTGCTCCCGCGCGCACCGCAGCGGATGCCGAGCGGCTGACGCGCGAGGGCAAGCTCGTCGCCTTCAAATCGATGGAGAACAGCTATCCGCTCGGCGAAGATCTGACGCTGCTTCAGCAATTCTACGACAAGGGCCTGCGCATGGCGGGGCCGGTGCATTCACGCACCAACCAGTTCGCCGACAGCGCGACCGGCGAGGCGCGCTGGAAGGGTCTGAGCCCGCTCGGCAAACGATGGGTGGCGGAGATGAACCGGCTCGGCATCGTCATCGACGCCAGCCATTCGTCCGATGCGGCGTTCGACCAGATGCTCGAACTTTCGAAATATCCGATCATCCTCTCGCACTCCAGCCTGCGCTCGGCTTATGACCATCCGCGCAACCTCGACGAAGCGCGGCTGAAGGCGCTCGCGGCGAAGGGCGGGGCGATGTGCATTTCGACGATCTTCATGTCCGAAATGAACATGACCCCGGCGCGCGCCGAGCTGTTCGGCCAATATGAGCGGATCGGCACGATGACCCCGGCCGAGCAGGCCGAGCTCAACCGCAAATGGCGCGAACTCGACAAGAGCGAGGCGCTATGGGCCGCCGATTTCGAGGATTATATGAAGATGGTGCTACGCGCGATCGAGGTCGCGGCCCCCGATCATATCTGCTTCGGCGCCGACTGGGACGGCGGCGGCGGCCTGAAGGGCATAGAGGACATCACCGCGCTGCCCAAGGTCACCGCGCGGCTCAAGGAAGCGGGCTATTCGGACGCCGAGATCGAAAAGATGTGGAGCGGCAATGTGCTGCGTATTCTGAAGGCGCAGGTCGGGTAGGGCCAGATTAGCGGCCGCCTTTTATTCCATCGTCATCCCGGCGAAGGCCGGGATTTCACCCTCCCGCCCTTACGCACCGGCGAGATCCCGGCCTTCGCCGGGATGACGTTTCTAATATCGCAGGTCAGCGGATCGTGATCAGTTGCGGAAACGCCGGGAACAATCGGACCCGCCGGGCGTCCAATAGCCGCGCCGCATCGGTGGACGATGCAGCCGCGATGGCTGGAGGATGCGATGGAGGCGATCGAAGGCGTTTCGGCGGAATCGGGTGCGCGAATATGGGATCGCCACGCCAGCCCGATCTCGATCCTGATCCTGGGCGCCATATTGCTCGCCGCCGGCCTGGGACTGACCGGCGGACAGCCCAGCCCGCCGCGCACCGCGCAATTCGGTGAAGCCCGGCTGACCATCAAGACTCCGATGACGATCCGTAACGGCGAATTTTTCGAAACCGACATCACCGTCTTTGCCTCTGCGCCGCTAGGCGATGTGACGATAGCGGTCTCGCCCTCGCTCTGGCGCGACATGACGGTGAACACGATGATCCCCGCGCCATTGGAGGAAAAATTCGAAAAGGGACATTTCCGGTTTGCTTATGGGCCGCTGAACGCCGGTGAAATGCTACGGGTCAAGATCGACGGTCAGATCAACCCGCCGCTGTTCGCCGGCACGAGCGGCGAAATAGGGTTGTTCGACGGCGACCGGCGCATCGGGTCGATGCCGCTCCAGATCCGGGTGCTCCCCTGATGGATATCGTCCTGCGCGCCACGGTGATGTTCTTCATCCTGTTTTTTCTGATCCGCCTGCTTGGCAAGCGCGAGCTGGGGCAGATGACGCCTTTCGAATTCGTGGTGCTCGTTGTCCTTGGCGATTTGATCCAGCAGGGGGTTACGCACAATGATTTCAGCCTGACCGGCGCAACGCTGGCGATCTGCACCTTTGCCTTCTGGGCGCTGCTGCTCAGCTGGACCGCCTATCTTTTTCCGCGCGTCAAGGATTTGCTCGAAGGGACGCCGCGGGTCATCGTGCGCGGCGGCAAGATCATCGAAGACAATCTGCGCCGTGACCGGCTGACCCGCGACGAGATACTCTCCGAAATGCGCCTTGCGGGGATCGGGCGGCTCGCCGACGTCGAATGGGCGATCCTCGAACCGCAGGGCAAGATGAGCTTCGTCAGGAGGGGCGACGGTGGCTCGCCCCAGCAGGATCGCGACGACCCGGCGGCCTGACAGGATGGGCCGAGCATCCGGCGCGTGGCCGCGGCAACTTTCGCTCTTCTCTGTCGTTGGCAATCATGCGGGACGGGGCCTGATGGAGGTTCCAATGCAGCCGAACGACACCGACGCCACCCATATCCTCGCTGCCGATCATCGTGCGGTCGAGGCGCTGTTCGACCAGTTCGAAAAGGCCGATCGCAAGGACAAGAAAGCCAGGATCGCCAGCGAAATCTGCACCGAGCTGAAAATTCATGCCCAGATCGAGGAAGAGGTCTTTTACCCCGCGCTGAAGGGCAAGATCGACGACGATCTGCTGAAAGAAGCCTATGTCGAGCATGACGGCGCAAAGCTGCTCATCAACGAGATCGAGGCATCGGGCGCCGAGGATGAATTTTTCGAGGCGAAAGTCACCGTGCTGTCGGAAGAGATCAAGCATCACGTCCGCGAGGAAGAAAAGCAGCATGATAATATGTTCCAGCAGGCGCGCGCGGCCGACATCGACCTCGACGCACTGGGTGAGCGGATGCTCGCGCGCAAAAAGGAGCTGAAGGCAAAGGCCGAGGCGGGTGGCCTGCCACCCGCCGAGATGACGACGATGTGAGGTCATGTCGGTCGCGCGCGACATCGAACGGCGGCTGGCTAAATTGGCCCGCACGCTGGAAGGAACCGGTTTGAGCTTTGCGACGGCCGAAAGCTGTACCGGCGGACAGCTTTCGGCGCTTCTTGCGCGCGATGCGGCGCTTGGTCCGCATATCGAGCGCGGGTTCACTGTCTATTCGGCCGAGGCCAAATGCGATCTGCTCGGGGTTAATCGCGGCGACGTCGAGCGCAACGACGCGGTCAATCCGGAAGTCGCCGAAGCGATGGCGCGGGGCGCGGTCGCGATGAGCACCGCCGACATCGGCATCGCCATCACCGGATTTTGCGGTCCCCGGCAAAAGGATGAGGAGGTGGGTCTTGTCTTTCTGGCCTGTGCCGACAGGCGCGGCCGGCTCGTGCAGCAGGAATGCCGGTTCGGCGACATCGGGCGCGGGGCGGTGCTTGATCATGCTGTGCTGGCAGCGCTCGCACTGATGGACGAAGCGGTGCGAAGCCATGCCGGTCTGACGCGCGGGGCGCTCCGCTGCGAACCGACGTCGGTATAAGCCATTTGCCTAGGCTGTATTGGGGCTGTAATACGGCCCCATAGATGACCTGGTTCCGCAAACCCGAAGGCACCGACCCCACGCTGGCGATGACGCCCGGGGGACCGTTCGCCGACGTTGCGCCGCCGCTGCCGCCGACCCCGCCGGTTCCCGAATCGCGGCGGCGCAAGTGGATGCGCCGCATCGCGCGAGGTTTTGCAGCTCTGTGCGTGGTTTTCATCCTGCTCGTCGGCTGGCTCGCGCTCACCGCGCCGCTGTCGAAATCGCTCGAACCGATTGCGCCGCCTCAGATTACCTTGCTCGCGTCCGACGGCACGCCGATCGCGCGGTCGGGGGCCATCGTCGATCGGCCGGTGAAGGCGCGCGACCTGCCCGAGCATGTCACGGGCGCCTTTCTCGCGATCGAGGACCGGCGTTTCTATTCGCACTGGGGCATCGACCCGCGCAGCATCGCGCGCGCAGTGTGGAGCAACCTGACCGGCGGCCCGACGCAAGGCGGCAGCACGATCACCCAGCAGCTCGCCAAATTCACCTTCCTGACGCCCAAGCGCACGCTGGGGCGCAAGGCGCGCGAGGCGCTGATCGCCTTCTGGCTGGAGGCATGGCTGACCAAGGACGAGATACTCGAACGCTATCTGTCGAACGCCTATTTCGGCGACAATACCTATGGGTTGCGTGCGGCGTCGCTGCATTATTTCTATCGCCAGCCCGAAAATCTGACCCCGGCGCAGGCGGCAATGCTCGCGGGGCTGGTGCAGGCGCCATCGCGGCTTGCTCCGACGCGCAATCCTGATCTGGCCGAAAAGCGGATGAAGCTGGTGCTGAACGCGATGGTCGCGACGGGGCGGATGACCGAACAGCAGGCGCGCGCGATCCGCACCCCGCGCATCGATGTGCGGATGCGCAACACGCTGCCGACGGGCACTTACTTCGCCGACTGGGCGCTGCCCGAAGCGCGCAAATTGAGCGACGTCGGCTATTCGCGGCAGACGATCGCGACGACGCTCGACGCGCGGCTTCAGTCGATCGCGCGGCGCGTCACCGGCCGGGCGGGGCTGGGCAAGGCGCAGGTCGCGCTCGTCGCGATGCGCCCGAATGGCGAGGTTGTCGCGATGATCGGCGGCAAGGATTATGCCGCCTCGCCCTTCAACCGCGCGACGCAGGCGCGGCGCCAGCCGGGATCGACCTTCAAGCTGTTCGTCTATCTCGCCGCTCTGCGCGCCGGGTGGGAACCCGATGACATGATCGACAACCGCGCGATCGAAACCGGCGCCTATCGCCCCAAAAATGCGGGCGACGCCTATTCGCGGCAGATCAGCCTCGAAGACGCCTTCGCATCGTCGAGCAACGTCGCCGCGGTGCGGCTGCTCGGCGAGGTCGGCAGCGACAAGGTGATCGACATGGCGCGCGACCTGGGCGTCACCGCGCCGCTGGCCGAAGGCGATCCCAGCCTTGCGCTCGGCACGTCGAGCATGACCCTGCTCGAACTCACCGCCGCCTATGCCGCGGTCGCGGCGAACAGTTATCCGGTCAAGCCCCACGCGTTCAAGGCGGAGGAAAAGGGCTGGATCGAAAATCTGGTTTGGGGTCCGTCTCATTTCGGATCGCGTGTGCATGACGATATGGAGACGATGCTGCGCGCGGCGGTCAACCGCGGCACCGGCCGGGCCGCGCGGCTGCCGCAGCCCAATTTCGGCAAGACGGGCACCAGCCAGGACAATCGCGACGCGCTGTTCGTCGGCTATGCCAATGGCCTCGTCGTCGGAATCTGGATCGGCAACGACGACAACAGCCCGCTTCAGGGGATTTCGGGCGGCGGCCTGCCGGCGCGCATGTGGCGCGATTTCATGACGCAGGCGTCGGGACAAAAGGCAGCGCCGCGACCACGCCCCGTCGATCCGACCGGTCCCGTCGAGCCGCAGGACAGTCCCGCCATCCCCGATGTCGGCGAGATTTCGGTCGGCGACCGGACGCGCGTGGGTATCGAGGATGGCGATGCGGTGATCTCGACCGAAATCAATGGCAGCCGCATCGACCTCCGCCTGCCGATCGACCAGCGCACGCCGGAACCCGCCGCGCCCGATCCCGGCGCGCCGCCGGGGAATTAGGCGGCTTCGTCCGGCAGGATGTCGAAAGCGGCCTCCGCCAGCGTCTGCCCATTGACGATCAGTTCGATGCGGTGCCGCCCCGGATGATGGCGGCGGGTCGTGAAATCGCGGATCGTTTGCGAAATCGACAAGGCAGCGGTGTCGCGCCCCGCCAACGTAAAGCTTTTGAGTTTGAACACCTTGGGCGCGCTCTTGCCGCCGGGGCGCGCATAATGGATGCGGTAATCGACCACCAGCGGCTGGTCGTCCGGCGACTCCGACACAAGCTCGGTGGTGATGGCAATCTGGTCGCCAAGGCGCACCGTCGCGGGTTCGACGGCAAAGCGGCGCACCGCCACCGCCGCGCCGTGCCCGACGCCGATCAGCGCGAGCGCGGCAGGATCGCCCTTTTTGATCAGCGTGCGCAGCGCGTGGCGGACGATCGACGCCGTGCGGTCGTCGTCCTGCGACCATTTTGCAAGCCGCTCGACCAGCCATTCGGGCCGGTCCTTGGCAATGTCGTTCAGATGGTTGGCGACCGACTTGCGGACATAGATGGCTGCGTCGGCCTTCAGCGCCTCAAGGATCGGCGCCGCGCGCGTCGGATCGACCTTCAGCGCCGGGACACGCGCCGCCCATGGCAGCCGCGGCCGCGCGCCTTCGCTCGCGAGCCGCCGGACATGCTCGTCGTCGCTCGCGGTCCAGTGCTCCATGATGCCGAGCGCGCGGTCCGCGTCGGCAGTCAGAAACGGACGGATCGCAAACTCGGCCGAACCGAAGCGCGTCAGCTCGGCAAGCGCGGCCATCGAACGGTCGAAATCGTCAAGGCCATGGCGCGCGACAACTTCGGTGATCGCAATCGCCTGAAAGCCGTGCGTCAGCCGCGGCGCCATCGCGCGCAGCGTATCCAGCGTCGCGCCATAATCGTACGGCAGCGCCCCGTGCAGTGCATCGGCGATATGGCGTACGCGCTCCATGATCGACAGCGCATCGAGTCCGTCCAGCGCGGCGCGCGTGAACATCGGCCGGTCGAAACGCGGCGTTGCGGCGGTGCCAGCGTCGGCGATCGTCGCGATCGCTTGCGGGCCCAGCAGGTTTTTGAGCAGCAGCGTTTCGCCGCTCACCGCGCCGCGCTTCCCGTCCGTTCGACCAGCCCGCCGCCCAGCGCGACATATAGCGTCACCAGATTGTCGACCTGCGCGCGGCGCAGCTCGATCAGCGTTTGTTCGGATGCAAACAGATTGCGCTCGGCATCGAGCACTTCGAGATAGGTCGATACACCCTCCCGGTACCGCTTGCGCGCCAGGTCGGCGATCTGCCGCGTCGCCAGCGTGCCGCGTTCCTGCGCCTCGACCTGTTCGGCCAGATAACGTCGCCCGGCGAGTGCGTCGGCGACTTCGCGGAAGGCGCCCTGCACGGTGCGTTCATAAGTTGCGACGGCGATGTTCTCGCGCGCCTCGGAGACGGTCAGATTGCCTTGCCGCCGTCCGAAATCGAAGATCGGCAGGCTGATCGACGGACCAAAGCTCCATGTCATCCCGTCGTCGCTGAACAGATTGTCGAGCGCCCCCGAGGCGAAGCCGAAGCTGCCCGTCAGCGAGATCGACGGGAAAAAGGCCGCGCGGGCCGCGCCGACATTGGCGCGTGCGGCGCGCAGCCGTTCCTCGGCCGCGACAATGTCGGGACGTGCGACGAGCAGGTCCGACGGCAATCCTGCGGTGAGCGTCGGCGATCCGGCCTGTGCGACGAGCGGAAGCGGTGCGGGTAGGGGATCGGCCACAGGTCCGCCGGTGAGCACAGCCAGGAAGTTATCGGCCTGCGCCTTGCCGAGCTTCAGGCTCGCGAGCTGCGTCTCCGCCTGCGTCAGCAGCGTTTCCGACTGGCGATAGTCGAGCGCCGAGGTGACCCCCGCGTCAAGGCGGCGCTTGGCGATGCGCAGCCCTTCCTTGCGGCTCGTCACCGTCGCTTCGGCGAGCTCGATCTGCTCCTCGGCGCCGCGCGAGGCGAAATAGGTCGAGGCGACGTCGCGGACGAGCGCGAGGCGAAAGGCACGCTCGGCGGCTTCGGTCGCGAGATATTGGCTGCGCGCCGCTTCGGAGAGATTCTTGACGCGCCCCCAGAAATCGAGCTCGAACGAGGTGACGCCGACGCCGACCGAATAACGGTTCGTCGTGTCGGTCCCGACGCCGGTCAGCGACGCGCCGCGCGTTCGCGCCGCGCCGGCGCTGGCGCCCAGGGTGGGCAGGCGGTCGGCGGCCTGGATGCGATAAAGCCCGCGCGCTTCCTCGATCTGCGCGACCGCGACGGCAAGGTCGCGGTTGCGCTCCACAGCCTGTGCGATCAGCGCTTCGAGCCGCGGATCGACGAGGAAATCGCGCCACGCGATGTTCGTCGCACGCTGGCCAAGCGTCGCGTCGCCGGCAAATTCGGCCGGATAGTCCGACGCGGTCGCCAGCGGCGGGCGCTCGTGCTTTGGCGCCATGTTGACGCATCCGGCGAGCGTCGTCGCCGCGAGAAGCAGGATCGCCTTACGCATGACCGGGCTCCTCATGATGGCCTCTTTCGGTGGGGGCAGGGGGCCGCTTGCGACTGAGCCATTTGCGCACCGACAGATAGAAAAGCGGGATGAAGAAAATGCCGAGCAGCGTCGCCGCGATCATCCCGCCCATCACGCCCGACCCGACCGCGATGCGGCTCGCGGCGCCCGCGCCGGTCGCGATCACCAGCGGCACCATGCCGAGGATGAAAGCCAGACTGGTCATGATGATAGGGCGAAGGCGCAGCTTCACCGCCTCCATCACCGCGTCGAGCGTCGATTTGCCCTCGGCCTCCTGTTCGATCGCGAACTCGACGATCAGGATCGCATTCTTCGCGGCGAGGCCGATAATCGTGATCAGGCCGACGTTGAAATAAATGTCGGCCGACAGCCCGCGGAACATCGAGAAAAGCACCGCGCCGAGCACGCCGAGCGGCACCACGAGCAGCACCGCGACGGGCACCGACCAGCTTTCGTAAAGCGCGGCGAGCAGCAGGAAGACGACGACGAGCGACAGGCCCAGCAACATGCCGATCTGCCCTGCCGACTGCTTTTCCTCATAGGATATGCCGGTCCATTCGAACGAGAATCCGGGCGGCAGTTGCTCCGCCAGCCGTTCCATCTCGGCCATTGCCTCGCCCGTCGATTGCCCCGGCGCGGGTTCGCCCGAAATCGTCATCGCCGGATAGCCGTTGTACCGCTGGAGCTGCGGCGGCTCGGCCGACCATTCGGCCTTGCTGAACGAACCGAAGGGCACCATGTCGCCCGTCGCGCTGCGCACGCGCAAGTCGAGCACGTCTTGCGGCGTCATGCGGTTCGCCGCGTCGGCTTGCAGCAGCACGCGCAGCACGCGGCCTTCGCGCGTGAAGTCGTTGGCATAGGCGCTGCCGAAACTGATCGCGAGCGTGGCATTGACCTCACCGATCGACAGGCCGAGCGCGCGCGCCTGGATGCGGTCGATGTCGAGCTTCAGCACCGGCGCGTCCTCCTGCCCTTCGGGGCGGACGTTGGCGAGCAGCTTGCTCTGCATCGCGCCACCGAGCATCTGGTTGCGCGCGGCGACCAGCGCCTCGCGCCCGTTCGCGCCGCGATCCTGAAGCTTGAAGGTAAAGCCGCTGGACGTGCCGAGTTCGGGGATGGACGGCGGGCTCAGCGAAAAGGCAAAGGCTTCCTTGATGCCCATCAAGGTGCCCATCGCCTTGCCGGCGATCGCGTCGGCGCTGTCGCCGTCGCCCGTGCGCTCGTCCCAGGGTTTCAGCGGCGTGAACATGATCGCGTTCGCCTGACCCTGGCCGAAAAAGCTGAAGCCGTTGACGAGCACGATGTTCGCGACCTGCGGCTGTTCGTCGAAAAAGGCCTTCACCTGCTTTGTCGCTTCGGCCGTTCGCTGCGACGTGGCGCCGGGTGGCGCCTGAATCACGGTGATCAGATAGCCCTGATCCTCCTGTGGCAGGAAGGATCCGGGCAGGCGCGAGAAGAGGAGCGCGGTTATCGCAACCATCGCCACGAACACACCCAGCCAGCGCAGCGGCGTAGCGAGCATCTTGCCCACGCCGCCCTGATAACGATCGGTCGTGCGCCCGAACCAGCCGTTGAAGCGGTCGAAGAAACGATCGAAAAACACGCCGACCGGCCCTGTGCGCTTGGTCTGGTCGTGCGGCTTTAACAGGGTCGCGCACAGCGCCGGCGTCAGCGTGAGCGCGAGCAGCGCCGAGAAGGCGATCGAAATCGCCAGCGTCATCGAAAACTGGCGATAGATGCCGCCGGTCGAGCCGGGGAAGAACGCCATCGGGATGAACACCGCGATCAGCACCAGCGTGATGCCGATGATCGCGCTGGTGATCTGGCTCATCGCCTTCACCGTCGCCTCATAGGGCGGCAGATGCTCCTCGTTCATGATGCGCTCGACATTCTCGATGACGACGATCGCATCGTCGACGAGGATGCCGATCGCCAGCACCATGCCGAACAAGGTCAGCACGTTGATCGAGAATCCGAACATCCACAGGCCAAGGCACGCCCCCGCCAGCGCAATCGGCACGACGATCGTCGGGATCACCGTCGCCCGCCAGTTCTGCAGGAACAGGAACATGACGAGGAAGACGAGGATCATCGCCTCGACCAGTGTCTTCACCACCTCCTCGATCGACAGTTCGACGAAGGGCGTCGTGTCATAGGGGATCGACCAGGTGATGTCGGGCGGGAATCCCTTGGCCAGCTCGTCCATCTGCGCGCGAACGCCCTCGGCGGTCGACAGCGCGTTGGCGCCGGGGGTCAGCTGGACCGCAAGGCCCGCCATCGGCTTGCCGTTGAGTTCGGACGAGAAGAGATAGCTTGCGGCGCCCAGTTCGACGCGGCCGACATCGGCCAGCGTCACCGCCGACCCGTCGGGGTTGGCGCGCAGGATGATGCTTTCGAACTGTTCGGGCTTGGTGAAGCGGCCCTGCGTCGTGATGACCGCGTTCAGCTCGGCGCCCTTGGCGATCGGCTGATCGCCCAGCTGGCCGCCCGGCGTCTGGCTGTTCTGCTCCTGCACGGCGGCTAGCGCTTCGGCGGCGGAGAGATTGTAGGAAGCGAGCTTTTGGGGATCGAGCCAGACGCGCATCGCATATTCGGGCGCGAACGCTTGCACATTGCCGACCCCGTTCACGCGCCTGAGCTCGTCGAGCACGCGCGTGTTGGCGAAATTATTGACCTCCATCGGGTCGGTGTTGCCGCTTTTCGACGTGACCGCGACGATCAGCAGGAAGCTCGAATTGGCTTCGGTCACCGAAATGCCCTGGCGCCGCACATCTTCGGGCAGCCGCTGTTCGACGCGGCGGAGGCGGTTCTGCACCTCCATCTGCGCATTGTCGATGTCGGTCCCTGCCTCGAACGTCAGCGTGATCGACGCCGTCCCGTTCGATTCGCTGGTCGAGGCCATGTAGAGAAAGCCCTCGACCCCGTTCAGCTCCTGCTCGATGACCTGCGTGACATTCTGCTCAAGCGTGCTCGCGTCGGCGCCCGGATAGGTGACGCCGATCGTCAGCGACGGCGGCGCGACCGACGGATATTGCTCCACTGGCAGCCCGCGCAGCGCGATGATCCCGGCGAGCAGGATGCCGATGGCGATGACCCAGGAAAAGATGGGCCGGTCGATGAAAAAGCGGGGGGTCATGGCGGATCAGCGCTTCGCGGGCGGCGTCGACGCCGTTCCCTTGGGCGGCGCGATGCGCACCGGCTGGCCCGGCTGAACCTTTTGCAGCCCATCGACGATCACCCGGTCGCCGGGCTTCAGCCCGTCGAGCACCGCCCATTGTCCCGCGACCATCGCGCCGAGCTTGATCGGCCGCGGGGTCGCGACATTCTTGGCATCGAGCACCATCACGCTGGCGGCATCGCCGGTCAATTTGACCGCGCGCTGCGGGATCAGCATCCCGTCCGCGCGATTGCCGGCGAAAATGCGCGCGCGCACGAACTGGCCGGGGAGCAACGCGGCACTCGGGTTGGGGAATTCGGCGCGCAGCGCGGCGGTTCCCGTGGCCTCGTCGATCGACAGGTCGAGAAAGTCGAGGTGGCCGACGACTGGATAGGCACTGCCGTCCTCGAGGATCAGCTGCACCTCGACACGCTCGAGCTGCTGCGCGCTGATCCGACCCGACCCCATGTCGCGGCGCGTTGCAAGCAGGTCCGAACTCGACTGGCCGAAATTCACGTAGACGCGGTCGATCTGTTCGATTGTCGTCAGCAGCGTGCCCTGCGCCGCGCTGACCAGCGCGCCTTCGGTCACTTCGGCGCGGCGCGCGCGGCCCGAAATCGGCGCGGTGACCGACGCATAGCCGAGATTCAGCCGTGCCGACTCCAGATTGGCCTGCGCCGCATGCACATCGGCTTCGGCGGTGCGCTGCGCGGCGACGGCGGCGTCATATTCCTGCTTGCCGATCGCCTGGTCGGCGAGCAGCGGCTGGTAACGCGCGACGACCTGCCGCGCGTTCGCCGCGGTTGCCTGTGCGCGGGCCAGCTGCGCTCGGGCGGCATTGGCATTGGCGGTCAGCTGGCGCGGATCGATGCGGAAAAGCGCGGTGCCGGCGCGCACAAAACTGCCCTCGTTGAACAGCCGACGTTCGACGATGCCATCGACACGCGCGCGCACTTCCGAGGTCCGATACGCCTGGACACGGCCCGGCAGTTCGATGACATTGGGCACCGGCTGCGACCGGACGGTGACGATATTCACCTCGGGCGGCGGCGGGGCGGGGGGCGCTTCGGATGAACAGGCGACCAATGACAGCGCCAGCACAGCACCGGCGGCGTAGCCGAGAGAGGAGATGCGACTCATAAAGACCCCTGAAAAACGCTGTTGCGCGCGCCCTTCGTATACGCGAAAGCTTGCGCGGAGGCGCCCTGTAATTCAAATTACAGATAAGCGCAAGGGAAGAGGAACTGCAAATTGAATATGTCGGAAACGACTTCATCTCAGAGAGATACAGGTTCACCGCGCGAACGCCGTTACAACGCGATTCTCGACGCGGCGGAGGCGCTGTTCCTCGAACATGGTTATGACCGCACCAGTCTTGCCGACATCGTTCGGCGTTCGGGTGGTTCCCTCGCCACGCTTTATGACCTTTTCGGGAACAAGCAGGGCCTGCTGCGTGCCATTGCAGCACGATGGGCCGGCGAAACAGCCTTCCGTCCGCTCGATCCGGCGGTGACTGTAACCATGCCGACCGTCGAAATCCTCAAATGCTATGCTTATCGGCAAAGCGACGCGATGCAGTCGCCGCGCGCCATTGCGTTGATGCGGATGCTCGTGTCGGAAAGTTTGCGGGACCGCGATTTCGCGGCGGGCATCTATCGCGATCTCCATATATCTGCGATCGACGAGCTGGCCGAATTATTCGCCGGATGGGTCGCCGCCGGCAAGGCCAAAATCGACGATCCCGAAGCCGCGGCAAAATTGTTCCTCAACATCGTCTTCGGCGATTCGATGCTCAATGCACTCGCCGGGATTGAGGAGGAGTGGCTCGGCAGGGACCAGATCGACTGGCGGCTGCAACCCTTCATTTCGCATTTCGGTATCGCGGCGGACCCGGCCTGATTTCGACTGGCTTCGATCGTTCCGCCGGCTATTGGGCGGGCTCGACGCCAAGCAGTTCGACGGTGAACAGCAGCGTCGCGCCGCCGGGGATCGGCCCCTTGCCGTCGGCGCCATAGCCAAGCTGCCAGGGGATCGCGAGTTCGACCGTGTCCCCGACGCTCATCAGTGCGACGCCTTCCTGCCAGCCCTGGATGACGCGGTTGAGCGGAAAGCTGGTCGGCTCGCCGCGGCGGATCGAGCTGTCGAATTCGCGCCCGTCGGCAAAGGCGCCGACATAATGGACGGTGACGTTATCAGCGGGACGGGGGCGTGCGCCCGTGCCGTCGCCGGCGACGCGGCGCCAGCGCAGCCCGCTCGGCGTCACGCGCCAGCCATCGGCGCCGTGACGCGCGGCCAGCGCCGCCATCTGGTTGTTGAGATAGGCGGTGCCCTGGGTGGGCAGCGTATCTGCCGACTGGGCAAACGCCGCGGTGGCAGTGCCGAGCGCGATGATTGCGGCGAACAGGTGGTTGGCCTTTGACATGCGGTGACTTCTCCCTCGATCGACGTCGCATAAACCCATCACGAGCCGGATGCGCAAGGGGGCTTTCGTGCCGCCCGCAATCCGGGGCGAGCCGTCCTGCATTTGCGATGAATAGTTTTGGGACGAGCATCGAATGGGGATTGTGTCCGTTTGTCAAAGACTAGCCCCGTCCACCCAAGGGAGATTTATATGCGCATTTTCAAAAAGGCGGCGATTTCGCTCGCGGCGCTTTTGGTCGTCGCGCCGCCCGTGGCCGCTTCGGCGGCCAGCGGCGCTCGCGCCACCTCGATGGTATCCGGCGAAAATGAGCTTTCGGGCAATTCCAGCTGGATTATCGGACTGATCGGCCTGCTCGCGGGTGTGACCGCGATGGTTCTGATCGCCGAGGACGATGACGACGCGCCGGTAAGCCCCTAAGTTGATCGTCGCTTGACCCCTAACTAACGGCCGATCGCGGACTGCGCGGTCGGCCGTTTTCGCTTTCGCCCCTATGAACGGCGGCGTGTCCTTGCGACATTTTGCGACAATTTTCCGGCGGACCGGCACGGGGCTGGGACAAATGGCGCCTAAAACTGCCTTCATCGAACGCGGGGCTCTCCCCGCCGCTTCGCACGAAGGAGTTTGTGACATGAACAAGAAGATCAGTCTTTTGACGCTGGGTGTGGCGCTGATTGCCGTGCCCGTTCTCGCCGCCCCCGGCAGCGCGCGGGGCGATGCCGATGGCAATGGCACGCTGACGCGCGCCGAAGCTCAGGCTCATGCGACGCAGATGTTCGCTCGGATGGATGCGAATAAGGATGGCAAGCTTGATGCTGCCGACCGCACCGCCAAGCGCGCCGAAATGCAGGCCAAGATGTTCGAGCGGATCGACGCCGACAAGGACGGCAGCATCAGCCGCGCCGAATGGGATCAGCACGGTGCCGATCGCGCCGCGAAACGCGCCGAGCGCGGCGAAAAGCGCGCTGAATCCGGCGAAGGCCGCAAGGGCAAGCGCTATGCAATGCGCGGCCATCACGGCAAGCGCGGCGGCCATCAAGCGATGATGGGCAAGGCCGACACCGACGGTGACAAGGCGATCAGCCAGGCCGAATTCCAGACCGCGGCGCTCGCGCGCTTCGATGCCGCCGACGCGAACAAGGACGGACAGGTGACCGCCGACGAACGCGCCGCGCAGCGCAGCGCCTGGCGTGCCAAGCGCGCGGCCCCCGCTGCCCCCGCCGGAGAATAAACAATTTGGCAGGGACGGGCGGCGGCGCGGTGTCTTCCTCCCCCTCCCGGCATTGCCTTTGCCGCCACGCCCTGCCAGCTATCGCCCACCGGTCCTTTGCGGCCGGTGGGCGAACCAGTTTCCGACGGACGGATGACAAGCGATGACCGATAGCGACCTGCCGCGCATCCTGCTGATCGACGACGAACCGTCGATCCGCGAGCCGCTGAGCGAATATCTGACCGCGCAGGGCTTTGCCGTCACCGACGCCGCAAGCGCGGCCGAGGCGCGGTCGGTGCTGCGCGCCAAATCGGTCGATCTGGTCGTCAGCGACATCATGATGCCCGGCGAGGACGGGCTGTCGCTCACGCGCCATCTGCGCGAAACGAGCAGCATCCCCGTCATCCTGCTGACTGCGCGCGCGGAGGATACCGAACGCATCATCGGGCTGGAGATCGGCGCCGACGATTATGTCGTCAAACCCTTCAACCCGCGCGAACTCGTCGCGCGCATCCGCACCGTGCTGCGCCGCACGCAGCAGGGCGGGCGCGCGCTCGACACCGGCGGCACCTGCTATGCCTTTGGCGACTGGGTGCTGCGCGAGGTCGAGCGCGTCCTGGTCGATAGCGAGGGGACCGAAGTCGCGTTGTCGTCGGGCGAATATCATTTGCTCCACGCGCTGCTCCGCCACCCGCGACAGGTGATGAGCCGCGACCGGCTGCTCGATCTGGTGCGCGGGCGCGAGGCCGATATTTTCGACCGCGCGATCGACAATCTGGTCAGCCGCCTGCGCAAGAAGATCGAGGTCGACCCCGCGCACCCGCAAATCGTCAAGACCGTCTGGGGCGGCGGCTACACGCTCGCATGCGAAGTCAAGCGGCTGGGCCCCGCGGCGTGAAGCTTCGTCTCTGGCCTCGCAGCCTGATCGGGCAGTTGGTCTTCGCGGTCGCGGTGATGCTGTTCGTTGCGCAAGCGGTCAATTTCGCGCTGCTCGCGCGTGGACAAAAACAGCAGGCACTGGCGCATGGCGGCGGGATGGCGGTCGCGCGGATCATCGACGCGATCGATCGGCAGGGCCGCGGGCAGATGGAGATTTTGCCAGTTCGCGAGGATGGCCCGCGTCGTCTCCGCATTCCCAAACTATGGGTCGGTGAGACCGCGCCGCCTGTGCCCGAGCGGGCGGTCGCGATGCCCGATCTGGCCGACTATGTGCGAAACTTGCTCGCCGAAGCGGACATTCGAACGCAAAACGTCACGGCCTGGGCGCTGCCGCAGCGCCCCCGACTGGGGCGCACGCAGCTGCCCGGACGCACCGTCCTGGTCGTCGCCGAAGTCGACGGGCGCTTTTACGGGGTGCGCAGCCGCGTCGCATCGGGCGGCGCCCGGTTGCAGGGCTTTCTGGTCTGGCAGACGCTCTCGCTTTATCTGCTGCTGCTCATCCCGATCCTGGTGATCGCGTGGCGCGTCGCGGCGCCGCTGCGCGACCTGACGCGCGCGGCGCGCGCCAACCCGGCGCAGCGCGATACGGTTCCCCTCGAAGCGGCCGGCCCCTCGGACGTGCGCGACCTGATCGCCGCCTTCAACGCCTATCGCGAGCGGATCACGACGATGCTCTCGGACAAGGACCGGATGCTCGGTGCGGTCGGCCACGACCTGCGCACCCCGCTCGCCAGCCTGCGCGTGCGTGTCGAACAGGTCGAGAATGATCGGTTGCGCGAAAAGATGATCGCCAGCATCGACGAGATGACCGCGATGCTGACCGACATATTGGCGCTGGCGCGCTCGGGTGCGGGGACCGAGGGAATCGAGACGGTTTCGCTGCGCAAACTGGTCGGCGAGCTCGCGGCCGATTATCGCGAACGCGGCAAGGATGTCGCGGCGGGCGCCCTCGCCGATGCGGCCGTGCGGGCACGGCCGATGTTGTTGAAGCGTGCGATCCGCAACCTGGTCGATAATGCGGTGTCCTATGGCGCGCGCGCGCGGCTGTCGGTGACGGTCGAGGGCGGGCAGGCGCGGATCATCGTCTCGGACGATGGCCCCGGCCTGACCGACGAGCAGATCCGCACGCTGATCGAACCCTTCGCGCGCGGCGAGCAGTCGCGCAATCGCGCAACCGGCGGCGCGGGTTTGGGCCTGTCGATCGCGCGCGAGATCGCCGAGGGCGAAGGCGGCACGCTGACGCTCGTCAATCGCGTAGGCGGCGGACTCGATGCGGTGATCGCGCTGCCGGTTCAGGTGTAAAACGTCTTTGGTCATGCCGGGATTGGGCCGGGCAATGGTTCCAAAGTTCAGGAAAGGTCAGCCTAGTGCGCTCGCCTTTCTGTCGCTCCGGACGGACATGCAGTAGCCGGCTCCCGATCTACAGGCCGGGCAGCAATCGCTTTTGTCCACATATTGAAAGAGCCGGAATGAAGGCTGGCATAGCCGGCGCATGTAGGACAGCGTTTTTTCGGTGTCCGGTTAGCGGTGTGAGCTGCCGATCCTCCCCCTGCGGGGGAGGAGCGCAACGGCCGCAACCGGTCGTTTTCGGACCTTCTCACTCAATGTAAATGGCGCCGCGAGGCCGGACGTCCACCAATCAGACGTAGATTGCAATCGCCTGGCTACCGCTCAGAATCGGCTCGCCCGCGCGGTTCCACAGCATCATGTCCTGCACCGATAGGCCGTGGCGCGCATAGCCGGTCTTTGCCGACAGGAGCCACCAGCCGTCGTCGGTTGCGGGCGCGGCGGTCAGCATGTTGACCGTCCAGTTCATCGAGCTGATCGGCCCGAACTGGCTGAAAAGCGCCATCGCCGCGGGGGGCAGCGCGTCGCCCATCGCGAGCAGCGCGACCGCGGGATGGCAGACGGGTTCCTGGGCGAAGCGCACCCAGGTCAGATATTCGCCGACCTCGCTTTTCCAGTCGAAGCGCGGGCCGGTGGTCGGCCGCATGTCGAAATGGCGCACGAAGCTTGGACGCGCCTTATGCTCGGGCACCGGCTCCAGCGTTTCGGGGTTGGGGGCATCGGGCATGGTGAGGCGGTTGTGGTCGAGATGACTTTGACGATCGCCGGAGAAGGCGAAGACTGCTGCGGTGCCGAACCCCATGTCGCTCGACACGCCGGCGTCGATGAACAGCGAGGATTTCGACTGGCGCAGCACGCGCGTTTCGACCGTGCAGTCGCCGCCGACGGGGCCGACGAAACTGATCTGCGCATAGCGGAGCGGCACTTCGGTCGGGTGGAGCGCCATTGTGCCCGCGAGTGCGACCGCCGAACTGATCCCGCCATAGGCGGTGCGCCCCTGCATCCAGCCGTCGTCGATATGCGCCTTGGCCGCGCCGTCTTCGGTGCGGATGGTTGAAAGCAGCGCGTCGAGCGCGCTGGGAGAGGTCGTCATCCTGTTCTTATTCCTCGATCTGAAAGGTCAGGCCGGCGTTGGCAGTCAGCCGGTCGATCAGCGCCTGGCCAAGCAGCGCCCCCGGCGTCCATACCCCGGCCGCGCCCTTGTTTTGGAGCAGCGCCATGCCGGTTTCGGCGAGCATCTTCGACGTCGAACCATAGCCGGGATCGCGGTCGCCCTGAACGCTCGCGCGCACCGTGGTGCCGTCGGGATATTCGCCGATGAACAATATGTCGTAAAAGCCGTTTTCGCGCTCTTCCTTGCTCGGCCCTTCGCCGGGCTGGAGCCTGGAATCGCCGAACGGATTGGCCTTGGCCATGGCTTCGGCCATCGCCTTGCCCGCATCGCCGATCGTCGTCATCACCATCTCGTCATAAACGAGGTCGGCGCCCCATTGGTGGCCGAGCAGGAAATTCGTGCGGTGGACATTTTTAGTGTTGATCGGTGCCATAATGAAGGGCGCGGTCCAGGTGCCCGTTGCGCTGTCATATTCGGGGACCAGCCCGGTCGGCTGCGAGGGGCCCTCGAAGCCCGGGGTCAGCGCGAAGGAGGATTTGAGCAGCAGCGCGAGCGATGGCTTTTTCGCGACGGCTTTGAGCGTTTCGGTGAGGCTGGCGATCGTGCCGCCCGATGCGCCCCCCGCCATTTTGCGGACGCGGCCCTTGACGCGCGGCGCGGGCTTGCCGTGGCGGCGCACCGCCTCTTCCTGCAGGAACAATACGCCAAGATCGAACGGGATGGAATCGAAGCCGCACGAAAAGGTGATGCGCGCTCCCGATGCTTTTGCGGCGGCTTCGTGCGTGTCGATCATCTCGCGCATCCAGCCGGGTTCGCCGCACAGGTCGGCATAGGCAGTGCCGGCGCGGACACAGGCGGCGACGAGGTCGCTGCCATAGAGCTGGTACGGGCCGACGGTGGTCAGGATGACCGTGGCGCGCGCCGCCATTGCGTCGAGGCTGGCGGGATCGCTCGCGTCGGCGACGACCAACGGCGTGTCGGCATCGGCGCCGATCAGGCCGCGAACCTCGGCCAGCTTGGCAAGGCTGCGCCCGGCCATCGCCCATTTGGGGGCGTCGGTGCGGCCGCGATAATGCTGCGCCAGATATTCGGCGACGAGGCGCCCGGTGAAACCCGTTGCGCCATAAACGATGATGTCGAACTCGCGGCTGGCCATGCTAGCCTCCCTTTACGTAAACGTAAGGGGAGGCTAGCGCAGCCTGCTCGCGATGCCAAGTGCGAAGCGTCAGCGGCGCCAGAAGGGGCGTTTCTCCACCACGACCGGCTCTCCGACCGTGGCTTCTGCCCGACCTTCGGCCCGCGCGGCACGCACTTCGGCTTCGGTGGCGCGCAGTTGTGCGTCGCGGGTGGCGATCTCGTCGCGGCGGCGTTGGCGCAGCGCGTCATAGCTCCAGCGGGTATGGCCATAGCCGAACAGGCAGAGCAGGCCGCCCGCAATCGCCAGATTCTTCATCGCTGCCATGGCCTGCACCGGGTCGGTGACTTCGCGGTGAAAGAACAGGATCGTCGCGAGCACGAAGCCCGCGAGCAGGACCGACCACAGCCGCACCGCAATGCCGAATGCAATGCATACGCCGGCGATCAGTTCGAACAGGCCGACGGGGATGGCGAGGCCGGCAGGAAGGCCGGTGGCGGTGATCATCGCGTCGGTGGTGTTGACGTGGATCAGCTTGTTGATCCCCGAAACGATAAAAATCACCGAGATGAAAAGGCGCCCGATAAAGACAGCGATCATGGACATGCGTCGGTCCTCCAAACGATGCCCCCGCCGCTTGTGCTTTCAGGACGCGCGGCGCGAAGGGAGGTTCCGTTTTTCGGTTTGACCGTCAGAGCTTGGGCAGCGTGACGCCCTTTTGCCCCATATATTTGCCCGCGCGGTCGGCGTAGCTCGTCTCGCACGGTTCATTGCCCTGAAGGAACAGGAACTGGCATGCGCCCTCATTGGCGTAAATCTTCGCGGGCAGGGGGGTGGTGTTCGAAAACTCCAGCGTCACATGGCCCTCCCAGCCGGGTTCGAGCGGGGTGACGTTCACGATTATGCCGCAGCGCGCATAGGTCGACTTGCCAAGGCAGATGACGAGCACATCGCGCGGAATGCGGAAATATTCGACGGTGCGCGCCAGCGCGAAGCTGTTCGGCGGAATGATGCAGACGTCGGTTTCGCGGTCGACGAAATTCTTGGGATCGAAATCCTTGGGATCGACGATCGTGCTGTCGACGTTGGTGAAAATCTTGAACTCGGGCGCGACGCGCGCGTCATAGCCGTAGGACGACAGACCATAGCTGATGCACCCGTCGCGCCGCTGCGCCTCGACGAAAGGTTCGATCATGCCCTGCGTTTGGGCGGCTTCGCGAATCCAGCGGTCGGAAAGAATGGCCATGCGTGTCTCTTGTAAGGGCGGCGCGTTTTGCGCAAGCGGTCAAGTAACCCTGCGCCCCTGCGAAGGCGGGGGCCCATCACCCATGCTCTCCGTTTTTCATCGCCGCTGAGCGCGAACGCAGCGACCGGAGATGGGCCCCTGCCTTCGCAGGGGCACGGTCGGCTAGTCGATCAGCCCCAGATCCTTCGGCCCGAAAGATGCGGGCAGCAGTTCGCTCAGCCGATAGCTCTTCACCGCGCTGCCGTCGCCCGACGCGCAATGGACGAGGATATCGATCTTCGACCGCTCGGCGGCCTCGTTCAATATCTGGCGGCAGCGCCCGCACGGGTGCACCGGGTCGCTGCCGACCAGCGCTTCGCCGTCCGGACGCCCGCCGATAATCGCGACTTCTGCAAGCTCGCCGATCCATCCTTCGTTCGCGATCTTCGCCACCGCAGCGGTTTCGGCGCAGAGTGTCAGGCCATAGCTCGCATTTTCGACGTTGGCGCCGGTCACGACATCGCCATTCTTGAGCAGCAGCGCGGCGCCGACATGAAAGCCCGAATAAGGGGCGTAAGCGCGGCTCGCGGCATCGCGCGCGGCGTCGATCAGCGCGTCGCGGGTCGTCGTGTCCGTCATCGCATCTCTCCTCGCGCACGGAGCGCATTCCAGCCGACGGTGCCGTCGGCGCCCGACAGGCGGACATAATCATTCGCCTGCCACATCGCCCAGGGGTGCGCGCCATAGTCGGGCTCGAAAAAATCGCGCCGCAGCCAGGTCGTGCGCGCGATGCCGCGCGTCACCTGATAATCGGCCTCGAACGTCGGGCCCGGCGCGATCAGGCTTTGCTTGCCCATATGCGCCTCGATCTGCGCGAGGAAGGTCGCGAGTTCGGAAAGCAGCAGCGCGCGCGTCGGCCGGTCGGGGCAGCGGTCGTCATAATCGAGCCACACCACGGCGGGCAGCATGTCGGCGCGGCGCGGGACGTGGCGGATGAAATTGGCGGCCTGATCGGTCGCGAGGCGGCAGAGGCTGTAACGGTGGATCGCGCCCGCCTGCACCCCCGCTTCGCGCGCGCCGACGAGGTTGCGCGCGAATTTCGGATCGATGCGCGCGGCGCCGCCGGTCGCGGCGATATAGGCAAAATCGGCGCCCGCGGCCTTGATCGATCCCCAATGCACATCACCGTTGCCCGCGTCGATCGTCACCCCCTGCACCGGATAGGTGGCGCGGTCGGGCGTCCAGCGTGCCGCCCACCAGAGAGCCAGGCCCGCGGCGAGGAGCAGCAGGACGACGGCGGCGCCGATCCGGCGCAGAAACCGCGCAATCGCACGGCGCCAGTCGCCGCTGCGCTTTGCTCGCTGTCCGCCCCCGATCGTCCCCGTCTTCATCGTCAGCCCTTGATGTGGAGCACGCAGATCAGCGTGAACAGCCGCCGTGCGGTGTCGAAATCGACCGCAATCTTGCCGTCGAGCCGGTCCATCAGCATCTCCGCCGCCTCGTTATGCAGCGCGCGGCGCGCCATATCGACCGTCTCGATCTGCTGCGCAGTCGAGGTCTTGATCGCCTGATAATAGGAGTCGCAGATCGCGAAATAATCGCGGATCGGGCGACGGAAGCGGCCGAGGCCGAGGATGATCGCCTCCAACGGCGATCCATCTTCGCGCGATATTTCAAAGATCAGCCGCCCGTCTTCGACACGCAGTTTCAACCGATAGGGGCCGGCATAGCCGTCGGGGTGGCCGCGCTGCGGCACGAACTTGTTATCCTCAATGAGGTCAAAGATTGCGACGCGCCGTTCCTGCTCGACGTCCGGATTGCGCCAGACGATCGAGCCTTCGTCGAGCTCGACCGAGATGATGCGCTGCTTGGAAGGATCGGCGTCGGACATGCTGTCCGTGCTTCTACCGGCCACGCGGCGAAGGGCAAGGGGGCGACTTATTCACAGCATTCCACAGTTATGATAAGCTGGCCCACATCGCCGGTTGCGCCGCCGGGGCCACCGGCGCATGAAGGTCGCCATGCCCGAACTCGCCCTTATCCCGACCCCGGCAACCACCGGGGATGAGCGTCAATTACCCCGCAATATCGAGGCTGAGGCCGCGTTTCTGGGCGCGATCCTGATCGACAATCGAGTCGTCGAGGATCTGCCCGTCCATCTCACCCCCGAACATTTCTTCGAGCCGCTCCACGGCCGCATCTTTCAGCAAACGATGGCGCTGATCGAGCGCAACAGCATCGCCACCCCGGTGACGCTCAAACCCTATTTCGAGGCCGATGAGGCGATGAAGGCGGTCGGCGGCGTCGGCTATCTGGCGCAGCTGACGGGCAGCGGCGCGGGCCTGATCGGTGCGCGCGATTTCGCCAAACAGATTTTCGACCTCGCGCTGCTCCGCGAACTCGCCGGCGTCGGGCGCACGCTCGTCGAAAATGCGCTCGATACCAGCGAGCGCGTCGATCCGCAGGCGCAGATCGAGGAAGCCGAAACCGCGCTCTATCGCGTCGCGGGGGGCGAGGCCGAGATGGGATCGGTCAAAAGCTTCAGCCAGGCGAGCCTGACCGCGCTGCAAGCGGCCGAGCGCGCGCTCAATTCGGGCGGCCATCTGTCGGGGATCACCACCGGCATCGCGAGCATGAACGCCAAGATCGGCGGCATGCATAATTCGGACCTGATGATCCTTGCGGGGCGTCCCGGCATGGGCAAGACCTCGCTCGCGACCAACATCGCCTATAATGCCGCCGAGCGCTGGCGCCGCGACGAGGAAGACGGGATTCCGCCCGAAAAGAATATGGGCGCCAAGGTCGCTTTCTTCAGCCTCGAAATGTCGGCCGACCAGCTCGCGACGCGCGTGCTTGCCGAACAATCGGGCGTGTCGGGCGAGGCGCTGCGCATGGGCAAGATCAGCAAGGAGCAGTTCCAGCAGCTCTCGCGCGCGGCGCAGACGCTCCAGACCTTGCCGCTCTATATCGACGATACGCCCGGCCTGACGATCGCGGGGCTGCGCACGCGCGCGCGGCGGCTCCAGCGGCGTCATGGCATCGGCTTCATCATCGTCGACTATCTTCAGCTGCTGCAGGGATCGTCGAAAAGCGGCGACAATCGCGTGCAGGAAATTTCGGAAATCTCGCGCGGTTTGAAGACGTTGGCGAAGGAGCTTAACGTCCCGGTGATGGCGCTTTCGCAGCTCAGCCGTCAAGTTGAAAGCCGCGAGGACAAGCGCCCGCAGCTGTCCGACCTTCGCGAATCGGGGTCGATCGAGCAGGACGCCGATATGGTGCTGTTCGTGTTTCGTGAGGATTATTATGTCGCGGCGCGCGAGCCCAAGCGCCCGATCGAGGGCGACGATGTCAAGATCCATGCGCAGCACGAGGAATGGGCCGCCGAAATGGAGCGCGTCTTCGGCCTCGCCGAAGTCATCGTCGCCAAATCGCGCCACGGCTCGACCGGCAAGATCCGCCTGCACTTTGAGGCGAAGACGACGAAATTCAGCGATCTGGCCGACGATAGTCAGGCGTATGACGATTATGAATAGATAACCCCCCGTGCCCCTGCGAAGGCAGGGGCCCATCACGAGATTTATCAAATTAGCGCCGCCCTTACCGAGAAAGGGATGGTGATGGGCCCCTGCCTTCGCAGGGGCGCGGCCGTGTCAAAACGCCGGATCGTTCGCCGGATCGTCGTCGATTGGCGTCACGACTTCGTGGATCCCGCATTCGGTCTTGTCCCACCCGCGCCAGCGGCCCGAGCGCGGATCTTCGCCGGGCTTCACCTTCGACGTGCAGGGAGAACAGCCGATCGAGGGGTAACCTTCGGCCTCCAGAGGGTGCCGCGGCAAATCGTGCGCTTTGAAATATTCGTCCAGCATCTCGCGCGTCCAGTTGGCGAGCGGGTTGAACTTCAGGCGGCCGGTGTTGCCGTCGAGTTCGAAGCGCGGCAGACCCTGCCGCGTCGCCGACTGGAAGCCCTTGCGGCCGGTGATCGAGGTGTCGAAGTCGGCCAGCGCTTTTTCGAGGGGCTTCACCTTGCGGATTTCGCAGCAGCCATCGGGGTCGTACGACCAGCGCAATTCGGTCGCGTCCTTCTGCGCCAGATCGTCGGGGTCGGGAGTCAGGTTGACGATGTTGAGCCTCAGCTTGGCCGCCAGTTCGTCGCGATAGGCGAGCGTTTCGGGGAAATGCTTGCCGGTGTCGAGGAACAGCACCGGCATATCGGGTGCCACGCGGCTGACGAGGTGCAGCAGCACCGCGCTTTCGGCGCCAAAGCTCGATACGATTGCGGTTTCGCCGAGCAATCCGGCACCGATCACGCTCGCGACGACCTCCGCAGCGTCCTGACCGCGGAAGAGATTGTTGAGGCGGATGACGTCGGCTTGCGTGAAACGCGGCGCGACGTCGATGCGATCGCGGGTGCGGTCTTCGCCGGCTTTCGGGAGAGAGTGTTTCACGTCAACCATGCCTCAATTTCCATATCGGTACCGCGCCGTCCGCGGCGGTCTGATAATGTTCGGGCCAGCGCGTCAGCGCCGCCTCGACATCGGCGGGATTGAGCGATTTTTCGGGAGCAAAGCTGTCGAAGCCGCAGCGCTTCATATAGGCGATCTGATCGACGAGAACGTCGCCCTGCGCGCGCAGCTCGCCCGTGAAGCCCGCCTCGCGAAGGATGCGCGCCGACGAATAGCCGCGGCCGTCGCGGAATTTCGGGAAAGCGACCTCGATCAGCTTGAGCCGGTCGAGATAAGGGATCAGCGCCCGCGCATCCTCGTCGGATTCGAGCCGCACCGCGGTCGCGTTCGACTGTTCGAGGAAGGCGTCGAGCGTGACGCACGGCTCTTCGCCGTCGCTGTGCAGATGTTCAACCATAGATCGCCTCCTTGAACGGGGCCATGCCGACGCGGCGGAAGGTGTCGACGAAACGCTCGCTATCGGTTCGTTCGGCAAGATATTTGTCCGTGACCCGCTCGATCGCGTCGACGATGCCGTCCTCGTCGAAACCGGGGCCGGTGATCGTGCCGAGCGACACATCCTCGGCGCCCGATCCGCCAAGCAAAAGCTGGTAATTCTCGGTGCCTTTGCGATCGACGCCCAAAATGCCGATGTGGCCGGCGTGATGATGGCCGCAGGCGTTGATGCAGCCCGAAATCTTGAGCTTGAGTTCGCCCAGTTCCTTCTGGCGGCCAAGGTCCGAAAAGCGCTCCGCGATCTTCTGCGCGACGGGGATCGAACGCGCATTGGCAAGGCTGCAATAATCGAGGCCGGGGCAGGCAATGATGTCGCTGATCAGGTCGAGGTTTGGCGTCGCAAGCCCCGCTTCGTCGAGCTTTTGCCAGATGGCGTAAAGATCGGCCTTGCGGACGTGCGGCAGCACGATGTTCTGCGCATGGGTGACGCGAAGTTCGTCGTGGCTGTACGTCTCGGCAAGGTCGGCCATCAGGTCGATCTGCGCCGAGCTGGCGTCGCCGGGGATGCCGCCGACGGGTTTCAGGCTGATGTTGACGATCGCATGGCCCGGCACCTTGTGCGCGGCGACATTCTGGTCGACCCAGACCGCGAAATCGGGATCGCTGCGGTCGATTTCATCCGGAGCCAATGCGTCGAGCGGCGGCATCGCGAACTGCGCCGCGATGCGGTCGAACTCGGCCTTCGGCGGGTCGATGCCGAGCGACTTCACATGCGCAAATTCTTCCTCGACCTGGCGGCGATATTCGTCCGCGCCGAGTTCGTGGATCAATATCTTGATCCGCGCCTTGTAGATATTGTCGCGGCGGCCATAGCGGTTGTAAACGCGCAGGCACGCCTCGGCGTAGCTCAAGAGATCGTCCAGCGGCACGAAATCCTTGATCAGCGGCGCGATCATCGGGGTGCGGCCCATGCCGCCGCCCACGTAAAAGGCGGCGCCGTGCTGCCCATCCTTCTCGACGATCTGGATGCCGATGTCGTGCAAACGCATCGCGGCGCGATCCTCGTCGGCGGCGATCACAGCGATTTTAAATTTGCGCGGCAAATAGCTGAATTCGGGGTGAAAGCTCGACCATTGGCGCAGAAGCTCGGCCCAAGGCCGCGGATCGGTGATCTCGTCGGCGGCGGCACCGGCCCACTGATCCGAGCTGATGTTGCGGATGCAATTGCCGCTGGTCTGGATCGCGTGCATTTCGACCGACGCCAGATCCTCGAGGATCGCGGGCGCGTCCTCCAGCTTGATCCAGTTATACTGGATATTCTGGCGCGTGGTGAAATGGCCGTAGTCGCGGTCATATTTGCGCGCGATGTGCGCCAGCATCCGCATCTGCCGGCTGTCGAGCGTCCCATAGGGCACCGCGACGCGGAGCATATAGGCGTGAAGCTGAAGATAGAGGCCGTTCATCAGCCGCAGCGGCTTGAACTGGTCCTCGGTGATCTCGCCCGCGAGGCGGCGCTTCACCTGGTCCGAAAATTCGGCAACGCGGGCAGCGACCATCGCATGGTCATATTCGTCATATTTATACATGTCAGATCACCCAGTCGCCGGCCGCGGGATCGGCGGGTTTCAGTGTCAGGTCGGGGCGCACCGTCGGTCCCAAGGCACGGATACGGTCCTTGATATGCGCGGGGCGCGGGCCGTCTGCGGTCATTTCGCCGCTGATGATATAAGGCGCGTTGACGCGGCGCGCGGCTTCCTCGACGGCGAGGATCGCCTCGCCATGTTCGCCGACATCGGCGGCGTCCTCGATATGGATCGACCAGTCGCTGCCGGTCCACCAGGTGACGAATCCGGTTTTCAGATCGTTGCCCGTGAGCAATTTCATGTGAAGTCCCTTATTTGAGCGGCGACGCCGGGCGCGCCAAGGCAGTCGAGCGCGTCGGCGCGCGCGGCGACCTTGCCGACGATGATGAGCGCGGGGCTTTGCACCTGTTCGCGCGCGACAAGGTCGCCGAGGTCGGTGAGCAGCGTGCGCAGGACACGCGCATCTTTGGTGGTGCCGCGCTCGATCACGGCAACGGGCAGGTCGGGCGAAACGCCGTCCGCGATCAGCTTGTCGGCGATCGCACTGGCGGTCGCGAGTCCCATATAGATGACCAGCGTACGGCCATGGCCTGCAAGCCCCGACCAGTCCTGATCGGTCAGATCCTTGCACTGGCCCGCGACGAAGCTGACCGCGCTCGCGTCTTCGCGGTGGGTGAGGGGGAGGCCCGCCTGCGCCGCGCAGCCCGCGGCGGCGGTGATGCCGGGAACGACTTCGACTGCGACGCCCGCTTCGCGTGCGGCGTTGAGTTCCTCGCCGCCGCGGCCGAAGATGAACGGATCGCCGCCTTTCAGGCGCACGACCTGCTTTCCGGCCAGCGTTTCATTGACGAGCAGTTCGTTGATGAGATCCTGCTTCATCGTGTGGCGGCTGCGCTGCTTGGCGACGCTGATCCGTTCGACATGCGGCGGGATCAGCGCAAGCACGCCTTCGCCGACGAGACCGTCGTGGACCACAAGGTCCGCGCTTTCGAGCAGCCGCGCGGCGCGCAGCGTCAGCAGGTCGGGATCGCCGGGGCCGGCGCCGACGAGCCACAGCTTGCCCGCAGGGATGAGAGACTTTTCCATGCTGGGGAAGATGGTTCACGCACCCCGAAAGCGCAAAGCAGGCTTTGTTGACGGGGGTGTAGGTAAAATTGCCCCCACTTCGTCACCCCGGACTTGATCCGGGGTCCATCACTTCGCCGCTGAAATGGACCCCGGATCAAGTCCGGGGTGACGAGGATTTGTCAGAGATATTTCTTTGTCACCAATTGCGACCCCTCGGGGTCACGCAAACCCACCCCGATTGAGGCTCGCATTGCGTCGCTTTCGGCGCTCGCGACCGGATAGGCGCAATAATCGGCGGCGTAGAAGGCGCTGGGGCGATGATTGCCCGACAGGCCGATCCCGCCGAACGGCGCCGCCGACGAAGCGCCGTTGGTCGGGCGATTCCAGTTGATCACCCCGGCGCGCGCATTGGCCCAGAATTGGTCGTACAGCTGCGGGGTGCCGCCGACCAGCGCCGCCGACAGGCCGAATGCGGTGTTGTTCGCCTCGGCGATCGCCGCCTCGAACGTCTCGACGCGGATGACCTGGAGCAGCGGGCCGAACAATTCGACGTCGGGGCGCTCTGCCATCGCCGTGACGTCGATGATGCCGGGGGTCAGGAACGGGCGACCCGCGACGGGGCGTGTCATGTGGCGGATGACCTGCCCGCCGTTCGACATCAGGACCAGGAAGCTTTCGGTCAGCGCGTCGGCCGCCTCATTGTCGATGACCGGCCCCATATAGGGCGCGGGGTCGGCGTGCGGATGATCGACGATCAGCCGGTTCGCAAGCTCGCGCACTTCGTCGATCAGCGCGTCGGCCAGGCCGTCCTTGACGATCAGCCGCCGGGCGTTGCTGCATCGCTGCCCGGCGCTGAGGAAAGCCGACTGGACGATGATGATCGCGGCGGTGCGAAGGTCGGCGGTATCCCACGCGACGATCGGATTGTTGCCGCCCATTTCGAGCGCAAGCATCTTGCCCGGTTGCCCCGCGAACTGACGATTGAGCGCCAGTCCGGTGCGCGCCGATCCGGTGAAGAGCAATCCGTGGATGCCGGGATGGCCGGCAAGCGCCTTGCCCGTATCCGGGCCGCCGGTGACGAGGCGCAACACTTCGGCCGGCACGCCCGCGCTGTGGAACAGTTCGACAAGTTTGGCGCCGACCGCCGGAGTCTTTTCGGACGGCTTGAAGACGACCGAATTGCCCGCGATCAGCGCGGGGACGATATGGCCGTTCGGCAAATGCGCCGGGAAATTATAGGGACCGAGCACCGCGAGCGTGCCATGCGGTTTGTGGCGCACCGCGCTCCGCAGGCCCATCGCGCCTTCGATGCGGCGATTGGGGGTGCGTTCGGCATAGGCCTTGACCGAAATATCGACCTTGTTCGCGACCGATTCGACCTCGGTGCGTGCTTCCCAGAGCGGCTTGCCGGTCTCGCGCGCGATCAGGTCGGCGAGCGCCTCGCCCTCCGCCTTCACCCGGTCGGCAAAGCGGCGCAGCGTTTCGGTGCGGAACGTGACGGGCTTCGCCGCCCATTCGGGCCAGGCGCGCCGCGCCATCTCGACCTCTGCGTCGATGTCGCTCACCGTGCCGCGCCAAAGCTGTTCGCCGGTGGCGGGTTCGAAGGAAAGCAGCTCTTCGCTCATGGTCGTGCCGCTCTTATCGGCGAAAGCGCGCGGCGGCAACCGCGACGGCCGCTTTCGCGACGGATCGCTTGCACCTTCGGGCCGGGTTGGCGATAGACTTGCCGCGAATCCCGCGCGCCGTGCGAGCGGGGCGAAAATCCAAGGGGACAATCGATTCTGGCCAGACAGGACAGCCGCCGCGAATGGGCCGACCATTTTTGGTGGTCGCACGACGGCGTCCGGCTGCACGCGCGCGTCTATCCGGGGCCTGCGGGGAGCGAGGGCGCGCCGCCGATCCTGTGTATGCCGGGCCTCGCGCGGAACGCCCGCGATTTCGAGGATCTGGCACCGCATGTCGCGCAGCAACGCAAGGTCATCGTGGTAGAGTTCCGCGGCCGCGGCGAAAGCGCCTACGCCAAAGACCCCATGACCTATGTTCCGCTCACCTATGTCCAGGATGTCGTGGCCTTGCTCGACGATCTGGGCATATCGCGCTTCGTGGCGATCGGCACCTCGCTCGGCGGGCTTGTGTCGATGCTGATGGCGGCAAGCCTGCCGGGACGGATCGTCGGCGCGGTGCTCAACGACGTCGGGCCCGAATTGCAGGCCGCGGGGCTGGAGCGCATCCGCGACTATATCGGCGCCGGCGGCAGCCAGCCGACGTGGATTCACGCCGCGCGCGCCTTTGCCGACCTCAACGGCGCCATCTATCCCGATTATGGCATTCACGACTGGCTGCGGCTGACCAAGCGGACGCACAAGCTGACCCCCGAAGGGCGGATCGTCACCGATTACGACAAGCAGATCGCGGCGCCGCTGCGCGTTCCCAACGGCGGCGACGCGGGCATCGACCTGTGGCCCGCCTATCGCGCGCTCTCCGGCATTCCGCTGCTGATCCTGCGCGGCGCGCTGTCGGACATATTGGCGCGCGGCGCGGCGGAAAAAATGGCCGCCGAACTGCCCGCCGCGCGCTTCGTCGAAGTGCCGGGGGTCGGCCACGCGCCGACGATGGACGAACCCGAAGCGCGCGCGGCGATCGACGCATGGGTAGCGGAACTGCCGCAAGCGTGAGCGCTGCCCCGCCCGCGACGCGCTGGCCGATCCGCATCCTGCACCTTCACTCGAGCTTTTCGCTCGGCGGCAAGGAAGCGCGCGCGGTTCGCCTGATGAACCTGATGGAGGGCCGCGCGCATCACACGATCCTGTCGGCAATGCCCGATGCGCTGGGCGCCCGCGAGGCGATCGACCCCGCCATTGCCGTCGATTTTCCGCAGGATGCACCGCCGCTCCATGGCAAGCCGGGGCAAATGCGCTACCGCGCGCTTGCGCGGTATATGCGCGGTTTCGACCTGGTGCTCAGCTATAATTGGGGCGCGATGGACGGGGTGATGGCGCATCGGTTGTTTGCGCCGCTTATGCGCCTGCCGCCGCTGATCCATCACGAGGACGGCTTCAACGAGGATGAAAGCGTCGGGCGCAACTGGAAACGCAACATGTTCAGGCGCCTTGCGCTGCCGACCGCTCGGGCGCTCGTCGTGCCGTCGACGCTGCTCGAACGGATCGCGGCGGACGAATGGGGCGCGGGCGAACGGACGGTGATGATCCGCAACGGGATCGACACGGCATCCTATCAGGCCCCGCCATCGGTTACGATTCCGGGGCTGGAACGTCGGCCGGGCGAGGTGGTGATCGGGACCGTCGCCGGGCTGCGCAAGGTCAAGGATCTGCCGCGGCTGGTGCGCGCGGTGGCGACGCTGCCCTCCAATGTCCGGCTGGCGATCGTTGGCGAGGGGCCGGAACGCGACGCCATCAAGGCCGAAGCCGCATCGTGCGGCATGGCCGACCGCCTCGTCATGCCCGGCTTCATGGCTGAGCCTGCGCGCTGGATCGGGCATTTCGACCTGCTGGCTCTCTCGTCGCTCAGCGAACAGGCGCCGATCGCAGTGATCGAGGCAATGGCGGCAGGCCTGCCGGTGGTCAGCCCCGACGGCGGCGACGTCGCCGCGATGCTGTCCGACGCGAACCGGCCCTATGTCGCCGCCGACGAGGCAGGTTTCCGCGCAGCGCTTGCGCAATTGGCGGGACAGGCGGCGCTCCGCGCGGACGTCGGCGCCGCCAACCGGCGCGCCGCGGCGGCGCAGTTCGACGAATCCGATATGGTCGGGGCCTATGAAAAGCTCTATGCTCGCGCCCTTCAAGGCTATGGGCCGTTCAGCGGCGGATGGATCGGCTGCGATTGACAAGCGGGCCGAATTTCCGCTTACGCAAGCGGTAACGGGGAGCCGGTTCGCGCTCGCGCGCCGGCGGAGAGAGAGAAGGTTTAGCGTGTTCAAAGGTTTGAAGCCCATTCTTTACGGCGGGCGGGAAGTGTGGCCGCTCGTCGAAGGCGGCAAGGGCGTGTCGGCAACCAACCATATGTCGAGCGGCGCCTGGGCTGCCGCGGGCGGCATCGGCACCGTGTCGGCGGTCAACGCCGACAGCTATGACGCCGAGGGCAAGATCATTCCCCAAATCTATCGCGCGCTCACGCGCCGCGAACGCCACGAAGAGCTGATCCAGTACGGCATCGAAGGCGCGGTCGCGCAGGTCAAACGCGCCTATGACGTGTCGGGCGGCAAGGGCGCGATCAACATCAACGTGCTGTGGGAAATGGGCGGCGCGCAGCAGATATTGGAAGGCGTGCTGGAACGCACCAAGGGCCTGGTCGCCGGCGTCACCTGCGGCGCGGGAATGCCGTATAAGCTGAGCGAAATCGCGGCGCGGCACAATGTCCTATACCTACCCATCATCAGCTCGGCGCGCGCCTTTCGCGCGCTGTGGAAGCGCGCCTATAGCAAGGTGCCGCATCTGCTGGGCGCGGTGGTGTATGAAGACCCCTGGCTCGCGGGCGGGCACAATGGTCTGTCGAACGCCGAAGATCCGCTGGTGCCGCAGGATCCCTATCCGCGCGTCGCTGCGGTGCGCGAGACGATGCGCGCCGAGGGGATCGCCGACGACGTGCCGATCGTGATGGCGGGCGGCGTCTGGTATCTGCGCGACTGGGAGGATTGGATCGACAATCCCGAGCTCGGCCAGATCGTCTTTCAGTACGGCACGCGCCCGCTGCTGACCGAAGAAAGCCCGATCCCGCAGCAATGGAAGGACCGCCTTCGCACGCTCGACGAGGGCGACGTGCTGCTCCATCGTTTTTCACCGACGGGATTCTACTCCAGCGCGGTGCGCAATCCGTTCCTGCGCGACCTTGAGGCACGATCGGAGCGCCAGATCCCCTATTCGAAACAGGAAGCGGGCGATCATGTCGTCCAGCTCGACGTCGGGGTAAAGGGCAAGAATTTCTGGGTCACCCCGCATGATCGGGATCGGGCGCGCGACTGGTTTGCCGAGGGTTATACCGAGGCGCTGAAGACCCCCGACAATACGGTGGTATTCGTGACCGATACCGACAAGGCGATGATCCGCAAGGACCAGACCGATTGCATGGGCTGCCTGTCGCATTGCGGTTTTTCGTCATGGAAAGACCATGATGATTACACCACCGGCTATCTCGCCGATCCGCGCAGCTTCTGTATCCAGAAGACGCTGCAAGACATCGCGCATGGCGGCGATGTCGAACAAAATCTGATGTTCGCGGGCCACGCCGCGTTCAACTTCAAGACGGACCCGTTCTATTCGAACAACTTCACGCCGACGGTAAAGCAGCTGGTTGACCGGATTCTGACGGGGGATTGAACCAAGCTTCGTCATTGCGAGCGCAGCGAAGCAATCCAGAGCGGCTTGTCACACTCTGGATTGCTTCGCTGCGCTCGCAATGACGGACATGTAGCGGGAGCTGCCATGCGCGAACGGTATCCGGCGGTCTACATCATGGCAAACATGCGCAACGGCACGCTTTATACGGGGGTGACGGCGCATCTCGTTCAACGGATATGGCAGCATCGTGAAGGCCTCGGAGGCTTTTCGGCGCGCTACGATTGCAAGCTGCTTGTTTGGTTCGAAATTCATGCGACGATGGAATCCGCGATTGCGCGCGAAAAACAGATTAAAGCGGGGAGCCGAGCGAAGAAACTCGCGTTGATCGAGGCGGAAAACCCGCTTTGGCTCGACCTATGGCCGACGATCCTCGACGGCAGTGAGTGACGCTCTGGATTGCTTCGCTGCGCTCGCAATGACGATGTCTCAACAAGCTTCGTCATTGCGAGGAGCATAGCGACGACGCAATCCAGAGCGGCCGCACGCAGCCACCTTGAGGCTGGTCAAACCCACCCCTCCAGCACCTGATCGGGCGGCCGGTGCCCGTCGCACCATGCGCGGATGTTGGCGATGACCTTTTCGCCCGACGCTTCGCGTCCCTCGATCGTCGCCGAACCCAGATGCGGGAGCAGCACGACATTCTGGAGCGCGAGCAGCGCGGGGTCGACCGCGGGCTCGTGCGTATAGACGTCGAGCCCCGCGCCCGCGATGCGCCCGGTCTGGAGCGCCGCGATCAGCGCCTTTTCATCGACGATTTCGCCGCGCGCGGTGTTGATCAGGTAAGCCGTCGGCTTCATCGCGCCGATGCGCGCTGCGTTGACCATCTCGTGCGTTTCGGCCGTGTGCGGACAATGGATCGTCACGACGTCGCTGATGCGCAGCAGCGTATCGACGCTCGCATGATAGCTCGCGCCCAGCTCTTCCTCGATCGCCTCGGGCAGCCGCCGCCGGTTGTGGTAATGGATCGACAGCCCGAACGCCCGCGCGCGCCGCGCGACCGCCAGCCCGATGCGCCCCATGCCGATGATGCCGAGCAGCTTGCCGCCGACGCGGTGCCCGAGCATGGCGCTTGGCGCCCAGCCGGCCCATTTGCCCGATCGCATCAGCTTCTCACCCTCGGCCAAACGTCGCGGCACCGACAGGATCAGCGCCATCGTCATGTCGGCGGTGTCTTCGGTAAAGACGCCGGGCGTATTCGACACCATGATGCCCTTGGCGCGCGCCGCGGCGAGGTCGATATGGTCCACCCCCGCGCCGAAATTGGCGATCAGCTTCAGCCGCTCGCCCGCCGCGCCCAGCACATCGGCGTCGATCTGGTCGGTCACGGTCGGGACGAACACGTCGCAGTCGGCGACCGCGGCCTTCAGCTCGTCCTTGGTGAAGGCATGATCGTGCGCCGACAGCGCGACGTCGAACAATTCGGCCATGCGCGCCTCGACATGCGGCATCAGCTGGCGGGTGACGATGACGCGCGGGCGTTTCGGGCGGGATGAATCGGGCATGGCCGCCGATAGAGCGCGCCCGCGCGAAGGGGTCAAGGGGGCAGGCGGGATCAAGCCTGTGGACGACCGCGCCTTTGGCCGATGCCGCCGGTTGATAATGGTGCGCGACTTTGACAAGGGAAAGCGATGACCAGCTGGAAATTTGCCCTGATTTTGCTTGGCCTCGCCGTCGCGAGTCCGGCCGCGGCGCAATCGGACCCCGAATTGCCCTATTGGGCGTCGATCAGCGTCGACGAGGCGCGGATGCGCAAGGGGCCGTCGATCGACGTGCCCGTATTGTGGGAATATCGCCGCAAGGATCTGCCGGTAAAGGTGATCGCGCGCCACGAAAACTGGCGCCGTGTCGAAGACCCCGACGGCACGCGCGGTTGGATGGCGGCGCGGCTTTTGAGCCGCACGCGCACCGCGATTGTCACCGGCGCGGTCCGCCCGTTGCGCGAGGAGCCTAGCCTATCCGCCGCCATCGCCTATCGCGCCGAACCCGGCGTTGTCGGTCGCATCAGCGATTGCAAGGACGGCTGGTGCCGCTTTGATGTCAAGGGCCGCAAGGGCTGGATCGAAACCGACCATATCTGGGGCGATTGACGCGGCGGGGTGTGGCGGGTTTCGGCCGAAAGCTAACGACGGCTGGAAACGACCGATTGCGGACGGTTCCTCTCCCCTCCCGCTTGCGGGAGGGGTTGGGGGTGGGCAGCGACGGTGCGGTAGCCCACCCCGCTGCGACTAACGAGCAAGCTCGCAAGTCTCGCTGCCCCTCCCGCAAGCGGGAGGGGAGAAAGTCAACGTCCGCTCCCCACCCCAAAGCAGTCATCCAACCCGCCGACAAAAGAAAGCCGGACGATCACTCGCCCGGCCCTCCTCGTCATCCGTGACGCTTAACGCCAGCGGAAATGGTTGCGATACACGCGGACGACCTTGCCGTTGCGCACATTGACCAGCAGCAGGTCGTTGTAATGGCGCACATAGGTCAGGTTGCGGGCCGCGCGCGGCACGCCCCAGCGGCTGTCCCAGGCCGAGCGATAGGCCGGCGCATAATAGGTCGGGCGCAGCGTCGTGCCGACGCGGAACGACTGATAGCGGAAGGGCGCGCGGTAATTCTGGTAACGCTTGTCGCGACGCCAATCCTGCTTGCTGTCGCGCAAGTCGCGGCGCGCGTCATTATATTCGCGCCGTTCCTCGCGCACGTCGCCGCGGTCACCATAGCGGACGGCATCCTTGTATTCGCGGCGCTCCTCGCGCACGTCGCGGCGGTCTTCGCGAATGTCGCGGGTCTGCGCCTGCGCGGCCGCCGGGACGATCATCGCGGCGATCAGGCCGGCGGCGAGAAATTTCATCTTCTTCATGTGCCATTCCTTTCAAATCCGTCAGGGGGGAGGGGGATCTGCCCGATGACAGGAGAAGGATTAGGCGCGTCCGTTTGAACGGCGCCGGAATGCCGCGTTTATTTTCAGGTCATTAGTGTCGCAATTTGTCGCGGGGATGGCGACGGGGCGTGCGGAGTGTGCGACCATCGCCGGGAATCGCGGCGAACCGTGCCCCTGCGAAGGCAGGGGCCCATCTCCGGCCACCGCATTTCTTAACTGGCGGCCATTTGGCAACGATGGGTCAGGTGATGGGCCCCTGCCTGCGCAGGGGCATGGGTAATTACACCAGCTCGATCGCCACCGCGGTCGCTTCGCCGCCGCCAATGCACAGGCTGGCGATGCCGCGCTTTTTTCCGTGGCGCTGGAGCGCCGCGATCAGCGTGGTGATGATGCGCGTGCCGCTGGCGCCGATCGGATGACCGAGCGCGGTCGCGCCGCCGTGGACGTTGATCTTGTCGTGCGGGATGCCGAGGTCGTGCATCGCGAACATCGCGACGCAGGCAAAGGCTTCATTGACTTCGAACAGGTCGACGTCGCCGATGCTCCAGCCGGTCTTGGCGAGCAGCTTGTTGATCGCGCCGACGGGGGCGACAGTGAAATCCTTGGGCTCCTGCGCATGCGCCGCGTGCGCAACGAGGCGCGCGACGGGCTTCGCGCCCTTGGCGTCGGCGACCGACTGGCGCGTCAGCACGACCGCGGCGGCGCCGTCCGAAATCGACGAGCTGGTCGCCGCGGTGATCGTGCCGTCCTTGGCAAAGGCGGGCTTCAGCGTCGGGATTTTGTCGGGCATCGCCTTGCCGGGCGCTTCGTCGGTGTCGACGATCACGTCGCCCTTGCGTCCAGCGATCGTCACCGGCGCGATTTCGGCGGCAAAGGCGCCGTCGGTGATCGCCGCCTTGGCGCGGCTCAGCGAGGTCAGCGTATAATCGTCCTGCGCCTGGCGGCTCAGTTGATAGGCATCGGCGGTATCCTGCGCAAAGGTGCCCATCGCGCGGCCCGCCTCATAAGCGTCCTCCAGCCCGTCGAGGAACATATGGTCATAGGCCGTGTCGTGGCCGATCCGCGCGCCCGAACGATGCTTCTTGAGCAGATAGGGCGCGTTGGTCATCGATTCCATGCCGCCCGCGACGATCAGGTCGACGCTGCCCGCGGCGAGCGCCTCGGCGCCCATGATCACGGTCTGCATGCCCGAACCGCACACCTTGTTCACGGTCGTCGCCTGCACCGACTTGGGCAGGCCGGCCTTGATCGCCGCCTGGCGCGCCGGCGCCTGGCCGAGCCCGGCGGGGAGGACGCAGCCCATATAGATACGCTCGATGTCGTCACCCGAAACCCCGGCGCGCTCGACCGCCGCCTTGACTGCAGTCGCGCCCAGATCGGTCGCGCTTGCATCCGACAGGCTGCCCTGCATGCTGCCCATCGGGGTGCGGGCGTAGGACAGGAAGACGACGGGATCGGTGGCGGTCATGGCAAAAGACTCCGTAAGGGAAAGCAATGTCGGCGGCCCGATTAGCGGCTTTGCTGCAATTGCGAAAGGGGCAGCGCCAAGATGGGAAGCGCGTTTCATCTTGCAACCCGCCGCGCGCCATGGTCAAACATGCTGAAATGGGAGACGGGTCATGGCTACCGCAATCAGGCAGGATATTGCTGGCGAAACGGCGCGGATGCAGGCGGTGCTGGCGGCGCAAAAGGCAAGCTTTACCGCCGCCATGCCCGAAAGCCTGGCGGTGCGCATCGACCGTATCGACCGCGCGATCGCGATGCTGGTCGACCATGCCGAGGATTTTGCCAAGGCGGTGAGCGAGGATTTCGGGCATCGCAGCCGCGAACAGACGCTGATGACCGACATCATGCCCTCGGTCAGCGCGCTGAAGCACGCCAAGAAACATCTGGCGAGCTGGGCAAAGGGCGAGAAGCGCAAGCCCACTTTTCCGCTCGGCCTGCTCGGTGCCAAGGCCGAGGTCGTCTATCAGCCGAAGGGCGTCGTCGGGGTCGTCGCGCCGTGGAATTTCCCGGTCGGCATGGTGTTCGTGCCGATGGCGGGCATCCTAGCCGCGGGCAATCGCGCGATGGTGAAACCGTCGGAGTTCACCGAACATGTTTCGGCGCTGATGGCGCGGCTGGTGCCCGACTATTTCGACGAGAGCGAGATGGCGGTGTTCACTGGCGATGCCGAGGTCGGCATCGCCTTTTCCAAGCTCGCCTTCGACCATATGATCTTCACGGGTGCTACAAGTGTCGGGCGCCATATCATGCGCGCGGCGGCGGACAATCTGGTGCCGGTGACGCTCGAGCTCGGCGGCAAGTCGCCAACGTTCATCGGACGCAGCGCGAACAAGGATCTGGTCGGCCAGCGCGTCGCGCTCGGCAAGATGATGAACGCCGGGCAAATCTGCCTCGCCCCCGATTATCTGCTCGTCGCCGAGGATCAGGAAGGCGATGTGATCGACAGCGTGACCAGGGGCGCGGCCGCGCTCTATCCGACCTTGCTGTCGAACGACGATTATACATCGGTGGTGAACACGCGCAATTACGACCGCCTGCAATCCTATCTGACCGACGCGCGCGACAAGGGCGCCGAGGTGATCGAGGTCAATCCCGCAGGCGAAGATTTTGCGAGCGCCAACGGCCACAAGATGCCGCTCCACATCGTCCGCAACCCGACCGACGACATGAAGGTGATGCAGGAGGAAATCTTCGGCCCGATCCTGCCGGTCAAAACTTACAAAACGATCGATGAGGCGATCGATTATGTGAACGCGAACGACCGCCCTTTGGGCCTTTATTATTTTGGGCAGGACAAGAGCGAGGAGGAGCGCGTGCTGACGCGGACGATTTCGGGCGGTGTGACGGTCAACGACGTGCTGTTCCACAATGCGATGGAGGATCTGCCCTTTGGCGGCGTTGGCCCGTCAGGGATGGGCAATTATCACGGGATCGACGGCTTCCGCACCTTCAGCCATGCGCGTGCGGTGTATCGGCAACCAAAGCTCGACGTCGCCGGACTGGCGGGGTTCAAGCCGCCCTATGGCAAGGCGACCGCGAAGACATTGGCGAAGGAATTGAAGAAGTAGCCAATGACGAGCGAAAATTACTCATTCCCCGCGATCTTGATGTCCTTGCCAAGCAGCGTCTTCACATAGACCCGCTGTACCAGCACAAAGACCACCACCGTCAGCGGCGCGGCGAGCAGGACGCCGAGGAAACCGAACAGCAGCCCCGCCGCGACGACCGCGAACAATAGCACTGCGGGCGGCACATCGACCGCCTGTTTCTGGATCATCGGTTGCAGGAAATTGCCCTGAAGCTGCTGGATGACGAGGAACAAGATCAGCGTCCACAGCGCGGTCATCGGCGACACGGTGAAGGCGAGCAGGACCGCGGGGATGCCCGCGATGATCGGCCCGATCATCGGAATGACGTCAAGCAGGCCGGCGATGAGGCCGAGTCCGCCTGCGGCCGGCACGCCGAGCAGCGCGAGCCCGGCCCAGGTCAGCGCCGCGACGACGAGCGAAGACACGGCCTGTCCGACCATCCAGCCCTTCAACCCGCGTGCGGCATCGTCCAGCGCAAGCTCGGCCGTCTTTTCGGCCTTCGCGGGCATCAACAACAGGAGGCCGCGGCGATAGGTAGCGGGATCGCTGGCGAGGAAAATACCCGCGACGAGCACGAGCACGAAATCGGCGACCCCGCTGCCCGCCGCTAGGGCGTAGCCCCCGGCCTGCGAGGCGAGCTGCGAAATATCTTCGCTCCCCACCTCGGCGAGTTCGCGTACGCGCGTGCCGAGTCCATAACGGTCGAGAAAGGCCTCGACCCCGCGCAGGGCCTGCGGCAGTTGCTCGCGGATCGTGTCGATCTCGCGCGCGAGTTGCGAACCGAAGAGGATGAAGGCGCCGGCAAAGATAGCGACAATCCCTGCGACCGACAGCGCGAGCGCGATCCCACGCCCGACGCGCACACGGCGCACGATCCAGCTCGCGATCGCATCGAACACCGCGCCCAGCACGACCGCGGCGAAGACCAGCATGAAAAAGCGCGTCAGGCTGACCGCGAGCCACGCGACCCCGGCGATGGCGATCACGATAACCGCCGCCATCGCGATCCGGCCGGGGCCGAAAGCGAACGCGGGCAGAGCCTTGGCGGTCGGGGCGGAGGGGGCGGGGGACGCCTTGCTCTTCTCGGTCATATATCTCTCTTATGCACGAAGCCGCTTATCCACTAGACGGAAAGCATCTTTCTGTGGCAACGGCTGCCCCGCAATGGCGCATGCGCGGGAATCGCAATCCGCGCCGACGCTGTCCACGGGCCCCTGTGGTGAAATTGGTAGACGCGCTCGACTCAAAATCGAGTTCCGCAAGGAGTGCTGGTTCGAGTCCGGCCAGGGGCACCAAAGTCGCCGATACGCGGCGGCCAGCGATTTTACGAGCCAGGATGACTATGCAGATCGACAGGCGCGGGTTTGTGAACGGGGCGCTGGGCGGCGGCGCGCTGGCGGCGCTCGCGGCCTGCTATCCCGCGTGGGCGCAGCCCGCATCGGCAGGGATCGCGCCGCCGCTGCCCAGCGTGTCGGGCACCGACATCCGCCTGCGGATCGCGCGCCAGACGCTGCGTGTCGATGGTAAGGTCCGCCGGGCGATCGGCATCAACGGCACGGTCCCGGGGCCGCTTATCCGGCTGAAGGAAGGGCAGCAGGCGCGGCTCACCGTGGTCAACGATCTCGACGAGGATAGTTCGATCCACTGGCACGGGCTGATCCTGCCCTTTCAGATGGACGGCGTTCCGGGCGTCAGCTTTCCCGGCATCAAGCCCCGTTCGACCTTCGTTTACGAATTCCCCATCGTCCAGTCGGGCACCTATTGGTATCACAGCCATTCGGGATTGCAGGAGCAGCTTGGCCATTTTGGCCCGATCGTCATCGATCCCGCCGATGCTGATCCCGTGGCCTTCGATCGCGAGCATGTGATCGTGTTGTCGGACCACAGCCGCCTGTCGCCACACGAAGTCTTTCGCAAGCTCAAGGTCAATCCGGGGCATTTCAATATGCAACGCCAGACGCTCGGTGGATTGCTCGCGGGTGAGGACCAGCCGCTGAAGGACCGGCTGGCGTGGGGGGCGATGCGGATGGACCCGACCGACGTCGCCGACGTCAACGGATCGACCTACACATTCCTCGTCAACGGTTATGGCCCGCAGGACAATTGGACCGCGCTGTTCCGTCCCGGCGAGCGCGTGCGGCTGCGGATCATCAACGCATCGGCGATGACGATCTTCAACGTTCGCATTCCGGGGCTGGCGATGACGGTGGCACAGGCCGACGGGCTGAACGTGCGGCCGGTCGATGTGGACGAGTTCCAGATCGGCGTTGCCGAAACCTATGATGTTATCGTCACGCCGACGGAGGATCGCGCCTACAGCTTCGTTGCCGAAGCGAACGACCGGTCGGGGATGGCGCGCGCGACGCTGACGCCGCGCGCCGGACTGGTCGCGCCCATTCCGGCGCTGCGCGCTCGCCCGCTGGCAACCATGAAGGACATGGGCATGGGGGACATGGGGGACATGCCGGAGGGAGGCGGCGATGCTGCCTGCACGCCGGACCATGCCGCGATGGGCCATTGCACCCCGGCGGACGAGGGCGCGCACACCAGCCATGGCGGCATGGACCATGGTATGCGCGATTTTGCTGTCGCGCCGCAGGTCAAGCGCGACCCCAGCGTCCAGTCGATCTCCCCCATGCCCGTCGATCGAATGGGCGAGCCGGGGCAGGGGCTGGAGGATGTCGGGCACCGCGTCCTCACCTATCATGACCTTGTCGCGCTCGACCGCAATCCCGACGTCCGCGCGCCTGGCCGCTCGATCGACATCCACCTGACCGGCAATATGGAACGCTTCATGTGGTCGTTCGACGGGGTGAAAATGTCCGACCATCACGAACCTATCCCCTTTGTCGAGGGCGAGCGCGTACGCATTCGGCTCATCAATGATTCGATGATGAGCCACCCGATCCACCTGCACGGCCATTTTTTCGAGCTGGTGACGGGCAAGGGCGATCATGCGCCGCGCAAGCATACGGTGATCGTCCAGCCCGGCGGGATCGCGACCTTCGACTTCACCGCCGACGCGCTCGGCGACTGGGCGTTCCACTGCCACCTTCTCTATCACATGCACGCAGGCATGATGCGGGTCGTCAGCGTGCGTCCGAAGGAGGAGGCCGCGTGACGCGCGCGCTGCAGCTGGCCGGGCTGTCGCTCGCTGTCTTTGCTGCGCCCGCGGCGGCGCAGTCGCACCATGGCGGGCACCATGCGTCGACCGCCGAGCCCAAGGCGTCAGCGGTGCAAGCCGACCCCGCCTGTACCCCCGATCATGCGGCGATGGGGCATTGCACCCCGGCCGACGATACGCCCGCCGCACCGGCAACGGGCGTCGGCACCGACCTTCCCGCCGGGGACGCGCCCGCGCCGCCGCCGCCGCGCGACTGGTATGCCGACCGTTATTTCCCGAAAGCGGAGATGGACCATGCGCGCCACGCGATGATGGTCGAAAATGGCGGCCAGAGAGTGGGTTTCATCAGCCTGAACCTTGCCGAATATCAGGCGCGCAAGGGCCGCGACGGCTTTCGCTGGGAAGGCGAGGGCTGGTACGGCGGCGACATCCACCGGCTGACGGTGAAGAGCGAGGGCGAAACGGCGTTCGGCGAGGGTCTCGATGCGGCCGAGGCGCAACTGCTCTACAGCCGCGCGATTGGTCCCTATTTCAACGCACAGGCAGGCTTGAGGCAGGATTTCGGGCACGGGCCTGACCGCACCCATGCGGTGATCGGTTTCGAGGGGTTGGCGCCTTACTGGTTCGAGGTCGAGGGGGCGCTGTTTCTGTCCGACAAGGGTGACCTCACCGTGCGAATCGAGGGCAGCTACGACCAGCGCATCACCCAGCGGCTGATCGTGCAACCGATGGCCGAGATGAATTTCGCGGCGCAGAATGTACCCGAAAGCGGGATCGGCGCAGGGCTGTCCGACGTCGAGCTAGGCCTTCGCCTCCGTTACGAGATCGTTCGCGAATTTGCGCCCTATGTCGGCGTCGAATGGGCGCGCAAGGTCGGGAGCACGGCCCGCTATACGCGCGCCGATGGCGATGACGCCGACAGCGTCAGCTTGGTTGCCGGCGTGAAGCTCTGGTTCTGAGGCCTTATTCGACCGTCAGCCTGATCGCGTTGCCGATCACCAGCTCCGGGCAAGCGCGGCGACATGGGTCTTTCAGTTTGTTTAGAGCAGCGTTCGACGGCTTTAAGGTCGGCGGGCAAATGGATTCGGCATAAAGGAAAAGGGCACGGAAGTCATGCTTCCGCGCCCTCGATTCCGTCAGTTCTAACGAAGCTTAGCTGGCCGGCTGTCCGCCGGTTGCCTGCGCAACCGCCGTCGCAAACTGTTCGGCCGTATAGGCCGCGGCCAGACCCGACGGCGACATCAGGAAGGCATTGCGCGGCAAGCTGACGTCATCGCCCGCGGGCGTGGTGACGACAACGGCATCGGCGCTCGCCGACTTTACCGTACCGAGCACGGCCGCGCCCTTGAGGCTGCGAACCTCGGTGCCGGCGACAAGTGCCGCGGCGACCGCAGCGTCATCGGCGGCGGCGGCGGTGTTCACTTCCTTCATCGCCGCGGCGAACTGCTCGGCGGTAAAGCTGGTCTGAAGCCCTGCCTGCCCCATGAAGAAGGCGTTGCGCGGCAGTTTGACTTCGCCGGTGGGCGTCGTCAGGACCGCGCCCTCGGCGTCGGCAAGCTTGACCTTGCCAAGAACGACGGTGCCGTTTGCGCTGCGCACGTCGGCGCCCGGTTGCAGCGCCGCAGTCAGCTGTGCTTCGCTTGCAGCCGCGGCCTGGTCGACCGCCGCGACGACTTGCGCTTTGGTTGCGCCGATCGTCGGACCCTTTTCGAGCATGCCAAAGGATGCGCTGGGAAGGGTGACCTGTTTGCTGTCGCCCAGATCGACGACGACATTGGCACCCTGCACCGTCGTAACGGTGCCGAGCTCGACGCCTTCGGAATCGAAAACCTTGGTGCCGACCGAAAGATCGACGGCCGCAGTAGCGGCATCCTGCGCAAGCGCGGGCGCCGCAGCAGCGGCTGCCATGGTGAGAGAGAGAGTTGCGACAAAGCCTGCGAGTTTCCGCATTGCTTACGGTCTCCTTGAGATAATGAGGATTGGAACGATAAGTCTTGAACGCGCATGGAGCAGCAAGGGCTACGCCACGACTGACGAACCGTGCGTTCTATACGACGAAGCGAGATTTATGGTCCCGAAATGGCGCGGGCTATCGCAGGCGCTGATCATTGGAGACTGCGATTCTTGCGCTGTCCGGTCTCGCATCTCGACGCTTAGACGCATGAAGGAGGCGGGGACTTGCAAGCCGCGCGGCTGATACCTAAATAAGGATTGTGCGGGCCGGGCCCCTCTGGCGTCGGCGGGATACTTCCCGCTGCGTGATGTCGGACCGCATCGGGTGACACCGATGCTCTGGCCCTTCCTCCCCCGTGTCAAGGGTTCGGCATCGGCGTCACCTGCTTGATTTATCAATCAGGAGGCCCCTTTCGATGATTTTTCATCCCAATTTCTATCGTCTGACTTTGCTCCATCGCCAGCTTGATGAGGCCGAGCGCCACGAGGCGCGGCGCCACGGTGCTGATCCGTTTCGCCTGTTGCGGCTGAAGACGCTGAAGCTTGCGGTAAAAGAGCGGTTGGCCGCGCTGACCTTTCGGTCCCTGAAGCCGTCGGCTCGCCCCGTGCTCGCCCGCTAAAACTTCCAATCACCCGCCGCGCGCGCTGCCGAACGGCGGCGCGCGCAGCATATCCAGGGAAAAAAGACGATGGAATTTCTGTTTGCCGACTGGCTGGGAACCCCGGCCTGGTTTTGGTTGGCTTTCATCGCGATCGTCATCGCGCTCACCGCATTCGACCTTGGTATCCTGAACAAGGAAAACAAGGAAATGGGGATCGGCGAGAGTTTGAAGCTCTCGGCGCTCTATATCGGCATCGCACTCGCGTTCGGCGCATGGGTATGGGCCGCGAAGGGCGGCGAGGCGGGGCTGCAATATTACACCGGCTTCTTTATCGAGAAGGCGTTGTCGATCGACAATATCTTCGTCATCTCGCTGATCTTTGCGACCTTTGCGATTCCGCTGCGCTATCAGTATCGTGCGCTTTTGTGGGGTATCGTCGCGGTGATCGTGCTGCGCGGGATCATGATCGCGGGCGGCGCGGCGCTCGTCACCGAATATGGCTGGCTGCTCTATGTCTTCGCTGCTTTCCTGGTGTTCACGGGCATCAAGATGCTGTTCGCGGGCGAAAAGCCGATGGACGTCGCGGGCAATCCGGTCGTCAAATGGCTATCGCGGCATATCCCGTTCACCAATGAACTGCACGGCGAGCGATTTTTCGTTCGCGTGCCCGACGGCAAGACGGGCAAGCTGGTGCTTGCGGCGACGCCTTTGTTCCTTGCGCTCGTGGTCATCAACCTTGCGGACCTGGTGTTCGCGGTCGACAGCGTGCCGGCGATCTTTGCGATCACGACCGACACCTTCATCGTCTATACGTCAAATATCATGGCGATCCTGGGCCTTCGCGCGCTCTATTTTGCGCTGTCCGCGATGGTCCACCGCTTCCACTACCTCAAATATGCGCTGGCGCTGGTACTGGTGTTCATCGGGTCGAAGATATTCGTCGCCGATTTCATTCTGGGCGGCGATAAATTCCCGCCGCTGGTCAGCCTTGGCGTTACGGTTGCGCTGATCGCGGGCGGGGTGATCTGGTCGCTGATCAAGACGCGCGACGGGGAAGCGCCCTTGCCACAATAAAATGCCCGCCGGAAGCTTTGCGGCTTCCGGCGGACAGGCTTTCCTCCCCAGGAAAGCTCGGGAGGCGCGGGACGCGTGTGCAAGGCGTCCCGCGCCAAGAGGGTTGGCGCGAGGGGGTGCAACGGGCCCCTCGCGCCGAACTCGCTTAAGCGGCGAACTGGTTCATCGTATTGTCCTTGCCCGCGGCCTTCAGCGCCGCTTCGCCAGCGAAATATTCCTTATGGTCGTCGCCGATGTCGCTGCCGCTCATATTCTGATGCTTCACGCAGGCGATGCCCTGGCGGATTTCGGCGCGCTGGACGCCCTTGACGTAGCCGAGCATCGCTTCGTCGCCGAAATATTCCTTGGCGAGATTGTCGGTGCTGAGCGCTGCGGTGTGATAGGTCGGCAGGGTGCTGAGGTGGTGGAAAATCCCCGCCCGCTACGCCGCGTCGCGCTGAAAGGTGCGGATGCGGTTGTCGGCTTCTTCGCCCAGCTCGGTGTCGTCATAGTCGACGCTCATCAGCTTGCCGCGGTCATAGGCGCTGACGTCCTTGCCGTCCTTTTCCCACGCGTCGAACACCTGCTGGCGGAAGTTCAGCGTCCAGTTGAAGCTCGGCGAATTATTATAGGCAAGCTTCGCATTGGGGAAGACCTCGCGGATGCGGTCGACCATGCCGGCGATCTGTTCGATGTGCGGCTTTTCGGTCTCGATCCACAGCAGGTCGGCGCCATTTTCAAGGCTGGCGATGCAATCCATCACGCAGCGGTCCTCGCCGGTTCCGGGGCGGAACTGATAAAGGTTCGAGGGCAGGCGCTTCGGACGCATCAGCTTGCCGTCGCGGTTGATAAGGACGTCGCCGGGGTTGCCCGCGCCATCGACCTCCTCGCAGTCGAGGAAGCTGTTGTAGCGGTCGCCGAGGTCGCCGGGTTCCTTCGAATAGGCGATCTGTTTGGTCAGGCCGGCGCCGAGGCTGTCGGTGCGCGTGACAATGATGCCGTCCTCGACGCCGAGTTCCATGAAGGCGTAGCGGCAGGCGCGGATTTTCGCGATGAAATCCTCGTGCGGCACGGTGACCTTGCCGTCCTGGTGGCCGCACTGCTTTTCGTCCGAGACCTGATTCTCGATCTGGAGCGCGCAGGCGCCGGCCTCGATCATCTTTTTGGCGAGGAGGTAGGTCGCCTCGGCATTGCCGAAGCCCGCGTCGATGTCGGCGATGATCGGCACGACATGCGTTTCGTGATTGTCGATGCTCGCCTGAATCTGCTTGGCCTTGAGCTCGTCACCCTCGGCGCGCGCGGCGTCGAGGTCGCGGAACAATATGCCGAGTTCGCGGGCGTCGGCCTGACGCAGGAAGGTGTAGATTTCCTCGATCAGCGCCGGGACGCTCGTCTTTTCGTGCATCGACTGGTCGGGCAAGGGTCCGAATTCGCTGCGCAGCGCGGCAATCATCCAGCCGGAGAGATAGATGTAGCGGCCCTTGACGGTGCCGAAATGCTTCTTGATCGCGATCATCTTCTGCTGCGCGATGAAGCCGTGCCAGCAGCCCAAAGACTGGGTGTAGTTGGCGGGATCGGCGTCATAGGCGGCCATGTCGGCGCGCATGATGCGCGCGGTGTAGCGGGCGATGTCGAGGCCGGTGCGGAACTTGTTCTGCGCGCGCATCCGGGCGACGCTTTCGCCGCTGATGCCGTCCCAGGTGCCGTCGTAATCGCGGATGAGGCGGCCTGCTTGCGCCATGTCTTCCTGATAACCCATCGTCTTTGTCCTTGTGAGGAGGTGATGGGTGGATGTTGGCGAAGGTGTCGCGGGAAGGGAAAAGATTTGTCAATAATATTTGTGAATATCGGCGACAAAGTGTAAATTGCGATGTAAAGTTGTCAAGAAAGTTACAAATATGAGCGAGCGGCGGGTGTTTGCGGGGCCGGCGGTGCGGCGGGTGCGGCGTGAGGCGGGGATGACGCAGGCGGCCATGGCCGAGGCGCTTGATATTTCGCCGAGCTACCTCAATCTTATCGAGAATGGGCAGCGCCCGCTGTCCGCCACAGTGTTGGTCAAGCTGGCCGAACGCTTTGCGTTCGACGCCGCGACGCTGGGCGGCGACGAGGTTCCGGGGGGCGCGGCGGGGCTCAAGCGCCGGCTCGCCGACCCGCGTTTCGCCGACCTGGGGATCGGCGCCGAGGAGGTTGAGGAATGGCTCCAGACCGCGCCCGCGACCGCCGCGGCGTTCGCGCGGCTGTTCGATGCGGCGCCCGAAGCGGCAAGTGAAAGTGACGGCGATGCGCCCGAAGTGGCCGCGGTGCGCCGCGCGATCGAGAAATGGCGCAACCATTTCCCCGATCTGGACGCGCGCGCCGAGGAGCTGGCCGACGAACTGCGGCTCGCGGGCGGCGACCTCTATGGCACGATTTCCGAGCGTTTGCGCACGCGGCACCAGCTCGGCATCCGCATTTTACCCAGCGACGTGATGCCCGATCGCCTCCGCTGGCTCGACTGGCACGCGCGGCAACTTATGCTGAGCGAGCTGCTGCGCCCCGCGTCGCGCACCTTTCAGGCCGCGGCGACGCTGGCGCAGATCGAGGCGAAGGGCGAGATCGACGCGCTGGTCGCGGGCGCCGAATTTGCCGAAGGCGCCGCGGCGCGGCTGTTCGAGCGGCATCTGGTCCATTATTTCGCCGCGGCGCTGATGATGCCGTACAGCCGTTTCCTGCGCGCGTGCGATGCGACGGGATATGATCTGCTGCTGCTCCAGCGGCGCTTCGGCGCGGGGTTCGAACAGGTCGCGCACCGGCTGACGACGCTCCAGCGCGTCGGCGCGCGCGGGCTGCCCTTTTTCATGCTGCGCATCGACCGCGCGGGGCAGGGGAGCAAGCGTTACGCCGGGGCGAGCCAGTCGCCGCTGACCGACGGCGACGCGCGCTGTCCGCTGTGGGGCGTGCACGAAGCCTTTGCTCGGCCGGGCGAAGTGATCGCCGATCTGGTCGAGCTGGAGGACGGCACGCGTTGGTTCACGCAAAGCCGGAGCGTCGCCGCGCCGGGCGCGACGGGCAGCGGCACGCCCGCGCGCTTTGCCGTTTGCGTCGGGGTCGATGCCAAGGTCGCGGCGCCGCTGATCGCCGCGCGGGGGATCGACCTGATGCGCAGCCCCGCGACGCCGATCGGCCTCGGGTGCCGCCGCTGCACGCGCACGGGTTGTGTGCAACGGTCGATGCCGCCGCGTGGGCGCCCGTTGCGGTTCAGGGATGGGGAGCGCGGGGTGAGTGCGTTCGATTTTGCGGGGGATTGAATCGCGCTAGCCAGTTTTGCGATAGCCGATTAACACTGCGCCATGGGCGTTGGGGACATCAGCATCGAACGGCTGGAGAAGCTGGTCGCGGAGGTAAAGCCTTCGGGCGGTTCGGAAATGTCGAATTATCAGCTGTTCGTCGAGCGGCTGACCGGCGCGCTGGGCCTGCCGCAGCCCGAGTTTGCGCGCGAGGAAACGCGGTTCAACGATTATGTGTTCGAACGCAATGTGACGTTCCGCCACCCGAACGGCACCAGCTCGACGGGCCGGATCGACTGTTACAAGCGCGGATGCTTTGTCCTGGAAGCGAAACAGTCGGCGAAGCGGCAACAGGCGATCGAAAGCGAGCAGCTGGCGCTGGCGGGGATCGAGACCGCGCAGAAACTGGGCCAGGCCAAGCGCGGGACCAAAAGCTGGGACAAGGTGATGATCGCGGCGCGGCGGCAGGCGGAGGATTATGCCCGCGCGCTGCCGGTCGATCATGGATACCCGCCGTTCCTGCTGATCGTCGATGTCGGCAATGTGATCGAGGTTTACGCCGATTTTTCGGGGCTGGGGAAGAATTACGACCATTTCCCCGACCGGCAGAATTACCGCCTGTCGATGGACGACCTGCTGCTGCCCGAGGTGCAGGAGCGGCTGGCGGCGATCTGGACGGCGCCGCAAACGCTGAACCCGACGCTGCGCGCCGCCGAAGTGACGCGCGACATTGCCGAACGGCTGGCGAAAATCGCCAAGCGGCTGGAAAAGAAATATGCGCCGGTCGACATCGCGCAGTTCCTGATGCGGTGCCTGTTCACGATGTTCGCCGAGGATGTCGGGCCGGAGGATGAGGCGCAGCGGCTGATCCCCAATCGCGGGTTCGAGCGACTGTTGCACCAGATGATCGACACGCCCGAACATTTCGCGCCCGCGCTGGAAAGCCTGTGGCGGGTTATGGACAGCGGGGGTTATGCGCCGCACCTGAATGCGTCGATCAAGCGCTTCAACGGCGCGCTGTTCAAGGACAGCCGCGCGCTGGCGCTGGACCAGGACGACATTTTGGAGCTGCACAATGCGGCCAGGCGGCGCTGGGGCGATGTCGAACCGGCGATTTTCGGCACCTTGCTGGAAAGCGCGCTCGACCCCGCCGAGCGGTCGCAGCTGGGCGCGCATTATACGCCGCGCCCCTATGTCGAGCGGCTGGTGATCCCGACGATCATGGAGCCGCTGCGCGCCGATTGGGAAGAGGTCAAGGCGGCGGTCGAGGATCTGCGCCGCCGGAACGATCCGGCGGGGGCGTTGCAGGCGGTGCGCGATTTCCACCACCGGCTTTGCACTCTGCGCGTGCTGGACCCGGCGTGCGGCACGGGCAATTTCCTGTATGTCAGCCTGGAGCTGATGAAGCGGCTGGAGGGCGAGGTGCTCGACGCGCTCGACGCGCTGGGCGAAAGCGAATCGAAGCTGTTGCTGGACGGCGAGACGGTCAGCCCGCGGCAGTTTTTCGGGCTGGAGCTGAACCCGCGCGCGGTGCCGATCGCCGATCTGGTGCTGTGGATCGGCTTTTTGAAATGGCAGCTGAAGACCGTCGATGTGAAGGACATTCCCGAGCCGATCCTGAACGCCTATGGCACGATCCGGCATCAGGACGCACTGATCGCCTATGACGCCAGGGAGCTGGCGCGCGACGGGCAGGGGAACCTCATCACCATCTGGGACGGGGTGACCAGGAAATTGCACCCGATCACGGGCGAGGAAGTGCCCGACGAGACGGCGCGCAAGGAAACCTATTATTATGTGAGACCGCGCCGGGCGGAGTGGCCCGAGGCGGAGTTTATCGTCGGCAACCCGCCCTTTATCGGCGGCAAGGACATGCGCGCCGAGCTGGGCGACGGTTATGCCGAGGCGTGCTGGAAAGTGCGGCCCGACGTGCCGGGCGGGGCCGATTTCGTGATGCATTTCTGGGACGAGGCGGCGCGGCGGCTGACCGCCAAGCCGGTGAAGAAGGGCGCGGTCAACCCGCTGCGCCGGTTCGGGTTCATCACCACCAATTCGATCACCCAGACGTTCAGCCGCCGCGTGGTCGAGCGGTGGATGAATGCGAAAGACCCGCTGAGCCTGATCTATGCCGTGCCCGACCATCCGTGGATGAAATCGGCGGACAAGGCGGCGGTGCGGATCGCGATGACCGTCGCGCAGGCGGGGCAGCATGAGGGGGTGCTGGCCGAGGTGGTCAGTGAGGCGGAGCTGAATACGGATGCGCCGAAGGTGGAGTTGGAGCGGCGTGAGGGGAAGGTGACTTCCAAATTTGCGCTGGGCGCCGACTTGGCCCAACTGACTCCGATGCTCGCCAACGAGCTCGTCGCGTACAAAGGATATATGCCTTACGGCCTCGGCTTCATCGTTGAGCCAAGTTCCACAGTAGTGCGGGAAACCATCAATCGAGGCGGCGCGGCACACGTGCTTCGGTACCGAAATGGTAGAGATGTCGCGCAGCGCCCTCGCGGCGTTATGGCTCTCGATTTTTACGGGCTGTCACGCGACCAACTCCGTGATCGTTTTCCCGAGGCGTTTCAACACCTCCAAGACACGGTGTTCCCCGAGCGGGCGCAGGACAAGCGCAAGGCTTATCGGGACAAGTGGTGGGTTTTCGCTGAAGCGCGCGAGGGGATGCGATCTGCGTTGTCGGGGCTGTCTCGGTATCTGGTAACGACCGAAACTGCAAAGCACCGGTACTTTACGTTCTTGGATGCAGATACTGCGGCTGACCAAAAGCTACGGGTAATCGCCGTGCATGAGGCAGGGGTGCTCTCCGTTCTTAGTTCTCGAGTTCATACAATCTTTGCTGAGCGAACAGGGGGCTGGCAGGGCGTTGGTAATGATTTGGTCTATCAGCACACCAACACCTTCAATCGCTTTCCTGTGATTGACCCATCTCCCCACCTCACCGACCTCGGCGAACGGCTCGACGCCTTTCGCAAGGAGCGGCTGGCGGCGCATGACTTTTTGACGATGACGGGGCTGTATAATGCGCTGGAGCGGGTGCGCGAGCTGGACGCGGGGATCGGCGAGCCGCTGACCGACGCCGAGCGCGACACCTATGACGCCGGGCAGATCGCGATCCTGAAGGAGCTGCACGACGAAATCGATCGCGAGGTCTTTGCCGCCTATGGCTGGAGCGACCTGGGCCTGGCGCTGGTCGGCAAGCCCGGCGCGACGACGCCCAGCGCGCACAAGGGCGCCGATCAGGAAGCGGCGGAGGAGGAATTGCTCGTCCGGCTGGTTGCGCTCAATCAGGCACGCTCGGGCGAAGAGAAGGCGGGGGTGGTCCACTGGCTGCGCCCCGATTTCCAGAAGCCGCGGCTGGCCGCCAAGGTGAAGGGCGCGGTGCAGGTCGAGGCCGATCTGGGCGAGGTCGTGCGCGTCGAGGCGGTCAAATGGCCGAGCGACGGGCTGGACCAGATCCGCTCGGTTCGCGACCTGCTGGCGCGCGCCGAATCGCCGATCGCCGCGCCCGTGCTGGCGGCGGCGTTCGGCGGGCGGACGACGCCGAAGCGGCGCGACCGCGTCGAGCAGGTGCTGGAAACGCTGGTCGCGACCGGCGCCGCGCGGCGCGACGAGGCGACGCGCGGTTATTACCTGCCCAAATGATCGCTCCGTCCCAGAGCGGCGTGCGTCAGATCGGCAACGGCTCCATTCCGTTCGTGTCGAACCCTTCGGAGGTGTCTCGACTTCGCTCGACACGAACGGGAAGGTAGCACCCTTGGCCCAAGTGCCGGTCAAAGCCCTTCGGGGGTGGCGGCCGGTTGACTGGCGCGTGCCTTGCGTGCCGCGATCTCGGCGCGGAGCCGTTGCTCGCTCTGTGCGCTCCGCACCACCTCCGGGAGCCATTCGGCGCGGAATTCCAGCCGCATACTGCTTTCCAGCACCTGAAATTCGAGCACTTGCGAAAAGGGATGTCCCTTGCGCCGCGCGTTGAGCGCCGAAAACAGCCGCTGACCGGCGGCATCGCCCGCGAGCACCGCCGCGCATTCGGGCGAGGTTTCCTTGGCGACGTCGCGCCGCATCGCCGACAGGCAATAGCTGCGGCTGACCTTGATCGGGTGCTGACGCTCCATCTCGAACGTCTCGCGATCGTCGGTTTCGGCTTCATATCCCTTGGGCACCGGCGCCTGAACATAATAAAAGGCCATGACATTGCCCGGTTGCCGGTTGACCTTGCTCGGCTCGCCCAGCCGCTTTTCCAGCGTGGCGGCATAGGCGCGGGGATCGACGCTGGGGTCGAAGCCGCGGCGGTAGTGGACCGAGAACAGGCGCTGAACGCCCTTCGCATCGACATAGAACCAGGGTGCGATGCTTTCGGTGTTGCGCGGGCGCATATTGGTCGGCGTTTCGATGTCGACGCCCTCGGGCATCCGGAACCAGTTATAATTCATTTCCTGCCGCGTGCCGGGCGATTTGTCGGCGCGCGGCCCCAGCCCGAGGTCGAGCGAGCGGCTGCGCACACGGGGATCGCCCCGCTCGGCATAATCGCTGGGGAGGGCGAAACCCTGTTCGGTCAATGCCGCGCGCACCTCATCGATCGTCATGTCGAATTTGAGCCCGAAAACGCTCATGTCCATCGCCTCGCGCACGCTGTACATGCGGGCGTCGAACTTGCTGTCGGGCACGTCGTCGGGCGCGGCTTTGGCGACCGCCGACGATCCGCCCTTGTCCGCCGGACCGGCATCGGCGGGCGTGTCGCCGCCCGATCCGCACGCCGCGAGACCCACCGCAAAAAGACCAAACATCATTGCATTGCGCATCGAGCACCCCCCGTATCAAATTGTCTGGATGGGGGCATGTTGGCCGCTGCGTCCGCAGGGGGTCAACCCTAAACTGGCCTATTTCGGCCATTTTTTCCGCTCGGGCCGCGCCGGGGCAAGGGACAGGGCGGCGCGCACGGGGGCGTTTTCAGCGGGTTTCGAGGCGTTCGGCCGTTCGCCCGCGCGCCTTAATATGACACGCGCCGTGCCGTATCTGAACCATGCGCGTCCGTTGCCGGGCGTGGTGGGACCGAAAAATGCTCGTTCGAATCAGACCCGAGGACGCCCAGATCGGCATGTTCATCCACGCCTTTGACGGGTCGTGGTTCGATCATCCGTTCTGGCGGCGGCATTTCCGCGTCGAGACAGCCGAGCAGCTGCGCCGGATACGGCTGGCCGACATCGACGCGCTGGTGATCGATGCCGACCGCAGTCTGGTGCCCGTCGGCGAGGCGCGGGTTGCGGACGCGGCCGCGCGGGAGGTGCCGACGCCTGTCCGTGCGAAGCCCGGCGGCCATGGATCGCGGTCGCGCCCTGCCGTGCCCTTTGGCCCGCCGCAGCCGGAGGAGCGCGACGTCCCGCGCGGGCGCCGCGGCTATGCCGCCGAGTGCCGCCGCGCGCGGCGGGCGATCGAGCGCACGCGCGAGGGCGTCGCCGACATGTTCGCCGCGGCGCGGTTGGGGCGCGCGGTCGATACGCGGCGGATGGCGAAGCTGGCGCGCGCGATCGGCGCGTCGATCGAGCGCGATGCCAAGGCGCTGATCAACCTCGTCCGGCTGAAGGAAAAGGACGAATATACCTATCTCCACTCGGTCGCGGTCTGCGCGCTGATGACCAATTTTGCGCGGCATCTGGGACTGGAGGAGCAGGAGGTCGAGGATTTGGGACTTGCCGGGCTGCTTCATGATGTCGGCAAGGTCGCGGTCGCCGATGCGGTGCTGAACAAGCCCGGACGCCTGTCGCAGGCCGAAATGCGGTCGGTGCGGTCGCATCCGGTGGCGGGGCACGCGCTGCTTGCCGCATCGCCGGGCGTGCCTGAAGCGGCGCTGGAGCTGTGTCTGCGGCATCATGAGAAGGTCGACGGGTCGGGCTATCCGGGGCGGCTGGCGGGTGTTGCGCTGTCGCTCGCGGCGCGGATGGGGGCGATCTGCGACGTGTATGACGCGGTCACGTCGAACCGTCCGTACAAGGATGCGTGGAGCCCGTGCGAGGCGCTGACCGCGATGCACGGCTGGGCGGGGCATTTCGATCCGGTGCTGCTCGACCGCTTCGCCGACAGCCTGGGCATTTTTCCGGTCGGGACATTGGTGCGGCTGTCGACGGGCGAGCTGGGGCTGGTTGCGGGCAGCGCGGGGGAGACGGGCGAGGATGTCGTAGTGCGGGCCTTTTTCGATTGCGCGACGCTGACCGAAACCGAGCCGGTCGATCGCGTGATTGCGCCGTCGGCCGAGCATCCGCGCATCACCGGGCGCGACAGCCCGACATTCTGGCGCTTTCCCGACTGGGAGGCGATGCGGGTGCGGATATTGGCGGCGAGCGAAGCTGGACCGGCCGCCGCAGCCTGAAACGCCGAAGGTCAGGCGGACGCGGCTTCGGCGATCGCGGCAAGGGTCGCGGCGATCAGCGCCGCGACGAGCAGCCTTTGCAGCAGCGCTTTCGGTCGCGGCTGGGGGCGCATGATTGCGATGAGCGGGATGGCGATGGTCAGCGTCCAGAAGATCGCGATCAGGGGCGCGCCGTTGCCGAGCAGGATGCGCGCGAGGAAGGTGAGCGTCAGCGCCAGCGGGACGCCCCAGATCACGCCGTCCCACCCCGCGCGCAGCCGTGGTTCGTGGAGCCCGCGCCGCTGGCGCTTGCCGAGCCAGATCGAGGTGCCGGTGGCGACGACGATGGTGAGCGCGAGGCCGAAGACGATATAGGCGAGCTTGACCGGCAGACCGCCGTAATTGCCGAAATGGAGGTTGTAGGTCGAGGCGGCGAGTTGCTGCCCGAGATGCCCGTCGGACAGGCCGACCTTGCCATGATAGGTGCCGTCGGCGCCGAATTCATAGGTTTCGCCGTAGATCAGGCGGCGCGGGTGTTCGGCGATGAGCTGGATATGCTGGCCGCGCGTGCCGGGGTCATGGAGGATGATGTAAGTGGGGCGGACCTGCGGATGGTTCTTCGCCAGCCAGGCGAGCGGCGCGGCGACGTTGGCGAGCGGCGCGGGGGTGGCGTCGGGCGCGGCCTCTTCGCCGAAGATCGGCGCATAGGCGGCCTCGACGTCATTCTTGTAGAAGGCGGCGGCGAGGCCATAGGCGCCGACGACGCCGAGGCCGATCATCGAGCCGGTGAGCGCGATCGCGAGCGAGAAGGGCAGGGTCCAGACGCTCAGCCTGTTGTGCCAGTCGGCAAGGCCGACGCCGTGATTGTCGCGCGCGCGGAGGCGAAAGGCGTCGCGGAAGATGCGCGGATGCGCGACGATGCCCGACAGCGACAGCGCGAGGATCATTACGCCGAAGATGCCGACGATCGTCATGCCGACGAGGCCCGGGATGTTGAGCGCATAATGCGCGCCGAGCAGGAATTCGGACCAGGCGTTTTCCTCCGGCCCGGCGATGCGGCCGTCGGCGGTGACGTGGAATGCCTGATGGTCGGTGGTGATCGTCGTGCGCGGCAGTCCATCGACGGGCATATGGACATAGAGGTGCGTCGTGGCGGGCTTGTCCTTTTCGGTGGCGAGCACCGCGGCGACGGCGCGCTGCACCGCGTCGGGGGCGATCGCCGCCATTTCGGGCGCGTTCGGCTGTTCGATCCGCTGCCATTCCTGATAGAGGACGACGACGGTGCCGGTGAGGCAGATGAGATAGAGCAACGCGGAGGCGAGCAGGCCGATTGCGGCATGGCCCGATAGCGCGCGCTGCACCGCGTCCTTGGAAAAAGCGAGCGTCATACGGCGCCTCCGATGAAGATCAGGCCAAGGCCCGCTGCGGCGGGGATGGCGAGCAGGCTGTATTGCGCGCCGCGGCGCGGCAGCATGAGCAGCCAGAAGGCGAGGATGCCCCAGAGGAGCGGGACCAGCAGCAGCGTCATGGCGTTGCCGTCGGCGTCGCTCCACCCCGCGAGGCCAGCGAGCGCGCGGACGCCGAGCGCGGCGAGCAGCGCTGCGGCAAAGGCGAGCGGGACCGTGAGGAGGAGGGTGAGCAGGCGGCGGCCCAGCGCGCGCGGTTCGCCCGCTTCGGGGAGCATATGCGCCTTGCGATCCGACGCGCGGCCCTTGCCCTTTGGCGCGGTCCAGCCGGCGTGGGCGAGGAGCAGCGCGGCGGCGGCCATGCCCGCAAGCGACGCGACGGCGAGACCCCACGCGCCATCGCCCGCGAGCGCGAACGCTGCGCCGATAAGCAGCAGCGCCCAGCCGACGCCGTTCGCTGCCGCCGAGCGGCGCGGCAGGCCCCACGCGCGGCGCAGTTGCAGCACCGCGGCGACGGTCGCCGCGGCACCGATCCAGACGAGAGACGCGGTCTCGGTCACCGGAAGCGGTAGCCGACGGTCGCCATCACATTGCGCGGCGCGCCGACGAAGCAGTCGCCGCGCGCGAGGCACGATGCGAAGAACTTGTTGTTGAGCAGGTTCGTCGCGTTGACCGCGAAACGCCAGTTGTTCCAGCTCACTTCGGCGAGTGCATCGACCGTCGTGTTGCTGGGGGTAACGAGCGACCAGGCCGGACCCGTCGAGCGGCGCTTGCCGGTATAGACGACGCCCGCGCCGAGGCGCAGCTGGGCTTCATCGACCAGCCCGAAGGTCTTGGTCGACCAGATCGAGGCGATGTGGCGCGGCAGATAGTCGAGATTGGTGTTCACCTCCGACTTCAGCTTGTTATAGCCATAGTTGACGAGCAGGTCGAAGTTGCCGGGCAGGCTGTGGCTTGCCTCGAACTCGACGCCCTTGGTCGTCAGTTCGCCTGACTGCGCGGTGCCGCCGCCCGCGAGATAGAGGACGCGGTCGCGTTCCTTGATGCGAAAGCCGGTGACGGTGACCAGCGTGCCGGGGCGCGGGTTCCACTTGACCCCCGCTTCCCACTGCTCGCCGGTCTGCGGCCGGAACGGATCGCCGACGCTGCCGTCGGTATTTTCGTTGCGCCCGGCGATCGGCAGGAAGCTTTCGGTATAGCTGACGAAGGGCGAGAAGCCCGCGCCGATCTCGCCGATCACGCCGGCGCGGAAGGTCGTCGCATTGTCCTTGTTCCCCGCCGACGAGGTCACGCGGTCGCGCCGCGCGCCGAGGACGACCGACACACGGTCGAAGAAGCGGATCTGGTCCTGGACATAGACGCCGAGCTGTTTCTGCGAGTCATAGGCGAAGGGGCCGGTCGGATCGTAGGTGAGCAGCGCGTCATAGTCGATGTCGTAGAGGTCGATGGTTTCGAACCCGAACACGCCGCGCTTGCCGACCTTATTCCAGCTGTAATCGACGCCGACGAGCAGCTTGTGCTCGACATTCGCGCCGGTGTTGAAATTGATCTGGACGTTGTTGTCGGTCGAAAAGACGTTCATCCGCGCGTCGCTGGCATCGGCATAGAGGCCGATGGTGCGGCGGTCGGCGGCGAAGGGATCGGTGGGGTTCGAATAGCTGTTGGTGTAGTGGGTGAAATATTCAAGGTCGCTGTCGATATAGCGCGCCTTGAGGCTGAGCCGTACCGCGTCCGAAAAATCATGCGTGACGCTGGCCATGCCTTGCAGCGAACGGCCCGCATAGCGGTCCCAGCCGGGCTTGCCGACGAAAGTGTACCGGTCGAGCGGGCCCGGCGCGCCGGGGTTGGGGCGGAAGGTGCCGATGATCGGCAGGAACTGCGACGTCGAGCCGGTGTCGTCCTCCTGATAAAGACCGGTGAGGATGACGTCGGTGTCGGGGGTCGGCTTCCAGCGGAGCGAGGGGGCGAACATCACGCGGTCGTCGGGCACATGGTCGACATAGGTATCGGCGTCGCGCGCGCGGCCGACGGCGCGGATCGCGAAGCTGTCGGACAGCGCAAGGTTGACGTCGGCGAGCACTTCCTTGCGGTCGTAGCTGCCATAGACGAGATTGATTTCGCCCTGCGTTTCGAAACCCGGAGCTTTCGAAACGAGGTTGACGAGGCCGCCGATCGAACCCTGGCCGAACAGCACCGACGCCGGGCCGCGGACGATTTCGACGCGGTCGAAATTATAGGGGTCCGACGTGATGCTGGCGTAGAAGGAAAAGATGTCGCGCATCCCGTCGCGAAATTGCAGCGCGTCGATGCCGCGGACGTTGAAGCCGTCGACGCGCGTGTCGCGGCCATAGGGATTGGCGAGCACGCCCGCGGCATATTTCACCGTGTCGCTGATGTTGATCGCGCCCTGCGCCTCATATTGGTCGGCGGTGATGACCTTGATCGGCTGCGGCAGTTCGACCAGCGCCGTATCGGTCTTGGTCCCCGCGAAGCCGGTGACGACGATCTGGTCCTGATCCTCGATCGCGGCCGAGGCCGCTTCGTCGGCGAAGGCGGTGCCGCTGGCCAGCGCGGTGCAGGCAAGCATGGCGATACGCGCGGTGTTCACTTTGATTTTCCCCTGATTGTTCGGACGAGTCGCGATGCCGTCTAATGCGAGTCAGTCTCATTAACAACAGGGATGTTCAAAATTCGCACGGTGGGCCTGCACCGCGCGTCAGCGGAGGAAATCGACGATCCGTTCGATGACGACATCCATCGCAGGTTCGTTCGACCGCAGAATGTGATTGTCGCTGTCGAGCGTCACCAGCGACGCGCCGCGGATCGCCGAGGCCAGTTCGATCGCCTGATCGATGCCGATCCGCTGGTCGGCGCGGGCGTGGAGGATCAGCGTCGGCACGTCGAGGTGCGGCAGGTGGGCGCGCACGTCGATGTCGCCGAACAGATCGAGAAAGGCCGCCGCATTGTCGGGCGACACCGTCTGTTTCTGAAAATCGTTGAACCAGGTCAGCTCGTCGGCGGTCGCCGACGGGGTGAAGCTTTGCGAGAAAATCTGGCGATAGATGGGGGTGTCCTTGCCCCAGCCGCGGCGCACGAGCGTGATGACGGCTTCGCGCTCGTCGGCCTCGCCCGGATCGACGCGGTGGCGCCAGCCCGTTGCATAGCCGCCGAGCAGGATCAGGTGCGACACGCGACCGGGATGGCGGCGCGTATATTCGATCGCCACGGCGCAGCCCTGCGACAGCGCGAAGAGCGGGAAACGGTCGAGGCCGAGCGCGTCGGTGACGGCCTCCAGATCCTGAACGAGCGATTCGAAGGTGATCGCGCCGACGTCCCAGTCGGAGAGGCCGTTGCCGCGTTCGTCATAGCGCACGAGCCGGAAATGTTCCGAAAGGCCCCCGACCATGCGGCCCCAGAGCGGACTGCCCCAGTCGAGTTCGAGGTGATTGAGCCAGTTCGCGGTCTTGACGAGCAGCGGGCCGTTGCCGGTCACCGAATAGGCGATGCGGACGCCGTCGGGCGCGAAGCAATAGCGCACCTGCTGGGCGGGCAGATCGGACGAGGCCGGCGTCGATGCGCGCGCGTCGTCCAGCGCCTCGGCCGCGGCGGCGAAGCGCGCCTGATCGGCCGTGGGCCAGGCCGCGCTGCGCGAGGCTTCGTCGAGACAGCGGCGGCGGCGGCGGTCGATCGCCGCGCGTTCGGATGCCAGCCACAGCGCATAATCGCCGGTGCCCGCAAGATCGAGGCCGGGCAGCGGCGTTTCGAGCGCGCGCAGCGGATCGGGCCGGTCGATGTCGAATATAAAGCCCGACGGGTCGATCGCGACGCGCTCGCGATCGGCGCCAAGCAGATCGGCATCGTCGCCGAGCAGCGCGCGGATCTTGGACAGCGACCAGCGCAGCGCGCCGCGCGGATCGTCCGGGATGTCGAAGAAGATCTCGCACAGTCGGTCGCGGCGGACGGGTTTGCCGGTCAGCAGCAGATAGGCGAGCAGCGCGCGCGTCTTGCGCGAGGCGGGAAGCGGTATCGCCTCGCCGCCGCGTCTGAGCTCGAATTCGCCGAGCAACCGCACCTCGATGGGTTCGCGCCCTCGCATAGCCGTTTCCTGCCGCGCAATTTCCACGCTGTCACGGCAAATTCCCACGCTGGTTCACACGGTGCCGCACACGCCGCGCGGGCAATGGGAGGTGGTGGAACAAAGGAGACAAAAAATGTCCATGAACTTCAATCGAATGGGCGGCGAACCGCTCGCCGCCATGGCGTCGCTCAGCTTCGCCTTCCTGATCTTTGCGGTGATGCCGCATCTGATCTTTGCCTGAACCAAAAGAGAGACATGATATGTGCAGCAACGTAAATCTGATGACCGAAGTGATTGAATCGGAGGCGCTGAGCGCCGAGGAAGAAGCCTTTGCCGGCAAGCTGACCGAAATGGTCAATCACGGCATGGCGGGGCTGATGATCGCGATCGGCCACCGCACCGGATTGTTCAGCGCGATGAAGGGCGGCGGCGCGCTTTCGAGCGACGACCTCGCCAAGCGCGCCGGGCTCAACGAGCGTTATGTGCGCGAGTGGCTGGGCGCGATGGCGACATCGGGCATCGTTCTGATCGACCGGGCTAGCGGCAAATTCGTCCTGCCCGCGGCGCATGGCGCCTTCCTGGGCACCGATGCGGCGCACGGGTCGATGAGCAGCTATTTCCAATATCTGTCGGTTCTGGGTTCGGTCGAAACGCGCATCGTCGAATGTTTCGAAAAGGGCGGCGGGCTGTCCTATGGCGATTACGACCGCTTTCACGAATGCATGGCTGAAGACAGTTACCAGACGGTCGTCGCCGCGCTGGAGGATGCAATCCTGCCGCTGGCGCCCTGGACGATCGGCCAGCTGGAAGCCGGGATCGACGTCGCCGATGTCGGCTGCGGGCTGGGCAAGGCGTTGATCCGGCTGGCCGGGCTGTTTCCGAACAGCCGCTTCACCGGCTTCGACCTGTGCGCCGATACGGTGCGGCAGGCCGAAAGCGAGGCCGCCGAGCGCGGCCTGGACAATGTGCGCTTCGTGCAGGCCGACGCGACGCGGCTGGAAGGCGCGGGCCTGTTCGACCTGATCGTCACCTTTGACGCGATCCACGACCAGGCGCATCCCGCGGCGGTGCTGGCGCATATCCGGCGGCTGCTGAAACCCGGCGGCACCTATCTGATGCAGGAAATCGGCGCGCGCACGGCCGTTGCGGACAATCTCGACCATCCGCTCGCGCCGTTCATCTATACCGTGTCATGTATGCATTGCATGTCGGTGTCGCTGGGGCAGGGCGGGGTCGGGCTCGGCGCCGCATGGGGCGAGGAACTGGCGCGAGCGATGCTCGCCGACGCAGGATTTACCCGCGTCGAGGTGCACCAATTGCCGCACGACCAGATGAACAATTATTTCGTCTGCCGGCCCGATTGATCCTCTCCCCCAATCGGCCGCGAAAGCCCTCCGTCTGCAACCGCAGGCGGAGGGCTTTTTCGTGGGATCAGACCTTCTGCGCTGCGACCCAGCGGTCGATCAGCGATTCGAGGACCGAAGCGGGCATCGCCCCCGCCGACAGCGCGGTGTCGTGGAAGGCGCGCAGGTCGAACTTGTCGCCGAGCGCGGCCTTCGCCTTTTCGCGGATCGCGACCCAGCGCGTCTGGCCGACCATGTAGCTGGTCGCCTGCCCCGGCCACACGCAATAGCGTTCGATCTCGGTGATGTTCGACGCTTCGGGGGTGCCGAGCGAGTCGTTGTAATAGGCGATCGCCTTTTCGCGGCTCCAGCGAAAATGGTGGAGGCCGGTGTCGACGACGAGGCGCGCGGCGCGGAACATATAGGATTGCAGATAGCCGAGCTGGCCCCACGGGTCGTTTTCATACACCCCCATTTCGTCGGCGAGCTGTTCGGCATAGAGGCCCCACCCCTCGGTATAGACCGAATAGGCGGGGAGGCGGCGGAGGCGCGGGATGCCCGTCGCTTCCTGCGCGAGCGCGATCTGGTGGTGATGGCCCGGCGATGCCTCATGATAGGTCAGCGTCGGCAGCGTCCAGCTGGGGTTTTCGGCGGTATCGCGCAGGTTGATATAATAGGCGCCGGGGCGCGAACCGTCGGCGGCCGGGATCTGGTAATAGCCGCCGGGCGCGCCGGCCTCGATCTCCGGCGGGACGCGGCGAATGTCGCATTTGGCTTTCGGCAGACGGCCGAACGCTTCGGGCAGGCGGCGCTGGATTTCCTGCATCTGCTCGTTGAGCTTGGCGATCAGGTCGGCCTTGCCCTGATCGGTGTTGGGGTAGAGGAAGCGCGGATCCTTGCCGAGTGCGTTCAGGCGTTCGGCGACGGTCCCCTTGGTCATCCCCTGTTGTTTGAAGATCGCATCGGCGCGCGCGGTGAGCGCGGCCATCCGGTCGAGGCCCAGCTGATGAACCTCTTCGGCCGACATGCCCGTCGTCGTCGCGAAGCGCAGCGCATAGGCATAATATTCGTCGCCCTTTGGCAGGCGCCACACGCCGGCGTCGTGCGTCGCGCGCGGGCGAACGGCGCGCAGCTCAGCGGCCTGACGCTGCATCGCGGGATAGATTTTGCCCTGAACGATCGCGGCGCAGCGTTTCGCCCAGTCGCCGGGGATTTCGGCGGTCTTGGCCTTGATATTGGTGGTCAGGATATTCGCGTCGGGCGCGGGCGCCATGATGCTTTCGAACAGGCCCAGCGCGCGGTCGATGACGAAATCGGGCGGGATGATGCCCGCGGCGTGATCGGCCTGAATCCGCCCCGTTTCATTGTCGAGCTGGACCGCGAAATCGGCGCAGCGCGCCAGATAGGCCTCGGCATCGGCGGCGTTCGCGATGCCGTGCTGGTTGGTGAGGAAGTCGGGGATCGAGCGGTAGGTGCCGCTGAGTTGCGTCACCGGATGCGGTTCAGGCCAGCTGTGAAGGCCGTAGCTGAACGTGTCGTAAGCCTTGACATAATGTTCCCACGGGCCGCGGAAGGTTTCGTAATTGACCAGGTCCATGCCCGACAGTTTGGCGGGGTCGATCGTCGCCAGTTGCTTGAGCCCGTAGCGGTAGAGATCGTGCCCCTTGCGGATGCCCGCGGGCGAGCGGTCGGCGAGCTTGGCTTTGGCGGCGGCGCGGTCGCCCTTGTCGGCGCCGAGCGCGGTCGCAAATTCGGGGTCCTGGTCGAGCAGCATGTCGTAGATGCGCTCGTATATCGCCGTCAGCCGCGCGCCCTCGCCGTCGGGGGTCGCCGCGAGCGCGGCGCGCGCGGGCGAGCGCACGCCCGCGAGCATCGAAGAGGCCGCGGCGGCGGCGAGGAGGGTGCGACGGTCGAGCATGACAGTATCTCCGAAAAATTAAGATGAGCGCGAAAATGACCCCGCGCCAATGAGTGTGTTATTATAGCAAGGCAGTTCGAGTGCAAGGGTCTGATGACGATGGGGTGTCGCCGACCTCTGCGCGAGTGTAAAATTAACCGACAGTTGACGCCTCGGCGATAGTATCGCGCCCGCATGGTCCGATTGTTCAAACATTATGTTCCGCACGCGGTCGTCTGGCTCGCGCTCATCGAATTTTGCGCGCTGCTCGGCGCGGCCGAGGGGGCGTGGCATCTTTACGCCTGGCAGGCTGGGTTCGACGCGGGGCCGCTGGGCGAGCGGGCGTTGCCGCTCGTCACGTTTGCCGTCGCCAATTCGCTCGCGATGATGGCGACGGGGATGTACGGCAATGAGGGGCTGCGCTCGATGCGCTTTGCGACCGCGCGGCTGCTTGCTGCCATCTCGCTCGGCGTGATCTTTTTGTCGGTGCTGGGGTTCCTGTTGCCCACCGCGACCCTGTGGCGCGCGAACAGCGTCTATGCGATGGGAATCGCGATCGCCGCGCTGTTCCTGATCCGGCTCGCGCTCACCCAGTCGGCGGGTGCCGACGCCTTTCGGCGCCGCATTCTGGTGCTGGGCGCGGGGCCGCGCGCGGCGCGGCTCGCCGCGCTCGCCGAGGCGCCGGGGAGCGGGCTCGACATCGTCGGTTTCGTCGCGATGAGCGAGGCCGAGACGACGGTGCCGCAGGCGGTGCCGCGGCAGGAGATCGCCAATCTTTCGGACCATGTCGTCGCGCTGAGCGCCGGCGAGGTGGTGCTGGCGCTGGAGGAGCGGCGCAAGGCGCTGCCGCTCGCCGACCTGCTGCGCGTCAAGACGACGGGTGTGCATGTCAACGACATCGCGAGCTTTATCGAGCGCGAGACCGGGCGCGTCGACCTGGCCACGACCAATCCCAGCGGGCTGATCTTTTCCGACGGATTTTCGGCGGGGCAGCGGATTTCGAAGGTCGGCAAGCGATTGTTCGACATTGCCGCGAGCCTGATCGTGCTGGTCGTCGGCCTGCCGCTGATGATCGTCGCCGGGATCGCGGTGAAGCTCGACAGCCGCGGGCCGGTTTTTTACCGCCAGCCGCGCGTCGGGCTGTTCGGCCAGCCTTATGACATGGTCAAGATCCGGTCGATGCGGACCGACGCCGAAGCCGAGGGCAAGGCGGTGTGGGCGAGCGAGAACGACCCCAGGATCACGCGCGTCGGGCGCGTCATCCGCACACTGCGCATCGACGAGCTGCCGCAGCTGTGGTGCGTGCTGAAGGGCGACATGAGTTTTGTCGGCCCGCGGCCCGAACGGCCGAGCTTCGTCGCCGAGCTGGAAAAGGCGCTGCCCTATTATGCCGAGCGGCACATGGTGAAGCCGGGGCTGACCGGCTGGGCGCAGATCAACTATCCCTATGGCGCGTCGGTCGAGGATGCGCGGGTGAAGCTGGAATATGACCTTTATTACGCCAAAAATTATTCGCCCTTCCTCGACCTGTTGATCCTGCTCCAGACGGTGCGCGTCGTGCTGTGGCCCGAGGGCGCGCGATAACCGTGTCGCCGCTGGACAGCCTTGCGCAGACCCTGTCGGGCATCGTGCTGGCGGGATTTGCCGGCGCGGCGCTGTGGCTGCTGCTGCGGCCGCGGGCGCGCATGGCGGCGCTGATGCCTGCGCCGCGCCTGCTCGCGCTCGCAGCAGCAGCGAGTGCGTTGTGGGCGGCGGCGATGATGGCTTTTACGCCGGGCGCGCCGCAGGTGCTGGTGGCGCAGATGCTGCGCGACCTGGCGATGCTGATGTGGCTGGGCGCGACCTTCTGGTCGCCGCGCGCGCCGATGTCGCGGCCACTGCGCCTGATCGCCCGGATGCTCGCGACCATCTGTGTGCTGACGCTGTCGTTTGGCGGCGCGGCGTTTTGGTTCGGCGGCGCGGCGGCGGTGCCGTGGATGGGACCGGCGCTGGTCTTTGCGGCGATGGTCGTGGCGATCGGCGGGCTGATCGTCGTCGATGCCGGCGTGCGCCACGGCGGCGCGGGCCTGCGGATGCCGGTGATGGCGGTCGCGGGCGGCTTTGCGATGCTATGGGCCTATCAGCTCAACGTCGAGCTGATCGGCGCGCTCACGGGCACCCGCGCGTCGACGCTGATCGCGCTGCTGCCCGCGGTCGCGCTGCTGACGCTGCCGACCTATGTCGTCGCGGCGATGGACATCGGGCGCGAGCGGATGCGGCTGTCGCGCACCGCCGCGACGCGCACGCTGATCCTGCTCGGCGCAGCTTCCTACCTGATTCTGATCGCGCTGACGGTGGCGATCGCGCGCGCGGCGGGGGGCGATTATGCCGCGCTGGCGCAGGCGATTTCGCTCGTCGCGCTGCTCGGCGCGGCGGTGCTGATGCTCGCCTCGGCGCGGTCGCGCGCGTGGCTGTCGGTGATGATCTCGAAGCATTTTTTCGAGCATCGCTATGATTATCGCGCCGAATGGATGCGCTTTACCGCGACCTTGGGGCAGGGGGATGGCGAGGAGGACCGCAACCTCTATCGCCGCGTCGCGAAAGCGCTCGCCGAGCTGACGGGCAGCCCCGGCGCGTTGCTGATGACGCCGGCGGCCGCGGGGGGCTTTCGGATCGCTGAACAATGGCATTGGCCCGGCGCGATTCCCGAGGACGCGACGCTGTCGCTGCGCTCGGCCTTCATGCTCCAGGAAACGCAGCATATCGTCGAACTCGATGCCGAGCGGCGCGGGAAGGGGGGACAGGATCTGGCGATCCCCGACTGGCTGCTCGCGGACACGCGCGCATGGGTGGTCGTGCCCGTGCTGCATTTCCAGCGGATGATTGCGATCGCGGTGCTGCATCGTCCCGCGGTGTCGCGCGCGCTCGACTGGGAAGACCTCGACGTGCTGCGCATCGCGGGGCAGCAGGCGGCCAGCTATATCGCCGAATCGCAGAGCCAGCAGGCGCTGTCCGAAGCGCGGCGGTTCGACGAGTTCAACCGCCGCTTTGCCTTTATCATGCACGACATCAAGAATCTGGCGAGCCAGCTCGGCCTGCTGGCGCGTAATGCCGAGCGCCACGCCGACAACCCCGACTTCCGCGCCGACATGACGCAGACGCTAAAGATTTCGGCGGGGCGGCTGTCCGACCTGCTCGTCCGCCTGGCGCCGCGCGAGCGCGGACCGGCGGCCGAGCCGGGGCGGGTGCTGGTTGAACCGGTGCTGAAGGACATTGCCGCCGAAGTGCGCCCGCGCCGCGAGCTGTTCGTCGGCTGTCAGGCGGGACTGGCGGCGTGGGCCGATGCGGGATCGATCCGGCAGGTCGTCGCGCATCTGGTCGCCAATGCGATCGACGCCTCGGCCCCCGAATCGCCGGTCCAGCTCATCGCCGTCGCCGAACAGCAGCGCGTGCGGATTGACGTGATCGACCAGGGGTGCGGGATGACGCGCGAGTTCATTCGCGACGAGCTGTTCAAGCCCTTTGTCTCGACGAAGGACAGCGGGTTCGGGCTTGGCGCGTTCGAGGCGTTGCAGGTCGCGCAGGCGATGGGCGGAGAAATCGAGGTCGCGAGCGAGCCCGGCAAGGGCAGCAATTTCACGCTGTGGCTGCCGCTTGCCGATGCGCGCGGCGATGCAGCGATCGACGCGCAATTGATGAAAGCGGGGCGGATATGAGCGAGGCGATGGCGGACAAGCGCAAATTGCTGGTGGTCGAGGACGACCCGGGGCTGCAAACGCAGCTCAAATGGGCGTATGAGGATTATCAGGTGCTCGTCGCGGGCGACCATGACGCGGCGATCGAAATGCTGCGCGCCGAGGAACCCGATGTCGTGACGCTCGATCTGGGGCTGCCGCCCGATCCCGACGGCACGCGCGAGGGGTTTCGGACGCTGAAAGCGATCATCGAGGCCAAGCCCGACACCAAGGTGATCGTCGTGTCGGGGCATGGCGAGCGGGCGAGTGCGCTCAACGCGATCGCCAGCGGCGCGTGGGATTTTTACCAGAAGCCGATCGACATCGACGCACTGGGCCTGATCGTCGCGCGCGCCTTTCACGTCCGCGAGCTGGAGGTCGAGAATGCGCGGCTGGAAAGCCAGGGCGCGAGCGACAATCGCGTGCTGGGCGGGATGATCACCGGCGCGCCCGAAATGCTTAAAGTGGCGCGCACGATCGAGCGCGTCGCGAACCTCGACGTCAGTGTGATGCTGCTCGGCGCGAGCGGCACCGGCAAGGAATTGCTGGCGCGCGGATTGCACGAAGCGAGCGGGCGGCGCGATGGCGCGTTCGTCGCGATCAACTGCGCCGCGATCCCCGAAAATCTGCTCGAAAGCGAATTGTTCGGGCATGAAAAGGGCGCCTTTACCGGCGCGGTCAAGACGACCGAGGGCAAGATCGAACTGGCACATGGCGGCACATTGTTCCTCGACGAGGTCGGCGACATTCCGCTGCCGTTGCAAGTCAAGCTGCTGCGATTCCTGCAGGAGCGGACGATCGAGCGGATCGGCGGGCGCAAGGCGATCGCGGTCGATACGCGCATCGTCTGCGCGACGCACCGCGACCTTGATGCGATGATCGCCGAGCAGCGCTTTCGCGACGATCTTTATTACCGGCTGGCCGAGATGGTCGTGAAGATCCCCGCGCTCGCCGAACGGCCGGGCGACGCGGTGCTGCTCGCGCGGCATTTCCTCCACCAATATGCGCCCGAGATGAACCCCGGTGTGCGCGGCTTTGCACCCGACGCGCTGCAGGCGATCGACGAGGGCCGCTGGCCGGGCAATGTCCGCGAGCTGGAAAACCGGATCAAGCGCGCCGTCATCATGGCCGACGGCAAGCTGGTGACGCGCGAGGATCTGGACATCGCCGGCGCGGCGAGTGAGGGGGCCGAGGCGGCGTGGCTCAATCTGCGCAGCGCGCGCGAGGCGGCCGACCGCGTCGCGATCCGCCGCGCGATGATGCAGAGCGAAGGCAATATTTCGCACGCGGCGAAGCTGCTGGGGATCAGCCGCCCGACGCTTTATGATCTGCTCAAACAATATCGGATGCAGAGCTGAATGGGTTTTCGCCGCGTCTGGACGGGCGCGCTGCTGATCGCGGCGGCGTCGCTCACGGCGTGCGGCGGTGCGTCCGATACGCCGCGCGGCGAATTGGAGGCGCGCCGCGCCGCGTTGAGCCAGGCGATCGCCGACGATCCGCAGGCGATCGCCGAGCGGGTGGCGCTCGCGCGCGTCGCGATCGCGCTGGGCGACGGGATTGGCGCCGAGGCGGCGGTGAAGCGCGCGCTCGCGGCGGGGGCGAATGACGCGGCGCTGCGCCCGCTGCTCGCGCGCGCTTATGCGTTGCAGGGCGACGGGCGGCGCGCGCTCACGGCGCTCGATGCGGGGCCGGTGATCCCCGAAATGCTGGGCGAAGCGGCGTGGGTCGCGGGCGACGTTCACCTTGCGAACGGCAACCTCGGGGCGGCGCGCGACGCCTATGACCGCGCGGTGCATGAGTTGCCGCGCAGTTCCGCGCTGTGGGTCGATGTCGCGCGCTTTCGCGATGCCAGCGCCGATATGCGCGGCGCACGCGATGCGGTCGATTATGCGATCGAACTCGACGCGGCGAACAGCGAAGCGCTGGCGTATAAGGCCAATCTGGTGCGGAGAGCCGAGGGGCTGACCGCGGCGCTGGCGTGGTACGACCGGGCGCTTGCCGCCGATCCCGACAATGCCGCGGCGCTGATCGACCAGGCGGCGACGCTTGGCGATCTTGGCCGCTATCGAGAGATGCTGGCGGCGCTGCGCCGTGCGGCGGTGCTCGTCCCGCGCGAGCCGCGCATCTATTATCTGCAGGCGGTGCTCGCGGCGCGCGCCGGAAACTACCTGCTGGCGCGCAGCCTGTTGCAACGCACGCGCGGCGCGCTCGATACCGAGCCGGGGTTCATGCTGCTCAGCGCAGTGGTCGAACTCGAGCTGGGCGGCGAAGCGGTCGCGGCGGCATGGGCCGAGCGGCTGCTTTCCGACCAGCCGCATAATTTCACCGCGCGGCGCTTGCTGGCGGCGGCCGAATGGGCCGGGGGCGATGCCGAGGCGGCGTTGGCGGCGCTGCGCCCGCTCGTCGCGCGACCCGACGCTGACAGCTGGTCGCTGTTGCTCGCGGCGCGCGCGGCGGCCGAACAGGGGCGCGACATCGAATCGGCGGACTATCAGGCGCGCGCCGCGGCCTTGAGTCGCGGCGAGGCGGTGCCCTTTGCAGTCGATGCCGATTATGGCTTGCTGACGATGGCGGCGGATGCCGCGCCGCTCGATCCGGCCAAGGCGATCCCGGCGATTTCGGCCGATATGGCGCGCGGCAATGCGGCGCGGGCGATCGAGCGGGCGGCGCGGCTGCGCGATGCCAATCCGGGGGTGGCCGATGCGCATATGCTGCTCGGCGATGCGGCGCTGGCGGGCGGGCGCTATGCGCTGGCGGTCGAGGCGTATCGCGCGGCGCGCGACCTCGACGCGGGGGAGCGCACGACCTTGCGGCTGGCGAATGCGCTCTACCGCGCGGGCGATGCGGCAGGGTCGGGCGCGGCGATCATGACGCTGCGCGACCGCCAGCCGTCGAGTATAGCCGCCGACCGGGTTGCCGGGCATCTGGCGATGGAAATGGAGCGGTGGGACGCGGTAATCGTGCATTTCGGGCGCGTGCGGAGCCGGATCGGCGACCGCGATGTCGTGGTGCTACGCGAACTCGCACGCGCCTGGGCAGCGAAGGGTGACGATGCGCGCGCGCTGGTGCTGATCGACCGCGCCTATCGGTTGCAGCCGCTGAACGCGGGGATCATGGAGTTTTACGCGGCGCTGCTGGAGCGGCGCGGGAAGCGTCAGGCGGCGGCGGATTTGCGCGACAAGGCGGCGCAGATCGGGCGGTAGGGGGTGTGGCTGGACGCGGCCGATTTCGGCCATTCATCTCCCCTCCCGCTTGCGGGAGGGGTCGGGGGTGGGCATCGACGGTGCGATGGCCCACCCCGCTGCGACTAACGAACAAGTTCGTAAGTCTCGCTGCCCCTCCCGCTTGCGGGAGGGGACTCTAGCTCAACGGCTCAAGGACAGTTCCCCAACCCTAACCGGACAGAAAACCTCAGGCCTCGGTCAAATCCAGCAAGGTGCGCGCATCCAGCCCGATGCGGCGCATCTGCTGTGCGACCGGGGGCCAGACGTTCGTCAGGAAATCGGTGCGCATCAGGTCGCGCAGGCGATCGGTCGCGCCGTCGGCGACGAACATGCCGACACCGCGCTTGACCGTGACCAGCCCCTCGTCCTGAAAGGTCTGATAGGCTTTGGCGACGGTGAGCGGGTTGGCGCCTTCGTCAGCGGCGAGGCTGCGCACCGAGGGCAGCATGTCGCCGTCGCGAAAGGTGCCGTCGAGGATCGCGTTGGCGATCACATCGCGCAGGCGCTGGTACACGGGTTTGGACTGATCGAGCATGGCGCCTTAATGCCATAAGACAGCAGCACAGTCAAATGCCACTTATTACGCCCGTTAACCGAATGGCGACATTAAATGTCCCAGGCGCGAACAACCTCGTCATATTCGGGCCTTGGGCGTTCGGAGAGCGGGGCATTCGCGGTACCGAGGAAGAAATAGCCGACCACGCGATCGCCCTCACCCGCGCCGAACGCCGCGGCGACGTCGGGGCTGTAGGCGGCCCAGCCGGTGAGCCAGCTGCCGACGAAGCCGTGCGCGTGCGCGGCGTGGAGCAGGTTCATGCCGACCGCGCCCGCCGACATCTGTTGCTCCCACACCGGGATTTTGGCGCCCTTGATCGGCGTGGAGAGGAGGACGAGCAGGGTCGGCGCCTGATGCGCGAACTGGTCGAGCGCGGAAAGATCGAGGCCCGCGGCGCCGGGATTTTCCGTGACCCACGCGCGCTTGAGCAGCGCGGCGAAGGCGGCGCGCTGGTCGTCGGCAACGGTGACGATGCGCCAAGGCGTGAGCTTGCCATGGTCGGGGGTGCGCAGCGCGAGCTCGATGATGGCGCGGAGTTGCGCGGCGTCGGGGCCCGGCGCCGCCATGTCGCGCGCCTTGCCCGAACGGCGGGTGGCAAGATGGGCGAGGAGCGAGGAGGTGTCGTTGAACATGGCCGCCATGTGGCCATTTGCGCGGCCGTGCGCAAGTGTTGCGAACGGCTCGCAACAAAATCCGGCCCGATCGCGATGGTTACGTGCGCAATTAGATTCTTCCCATACGCAATTTTCGCGCTAGGTTGCCCCATTCGCGCGGCGGGGAGCCGCGCCCACGATAATCGGGAAAAGGGACGCTTTGATGAAAGACATGAGCCTCTGGCAAGAGGGCGACTGGATCGCGGCCATCGCGCTGGTCGTATTGGCGGGTTTCTTGAGCATCGGCGCGCTGATCGCCACCAGCCGGAAACCCGAGTTCGCAGGCCATCCCAAGGGCCTCTACATGCTCTTTTTCGCCGAAATGTGGGAGCGTTTCTCCTATTACGGCATGCGCGCCATCCTGATTTTCTATCTGACGCAGCACTGGCTGTTCAGCGACAGCAAGTCGAGCCTGATTTATGGCGCCTATACCAGCCTCGTCTATATCACCCCGGTGCTCGGCGGCTATCTGGCCGACCGTTATCTGGGGCAGCGCAAGGCGGTCCTGTTCGGCGGCCTGCTGCTGGCCGCGGGGCACAGCCTGATGGCGGTCGAGGGCGTCGGCGGGCAGGATGACCCGACGATCAACGTCTTCTGGGCCGCGCTCGCCTTCATCATCGTCGGATCGGGCTTTTTGAAAGCCAATATTTCGGTGATGGTCGGACAGCTTTACAAGCTGACCGATACGCGCCGCGACGGCGCCTATACGATCTTTTACATGGGCATCAACGTCGGCGCGGCGCTCGGTACGATCCTCGTTGCCTATCTCGGCCAGACGATCGGCTGGGGCTTTGGCTTTGGCCTTGCGGGCATCGGGATGCTCGCCGGTCTGGTCGTGTTCGTGCTGGGCAAGGGCGTGCTGAACGGTGCGGGCGAAGCGCCGGCGCCGCTCGCCCGGTCGCGCGAAATGACGATTTATGCGATCGGCTTTGCCTCGGTCGCGGTGATCTGGGCGCTGGTGCAATATCAGGACGTGATCCAGACGTTGCTCGCCGTCTCGGGCGTCGCGCTGCTCGGCTATGTCCTTTACGAGAGTTTTAAACTGGAAAAGGAACCGCGCGAGCGCATGTTCGCGATCCTGTTCCTCATCAGCCTCAATCCATTGTTCTGGGGCCTGTTCGAGCAGGCGGGCGGGTCGATGAACCTGTTCACCGATCGTTTCGTCGATCGCAGCGGCGTGCCTGCCGGCATCTTCCAGTCGATCAACCCGATCATCATCATCCTGGTCGCGCCGATCTTTGCCGCGCTCTGGGTGTGGCTGGGCAAGCGCGGCGCCGAGCCGTCGGCGCCGGCCAAGTTCGGCCTGGCGCTTGCGCAGATGGGATTGGCCAACCTCGTCCTGGTGTGGGGCGCCGAGGCTTATGGCGTCGCGGCGATGACGCCGGTGATCCTGGTGTTTGCCTATTATTTCTTCGCGACGACGGGCGAGCTCTGCCTCAGCCCGGTGGGTCTCAGCGCGATGAACCGGCTGGCGCCGAGCTTCCTTGCGTCGCTCATCATGGGCGCATGGTTCTATATGACCGCGGTCGGCAATTTCGTGGCGGGCAAGATCGGCGAAGCGACCGGCGGCCATGATGGGCAGATGACCAAGCAAGGCCTGCTCGACATCTATGAGCTGTTCGGCTGGATCGCGATCGGCGCGGCGGTGGCGGTGCTGCTGGTCAGCCCGATCGTCAAGCGCTGGATGCACCTCGACACGCTGCGCGACCGCGAGGACGGGCTGGCGGGCGTCGGCGAGGCCGAGGCACAAGCGGCGGGTGTTCATCCCGAACCCAAGGGGGCGTAATTCGATGAAAAACGGTATGAAAGGCAGCCTGCTGGCTGCGGTGTCGCTGGCGCTTGTCGGCTGTGCGGCGACGGGCGGCAGTGCGGCGTCGGCGGGCGACAAGCCCGCCGCGAGCGCGGAGAAGCCGGCGAAGTTCGACAAAAACCCCTATCCGTCGACCTACGCCCCCTATGCGGGGCGGCCGACGGCCGTGCGCGGGGTGACGATCTTTGATGGCGAAGGCGGGCGGATCGACAATGGCGTCGTGCTGTTCGCGGGCGGCAAGGTCGAGGCGGTCGGCGGCGCCGACACCGCGGTTCCGGCGGGTTACGATGTGATCGACGGCACCGGCAAGGTGCTGACGCCCGGCATCATCGACATTCACAGCCACCTCGGCGACTATCCCTCGCCCAGCGTCGATGCGCACGACGACGGCAATGAGGCGACGTCGCCGACGACACCCGAAGTCTGGTCCGAACATAGCGTCTGGCCGCAGGATCCGGGGTTCAGCCGGGCGCTGGCGAATGGCGGCGTGACGAGCTTGCAGATTCTGCCCGGCAGCGCGAACCTGATGGGCGGGCGCTCGATCACGCTCAAAAATGTGCCGTCGCGCACGGTGCAGGGGATGAAGTTCCCCGATGCGCCCTATGGCCTGAAAATGGCGTGCGGCGAGAATCCGAAGCGCGTCTATGGCGGCAAGGGGCGGATGCCCTCGACCCGCATGGGCAATTTCGCGGTCAATCGCCAGACCTGGGCGAAGGCGGCGGTCTATAAAAAGAAGATGGACGAGGGCAAGGCGGTCGACCGCGACCTGGCGATGGAAACGCTCGCGGGGGTGCTGGCGGGCGAAATCCTGATCCACAATCACTGCTACCGCGCCGACGAAATGGCGCTGGTGATCGATATGTCGAAGGAGTTCGGCTATAAGGTATCGACCTTTCACCACGCGGTCGAAAGCTACAAGATCGCCGATATGCTCGCGAAAGAGGGCATTTGTTCGGCGATGTGGGCCGACTGGTGGGGCTTCAAGATGGAAGCCTATGACAGCGTTAACGAGAATGTCCCGCTGGTCCACAATGCGGGGGCGTGCGCGATCGTCCATTCGGACGACGCGAACCAGATCCAGCGGCTGAACCAGGAAGCGGCGAAGGCGCTCAAAGCCGGGCGCCGCATGGGCATCGACGTCAGCGACGCGGTGGCGTGGCGCTGGCTGTCGTATAATCCCGCCAAGGCGCTGGGCATCGCCGAGCAGACGGGCAGCCTGAAGGCAGGCAAGATGGCCGACGTCGTGCTGTGGAACGGCAATCCGTTCAGCGCCTATACGCGGCCTGAAAAGGTCTGGATCGATGGCGCGCTGATGTTCGACGCGATGGATCCGAAACGGCGCCCGGTGAGCGATTTCGAGCTGGGGCAGCCCGGTGAAGGAGATGTGAAATGAGCCGTATCGCCAGCATCATTTCCTTCGTGTCTCGTGCCCCTGCGAAGGCAGGGGCCCATCATCGGGTCTGTCGATATTCAGCGAATGGCAGTGAACGGGCGAGAGGTCAGGAGATGGGCCCCTGCCTTCGCAGGGGCACAGCGCTAACCGGATTGGGTGGCGCACTGGTTGCGGCCCTGGCTTTGGCTGCACCCGTCACTGCGCAGGACATCGCCATCACGAATGCGAGGCTTGTCATCGGCGACGGCAGCGCGCCGATCGACGGCGGCACCGTCGTTGTGCGCGGCGGCAAGGTCGTCGCGGCGGGCGCCGGGGTTGCGGTGCCCGCGGGCATCGAGCGTGTCGATGCCGAGGGGCGTTACGTGACGCCGGGCATCGTCGCGGCGTTCAGCCGCGTCGGGCTGACCGAGGTCGATGCCGTCAGCGGCACCAACGACCGTTCGGCGCCGCGCACCCGCTTTTCGGCGGGGCTCGACATTGCGCCTGCCTTGAACCCGATGGGATCGCCCGTCGCGGTCAACCGCGCGTCGGGCGTGACGCGCGCGATCGTCGCGCCGGGCGGCAGCAGCAATTTGTTCGCCGGGCAGGGCGCGGTCGTCGACCTGGCCGACGATATGGACATGGTCACCAAGCCGCGGGCGCTGCAATTTGTGGCGTTTGGCGAGGCGGGATCGGCGAAGGCGGGGGGCAGCCGCGCCGCGACCTTCCTGTTGTTCCGCGAACAATTGCTGGCGGCGCGCAGCTATGCCCGCAACCCCGCGGCGCTCGCCGAATGGGGCAATGACGCGATGCTCCAGCGCGCCGATGCCGAAGCGCTGGTGCGCGTGATCGACGGCACGACGCCGCTGTTCGTGCGCGTCGACCGCGCCGCCGACATCGTCAATGTGCTGAAGCTGAAAGGCGAGTTCCCGGCGATGAAGCTGGTGCTCGTCGGCGCCACCGACGGCTGGCTCGTCGCGCGCGAGATTGCGGCGGCGAAAGTGCCGGTGCTCGTCTCGCCGCTCAGCGACCTGCCCGACAGTTTTGAACGGCTGGCGGCGACGCAATCGAACGCCGGGCGGCTGAAGGCTGCGGGGGTCGATGTGTCGGTCGGGGTGTTCGACGACGATGACGCGCACAAGATGGGTTATGCGACGCAATATGCGGGCAACCTCGTCGGGCTGGCGCGCGTCCCCGGCGCAAGCGGGATGACGTGGGATCAGGCCTTTGCCTCGATCAGCAGCGCGCCCGCGCGCGCGGTGGGCATGGACGGCAGCATCGGATCGCTGCGCCCCGGCCGCGCCGGCGATGTCGTGATCTGGGACAATGACCCGCTGGAACTTGGCAGCCGCCCGACCGCGATCTGGATCGACGGCAAGGCGCAGTCGCTGACGACGCGGCAGGACCGTTTGCGCGATCGTTATGCGACGCCGCAGGAGGGCGCGCTGCCGAAAGCCTACGACCGGTAGGTGTTGATTTCGTCATCCCGGCGAAGGCCGGGATCTCGCCCTCGCGTTCTCAGGCAGCGGCGAGATCCCCGCCTTCGCGGGGATGACGGGCGTAAATGGTGATCGATGCGATCGGGAACATGATCAAATGTTGACGATGTTATCTTTGCGGTCCAGGATGTTGTCACTGCAAACATCGCGACTCGCCTGAGCGGTCATCGGGCCGGGACGCGAACGGATTGACGACCAACAAGGGTGTCCGCCATGCAACCGATGTCGCTGTTGATTACCACCTGCGTCCTGTTCGTCGGCACGCATCTGTTGCTGTCGCACCCGCTGCGTACCGGGCTGGCGAGCCGGCTGGGCGAGCGCGGATTCCAGATTGTCTATTCGATCGTTGCGATCGCGACCTTCATCCTGGTGGTGCAGGCGTGGCGCGGGATACCGCCCGAGCCGCCGCTGTGGGCGGTCGGCGACGGCCTGTGGATATTCGCGTCACTGATCGTCCTGTTCGCGAGCATATTGTTTATGGGGTCGCTGGTCGGCAATCCCGCGTTGGCGGCGCCGGGGGCCGAGAAGGCCGCCGCCGCCGCGCCGCGCGGGGTGTTCGCGATCACGCGGCACCCGATGATGTGGGGCTTTGCCTTGTGGGCACTGGCGCATGTCATGGTGATGCCGACTCCCGGGCAGATTGTGCTGTCGGCGACGATCGCCTTCCTCGCGCTCGCCGGATCGGCGGGACAGGATGTCAAGAAAGCGCGGCTGATGGGCGACGCCTGGCGCGGCTGGGCGGCGCGGACGAGCTTCGTTCCTTTTGCGGGGCAGGTCGGCGGTGCGGCGCCGTGGAGCGACGCGATCCCGCGGCCGCATGCGCTGCTCGGCGGGATTGTCGTTTGGCTCGCCGCAACCTGGGCGCATGGGGCGTTGGGCTATATGGTTGCGGGGATATGGCGCTGGACTGGATAGCGGCGGCGTGAACGCCGAAACCCACCTCAACGACCTGTCGCTGCGGCTACTCGGGCGCGCGTTCGACGAACTCGAACCCGAAGAAAGCCGGGTGGTGGAGGCGATCGCCCGGCGCGCGCCGACGAGCCGCGATGCCGCCGACCTGGGCGATGCGCAGGCGAGCAGGGGCGACCGGCTGGCCGACCGGGTCGCGGCGGTCGGCGGGTCGTGGGGGTTCATCATCGCCTTTGCCGTCGTGCTGTTCGGGTGGATGCTGCTCAATTCGCAGGTGCTCCAGCATTTTGGGATGGCGTTCGACCCTTACCCGTTCATTTTCCTCAACCTGATGCTATCGACGCTCGCGGCGATTCAGGCGCCGATCATCATGATGAGCCAGAACCGCCAGGCGGCGAAGGACCGGCTGACCGCGAGCGTCGACTATGAAATCAATTTGCGCGCCGAGCTGGAGATCATGCGGTTGCATCACAAGATCGATGCGTTGGTGGAGAAGGTCGATGCGCTGGGTGTGCGGGGCGATGCGGGCGGGGCCTCGTAGGGGTGCGCGGCATGTCCGCTTTGGGGGGAGCGGACGTTCAAATCCTCCCTGTCGCGTAGCGATGGGGAGGGGGACCGCCGCGAAGCGGTGGTGGAGGGGCCGCAACGGTAGCGCCAAGGCCCCTCCGTCAGCGCTTCGCGCTGCCACCTCCCCATGGCCTTCGGCCACAGGGAGGATATTATGTCCGCAACCGGTCGCTTCCGGCCGAAACCCTACCGCCGCAGCATCCGCATTCCCTGTTCGCCATAGCGCGGGCCGTGCGTGCCGCCCTTGGGCGCGGCGGCCTCGATCGCTGCGAGGTCGTCGGTGGTGAGCGTGACGTCGGTCGCACCGACGCTGTCCTCCATCGTCGCGCGGCGCTTGGTGCCGGGGATGGGGACGATATCGTCGCCTTGCGCGAGCAGCCAGGCGAGCGCGACCTGCGCCTTTGACACGCCGTGCCGGTCGGCGACCGCGCCGATGGCATCGACGATCGCGAGGTTGGCGGGCAGGTTTTCGTCCGAATAGCGCGGGTCGTTGCGGCGCCAGTCATGCTCGGGCAATTCGTCGCGGCTGCGCACCGCGCCCGCGAGGAAGCCGCGGCCGAGCGGCGAATAGGGGACGAAGCCGATGCCATGTTCGCGGCAGATCGGCAGAATATCCTCCTCGACATCGCGCTCCCAGATCGAATATTCGCTTTGCAGCGCGGTGATCGGCGCGGCCTTTGCGGCGCGGCGGAGCGTTTCGGGACCGGCTTCGGACAGGCCGATGTGGCGGACCTTGCCCTCCTTCACCAGCTCCATCATCCCGCCCACCGTTTCCTCGATCGGCACGTCGGGGTCGACACGATGCTGATAGAAAAGGTCGATCGTGTCGATGCCGAGCCGCTGAAGCGATCCCTCGCAGCTCTTTCGCGCATTTTCGGGCGAGCCGTCGACGCCGATGGTCTGCTTGCCGTCAAAGCGGAACCCGAATTTGGTGGCGATGACGAGGCCCTCGCGCTTGCCCCTGATCGCTTGACCCAGCAGCTCTTCGTTGGTCAGCGGCCCATAGATTTGCGCGGTGTCGAAAAAGGTGACGCCCAGATCGATCGCGCGGTGGATGGTGCGCGTCGATTCATCGAGGTCGGCGGCCTCGCCATACAGGATATTGCCGCCCTTGATCATCGGCATACAGCCGATGCCGATCGCCGAGACGGTGAGGCCATGGCCGAGGTTGCGGTATTTCATGGGGATTCTCCTGTGGGTTCGTCCGCGACGCCATCGGCGGCATATTTGGTCGCGGCAACGTCGCCGATAACATTGCCGAGCGTGCGGAAAATATCGGGAAAGGTCTCGACCGCGACGAGCAGCCCCAGCGGTGCGACGGGGACGCCCATCGACACGGCGATCGGCGCGATCGAGGTCACGAAGCTGATCGAGCCGGGCAGGCTGACCGAGCTGAGCGCCGCGGCGATCGCGACGGCGAGCCCAACCGCCATTTCCCATGCCGTCAGCTCGATCCCGAACAGCCAGGCGACATAGACGACGACGGCGAGGTTCATCGCCGGGCTGGTGAAACGGAACAGCGCGACGGCGAGTGGCAGCACGACATCGGCCTTTTTCGGATCGACGCCGAGGTCTTCGGACGCCGAAAGCATCGCGGGCAGGCTGGCGAGCGAGCTTTGCGTGCTGAGCGCGACGGCGAGCGTCGGCACCATCGCACGGACGAAACGCGGCAGGGGGATGCCGACGATGAACCAGGTCAGGAGCAGGCCGAGGAGGATGCAGCACACGCCGATTCCCGCGAGGATCAGCACATAATGGACGAGGCCGCCGAACGCCGCGAGGCCGGCCTTGACCGCGAGCGCATAGCCCAGCGCAAAGACGCCGATCGGCGCGAGCGCGAGCACCCAGCCGATGACGATCAGCATCGCGTCGCCGAGCGCCTTGAACAGCCCCGACAGCGTCGCGCGCTGCACGGGTTCGAGGCGGGTGATGGCAAAGGCGAAGATGGTGGTGAAGACGATCAGCGGCAGGATCGCCGTCTCGGCGGCGGCGGCGATCGGGTTGGTCGGGATCAGCGACAAGAGGAAATCGCCGAAGGTCGGCGACGATCCCGCCTCGGCCGTCCCGCCCAGCCCCTCGCGCAGCGCCGTGGCGGCGCCTGCGGATAGCGGGAACAGGCGCAGCAGCAGCGGCGTCATCACCAGCGACATCAGCCCCGACAGGGTGATGGCGCCAAGGAAGATCATCACCGCGCGAAAGGCCAGCCGACCCGCGCGCGCCGCGTCGGCGGTCGCGGTAATGCCGGTGATAAGCAGCGCGACCACCAGCGGCACGATCGTCATCTTGAGCGCGTTGAGCCAGAGCAAGCCCACCGGCTCAACAAAGGCAAGCGAGGCGGTGCCGGCATCGGGCGCCGCCAGGTCGATGGCGATCCCCAGCACCATGCCGGCGACGAGCGACGAAAGGATGAACCAGGCGGATTTCAAGACGGATTCTCCCCGCGTGTGATTTCGGTCTGCTTGCCAAGCAATTGAGCGTGACTTAGAGCAGCTTGCAGACGAAACGGGAACCGATTTTTGGGCCGGATATTGCCCCCAAGGGGCCGTCCCGCCGGGCAAACGACCCGAACGGGCGGCGGATCGAACGACAGAGGTGGCATGCGCAAATTTTTCGGAACCGACGGGATTCGCGGGCTGACGAACAAGGTTCCGATGACCGCCGAGGTCGCGATGCGCGTCGGCATGGCGGCGGGCGCGCATTTCCTGCGCGGGCAGCACAAGCACCGTGTTGTCATCGGCAAGGACACGCGCCTGTCGGGCTATATGCTGGAAAATGCGCTCGTCGCGGGCTTCACCAGCGTCGGCATGGACGTGGTGCAGGTGGGTCCGATGCCGACCCCGGCGATCGCGATGCTGACGCGCTCGATGCGCGCCGACCTGGGCGTGATGATTTCCGCGAGCCACAACCCCTATCAGGACAACGGGATCAAACTGTTCGGGCCCGACGGTTACAAGCTGTCCGACGCCGACGAAGCGGCCATCGAACGGTTGCTGGGCGAAGAACCGCGGCTCGCCGACCCCGCGCTGATCGGGCGTGCGAAGCGGATCGACGATGCGCGCGGGCGCTATATCCACGCGGTGAAGCAAAGCCTGCCCGAAACGGTGCGCCTCGACGGACTGCGTATCGTGCTCGATTGCGCGAACGGCGCTGCCTATAACAGCGCGCCGACGGTGTTCTGGGAATTGGGCGCCGATGTGGTGGCGATCGGCGTGTCGCCGAACGGTGTTAACATCAACGATAACTGCGGATCGACCGCGCCCGCGCTGCTCCAGGAAACAGTGGTCGCGAGCGGCGCCGACATCGGCATTGCGCTCGACGGCGACGCCGACCGGCTGATCGTCGTCGACGAAAAGGGCAGACTTGTCGATGGCGATCAGATCATGGCGCTGATCGGCGCAAGCTGGGCGCGGCAGGGGCGGCTGAAAGGCGGCGGCGTCGTCGCGACGGTGATGTCGAACCTGGGGCTCGAACGCTTTCTGGAGGGGCAGGGGCTGCGGCTGGAACGCACCAAGGTCGGCGACCGATATGTGCTCGAACGCATGAAGGAAGGCGGCTTTAACGTCGGCGGTGAACAGTCGGGGCATATGATATTGTCCGACCATGCGACGACGGGCGACGGCACGCTGGCCGCATTGCAGGTGCTGGCCGAGCTCGTCGCGGCGCAACGGCCCGCGAGCGAATTGCTGCACCAGTTCGACGCCGTGCCGCAGCTTTTGAAGAATGTCCGCTTTGCGGGCGGCAAGCCGCTCGACGACAGCCATGTCATCGCGGCGATCGCCGAGGGCGAGGCGGCGCTGAATGGCCGCGGGCGCCTCGTCATCCGCCCGTCGGGGACCGAACCGCTGATCCGCGTGATGGCCGAGGGCGACGATGCGGGCGAGGTCGAGCGCGTGGTCGATATGATCTGCGACGCGGTCCGCGCGGCGGCTGTTTGAGTATCGCTCTTTCCCGTTTGTCGCCGGGCCCGGGGTTGTCGAAGCACCGTTCTTTTCTCTATGGACCGGAAAGGAAGAACGGCCCTTCGACAAGCTCAGGGCGAACGGCTTTTAAGGACTTTAGATATGCTTGAAATGCGACCCGATGGCGAACGCTGTGGACGCGATTTGCCTGCCGACATCCACGGCGCCTTCATCTGCTCGTTCGAGTGCACCTTTTGCGCGAATTGCGCCGACAAGCTCGACGAGCGTTGCCCCAATTGCGGCGGCGACCTGCTCGACCGGCCGCTCCGCGAAGGCGCGGCGCTGGCGAAATTTCCGGCTTCGACGGAGCGGAAGCATCCGGGGGCCCGAGGCTAGGTGCCGATGACCCCCCGCGTGCTGATCATCGCCGGATCGGACAGCGGCGGCGGCGCGGGGATTCAGGCCGATATCAAGGCGGTGACGATGCTCGGCGGTCATGCGATGACCGCGATCACCGCGATCACCGCGCAGAACACGCTGGGCGTGCAGGGCGTGCATCCGGTGCCGACCGACATGGTGCTGGCGCAGATCGACAGCGTCGTCGCCGACATCGGTGTTGACGCTGTTAAGATCGGCATGATCGGCAGCGCCGAAACCGCGGCGGCGGTGGCGACGCGTCTCTCGCGCCCCGACCTCGCCGAAGCGCCTTTGGTGTTCGACCCGGTGATGATCGCGACGAGCGGGTCGGTGCTCGCCGACGCGGCGACGATCGACGCGTTCCGTGCGCTGCTGCGGCGCGCGACGGTCGCGACGCCGAACCTGCCCGAACTCGACGCGCTGGGCGGCGAGGAGGCGGTGCTCGCGCATGGCTGTTCGCTGCTCGTCAAGGGCGGGCACGGCGCGGGCGCGACGGTGACCGATCGCTTGCTCGAACCGGGCGAGGGCGAGGTCGCGCGCTGGGAAGCGCCGCGGATCGACACGCAGCACAGTCACGGCACAGGCTGCACACTCGCGAGCGCGATTGCGTGCGGGTTGGCGGAGGGAATGCCGCTGGAACCCGCGATCGCGCGTGCGCGCGATTTCGTGCGGCTCGCGCTGCTTGATGCCCCGGGGCTGGGGCAGGGGCATGGCCCGATGGGGCAGCAGATGGTGCGCAACGACGGGCTGTTCACCGGCCCCGCGCTCAACCAGATCACGCTGCCTGCGCGCGATTATGCGGCGTCGGTGGCGTTCTACAAACAACTCGGGCTGACCCAGATCGTCGACAGTCCGGACAATGGATATGCCCGCTTCGAGGCGGCGAACGGGGTCACCTTGTCGATCCATGTCGGCGATGGCGACGCGGGCGGCGCGGCGGCGTATCTGGAGAGCGGCGCGCTCGATGCGTGGGTCGCTTATCTGGCGCGGCGCGGGGTGCGGTTCGACCAGATGCCGAAGGACGAGGATTGGGGCTGGCGCGAGGCGCGGCTGACCGATCCCGCGGGGAACCGGCTGTGCCTGTATCAGGCGGGCGAATATCGGAGGTATCCGCCGTGGCGGGTTGAGTAGGTGCAGGACTTTGTAGCTGGATTTCCTTTCGGGTTTTTGGTTCTTTCCTCGGTCACATTGAAAAGCTGGGATTCCGTATGAAATTTTCTCGTCTTCTACTATCCGCAGCCTGCATGATGACCGGGGTTTTAGCGACCGCCAAGGCCCAGCAGGCTTTGGTGATCGAACGATTGGACAAGGAAAACGCCGAGCATCCCACTTTGTCGCCGTCTGATGCGGAAGCCGCCGTTCTTGACAAGGCAAAAAGGGTCGCCGGGGCCAATGGCAAATGTGTCCCGACCGGCGTCACACTGGAGGCACCCGTTGCCATAACGGGAGATCCTTTTCTTTTTAGCGGGATACTGGATGGAAGCATCAATAATGCTTGGCGTGTATACGCTTTGTTGAAGGGCTGCGGCGACGCTTTGATCCAGCGTTATGTCGTGATCGATATGAAGGAAGGCAAGCGAGTGGCCTTGCCAGTCCATCCGGGGCGGTCGCTGGCCACGCTCAAAATCGTACGAGACACCAGTCCCAATGCAGGCGTGCAAGCGCTTGCGGTCGTAAAAAGGCGAAAACCCGATTGTGACGGGAAGGACATGGCGTTGGTTGCGATTCAGATCGCCAATGAGGAAAAGGATCTGGGACCAGAAGTTTACGGTGTCCGTTACGTAGGAAGTTGGACCGAAAGCTGGAAACTCAAAACCTGTGGCATCGTTGTCGATGTACCCATTCGATTCACCGCCGACGGTGACGGCGGGGCCTATACGAATATCAAGGGCGATGAAGTTCGCGAAGTGACCGAGAGCCTGTAACAATGCGGGAACCGCAACTGGCTGTGGGAGTCGACGAAGCCGGGCGCGGGCCGCTTGCGGGGCCGGTCGTCGCGGCGGCGGTGCTGCTGTGCGAGGGCGGCATCGCGGGGCTCGACGATTCGAAGAAGCTCAGCGCCAAACGCCGCGGCGAACTCGAGGTCGAGATCAGGGCGCGCTGCCGCTGGGGCATCGGCGAAGCAAGCGTCGCCGAAATTGACAGCGTTAACATATTGCAGGCGACCTTCCTGGCGATGACGCGCGCGGTCGAGGCGCTGGGGTTCGAGCCGCAGGACATATGGGTCGACGGCAATCGCCTGCCCAAATGGCGTTATACCGCGCGCGCGATCATAGGCGGCGACGCGCTGCATCCGTGCATTTCGGCGGCGAGCATCCTCGCGAAGCAGCATCGCGACCGTTTCATGACGGCGGCGGCGCGCGATTTCCCGGCCTTTGGCTGGGAGCGCAACATGGGCTATGGTACGTCCCACCATCTCGCGGCGCTGCGCCAGCATGGCCCGACGCCGCTCCACCGGACCAGTTTTGCCCCGGTCGCGCAATTGCAGCTGGTCTGAAGCCCGACAGCAAAAGGGGGAAGGCGATGAGCAGGGGATTTTCGGCCGACGACGTGTCGGCGCAGTCCGGCCGCACCTTCCTGGTCACCGGAGCCAATGCCGGGCTGGGCTTTGAGGTTTCCAAGATTCTCGCGGCACGCGGCGCGCAGGTGATCCTTGCCTGCCGCGATGCGGCGAAGGCCGAGGCGGCGATGGACCGCATCCGCGCCGACGTGCCCGACGCTTTGTTATCGTCCCAGCCGCTCGACCTCGCCGATCTTGAGCAGGTCCGTGAAGCGGCTGCGGCGGTGCTGGCGGGGCCGCGGATAGACGTACTCGTCAACAATGCCGGGGTGATGATCCCGCCGCGCACGCTGACCAAACAGGGTTATGAGTTGCAGTTCGGGGTCAACCACCTGGGCCCCTTTGCCTTCACCGGGCTGGTGCACCCTCACGTCGATGACCGCATCGTCGTGACCGCCAGCATCGCGCACAAGAGCGGGACGATGGATTACAGCGACCTGTCGGCGTCGCGCGGCTATCATAATTGGGCGCGGTACCAGATGAGCAAGCTGGCGAATCTGCTTTACATGTTCGAGCTCGACCGGCGGCTGGGCGCCGCGGGGCGCGCGACGCAGGCGATCGGATGCCATCCGGGCGTTGCGCTTACCGAGCTGCAACGGCATCTGCCGCTGCCGCTCCGCTACATGACCCCGCTCGCCGCGCCCTTTTTCAACAGCGCGGCGCAGGGGGCATGGCCGACCTTGCAGGCGGCGACGGGCGCGCATGTGCAGGGCGGCGACTATCTGGGGCCGCAGGGGCTGGGCGAAGTCACGGGACGATCGGGTCCGGCGCGCGCGAGCCGCGCGGCGCGCGATCCGAAACTGGCGCGCGAGCTGTGGGAGCGGTCGGTCGAGCTGACGGGGGTCGATCCGGGGATTTAGCTTTCAAACCCTCTCCCCTTGCGGGAGAGGGACGTGAAGACTTGGCAGCTTGCTGCCTAGTCGAAGCTGGGTGAGGGGTTGCGGTCGCAAGGCGACCGCGCGAGCCTCTGGCTCGCAGACCCCCTCATCCAACTGCGCCTAGTCGCTTCGCGACAAGGCTTCGTATCCTTCTCCCGCAAGGGGAGAAGGTTTTTCCGCTTTTTTTTTTGCAGTGAGTCCCCGTCGCCACACTACCAGTGGTTGAGTCCCCCTGCCGCGGCAGACTCCATATGTCGTGGGGGACTCGTTTCGTTCCTGTCCCGTTAACCATTATGACACCGGGAATCCCTAGAATCCTTGGCTTGACGGCGGACTCTGCCGGACTCATCAGGGGCTTCTTTCGATCGAAGAGCGGGGTGACGCATGGGTGTGATGGAACGGGTGAAGGCGCCGGCGAGGAAGCTGCGGACGCCGAAGATCGCCCCCGCGGACCTGCCGCTCGACAGCATCTTGCAGGGCGATTGCATCGAAATGATGCGCAGCCTGCCCGCGGCGTCGGTCGACATGATCTTTGCGGATCCGCCCTACAACCTCCAGCTCGGCGGCGACCTGCTGCGTCCCGACGGTAGCCAGGTCGACGCGGTCGACGACGATTGGGACAAGTTCGACAGCCTGGCGACCTATGATCGTTTCACCCATGCGTGGCTGAAGGAGGCGAAGCGCATCCTGAAACCCGGCGGCAGCATCTGGGTGATCGGCAGCTATCACAATATCTTCCGCGTCGGCGCGGCGTTGCAGGATCAGGGCTATTGGATCCTCAATGACATTGTGTGGCGGAAAGCGAACCCGATGCCCAATTTCAAGGGCACGCGCTTTACCAACGCGCATGAAACGCTGATCTGGGCGTCGATGGGCGAAAAGGCGCGCTATACCTTCAATTATCGCGCGATGAAGACGCTGAACGACGAGTTACAAATGCGCAGCGACTGGCTGATCCCGATCTGCGGCGGGCAGGAGCGGCTGAAGAAGGGCGGGCACAAGGTCCACCCGACGCAAAAGCCCGAAGCCTTGCTGTATCGCATCCTGCTTGCCTGCTCGAACCCCGGTGACGTGATCCTCGATCCCTTCTTTGGCACCGGCACGACGGGCGCGGTCGCGAAGCGACTGGGGCGCCATTATATCGGCATCGAGCGCGAGGATGATTATATCGCCGCGGCGAAAGAACGCATCGAACTGGCGCTGCCGCTCGACGAAAGCGCGGTGAAGACGATGATGGCGCCGAAGGCCGCGACGCGCGTCGCGTTCGGCACGCTCGTCGAATGCGGGATGATCGCGCCGGGCACGGTGCTGACCGACACCAAACGCCGTTGGAAAGCGAAGGTGCGGGTCGACGGCAGCCTCGATTGCGAAGGGCAGGCGCCGGGATCGATCCACAAGGTCGGCGCGGGGGTGCAGGGTGCGCCGAGCTGTAACGGCTGGACCTTTTGGCACGTCGATACGGGCACGGAACTGCGCGTGATCGATGCGGTGCGGCAGGATTGGTTGCTGGCGAACGAGGCTTAGGCTCAAAGGATAATCGTCGCCCCCGCGAAGGCGGGGGCCGCTATAGGCTTTGCGCAAGGTTGCCAGCGGCCCCCGCCTTCGCGGGGGCGACGATATGGGGAAACGCATGTTCCAACCGCTGACCAAGCCCGACCTCGGCAAGACATCGGAGGATGCGCGCGTCTACCTCCGCCCGACCTGCTTCGTCGACCGCCCGCACGAGCTCGACGAGGGCGCGCTGCGCATCGCCGACACGATGGTCTGGTTCGCCGCGTGGCACGTCAGCTTGCGCGATAATGGCGCGATCCGCTCGGCCATCGTCCCGGTGGCCGAACTCGACGACTGGATCGCGGCGATGCCGGACCGACTGGGCGAGGCGGCGCGGGCGCAGCGTGCGGGCGTGGTCCGCCCGCGCGGCAATCTTCAGCTCGGCGCGCGCACGATTCGGCTCGGCGAGCCGCAGCTGATGGGCATTTTGAACGTCACTCCCGACAGTTTTTCGGACGGCGGCAAGCATGTCGATGCGGTCGCGGCGGCCGATGCGGGCTTTGCCATGGCAACCGCGGGCGCGGCGATCGTCGACGTCGGCGGCGAATCGACGCGGCCCGGCGCGCCGCTGGTGTGGGAAGGCGACGAGATCCGGCGCGTCGAAGCCGTGGTCGCGGCGCTGGCAAAGGGCGGGGTCGCGGTGTCGATCGACACGCGCAAGGCGGCGGTGATGGAGGCGGCACTTGCGGCGGGGGCCGGCATCGTCAACGATATTTCGGCGTTGCGCTATGACGATCGCGCGATGGAGGTCGTCGTGCAGGCGGGCTGTCCGGTGGTGCTGATGCACGCGCCGTCGGCCAAGAGCGACCCCCATGAGGGCGGAACTTACGCCCATGTCCTGTTCGACGTGTATGACATGCTCGCCGAGCGCGTCGCGGCGTGTGTGGCGGCGGGAATCGATCCGGCAAAGATCATCGTCGATCCGGGAATCGGTTTCGGCAAGGGGGTGGGCGACAATCTGGCGCTGGTGAACGGGCTGGCGCTATTCCACACGCTCGGCTGCCCGATATTGTTCGGCGCGAGCCGCAAGCGGATGATCGGTGCGCTCGACAATGAGGCCGCGGCCGACCAGCGGCTCGGCGGGACGATTGCGCTGCATTATCAGGCGGCGGCGCACGGCGCGCAGCTGCTGCGCGTCCATGACATTGCCGAGAACCGGCAAGCGCTGCGCATCTGGCGCGGTTTGAGGGATGCGGCGTTGACGGCTTAGCCAATCGTCAGTTCACATCGTCATCCCGGCGAAGGCCGGGATCTCACCCTATCGATATGACGCACCGGCGAGATCCCGGCCTTCGCCGGGATGACGACAGGCTGGAAGGATGGCGTCAGGCCGCCGTATCGATCCCGAGGTCGCTGAGCTTGCGATAGAGCGTCGAGCGGCCGATGCCGAGGCGGCGGGCGACTTCGCTCATGCGGCCGCGGTAATGGCCGATCGCGAGGCGGATCACATCGGCCTCAATCTCTTCGAGCGGGCGGAGGTTGCCGTCGGGCAGGTAGAGCGTGACGCCGATCGCCTCGCCATTGATTGCAACCTCGCCATCGCTGGCGTTGCCGCCGCCGAGCGTCGCCTCGATCGCGCGGAAATCGGCGGCGGTGAGGACGTCGGTCGTGCTGGCGACGGCGGCGCGGAACAGGACGTCCTGAAGCTGGCGGACATTGCCCGGCCAGGCATAGGCAGCGAGCAGGCGTAGCGCGTCGTCGGTAATCCCGATCGGCCCCATGCCGGGCAAGCCGCCGATGCGCGCGAGCAGGTGGCGCGCGAGCGGGCCGACGTCGCCGCGGCGCTCCGAAAGTGAGGGCAGGGTGAATTGCGCGCTCGACAGCGCATAAAACAGGTCTTCGCGGAAATGTCCCGCCTCGATCAGCTTGTCGAGCGGGCTGGCGCTGGTGGCGATGATGCGCACGTCGACCGTCTGGCGGATCGACCCGCCGATCATCTGGACTTCGCCCGTGTTCAGAAACTCGACGAGCTTGGCCTGCGTTTCGAGCGGGATGCATTCGACATGGTCAATGATGATGCTGCCGCCGTCGGCCTGCACCAGCCGACCGACCTGGCGGTCGAAGGCGCCGGGGAAGGCGCCGCGTTCGTGGCCGAACAGCCCCGATCCGATCAGGCCCGGCGACACCGCCGAACAATCGACCATGACGAGCTGCCCGCGCGCGCGCGGGCTGGCGCCGTGAATCGCGCGGGCAAAGACTTCCTTGCCGGTACCGGGCTTGCCGTTGATCATTACCGGCACGCGCGCACGCGCGGCCTTGGCGGCGATGGCGAGCGCGCTGCGGAAATTGGGGCTCGACCCGATGATTTCTTCGAACGCGAGGGGTGCGCGCAGCTTTTCGGTGAGCGGGCGCAGTTCGCCCTGCGGGCCGCTGTCGGCCATCACGCGGTCGAGCGCCTCGAGCAGCCGGTCGGGCGCGATCGGTTTCTGCACGAAGTCGCTGGCCCCGGCGCGCATCGCCGCGACCGCGACCTCGACGCCGTTGCGCATCGTGATGACGACAAGCGGGAGCGCGGGGCGCCATCGGCGCAGTTCGATCACGAATTGGGCGATGTCCATGCCCGGCGCGCCCTGATCGACGAGTACGGCGTCGAGCGCCATGCCTTCCTGTGTGCCGAGCTTGGCAAGCGCGGTATCGGTGTCGGCGGCGATCATACTGCGCCAGCCGCCGCGCGACACGAGCGCCGACAGAAAGCGCTGCTGTGCAGGCTCGCTATCGACGATCATCACCATTCGCGTGTCGCGCGTACTTGCCATCGTTTCGAATCTGCCCCCTGGAGCGCGGTGGATATGGTTGGTGTCGTGAACGGCCTGTGTATCGGCGATGGGTAAAAGGGCGATTAAGGCCATTCGCCTTTTGCTGTGCATCGGCGATCGGGCCAAACCGGCTATTGAGCATCGCCATGGGCGTGGCTAAGACCGGCGCGACGGCCGATTCTGGCGATACCGGGCGGCGCGCTGGGCGCGGTCACCGGGACGGGTGAAGGGGAAAAGCAATGGCACAGCAGGAAATGAAAGCGGCGAACGAAACCTATTCGGGTTTCCTCAGCCTGCTCAAGGTCGGATCGATCCTGACCGGAATCGTGACGGTCGTCGTCGTCCTCCTGATCGCGTCCTGACCTGTCCGCGATGCGCATCGCTGTCCTGAAGGAGCTCGCCCCCGGCGAGACCCGCGTCGCCGCGACCCCCGAAACCGTGAAGAAATTCATCGGGCTGGGCGCCGAAGTTGCCATTGAATCGGGGGCAGGCGAAGCGGCGTCGGTCGCCGATGCCGACTATGCCGCCGCGGGCGCCAGCGTCGGCGATCGTGCCGCGACGCTGAAAGGTGCGAACATCATCCTCGCCATCCAGGGGCCGGACCCGGCGAGCCTCAAAGGCTTTGCCGAGGGCGCCTGGCTCGCCGCCGGACTCAACCCCTTTGGTGAACGCGCGCGCGTCGATGCCTATGCGAAGCTTGGGATCGAGGCGCTGGCGATGGAGTTCATGCCGCGCATCACGCGCGCGCAATCGATGGACATTTTGTCGAGCCAGGCGAATCTGGCCGGTTACAAGGCGGTGCTGATGGCGGCGAGCGCCTATGGCCGCGCCTTTCCGATGATGATGACCGCCGCGGGCACGGTGAGCGCGGCCAAGGCGTTTGTCATGGGCGTCGGCGTCGCGGGCCTCCAGGCGATCGCGACCGCACGGCGCCTGGGCGCGCAGGTCAGCGCGACCGATGTGCGCTCGGCGACCAAAGAGCAGATTCTCTCGCTCGGCGCCAAACCGATCTTCGTCGAAAATGTCGCGGGGATCGAGGGCGAGGGCGCGGGCGGCTATGCCACCGAAATGTCCGATGAATATAAGGCGGCGCAGGCCGAACTCGTCTCGGCACACATCGCCAAGCAGGACATCGTTATCACCACCGCGCTGATCCCCGGACGCCCCGCGCCGCGGCTGATTTCGGACGCGCAGCTCGCGACGATGCGGTCGGGCAGCGTGATCGTCGACATGGCGGCCGAAAGTGGCGGCAATGTCGAAGGGTCGGTGTCGGGCGAGGCAAAGCGCATCCACGGCGTCACCGTCATCGGCGCGAAAAATATCGCCGCGCTGATGCCCGCCGATACCAGCGCGCTGTTCAGCCGCAACCTGTTCAACTTCCTTTCGGCCTTCTGGGACAAGGAAGCGGGCAAGCCCGTGTTCGACGAGGAAATCGGCAATGCTGTGCGGCTGACGCAGGGCGGCAAGGTCGTGAACGAGCGGTTGTTGGGATAATCGAAGCATGGGCTTGTTCAGCGCCGGCGACATCGACGTTTCGCGCGCGCAGGCGGAGTTTCAGGCGTGGCTGATCGACGGCGAGCAGGTGCTCGCCGCGTTCCGCACGATTCGCGACACGGTGCTGCTGACCAATTATCGCTTCATTTTCGTCGATGTGCAGGGGCTGACGGGATCGAAGAAGGATTTTCAGAGCATCCCGTGGCGTTCGGTGACGCGCTTTTCGTTCGAGACGGCGGGCACCTTTGACCTTGATGCCGACATGAAGGTCTGGGTTTCGGGCGCCGCGACGCCGCTTGAGATCAAGATTTCGCGCAAGAGCGACCCGCAGCGCATCCACCAGCTGATGGCGCGCCTGATCGTCAGTCGCTGACGATAATTAAAAATGGCCGTTTTTGGCCTTTTCTTCGTCGGTCGGCTGGCTACTATGGGACCTTAGCCCATATGTTTGAACAACCGGAGATTGCCCGATGCCGCGCGCGAAGCTTGTCGCTCTTCCCTCGCTTGTCCTGACCATCGCCCTTTCGTTGACCCTTGCCGCGTGCAGCAGCGAGCCCGAAACGACGACCAAGACGGAAACGGTCGGCGATGCGATCGGCGCCGACGCGGCGGGGGGCGGGATGGCCACCGACAAGACGATCGCCGACAATATCGCGGCGTCGTCGATTCACACGTCGCTCGCCGCGGCGCTGACGCAGGCCGGTCTGGCGCAGACCCTGTCGGGCGCTGGGCCCTTCACCCTCTTCGCCCCGACCGACGCCGCCTTTACGCAGGTCCCGCCGGTGACGCGCGACGGCTGGATGCGCCCGGCGCAGCAGAGCGTGCTGGCGGGCGTGCTCAACTATCACGTCGTCCCCGGCAAGCTCACCGCCGCGGACCTTGGCGCACAGATCGACGCCGCGGGCGGGCAGGTCACGCTGCAAACCGCCGACGGGCAGGAATTGATGGCGCGCAAATCGGGCGATTCGATCCTGCTGACCAGCGCGTCGGGCAACAAGGCGATCGTCACGCAGGCCGATGTCGAGCAGGCGAACGGCGTTGTGCATGTGATCGACGCGGTGCTGTTGCCGCGGATGTAGGTGGTTTGCCTTCTCCGTCCCCGCATGGTGGGTGGGTGAGGGAGGTTTCGACCAAAAACGGGCGTTTCCTTGATCGTCATCCCGGATTTGATCCGGGATCCACGACGATGGCGCGGCTATGGATCCCGGATCAAGTCCGGGATGACGAAGGTCAGGGAGCGACCGAAGACGGACCTCTCGATCTTCGTCACCCTGAACTTGTTTCAGGGTCCATGGCCCGGCCGTTTCCTCCGGCGCAGCGCCGGATCAGAGGTCAGGTCATGGATGCTGAAACAAGTTCAGCATGACGGACTTATAGGACAGCTCACCACCCCAAAACCGACATTCGATCACCCAAGCCACGGCCAAAACCTTCGGAAACGAAATTTAATGTCCCGTCGCGCCCACATTCCTTGCTTCACGAAACATCGGCGCTTCATTTTTGACAGCTTAGGAGTCGACAGGCTGGCGTCGCCACGGCAAGAGGTGCGCCAAGCGGAATCAGCAGGGGAGCGCGCCGTGGATTTTATCGCCATTTTTTCGATTTTCGTGCTGGCGTGCTTCGTCGGCTATTTCGTCGTCTGGTCGGTGACCCCGGCGCTGCACACGCCGCTTATGAGCGTCACCAACGCGATTTCGTCGGTGATCATCGTCGGCGCGCTGATCGCGGCCGCGGCGGCGGGATCGGCTTCGTCGAAATGGCTGGGCCTCGCGGCGGTGGTGATGGCGAGCATCAATATCTTCGGCGGTTTCGCGGTCACCGCGCGTATGCTCGCGATGTACAAGAAGAAGGAGCGCTGAGATGGAATTTCAGTCGATCCTTGCCGCCGCGGCTGGCGGCCACGGCGCCGTAAACCCCTGGGCGGCGATCGCCTATCTGGTGTCGGGCGTCTTCTTCATTCTCGCGCTGCGCGGCCTGTCGTCGCCCGCCTCGTCGCAGCGCGGCAACCGCTTCGGCATGATCGGCATGACGATCGCCGTCGTCACGACCTTGCTCACGCATGTCCCGCGCCTCGACGGCGGAGCGCTCGATAATATCGCGCTGATCGAAATTCTCGCGGCGATCGGTATCGGCGCGGTCATCGGCATCGTGATGGCGCGCCGCATCGCGATGACCGCAATGCCGCAGCTCGTCGCGGCGTTTCACAGCCTTGTTGGTCTGGCCGCGGTGGCGGTTGCGGCGGCGGCCTATCTCAACCCGCAAGCGTTCGGCATCGCCGATGCGACGGGGCAGATTTTCACCGTCAGCCGGATCGAAATGGGGCTGGGCATTGCGATCGGTGCGATCACCTTTTCGGGCTCGGTCATCGCCTTCCTGAAGCTCAACGGCAATATGTCGGGCGCGCCGATCATGCTGCCGGGGCGACATGTCATCAATCTGGGCACGCTCGCCGCGATCATCGGCCTCGTCGCCTATTTCACCTTCGACCAGTCGCCGTGGGTCTTCTGGACGGTCACCGCGCTCAGCTTCCTCATCGGCTTCTTGCTTATCATCCCGATCGGCGGCGCCGACATGCCGGTCGTCGTGTCGATGCTCAACAGCTATTCGGGCTGGGCCGCAGCGGCGATGGGCTTTACCCTCGGCAACACCGCGATGATCATCACCGGCGCGCTCGTCGGCTCGTCGGGTGCGATCCTGTCGTACATCATGTGCCGCGCGATGAACCGCAGCTTCATCAGCGTGATCGCGGGCGGCTTTGGCGGTGACGATGCTGCCGCGGGGGCGGGTGGCGCGAAGGAACAGCGCCCGTGGAAGCCGGGCAGCGCCGATGACGCCGCCTTCCTGATGAGCCAGGCCGAAAATGTCATCATCGTCCCTGGTTACGGCATGGCGGTCGCGCAGGCGCAGCACGCGCTCAGGGAAATGGCCGACCTGCTCAAGAAAGAGGGTGTGAACGTCAAATATGCGATCCACCCGGTCGCGGGACGAATGCCGGGACATATGAACGTGCTGCTTGCCGAAGCGAATGTGCCGTATGACGAGGTGTTCGAGCTGGAAGACATCAACGGCGAGTTCGCGCAGTGCGACGTCGCTTTCGTCATCGGTGCGAACGACGTCACCAACCCGTCGGCCAAGACCGACAAGAGCTCGCCGATTTACGGGATGCCCGTGCTCGACGTCGAAAAGGCGAAGACCGTGCTGTTCGTGAAGCGCTCGATGGGCGGGGTCGGTTATGCCGGCGTCGACAATGATGTGTTTTACATGGACCAGACGATGATGCTGCTCGGCGATGCCAAGAAGATGGCCGATGACATTGTGAAAGCGCTAAACGGCAGCGGGCATTGACCCGAATCGTCATCCCGGCGAAGGCCGGGATCTCGACCTCGCGTTGGATAGCAACGGCGAGACCCCGGCCTTCGCCGGGGTGACGATGAAGGGATAAGTAGCACCAATGCGTAAAATCGGCCTGATCGGCGGCATGAGCTGGGCATCGACCGAGCTATATTACCGCCATCTCAACAAGGGCGTGCAAAAGCGCCTCGGAACCGCCTGTTCGGCGCCGATCCTGATGGAGAGCCTGAACTATTGCGATTTGTCGCGGATCACCACCGACGCGCAATGGGACCATGCCAGAGAGGTGCTGATCGCATCGGCGCAGCGGCTGGAGGCAGCGGGCGCCACCGCGCTGATGATCGCGGCCAATTCGATGCACAAGGTCGCCGAGGATGTCGCCGCGGCGATCGCGATCCCGCTCCTTCACATCGTCGACGAAACGGGCGAGAAGATGAAGGCCGACGGGATCAAGGCCGCGGCGGTGATCGGCACGCGCAACGTGATGACCGAAGCCTGGTTTCGCCAGCGGCTCGTGCGTCACGGGCTGACGCTCGCGCCCTATGACACCAACCGCGCCGACGAGATCGACCGAATCATCTATGAAGAGCTGATGCTGGGCAAGGTCAACGAAGCGTCACGCCGCACGATGAAGACCTTTATCACCGACATCGCCAAGCAGGATATTCAGGCGATCGTGCTTGCCTGTACCGAGCTGGTGATGCTGGTCGATCCCGACGCCAATCTCCTGCCGATTTACGACACGACGCGCATTCATGTCGCGGCGGGGGTCGACTGGATTTTGGGCGAGGGGTGATCTTCTCCCCTTCCGCTTGCGGGAGGGGTCGGGGGTGGGCAGCCACGTCGCTGAGCCCACCCCGCTGTGACTAGCAAGCAAAGCTTGCAAGTCTCGCTGCCCCTCCCGCAAGCGGGAGGGGAGGGTTTACCCCACCCGCGTCCACGTCACCGTGCGGCAAATGATTGAAACACAGCCCTTCATCGTCATCCGGTCGCCTTTGACGCTAAGATGCGCCTTGTAATAGCGGCCGTCCTCGGGGCTGTATCCCTGACCCTTCCAGACATTGCCGTCGGGCGCGAGATCCCAATAGATGCGCAGGCCCGCCACCTTGCGGCCGCGCTTGGCCTTGTCGGGGTTGCGTTCGTCGAGCTGGCCGCCCGCAGGCTGCTTGATCAGCAGCCGCTCGATATGGCCGCACATCTTTGCGCCGCACGGCGTCATCACGACGATGCCCTTGCCGTCGTCGGTTTTCCAGCGGCCCGCGAGCGCGGGCGGCGCGGCGGCGAGCGACGGTACGGCGGCGAAGGCGACAAGCGCCAAGGCGTAACGATGAAACAATGCGACCTCCCCGGTTAGCTACAGCCATGTCAGCAACATGGCTTGGCATTGCTCCAGTCTTGCACCATGCTGGCAAAAAACAAGGGAGAGTCTGATGCGATTCCATCATCTCGTCGTGTCTTTCGGTGCCGCGCTGACTTTGGCGATGCCCGCGTCGGCCAAGACAATCAGCGTCAGTGCCGATACCGCCGACGCCAACGAGAAATTGCAGGAGGCGCTGATCCTGGCCGAGCCGGGCGATGTCGTCGAACTGGGCGCCGGGGTGTGGAAGCTGACCGACGGGCTGTCGCTCGACGTCCCGAATGTCACCGTGCGCGGCGCGGGGACCGGCGAAGGCGGATCGATCCTCGACTTTTCGGGGCAGCAGGGCGCGGGCGAGGGGCTGCTCGTCACTTCCGACGATGTGCTGCTCACCAATTTTGCGGTGCTCAATACCAAGGGCGACGGCATCAAGTCGAAGGGCGCCGACCGCATCGTCTATCACAAGCTGCGCGTCGAATGGACCGCGGGGCCAAAGGCGACCAACGGCGCCTATGGCATTTATCCGGTCGAGAGTAGCGACGTGCTGGTTGACAGCGTCTATGTCCGCGGCGCGTCGGACGCCGGCATCTATGTCGGCCAGTCGAAGAATATCGTCGTGCGCGAATCGGTCGCAACCGAAAATGTCGCGGGGATCGAGATCGAGAACAGCTATGACGCCGATGTTCACGACAATATCGCGAACCGCAACACGGGCGGCATCCTGGTGTTCGACCTGCCCAGCCTGCCGATGCAGGGCGGGCACAATGTCCGCGTCTTTTCCAACATCGTCAGCGATAACAGCGTCCCCAATTTCGCGCCCGCGGGCAATATCGTCGCGAGCGTGCCGACGGGGACCGGCGTGCTGGTGATGGCGAACCGGAATGTCGAGATTTTCGACAATATTTTCGACCGGAACGGCACCGCCAATGTGATGATCGTCGGTTATCGCTACGAGCATAAAGACCCGAAATATCAGCCGTTGCCGCGGCAGATCGTTGTGCGGGACAACCAGCATGGCAAGGCGGGCTATGCCCCCGCCTTTCCGGGCGGCGCAGAGATTGCCGCGGCGATGGGCGGCACGCTTCCGCCGGTGCTGTGGGACGGGTCGGGCGACGCGATCGTCAACGACGAGGTCGGCGTGCTGTCGCTGAACCTGCCCGACATGGCGATGCCGCAAAGCGCGGCAAAGCCGTCGCCCGCCGACCTGAAAGACACGGCGCCCACGCCGCTGCCGGGGATCACGCTGCCCGAAAGCATGGAGGCGAGGGTCCGGTGAGACGCGTTTTTGTTGCGTTGGCAACGGCATTGCTTTGCGTCAGCGGCAGTGCAACCGTGCCGTTACCCGACGGCAAACAAAGTGTCATCGAAAGCGACGTGATCCCGCAAAAACTGTCGGCATTCGGGCTATTCCCATTCGGTCCAGAAGCGCCGCTGGTCAGTTTCGGCTACACGCTGCGCACACCTCTGTTCAGCGATTATGCCGACAAGCGTCGTTTCGTTTCGATTCCCGACGGCAAGCAGGCAAAGGTGCTGACCGACGGAACGATCGAGTTTCCGGTCGGGACCGTTCTGGTCAAAAGCTTCGGCTGGAGCGATGTGAACGGCGGCCGACCTGTTGAGACGCGCCTGCTGATCCATCGCGCATCAGGCTGGGTGGCACTGCCTTATATCTGGGATGCGGACGGCAAGGACGCCACGCTCGCGCTCGGTGGTCGTCGCGTTCCGGCTAGTTTCAAGAGTCCCGACGGCGATGCTCACACTATCCGATATGCCGTGCCGAACAAGAATCAGTGCAAGGAATGCCATAGCCTGAACGGAGAGATCGTTCCTATCGGTCCGAAAGCGCGTAATTTCGTTCTCGAGCCTGAGGTCGCTAAAGCAGTTCGGTCACTCTATTTCGAGAATCCTGAGGCGCTCAAGCCTGTGATGCCGCAATGGGATGACCCCGCGACCGCTAGCGTCGCCGAGCGTGCCCGCGCCTATCTCGACGTCAATTGCGCGCATTGTCACAACCCCGCGGGCAGCGCGTCGAACAGCGGGCTGTTCCTGCGCTGGACCGACGATCCGGCGGGCGTGAACTATGGCATCGGCAAGCGCCCGACCGCGGCGGGACGCGGCAGCGGGGGCATGGAGTTCGCGATCGCGCCGGGTGCGCCCGATCATAGTTTCATGATCTATCGCCTCGAAAGCACCGATCCGGGCATCGCGATGCCCGAGGTGGGGCGATCGACGGTGCATCGGGAGGGCGCGGCGCTGCTGCGGCAATGGATTGCGGAGATGTACGCGAATGGACAAAGCTAACCGTCCGGCACGCTTGCAAGTCCTTTAATCGACTCATATTCGTCATCCCGGCGAAGGCCGGGATCTCACCGTCGCGACCTGATGCTCCGTCGAGATCCCGGCCTTCGCCGGGATGACGATGAAAGGTTCCTTTGATGCCGTCGCTCGTCCTCCACGATTATTTCCGTTCCTCGGCCAGCTTTCGCGTCCGCATCGCGCTCAACCTGAAAGACCTCGATTATGAACGCGTCGAGGTGAGCCTGATCGCGGGCGAGCAGCGCAGCGATGCGTTCCTCGAACAGAATGCGCAGGGGTTCGTGCCGATGCTCGTCGTCGATGGCGAGCCGATCATTCAGAGCATGGCGATCATCGACTGGCTCGACCGCGCCTTTCCGCAGCCGCGGCTGATCCCCGAAGACGCCATGCCGCGCGCGGTCGCGCTGGCGCGCGCGCAGGTGATCGCGAGCGACATTCACCCGCTCAACAATTTGCGCGTGCTCAAATATCTGAAGCGCGACCTGGGGTTGAACGAGCAGACCAAGGACCGCTGGTATCGCCATTGGATCGTGCAAGGCTTCGACGCGCTCGAAGCGATGGCGGGCGACGGCAAGTTCCTGGGCGGCGATGCGCCGGGGATCGCCGACTGCTGCCTCGTGCCGCAAATGTATAATGCGCGGCGGTTCGACACGCCGCTCGACGATTATCCGCGGCTGGTGGCGATCGACGCGGCGTGCATGGAGCTGGAGGCTTTCCAAAAGGCGCATCCCGACGCGGTGAAGCCCGCGTGATCCGCCTTTTTGCTGGAGTTGCGGCGCTGGCGCTGCCGGCGGCGGCGATGGCGCAGCAGGAGGTCGAGGCGGAAGGCGGTTGGTGCTGTCTCATATCGACCCTCAAATATCCAGAAGCCATCGTGGTCACGGCGGGCGGCAGTTTGGGCCTGCCGAATGGAGATGCGGTCCAAAAAACGACGTTCATCAATGACCTCGACCCCGGCCTCGGCACGCGCGTCGAAAACCGCCTGCGCGACGAGGCGGGCATCGTCCAGTTTCGCCGCAGCGACGGGCGCAGCGCGCATCCGACGAGCCAGGGCGTGACGCTGCGCGGACTGGGCGGCAATGCGTCGAGCCGCGCGCTGGTGACGCTCGACGGCGTGCCGCAGGCCGATCCCTTTGGGGGCTGGGTGGCGTGGAGCGCCTATGACGCGGTCCGGCTCGGCGGGATCGTCGTCACGCGCGGCGGCGGCAGCGGCGCCGACGGGCCCGGCGCGCTTGCAGGGACGATCGGGCTGCATTCGGAGATGACCGGCGGCGCCGAAGCGAGCCTTGCCTATGGCAGCCGCGAAAGCTGGGATGCGTCGGCCAGCGCGGGCGGGGCGATCGGTAGCGGGCAGGTCGCGATCGACGGGCGCTACAGCCGCGGTAACGGCTTCGTGCCCGTCGCCAAGGGGCAGCGCGGCAGCGCCGACCGCGCGGCGCCTTATGAACAGGGCGGCCTCGGCCTGCGCCTCCGCTTCGACGCGGGTGACAATAGCCGTGTTGAGGCGAGCGTGCGCGGCTTTGCCGATCGGCGCGATCGCGGCGTCGATTTCACCCGAAGCAAGGTCGACGGCGTCGACGCCAGCCTGCGCTTTATCCGCGACCCGGCGGGCGGCGCGCAATGGCTCGCGCTCGCCTATGTCCAGCTGCGCGATTTCGAGACGGGTTTTGCCAGCGTCGCGGCGGATCGCAGCAGCGCCGCGCCCGTGCTGTTCCAGCGCGTTCCCGCGACCGGGCTGGGCGCGCGCGTCGAATATCGCCCGGCGATCGATGGTGCGAACCCGCTGCGGCTCGGTGCCGACTGGCGGCGGACGACGGGGCGGACCGAGGAGGATTTTTTCTTCGCCGCGGGCGTGCCGCAGCGTCACCGCAGCGCGGGCGGCAGCAGCGACACGGTCGGCGCCTTTGCCGAATGGACGTCGGGCGACCGCGATGACGGATTTCTCTGGACGCTGAGTGGGCGCATCGACCGTTGGTGGCTGAGCGGAGGCTATCGGCGTGAGGGCAATATCGGCGGCGCGCCGATCAGCGACGCGCGTTTTGCTGACCGGCAGGGCTGGGAAGCCAGCGGGCGCGCGGGGGTGCGCTGGAGCCGCGATGATGTCGCGCTGCGCGCGGCGGTCTATCGCGGCTGGCGCCTGCCAACGCTCAACGAGCTGTATCGGCCGTTCCGCGTCGGCGCCGAGGTGACGATGGCGAACGAGGCGCTGAAGCCCGAACGACTGTGGGGGGGTGAGGTCGGGATCGACTGGGCCTCGGACGCTACCAGCCTGTCGGCGACGCTGTTCGCCAACCGGCTGACCGATGCGATCGCCAATGTGACGCTCGCGCCGAACCTCAACCAGCGGCAGAATCTCGACGCGATCGACAGCAAGGGCGTCGAAGTCAGCGCCGCACAGGGTATCGGTCCGCTGAGGCTGCGCGCGACATACGCCTACACCGATGCCGATGTCGATGCGTCGGGTGCGGCGGCAATACTCGACGGGCGGCGTCCCGCGCAGATCGCGAAGCATGGCGGCAGCGTGTCGCTGCGCAGCAATGCCGTCGGCCCGCTAGGCGGCTTTGCGACCTTGCGTTACGTCGGCGCGCAGAATGAGGACGATCTGGGGCTGCTGCGGCTGGACGATGCGCTGACGCTCGATGCCGGGCTGTCGTGGCGCCTGGCAGACGGGATCAGTGTCGAGGCGCGCGGCGAAAATCTGTTCGACGAACTGGTCCCTGCGGCGATTTCATCGTCGGGCATTGTCGAGCGCGCGACGCCGCGGACATTGTGGATCGGTGCGCGCCTTTCTTTTTGATCTTTGGATTTTCTTCGCCGGGGCGTGAAGGAGGAATATCTCACACAAAGGCACAAAGGCACAAAGAGGGCGGGCGCTCATGTCGGTATGACTTGTCGCCGCAGGCGACCAAAAAGCGCTACGCGCACTTCGACCCTGCGACGCCGGTTCAGGCGACGCTCTTTGTGCCTTCGTGCCTTTGTGTGAGCCCATTTTTTCTTCGCGTCTTCGCGCCTTCGCGTGAGATACTCTCGACCGTCGGAGACGCGGCGTTTGACTTTCCGGCCTTCACAGGCCCGAAACAGGCGATAGGATGGCCGCGACCGGGTGGGACGTTGGGGAATATCAGGCATGGCCGCGAAGAAGCTCAATCTCGACAATTTTCTGCCCTATCGCCTGTCGATCGCTTCCAACGCGCTGTCGAGCCGGATTGCCGCCGAATATGAAAACCGCTTTGGCCTCAAGATCCCCGAATGGCGGTTGATGGCGATCCTGGGCGAGGGGACGCCGAAGACGCAGCGCGAGCTGGTGCAGGCAACGCGGATGGATAAGGTGACGGTGAACCGCGCCGCAAAGGGTTTGGCCGACCGCCAGCTGATCGCGCGGCAGGCGCACGAGGCCGATGGGCGGTCGCATCATCTGGCGCTCACCGACACGGGGCGCTCGCTCTATGACGCGATCGTGCCCGCGGCGCTTGCGAGCGAGGCGCAGCTCGAGGCGAACCTCAGCGCCGACGAACGCGCGACGCTGATGGCGCTGCTCGCCAAGCTGGTCGCCGCCGCCGAAACCTATGACTGACCGTGCCTATCGCGCCGCGCCGACGGGCGCGCTGCGCATCGAGCCGCTGGGCGAGCTCACCGCGATTTTCGACCGACGGTCGATGCAGACGCATCTCGTCGTCGCGCCGCTCCCCGAAATGCTGGCGATGATGGGCGAAGAGGCGTGCGACGCCGCGCTGCTCGCAAAGCGGCTCGAAACCGCCTTCGACCTTGGCGATACGGGCGACGTGCGCGCGCTCGTCGCTGAACGGCTCGCCGAACTTGCGGACATGGGGCTGGTGGCGGCGGCGTGAGATATGTGAGCCGCATTGCCGTCGGCCCGGTGCAGTTTCGCATCGGCAGCGACTGGCGCGAACCCGTCGCGGCGCTCGATCGGCTTTACGCTGCCTATCCGCGCGACGACGCGCGCCCAGCCGACGCGACGGTGCGGCTTTTCGCGGCGCGGCCGTGGCGGCGCTGGCTGCGCCCGTCGGTTCATATCGGCGGCGACTTTGTCGTTCCCGACGCGCTGCCGCTACCCCTGCCGATGGGGCTGCTCGCTGCCGAGATGGCGATGAATTTGCAGGTCGCTCTGGGCTGGCGCCGTCACCTGCTGCTTCATGCAAGCTCAGTCACGAAGGACGGGGACGCGCTCATCATGTCGGGCGAATCGGGGTCGGGCAAATCGACGCTCGCGGCGCTGCTCGGCGAGGGCGATTGGCGGCTGATGGGCGACGAGTTCACCTTGATCGACCCCGCGGGCGGCGATGCCCTGGCCTTTCCGCGCGCGGTGAGCCTGAAAAATCAGGCGATTGCCGAGGTCGCGGCGCGCGTCGATGCGGCGCGACTGGGGCCGCTGCTCACCGGCACGCCAAAGGGCGACATCCGCCATTTGATTCCGCGCGCCGACGCCATCGCCGCGATGCACGAACCCGCGCGCCCGGCGCTGCTCCTCTTTCCCCGCTTCGGCGGCGAGACGGCCATCGAACCGATGGGCGAGGGTGAGGCTTTCGTGCGGCTGACCGAAGCATCGACCAATTATGTCGCGCTGGGCGAGGCGGGTTTTGCCGCGCTGACGCGGCTGGTCCGCGAAACCCCCGCGTTCGGTATATCCTATCCCGACAGTGCCACCGGCATCGCATTGGTCGAACAGCTTTGGGCCGAGGCGACGACATGAGCGCGGTGCGGGCGCTCGTCGATCTGCTCGCTGGGCGGCGCGCGGCGGCAACGCTCGCGCCGCGCGACTGGGACGGGGTGATCGGCGTCGCGCGTGCCGAGGCGATGCTGGCGACGCTGGCGCACCGGCTGGAGGATGCGGCGCTGCCGCCTTCGGTCGCCGCGCTCTTCGCCGACCAGCGCGCCGCGGCAAAGGTCGCCACCGCGCAGGCGCTGTGGGAGGCGGAGATGGCGCGCCGCGCGCTCGCCCCCGAGGGGATCGAGTTCGTGCTGCTGAAGGGGGCCGCCTATGCCGCCGCTGGCCTGCCGTGCAGCGTCGGGCGCCAGATCGGCGACCTCGACATATTGGTGCTCGCGCCCGAGATCCGCCGCGCCGAAAATGCGCTGCTCAATGCGGGGTGGGAGTGGGTGAAGTCGGACTCCTATGACGATTTCTATTACCGCGCGCATATGCACGAGCTGCCGCCGATGATTCACAAGGCGCGCGACCGGATGATCGACGTGCATCATACCATCCTGCCGCGCACGCACCGCATCACGCCCGACGCGCTGGCGCTCGTCAGCGATGCGGTGGTGACCGATGACGGCCATGCGGTGCTGTATCCTGCCGACATGGCGGTGCATTGCGCGGCGCATATGCTTGCCGACGGCGATTTGCAGGGCGGGCTGCGCAATTTGTGGGATTTCCACTGCCTGACGCGCGATTTCGCCGCCGCCGATGCGGGATTCTGGGGCAAGCTCGACGCGCGCGCGGAGCTGCACGGGCTGCGCGCCGCGGTGCGCCGGGCGGCGCGGCTGGCGCGCGATCTTTACGGGAGTGTTTTGCCATCGGGCTGGAACGGGCAGGATGGCAGCGATGGCTGGTATCGCCGCCGTTTGCTCGCGCGCGACGATTGGGGACGGGTGACGCACCCGCTGCTCGAACAGGCCTTCTACATCCGCTCGCATTGGCTCAGGATGCCGCCCATGATGCTGGCGAAGCATCTGTGGACCAAGTGGCGGAAACGCTAGCGCATCCCTCCGTTATATCGTCATCCCGGCCTTCGCGGGAACACCTATGTTATAATTCCTTAGAAATTGCCATTTAAAGCATTGGTTCTCAGATTGGTTTCCGAAGTTCCACCCAGCCTCGCTCACCCTTGGGCTTGCCTGATCGATAGGCAACTATGCTTACGACCAATGTCACGTCTCTTGAATTGCTTGAATCATATCAATGCGGATTGGAGGTTTCCTTTCGCAAACGACCAGCCAGAGCGCGACCGACCGCCGCTGCGGCAACTGGCTGGACAGCGCTTGGCGGAAATGGTGCAACCGAACTGGCGTTGATTTCGCACAGCACGTACGGACTATCGTTGGGGCCTTTACGAGCACGAAACAGGAAGTCGGCGTCCCAAAGAAGCGGAAGATCGTGGTCGGCAATCGACAGCAAACCTTGCATCTCTGGAATCCAGCGATCTTCCATCGCTTTCCGCAAGGCTGCGAAGCGCGTCACCTCCGGTCCGAACATGACGCGCTCCATCGGCTGTAGGCTTGACGACGCTGTCTCAACGGACGTTGGCGTCATCAGCGCAGTGATCAGGTTGTGCCCAAAGCCCACCACACGGTGCCCGCACACATAGCACCGGACCATACCCTCGGACGATGGCGGCTGATAAGCTTGATCGATCAGCACGCCGCCGTCGTTCAAAAACGGCGCCCACCGATCCAGGAACCCAGCTAGGCTGATCCGCTCCGTTTGGCTTCCTTCGCGGGCCTCTTGAACTTCCACCAACATTTCCAAAGCCGGAGCGTCTCCCGCTGCGGCCTGTTGGATACGCCACACATTCCTGCCGCCGTTGCCGTAGTTCGGCTTTAGCACGCGCGGACCTGCGGCGAGATGTTCGGGAAAACAAGCGCGAAGGCCTTCAACGTCCACGTATCGATCGACATCGCTGCCCCATTCCATGGACCGCGTTGTGTAGAGCACTTCCTTGACGCCGATTTTGGCGATCACGTCGGGATGCGCGCTGACGACAACGCCGCACGCCGCGACTTCGCGCAGCATCGGATCGAGCACCGAGCGGTCGCCTGAGCTATCCAACGGATTCACCCAGACCAGCACCGCGTCAAACGACAACAACTCGTCACGAATCTCGCGAACCGCCTCGTCCCTGTACAGTACAGGCCTTGCGGTGGCGCCGAGCGACCGCAAGGCCGGAACGATCGGCCACTGCCGGGCTTCATGAAAGCGATGCATCCAGTCGGCTGCTTGTCCGCGCCAAAGCAGAGCGATGTTCGGGCCGGATGTCACTGTTGCATCTCCCCATCGAACCTAGCCCCTTGTGGTCGCCAACTCAGGGGGACGCGCAGAAGCGGGTGTTGCCCCTCGTCGGACGGGTCAGCCGCCGCCGCGCAAAGCCGCGGCATAGCGGCGATCGACCACTTCCCAATCGATGTTGCGAAAGTAGGCGTCGACGTATTTGGCGGCGGCGGTGCCGTAATCCATGTGAAAGCTGTGCTCGTACATATCGAGCGCCAGCAGCGGCACGCCGGCGATCGCGCCGTGCATATGATCCCACGCCCAATGGTTGTGCAGCGAGCGGGTGTGGAGATTATAGACGAGCACGCACCAGCCCGATCCGCCGGCAAGGCTCATACCGGTGCGGCGAAAGTCGGCCTCCCAGCGGTCGAACGAGCCGAACGCCGCGCCCAGCGCATCGCGGATCGAGCCGGCTGCCTGGCCGTTGCCGCCAAGCCCGTCGAAATATATTTCATGAAGCACGACCGAACCGGTGCGGTGCAGCTCCTCGCGCTTGAGGCCGCCATAGACCACCGGCGGCAGATCGGGGTCGGCGAGCGCGGCGGCAAGCCGGCTTTCAATCATATTCAGTGCCTTGACCGAGCCCGCATAATTGTTCTCGTGGTGCGATGTGATCAGCCGTTCCGAGAGGCCGTGGAGCCTGGCGGGATCGAACCTGAGCGGCTTGACCTGATGATTTCCGGCAAAGGCGGGGACAGCCGTCGGCGCTGCGGTCGGCGTCTGCGCGGAGGCTTCGTTCATAGTCATGGCGGCGGCTCCGATGCCAAGAGTTGCGATTGCACTGCGTCGGGAAAGATGGTCGATCGTCACACGTCACTCCTTCAGATGGTCATTACATATGCGGCCCCGAGGACCGAGCAGACGCCGAGCACCGGCAGCATGCCGGCCTTGAACCGGAACATGGCGAGTATCGCACCCACGGCCAGCGCCAGCGCCGGCCAGTTGACGGACGTCAGGACTGGGAGATCGATAGCGCCGGCTGCGAACGGCACTTCGCGGACTCGGCCGAACAGAGTGTGGATACCAAACCAGACCGCCAGATTGAGAATCACGCCGACCACTGCGGCAGTGATCGCCGAAAGCGCGGCCGACAATGCGCGGTTGCCGCGCAACCGTTCGATGAACGGCGCGCCGGCGAAGATCCATAGAAAGCAGGGCAAGAATGTGACCCAGGTGGTGAGGATCGCGCCCAGCGTCGCGGCGACAAGCGGAGGCAACCCGGTCGCCTCGCGGAAGGCTGCCAGAAAGCCGACGAACTGCGTCACCATGATTAGCGGTCCCGGCGTAGTTTCGGCCATGCCGAGCCCGTCAAGCATTTCGCCGGGCTGGAGCCAGCCATAGGTCTCGACCGCCTCCTGCGCGACATAGGCTAGCACAGCATAGGCGCCGCCGAAGGTCACCACCGCCATCTGGCTGAAGAAGGTGGCGATACGGCTGAATACGTCGTCCGCACCGAATGCGATCACTAGCGCTGCGACCGGCGCCAGCCAGAGCACCAGCAGAACGCCGGAGATGCGCAGCGACCATGAAAGGTTCGGCCGCGCATGGTCGGGAAGGCCCTCGCCAAGCGCGGTGTCGCGGTCGTGGACTATCTCGGCACCGGCGGGACCATGTCCGCCGCCGCCATTGAATGCGGTGTAACCAGCGCGGCCACCGAAGAAGCCAATCAGCGCGGCGGCAAGCACGATCAGCGGGAAGGGTACGTCGAGCACGAAGATCGCGACGAACGCCAGCGCGGCAAGGCCGCGCATGACGTTGTTCTTCAGGGCACGCGAACCCACCCGAACCACCGCCTGCAGAACCACCGCCAGCACGGCCGCCTTCAAGCCAAAGAACAATCCCTCGACCAGCGGCACTTCGCCCAGCAGCACATAGACATAGCTGAGACCGAGAATCGCAAGGAAGCCCGGCAGCACGAACAGCGCGCCCGCGACCAAGCCGCCTTTGGTCTTATGGAGCAACCAGCCAATATAGACTGCTAGCTGTTGCGCTTCAGGGCCGGGCAGCAGCATGCAATAGTTGAGCGCATGAAGGAACCGCTCCTCGCCGATCCAGCGCTTCTCCTCGACCAGGATGCGATGCATCACCGCTATCTGGCCCGCCGGTCCGCCGAAGCTGAGCAGCGCGACCCTGATCCAGACGCGCACCGCCTCGCCAAAGCTGATGCCGTGC
>JASBSJ010000007.1 GCA_030148985.1 Sphingopyxis sp.
GTTCGCGCCGCGGCTCGTCCCCCCCCCCCCGGCGGGGGCTGTTGGCGTGGGGGTGGCGCCACTCGGCTCGACACGAACGGAATCAAGGCCTCCCCGATCTAGCGAACGACGGCTCTAATCTTCCACGGTCAAAATTTTGATCCGCAGCGCCTGCCGATCGCTTCCGCATTCCACCACAACATCGGCGACGATATGGCCGGGCAGCCGCCATTCAATCGCGCCGAGCCGCGCCTGTAGCGCGCGGCGCATCGACTCGGCCTCGCCCGTGGCCAAGGCGCACGGAAAGATATGACGCGCGCCGACAAAGTTCGCGCTGGCCCAGGGACGGAAGGTCGAGGCACCGGCGGCAAGGCCGGGCGGCAGCTCGCGGATCAGCAGGTGGCGCAGGCGGCGATGCGGGCAACCGGGGCGCGGCGGGCGGGCGGGCGACCAGCGCATCATGCCGCGGCTTCCGTTTCGGCGCGGTCACTCATGCGCTCGGCGCGCCATTTGTTCATGAAATGTTCCACACGATTTTTCAGCCGCGCGCCCGGTTCGCGTCCGCCGCGCAGGTCGCTGACGAGCCGCGGGTCGCGCACCGCCGCGCGGCCAAAGACGGTCGGCGGCATCGCCGATTCCTTCAAAAATGCCTCGATCCGCTGCAACAGGCTGCGCTCCATATTGTCCTCCCTGATGAACCCAAAGAAACCGGGTGAGTCGCCCGATAGGATATTTCCTATCTGATGCTCAATTTCCTACTTGTCTAGGAAAAATCCGCTTGCTAGGAAGGAAAGAGGAAGGACCAGACCGAAGCGCCCATGATCGATCCCGTTTCCGACCCGCGCGCCGCGCTCGACCGGCTATTGGCCGAAAAGGGCATCGATTATGCGCGCCTGTCGCAAGTGATCGGGCGCAATCCCGCCTATATCCAGCAATATATCAAGCGCGGTTCGCCGCGGCGGCTGGCCGAACAGGATCGCGCGCGCATCGCCGCCTATCTGGGGGTATCGGAAGCGATGCTCGGCGGGCCGGTGCCGCGCGTCGCCACCCCGGCGCGGAGCCGCGGGCCGGGGATGATCCTGGTGCCCAAGCTGGCGATCGGCGCATCGGCGGGCGCGGGCGCCAGCGTCGATGGCGAGCCGGTCGAGGGCGAGGTCGCGTTCGATCCCAAATGGCTGCGCGACCTTGGCGCCGATCCGCGCGCGCTCAGCATCATTCGCGTCGAAGGCGATTCGATGGCGCCGACGCTCGACGACGGCGACGACATATTGGTCGACGGCGGCGATGCGGCGGCGCGGCTGCGCGACGGCATTTACGTGTTGCGCATGGACGATGTGCTGATGGTCAAGCGGATCGCGCGCGCGCCGGGGCCGGGGCGCGTGTCGGTCATCAGCGACAATCCGCATTATCGCAGCTGGGACGATCTGCCGCTGTCGGCGATCCGGCTCGTTGGGCGCGTCGTGTGGACGGGACGGCGGGTGCGGTGATGATCCTCCCTGTCGCGCAGCGATGGGGAGGGGGACCGTCCGCGAAGCGGATGGTGGAGGGGCCGCGACGTTGCGTTATCGCCCCTCCGTCAGCGCTTCGCGCTGCCACCTCCCCATGGCTTCGCCACAGGGAGGATCGAGCGAAATCCCTCGGACTACCGCGGCGCCGCCATCAGCGCTTCGATTTCATGGTCGAGCACCTCGGCGCGGCGGCATTGGTCCTCGTCGCCGTCGCGGCATTTTTCGGCAGCCTTGTCGCGCTGGCGCGACAGCTTGCCCATCTGTTCTTCCCGCTTGCGCAGTTCGCGGCCGCGGTTGCGGTCGGCCTCGTCCTGGCTGGTCGTCGACCAGTCGGCGACTTGGCCGACCGCCTTCACCGGCGCGGTGACGACCGTTTTCACGGCGCTCACGCAGCCTGCGAGCAGGGGAGCGGCCAACAGGCACAAAATCAAAGCGCGCATCGTCTCTCTCCTCGCGGGTAGCCGTCCATCGCATAACCGGCGCAATCTGAACAGCATATTGCGGCAGAGCGGCGTTCGCCGGGGCCGGGATGTCACATCACTGAAACAAATGGTTAAATTCATGTTTACCACGGCAGCGTAGGACGCGTTCAGACCCATCGGACGGAGCCTTGCGAGACCTCATGAACGCCATCGCCAACGCCTTTACGCCAACGTCGGGCCATGCGGCGTCGGTCGGGGTCGATGCGCATATGTCCGAGGTGATCGACCAGTTCCGCGCCAACCCTAGCCTCCGCACGCTCGCGGTGGTCGATGCTGCCGGGCGGCCCGTCGGGGTGATCCGCGAACAGCGCGTGCGCGAGCTGCTTTTCTGTCCCTTCTGGTTTTCGTTGATGCAGAATCCGACGATCGGCGGCTCGATCGCCTCAATGATCGAGGACTGTCCCACCGCCGACGTCGACCGATCGACGACCGACCTGCTGCGGATCGCGGCGGGAGCGGCGGACGGGCAGGATCTGATCCTCATACGCGATGGGCGGTTCGTCGAAACGCTCGACGGCAGCCAGCTTACGAAGCTGGCGATGCTGCGCGAGGTCGAGCTGGCGCAGGAGCGCGCCGCGCGCGCGACGCATATCGACGCCGCGGGGCGCGCCTTCCAGCGCGATATTGCCGCGCTGACGGCTAGCCTGTCCGACATGGCGGGTCAGGTCGAGGCGGTGGCGGGCGAGCTGTCGCATCGCGCGCACCAGACGGGGCGCGACGCGGTGACGGTCGCGGGCGCAACGGCGCAGACGCTGGCGGGCCTTCAGGAACTGGGCGATCGCGGGCGCGCGCTTGCCGCGACGATGGCCAGGATCGTCGAGGATGGCGCGCACGCGCGCACGGTGCGCGGCGAGGCGCACGCGAAGATCCGGCAGGCGAGCGAACGCGCAAGCGCGCTGAAGGTCGCCAGCCAGTCGATCGAACAGATGCTGGCGCTGATCATCGACATGGCGAGCCGCACCAACATGCTCGCGCTCAACGCGGGGATCGAGGCGGCGCGCGCGGGCGAGGCGGGCCGCGGCTTTGCAGTCGTCGCCGCCGAAGTGAAAACGCTCGCCAGCCAGACGCGCACCGCCGCGGGCGACATTGCCGGCTATATCGACCATATCCGCGACATCATTGGCCAGGTGTCGGCGGGCTTTGCCGAGGTCGAACGGGCGATCGACGCGAACAACGGCTTTTCCGACGCGATCGACCGCGCGGTCGATGGACAGAGCGCGACGACGCTGACGATCGCATCCTATGTCGAACAGGCGGTCTTCGCGGGCCGCGAGATCGATACGCGCGTGCAGGACATCGGCCGCGGCGCGACCGCGGTGGGCGACGGCGCGCAGGCGCTCGGCCAATTGTCGGCGGGGCTTTCGGGAGCGGCGCTGTCGCTCGACAAACGCGCGCGCCACTTCGTCGAATCGGTCGCCGCCGCCTGAGTCTGCCGCAATTTGCAGGGCTTGTTCGCAGGCATGGCACTGCTAGGATGACTGCGCGCCGGGGGCGTCTGAGGCCGCCGGCGGGGAGGAGGGTCATCATGACGAATATCCAAAAGGGTTTGGCCGAATTTATCGGCACATTCTGGCTCGTGTTCGGCGGTTGCGGCAGCGCGGTGCTGGCGGCGGGTTTCCCCGATGTCGGGATCGGCCTGCTCGGCGTGTCGCTCGCCTTTGGTCTGACGGTCGTCACCATGGCCTATGCGATCGGCCATATTTCGGGATGCCATCTCAACCCCGCGGTCACCGTTGGCCTCTGGGCGGGCGGCCGGTTCGAGGCGCGCGACATTCCGCTTTATGTCGTTGCGCAGGTGCTGGGCGCGATCGTCGCGGCCTTTCTGCTCTTCTATATCGCCAGCGGCAGTCCGACCTATGACCTTGCCACCAACGGCCTCGCCGCCAACGGCTTCGGCGAAGGGTCGCCGGGCGGTTTCGACATCTGGTCGGCGCTGCTGATCGAGATCGTGCTGACGGCTTTCTTCCTGTGGATCATCATGGGGTCGACCGACGGGCGCGCGCCCGCGGGCTTTGTGCCGATCGCGATCGGCCTGGCGCTGACGCTCATCCACCTTATCTCGATCCCGGTGACCAACACGTCGGTCAATCCGGCGCGCAGCACCGGCCCGGCGCTCGTCGTCGGCGGGCTTGCGATCCAGCAGCTCTGGCTGTTCTGGGTCGCGCCGATCGTCGGTGGGATCATCGGCGGCGTGCTGTACAAGACGCTGGGCGCCGACAGCTTTCCGAAACCGAATATCGAGGGCGAATGACGGATCGGCTGGCGGAGGCGTCCTGCCTCCGCCGCCCTATTTCAGCAGGTCGATCGCGAAGGCGCGGACGTCGGCGGCGATGTCGGGCCGTGCAAGCGCGACCGCCAGATTGGCCTGGATATAGCCCGCTTTCGATCCGCAGTCATAGCGCGCACCGTCGAAGGTCACGGCGTGGAACGGCTGCGACCCGATCATCGTCGCCATCGCGTCGGTGAGCTGAATCTCGCCGCCCGCGCCTTTTTCCTGGTTTTCCAGTACGCGCATGACCTCCGGCTGGAGGATATAGCGGCCCGAGATGATGAGGTTCGACGGCGCTTCGGCAACCGGCGGCTTTTCGACCAGGCCTTTGACTTCGGTGAGCGCGCCGTCGCGCGCGCCCGGCGCGATCACGCCATAGCTCGACACCTGTTCGTGCGGCACTTCGAGGACGGAGATCAGATTGCCGCCGACGCGGGCATAGGCATCGACCATCTGCTTCATGCAGCCGGGCGATCCGTGCATGAACTCGTCGGGCAGGAAAATGGCGAAAGGTTCGTCGCCGACGATGTCGCGCGCGCACCAGATCGCGTGGCCCAGCCCCATCGGCTCCTGCTGGCGAACATAGGCGCAGGCGCCGGGGCCAAGCCGCGTCGGCGCCAGCACCGACAGATCCTTGCCGCGTTCGGACATCGTCTTTTCAAGTTCAAAGGCGATGTCGAAATGATCCTCGATCGCGCTCTTGCCGCGGCCGGTGACAAAGATCATCTGCTCGATCCCCGCCTCGCGCGCCTCGTCGACCGCATATTGGATCAGCGGCCGGTCGACGACGGGCAGCATCTCCTTCGGGATTGCCTTGGTCGCGGGCAGGAAGCGGGTGCCGAGGCCGGCGACGGGGAAAACGGCTTTGCGGATCGGTTTCATAAGACAGAGGCCTAGCGGTGAACGCGCGTCAGGAAAAGGGGCGGCGGACGCATTGGGTGCTTATTGCGACGCAAGCGCCGGCGTGACAATCACCACAACGCGCCGGTTGTCCTGCCGCCCTTCCGCCGTGTCGTTACTCGACAGCGGCAACGTTTCGCCGCGGCCGACGATCTGGTCGGCGGTGAACTGCATTCCGCCCGCGCGCATCGGCGCGGCAACGGCCTCCGCGCGCGCCTGTGACAGCGCCAGATTATAGGCCGAGGTGCCCGTCGAATCACTGTGTCCCTCGACCCGCGCGGTGGTGATACCGATCGAAACAAGTCGCGCGGCAACGGCACGTATCCGGTCCTGCTGGTCGGCAGGCACGCTGCTTTCATTGGATTGAAACAGCAGCCGCTCGGGCATACTCAGTTCCCAGCCGAGCGCCGTCTCGACAAAGCCTTCGCTCGTCAGCACCGCAACCTGTTCGCGTGAGAACCCGCCGGGTGCAGGCAGGCTCTGGCACGCGGCGAGCAGCGCGGCGAGCGCGGTCACGATGAGGGCGCGTAGCGATGGGAGGGCAGGGGGGATCATGGGGGGTTCTCTCCGCTGATTATCGGGAACGATGGGCCATCTTGTCGGCGTACATCGCCGCGTCGGCGGCGGTGAGCAGCGCGGTGGCGTCGCCGCCATCGTCGGGAAAAATCGCGACGCCGATGCTGACGGAGGCGCGATAGGATCTGTCGCCAGGCAAAATAATGGGCTCCGCAACGCAAGACCGGAGCCGCTTTACAAGATCGCCGGGAACGACGCCGGCATCGAAGGGATCGATCAGGACGACGAACTCGTCGCCGCCGATGCGGGCGGCAAAATCATCCTTGCGGAGCGTGCCCTTGATGCACGCCGACAGCGCGATCAGCACGGCATCGCCTGCGGCGTGGCCGAAACTGTCGTTGGCCGCCTTGAAATTGTCGGCGTCGATGAACAGCAGCGCAAACCGGCCGCCGCGCGCGCTTGCCGCCGCAATCCGCCGCGCCAGCTGTTCGTCGAACGCCGCACGGTTGGGCAGCGCGGTCAGCGTGTCGTGCGACGCCCGATGCGCGAGCAAGGCGCGTTCGCTTTCCATATGCCCCTGCCAGCCCTGAAGCTCGTCGAGCAGCGCATTGATGTCGCCGCCCAGCCGGTCGAGTTCGGCGATTCCGAGGGGCTTGACGCGCTTGTCGAAGCGGCGGTGCAGGCGCACGTCGTGCGCGACCGTGGCAATTTCGTTCAGCGGCTTCACCAGCTCATATTCGAACCGGCGGGCGAGGAAGATCGTCCCGAATGCGGTGATGAGCAAGCAGCTCAGCCCGGCGAGCAGGCCAAGGCGCACATAATCGATCAACGTCGAGCTGTCGCCCCAAACCTCGACCACCCCGATCGCCGAACCGTTGCGCCGGACGGTCACAGCAAAGGGTCGCGGAAAAAAGGCGCGGGTCAGGATCGGCGCCGGGTCGGCGACGGGCGATGTCCATTCGGTGACCGGCTGACCGACATCGTCGAGCACGCGCAGCCGGGCGATGCCCGGAATGCGCGTCAACGGCTCGATCCCTTCGCGCGCCGCCACGGGATCGTTGAAGACCAGCGCGGGTTCGACGCCATAGGCGCCGAGCTGCGCCGCCAGCTCCATGTTGCGGTCGGCATAGCCGCGGAGCGCGGTGACGCCGGCCAGCAGGATCGTCAGCCCCGACAGCGCGACCGCGAACAGGGTGATGCCGAAATGAAAGCGCGACAGCAGCTTTTGCAGCGTCGTGCGCGCGCCGATCCGTTCGCCGCGGCGGCGCAGGTCGGGACCGCTCATCCCGCGCCTCCCTCGCCCGCGCCGATGCGCAGCACGCGCGGATCGATCTTGAGCGGCCCGCGTCCGATCGCGTCGAGATTGACCGAAAAGCTGAGGGTCGCCCCGCGGCTGGTCAGGCAGAACATTGCGCCATAGATACAGGTCGCATCGTCATCGGTGATGGTCAGGACCGGACGTCCGCGCACCCAGGCGATGAGTTGCCGCCGGTCGGCCACGGACATTCGGCCGAGGAACAAAATGTCGCAATCGGCATCGACCGCCGACGCCGCAGTGTAACGGACGGTGATTGAGCCGCGCCCCGGTGCGTCGGGTGCCATGCGCGGCGACAGGCGCGGGGTTCCGACGACGCACATCCGGCGGGTGGTGGTGGGCGATCCGCTTGGCCAGCGGACATAGCTGACGATGCCGCCGACCATCCGGTCGACCGCCTGCGCCATTCCGCCCTCTTCGACGACCGACTGCGCCGCGGCCTGAACCGACATCTGAGGCGTCGTGGTCAACGCGCCGATCAGCAACAATGATGCCAGCACCGAACAGTGCCCCCCACAGCATTTCGGGGTCACCCTGCCCCAGCGAAGGCGCGTCCGCTAGTCAAAACGATTGCAAAGTCAATGAAAACTGACGTCATGCGGCCATAATGCAACAGCCGCCATCGCCGACCGTCAGGTGCGAAGGCGCTCGGCGAACCCCTTGCGCAGCTTGGCGAGCTTGGGCGGGATCACCGCCATGCAATAGGGATTGCGCTGGCCTTCGCCGTCCCAATAGGCCTGATGGTAATCCTCGGCCGGATACCATTCGGACGCCACCTCGATCGTCGTGACGATCGGCGCCGGCCAGTCGGGCGCGGCGCGTTCGATGCCGGCGCGCGCGGCGTCGGCCTGCGCGTCGTTCAGCGGAAAGATCGCGCTGCGATATTGGGTGCCGATGTCATTGCCCTGCCGGTTGAGCGTCGTCGGATCGTGCGTCGCAAAAAAGACGTCGAGCAGGTCGTCATAGCCGATCACCGCCGGGTCGTACGTAATGCGGATCGCCTCGGCATGGCCCGTATCGCCGCCGCACACCTGCTTGTAGGTCGGGTTGGCCACCGTGCCGCCGATATAGCCGCTCTCGACGCGCTCGACACCTTCGAGCGACTGGAACACGGCTTCGGTGCACCAGAAGCAGCCTCCGGCAAAAATGGCGGTGTCGTGGGTCATGGCGTCGATCCTTGTGGGGGAGAATGGGATGCCGCCGAAATAGGATGCGCGCGCGCCTATTCCAAGGGCGGCGGTGCATCGATCAGCGGCGGGCGCAGCGGCCGGCCCGCTGCTACCGCGGCAGCGACCGTCGCGGCTTCGGCCTCCAGCGCCGCGACGCGGTCGCGCCAGCCGGGGTGCGTGCCTGCCTGGAATAGCGGCCGTCCCTTGCGCTGGCCGAACTTCGACCAGAAACGCGCAGCGGCGCCGGGATCATAGCCGGCGCCCGCAAGCAACCAGACCGACAGGCGGTCGGCCTCGACCTCGGTCTGGCGGAACAGCCGCGCGCTGCGCCCGAATTGCTTGCCCAGCCCGCGATCGACCCCCGCCGCATCGAGCCGCGCGCGGTGGCGAAGAATATTGTGCGCCAGCTCGTGCGCGATCGCCGCGGCGAGTTCGGCATCGTCGGAAGCAAAATCGGCGAGGCCCTGATTGACGAGCACCAGCCGTCCGTCGGCAACCGCACCGGGCTTGTCCTGGGCTTCGACGCGGAAATCGCTGGCGCAGCCGGGGACCGGCGCCACCGTTACGGTCCGCTCCGCGCCGAGGTGCAGGTCGAGCGGAGCGTCGATAGGCCGCGCAGCGAGCAGCCCTTCGATCGCGGTGATGCGGGCAAAGGGATGGTCGCCCTCGCCATCGGGCACGGGGCCAGCGCCGATGGCAACGACGGGATCGCCTGCGCGTAGCCCGGCGCTTGCCGCAGGCGACGCGGGCGCCACCGCCGCGATGAAAGCGTGGCTTGCATCGTTTGCGGCATAAACCGCCAGCGCCTCGGCGCGTCGGTCGCCATCGTACAGGCGCGGATCGCCCCATATCCAGCCGAACTGCGGCTGCTGGACGGGGCACCAGGCGGCATTGGCGGTCGTCAGGCGAAAGCCGATCGCGGCGACGCGCGCCTCGGTCGCGGCGAGCGCGGCATAGGGTGAGGGCGCACGACCCGGCGCGGCCGATGCCAGCGGCGCGGCGAGCAAGGTGAGCGCGGCAAGGATCGGTCGGACGCGGGGTGCCATGGGAGCCGCTTATCAAGCCGCATCTGTCGCGGCCATGAATTTCCCGTGCCGCCCGTCCGCGGCGGCCTCTTGCCTATCGAACGGCAACCGACGATAGGGCGGCCATGACCGACTCTTCTGCCCTTTCCCCGTCGTCTGCCGCGGCTACGCCGCGCCCCGGCGCGCTGGCGCGCTGGTTGTGGCTGGTCGCGCTGCTGGTGATCGTCGTCGTCGGAGTGGGGGGCATCACCCGCCTGACCGAATCGGGGCTTTCGATCACCGAATGGCGCCCCGTCTCGGGCGTGCTGCCGCCGCTCAATGAGGCCGATTGGGTCAAGGAGTTCGAGAAATACAAGCAGATCCCCGAATATAAGGAGATCAACCTCGGCATGACGCTGGCGGGGTTCAAGGCGATCTTTTTCTGGGAATGGCTGCACCGCATCCTTGGCCGCATCGTCGGCATGGCGCTGGTCGTCCCCTTCGTCTGGTATGCGTGGCGCCGCGCGATCCCCGCGGGTTACGGCCCGCGGCTGTTCGCGCTGACCGCGCTCGTCGGCCTTCAGGGCGCGATCGGCTGGTGGATGGTGGCATCGGGACTCGAATATCGGACCGATGTCAGCCACTACCGGCTTGCGGCGCATTTGCTGACCGCGCTGCTCCTGCTCGCCGGGCTGGTTTGGACTGCGCGCGATCTGGGGGGGCTTGCGCGCGATCCGGCGGCGCAGCCCGCGCGGCTGACCGGCGCCGCGATGGGCGTCATCGCGGTCCTGTTCGTGCAATTGCTGCTCGGCGCGTGGGTTGCGGGGCTCAACGCCGGCTATGTATCGAACAGCTGGCCGCTGATGAACGATCATTTCGTGCCCGCGGGGATCGACTGGAGCGGCGGGGCGTGGCTCGCGCTGACCAACGATCCCTTCCTCATCCATTTCCTCCACCGCTGGTGGTCGTGGGTTGCGGCGGGCGCCTTGCTGCTGCTTGCCCGCGCATTGGCGCGGCGCGGCGCGCGCGGCGAAGCGGGTGCGCTGGTGATCGTCGTCGCCGTGCAAATACTGCTCGGCATCTGGACCGTCGTGTCGGGGGTGTCGATGTGGGTGGCGGTGGCGCACCAGGTTGTCGGCGCGATCCTTGTCGCCATTGCGGCGGCGGGGCTGCACCGGCTGGGCCGCCGCGACGCATGATGCTGGGGGCCGGTCTCGGCGCCTTGCTGCTGCTCGCGGCTCCGGCGTCACCTGCTGCCGCTGCTGCCGAGGCTCCTGCGGCGCCAACCACCGAAATCGCCTTTGCGCCGCCGGTCGGCCAGCCGATGCGCTACCGCGTGACGACGCGCCGGTTCGGCCGCGATGGCTCGCTCATCGACTTCGCGATCCTCTATGACCTGCAATGGCAGCGTGCGGGGCGCGGTTACCGGCTGGGTGCAGTGCTCCGGCGCATCGATTCGGACGCGCCGCCCGCCGTCATGCGCGCGCTGACGATGATGCTCGATCCGCTGGTGGGCGCCGACATCGCCTATATGGTCGCGGCCGACGGCAGCCGCATCGATATGATCGACCCCGACGGCCTGTGGGAGCGGGCGCTGGCGCGAATCGAGACGGCGGGCGCCGAAGGTCAGCGTGCCCAGGCACAGCAACTCGCCGCGATGATCGCCGCGCTTCCCGCGGCCGAGCGCGACCAGCTTGCCAGCGCCGATATTCGCGCGCTGCTGGCGCCCGCCAATGGCGAAATCCCCGCTGCCGCCGGCACGGAGGTGTCGATCCGGCAGAACGGCGCGACGCGGACCGTCACAAAGTCGGGCCGCGCCTCCGTGGCGGTGGGCGGCGCGGATCGTGCGCTCGTCATCGACCATCGCTGGACCATCGAGACCGCAACCGGGCTTGTCGTGCGCGAACAGCAGCAAAGCTGGCTCGTCGATGCCGATGGCGACGGGCGAACGCTCGTCGAAGAGCGCATTCGCGCGCTCGAATCGGCGCCCTGATCCGTGATGGTATCATAATACCCGTCAGCAAAGCCGCACGATACTTGACTTTCTGCGCGTCCGGCGTCATTGGCCCGCGTCGAAGCGCCGCTGCGTCCGTTCGGGACAGGCGGCGCGGTTTGTTTCGGGGCAGGCCGGTTTTACGCCGGGCGCTCCAGTCCATATCTGTCAAGGAGCGTGCCATGAAGGCGCTGACCAAGACGACCGTTTCGGCGAACGCCGCCACGGTCGAAAAGAAATGGGTGCTGATCGACGCCGAGGGCCTGGTTGTGGGCCGCGTCGCGTCGATCATCGCCAACATCCTGCGCGGCAAGCACAAGCCGTCGTTCACCCCCCACGTCGATTGCGGTGACAATGTCATCGTCATCAACGCGGAGAAGGTGGCGTTCACCGGCAAGAAGCTGCAGGACAAGCGTTACTACAAGCACACCGGCTATGCCGGCGGCATCAAGGAAACCAGCCCCGCGAAGATCCTCGAAGGCCGTTTCCCCGAGCGCGTGCTCGAAAAGGCCGTCGAACGCATGATCCCGCGTGGGCCCCTCGGCCGCCAGCAGATGCGCAACCTGCGCATCTTCGCTGGCGCTGAACATCCGCACGAAGGGCAGAGCCCCGAAGTGATCGACGTCGCGTCGATGAACCGCAAGAACAAGGTGGGTGCATAATGGCTGACGAACAGACCATGACCGATCTCAAGGACCTCGGCGGCGCCGTCGAAGGCAGCGTTGCAGCTCCGGTTTCGACCACGCCGCTGCGCGAAAAGATCGTCGACAAGCAGGGCCGCGCCTATGCGACCGGCCGCCGCAAGGACGCCGTCGCCCGCGTGTGGCTGAAGCCCGGCACGGGCAAGATCACCGTCAACGGCCGCGACCAGGAACTTTATTTCGTGCGCCCGACGCTGCGCCTCGTCATCAACCAGCCCTTCGGCCTGACCGAACGCGTTGGC
>JASBSJ010000008.1 GCA_030148985.1 Sphingopyxis sp.
CATCGGCGACCCGATCGACGAGCGCGGCCCGGTGAACAGCGACATGACCGCGCCGATCCACGCTAAGGCTCCCGAATTCGTCGATCAGTCGACCGAAGCGGCGATCCTGGTCACCGGCATCAAGGTCATCGACCTGATCGCCCCCTATGCCAAGGGCGGCAAGATCGGCCTGTTCGGCGGCGCCGGCGTCGGCAAGACGGTTCTGATTCAGGAACTGATCAACAACATCGCCAAGGGCCACGGCGGCGTGTCGGTGTTCGCGGGCGTCGGTGAACGCACCCGCGAAGGCAACGACCTGTACCACGAATTCCTCGACGCCGGGGTTATCGCCAAGGACGCCGACGGCAACCCGACCCCCGACGGGTCGAAGGTGGCGCTGGTGTTCGGCCAGATGAACGAGCCCCCGGGCGCCCGCGCCCGCGTCGCGCTCTCGGGCCTCACCATGGCCGAATATTTCCGCGACCAGGAAGGCCAGGACGTGCTCTTCTTCGTCGACAACATCTTCCGCTTCACGCAGGCGGGTTCGGAAGTGTCGGCGCTGCTCGGCCGTATTCCTTCGGCCGTGGGTTACCAGCCGACGCTGTCGACCGACATGGGCGCGCTGCAGGAACGCATCACCTCGACCACCAAGGGCTCGATTACCTCGGTGCAGGCGATTTACGTCCCCGCGGACGACTTGACCGACCCGGCGCCCGCGACCTCGTTCGCCCACCTGGATGCGACGACGACGCTCAGCCGCGCGATCTCGGAACTCGGCATCTATCCCGCGGTCGACCCGCTCGATTCGACCAGCCGCGTGCTGACCGCCGCGACCGTCGGCCAGGAGCATTACGAGACCGCCCGCCGCGTTCAGGAAACACTGCAGAAGTACAAGTCGCTGCAGGACATCATCGCGATCCTCGGCATGGACGAGCTGTCGGAAGAAGATAAGCTGGTCGTCGCCCGCGCGCGCAAGATTCAGCGCTTCCTGTCGCAGCCGTTCCACGTCGCCGAAGTCTTCACCGGCATCCCCGGCAAGTTCGTGGCGATCGAGGACACGGTGAAATCGTTCAAGGCGGTCGTCGACGGCGAATATGACCATCTGCCCGAAGCGGCCTTCTACATGGTCGGCGGCATCGACGAAGCGGTCGCCAAGGCCGCGAAGCTCGCCGAAGAAGCGTAACCACTTTTACCCCTCCCCTTCAGGGGAGGGGTAGCGAGACTTGTCAGCTTGCTGACTAGTCGCAGCGGGGTGGGCATCGAAGCATGGTGCTAGGTCGATAGCCCCACCCCAACCCCTCCCCTGAAGGGGAAGGGCTTTAGGAATGAAGACATGGCCCTGAAGTTCGAACTCGTCACCCCTGCCCGCCTCGAGCGGGTTGCCGACGTCCATATGGTCACCGTACCGGGGGCCGAAGGCGATTTTTCGGTGCTCGAAGGCCATGCGCCCTTCATGGCGACGCTGCGCAACGGCCCGCTGACCATCTATGCCACCGCGGGTGCCGAACCCGAGGTGATCGAGGTCGAGGGCGGTTTTGCCGAGGTGAACGAAGCTGGCCTCACCGTCCTCGCCGAGCATATCGCCGGCTGATTTTTTCGCCCGTCCACGGCGATCGAAAGCCCGCATCCCGACCGGATGCGGGCTTTTTCGTTGGGAGGCAGTGCATTCAGCCCTCATGCGAATAGCGGCTTGCGACCGATCGCGGACATTGCCGATCCTCCCCCAAGGGGGGAGGGGGACCACCCGCAGGGTGGTGGAGGGGTACGGGAGATGGTACGCAGCGCTCGACACCGCGTACCCCTCCACCATGCTTCGCATGGTCCCCCTCCCCGTTCCGGGGAGGATTTAATGTTCGCTCACCACCCCCAAAGCCAACACCGGCACGGCGCAAAAACCGCCGCCTCTGCATCTCCAGTCCGGTCGCATTAGGACAATGTCAAAGTTTCCGATTTATTCACCCTGTCCATGGGGGTGCGTCCGCGGCTGCGGATCATGCCCGAAGGAATTTGGAAAGCAGGACAAAACGGATGAGTGCATTCGGACGCCGACCCGGAACCGCTGGCCGCCCCGCCTTTGGCGTGGCCAAGCCGATGCAGACTGGCGCCGGCGTGCCCGGCGGAACGCAATTCCCCGCGATCGATACGCCCGCCGAAATTCCGCTGCCGATCCCGTCGAACCTCTCACCCGAAGAAGAGGCGATGGAGCGGCTGAACCAGCGTTCGACCGCCGAGGCGGTCGAGCCCGAAAAGGCGCAAGGGTTCGAGGCCAGCGTCCACAAGATCAAGGAACAGGTGCTGCCACGCCTGCTCGAGCGCGTCGATCCCGAGGCCGCGGCAACGCTGAGCAAGGATGAGCTGACCGAGGAATTCCGCCCGATCATCCTCGAAGTGCTCGCTGAACTGCGCATCACGCTCAATCGCCGCGAACAATTCGCGCTCGAAAAGGTGCTCGTCGACGAGCTGCTCGGTTTCGGCCCGCTCGAAGAATTGCTCGCCGACCCCGACATTTCGGACATCATGGTCAACGGCCCGTACCAGACCTATGTCGAGCGCAAGGGCCAGCTCGTCATTGCGCCGATCCAGTTTCGCGACGAACAGCATCTGTTCCAGATCGCGCAGCGCATCTGCAACCTCGTCGGCCGCCGCGTCGACCAGACCACCCCGCTCGCCGACGCCCGCCTGAAGGATGGCAGCCGCGTCAACGTGATCGTCCCGCCGCTGTCCTTGCGCGGCACCGCGATCTCGATTCGTAAATTCTCGGCCAAGCCGATCACGCTCGACATGCTCTGCCAATGGGGCGCGATGAGCCAGAAGATGTGTACCGCGCTGAAAATCGCGGGCGCGAGCCGCTTCAACATCGTCATTTCGGGCGGCACGGGTTCGGGTAAAACCACCATGCTCAACGCCCTCTCCAAGATGATCGACCCCGGCGAGCGCGTGCTGACGATCGAGGACGCCGCCGAACTTCGTCTGCAACAGCCGCACTGGCTCCCGCTAGAAACGCGTCCCGCGAACCTTGAGGGCAATGGCGCGATCCATATGGGCGACCTCGTCAAGAACGCGCTGCGTATGCGCCCCGACCGCATCATCATGGGCGAAGTCCGCGGCGCGGAGTGTTTCGACCTCCTCGCCGCGATGAACACGGGTCACGACGGATCGATGTGTACGCTCCACAGCAACAGCCCGCGCGAATGCCTTGGCCGTATGGAGAATATGGTGCTGATGGGCGACATCAAGATTCCGAAGGAAGCGATCTCGAAACAGATCGCCGATTCGGTCGACCTGATCGTCCAGATCAAGCGCCTGCGCGACGGGTCGCGCCGCGTCACCAACGTCACCGAAGTGATCGGCATGGAAGGCGACGTCATCGTCACCCAGGAACTCTTCAAATTCGAATATCTGGACGAGGACAAGGACGGCAAGATTGTCGGCGAATATCGCTCGATGGGCCTGCGCCCTTACACTTTGGAAAAAGCGCGGCAATATGGGTTCGATCAGCCGTATCTGGAGGCGTGTCTGTAAAGACAGGCGATTTCCCAAAGGCTTAGATCAGCTTTGGGGTGGATTCCTGCCTTTCCCTTATCCGTCATCCCGGCGAAGGCCGGGATCTCGCCGGTGCGGTAAACCGATAGGGTGAGATCCCGGCCTTCGCCGGGATGACGATAGAGTTGAGGGTAGCTTCCGGTCGCAATCCGCCGTCGTGCACCCCATAAGGCCACCGGGAATCACGGCCTCAACGCCAGCGCCGCGGCCAACAATGCGACCCCCGCCGACGCCAGTGCGATCCCGCGCCACGGCATAAACCCGACCTTGTCGACGTCGCGCCGGTTGTTGCGGCGCCAGTTCGCGACCTCGGCGATGCCAAACAGCGCCGCCGCCGCAATCGCCACCGACAGCATCGACACTTGCATTGACGCGCGCACCTTCGCAAACAGGGGAGAGTCCCCCAAAAGAGAGGTTGCCCATATGCGTTCGCTGATCCTCGTTGCAAGTACTGCTCTCGCCCTCGCCGCCCCCGCGGCCGCCCTCGCCGACCATCATGGCGGCGGCCACGCCGCGCACCAGGCGCATGGCGCGATCGCCGCCGCGGTTGCCGCGCCGACGCGTACCCCTGCGAATGTCGAGCGCGACAAATTTCGTAACCCCGCCGAAACGCTCGCCTTCTTCGGCGTGAAGCCCGGCGATACCGTGGTCGAGCTGTGGCCCGGCGGCGGCTGGTACACCGAAATCCTCGCCCCGCTGGCAAAGGCCGGCGGTGGCACGCTCTATGTCGCAGCGCCGTGGGAACGCGGCCTGAACCGCATCAAGGAAAAGCAGGCCGCCGACGCCGCGACCTATGGCGCGCTGAAACTCGCCGAGTTTCCAGCGACCGGCGCCGGTACGAAGGTGCCCGACGGCAGCGCCGACGTCGTGCTGACCTTCCGCAACGTCCACAATTGGCGCTTTGGCGGCGCCGACAAGACCGCCGACGCCTTCAAACAGATTTTCGCGATGCTGAAACCCGGCGGCACATTGGGCGTCGTCGAGCACCGGCTGAACGAGGATGACGACGCCGCGAAGGAGGAAAAATCGGGCTATATGAAGGAAAGCTCGATCATCGCCTTTGCCGAGGCCGCGGGGTTCAAGCTGGCCGAAAAGAGCGAGATCAACGCCAACCCCAAAGACACCAAGGATTATGAAAAGGGCGTCTGGACGCTGCCGCCGAACCTGCGCGAAGGCGAGGTCGACCGCGCCAAATATGTCGCGATCGGCGAATCGGATCGCATGACGCTGAAATTCGTGAAGCCCGCGTCCTGAAGCCGATCGAATCGATCGACCCTGCGCTGCTTTTGAGCGCCTATGCGCAGGGGATTTTCCCGATGGCCGACGGGGCGGACGACCCGTCGGTCCATTGGGTCGAGCCGCGGCTGCGCGCAATCCTGCCGCTCGATGGCTTTCACCTGTCGCGCAGCCTGAAAAAGATCATCGTGTCGGATCGCTTTCGCGTCACGACCGACACCGCCTTTGCCGACATGGTCGCGCTCTGCGCCGAACCCGCCGACGACCGGCCGACAACGTGGATCAACCCCGTCATCCGGGCGAGCTACGACCGGCTGTTCCGGCTCGGCCACGCGCACAGCGTCGAATGCTGGCAGGACGGTGTGCTCGTCGGCGGGCTTTACGGGGTGACGCTCGGCCGCGCCTTTTTCGGCGAATCGATGGTCAGCCGCGTGCGCGATGCGTCGAAGGTCGCGCTCGCGCACCTCGTCGCGCGGCTGATCGCCGGCGGCTGGAAATTGCTCGACTGCCAGTTCCTGACCCCGCACCTCGCCAGCCTCGGTGCGATCGAGATCCGCCAGGCCGACTATCTCGCGCGGCTCTATTCGGTGTTGGCGGGGGGCGACGGCGCCGCGGCCGGTGCTGGAGCCGGTGCCGGCGCCGCAGGGGTTTCGCCGCCCTCGCCGCCGTTCGCCGCGGGCGATTGGGGCGCGCTCGACGCCTTGGGCGCCGCCGCGGCCTTGGGCGCCGACCGTTCGACCGGCTCGCCGCCCGGATATGTCATCGCACAGCTTTTGACGAACACGTCATAGATCGGATGCTCGATCACATTGCGGTCGGGCCGCTCGCGGAAAATCCAGCCCGAAAATACGCGGCGCCACTGGTCGTCGCGCTGGTCCTGCACCGAAAGTTGGACAAAGGCGCCGGTTTCGGGGGGGTCTTCCCATGGCGCCGTCTGTTCGCACGCGCGCAGCCGGACGATCGCGCGGCCGACGCGCAGCGAGTCGCCGGGCTTCATCTCCAGCTCGCGGACCAACCCGTTGCGCTTGTTGAGCAGGCCCAGCACCGCGACGCGCTCGGCCATCGGGGTGGCGCCCTCGATGCCGCCGGTTTCGGCGGGAACGCGCTCCGACTTCAGCGCCGTCGGCACCGTCTTGCTGCCGTTCGAGGGCGATCGGTCGCATCCGGCCAGCGCCGTCGCGGCGGCAAGGACGATCCAGACGCGGCGGCGCATTAGTCGGCGCCGGGCCGCCAGGCCTCATAATCGCCGGTCGCGGCGGCACGGCGGCCGCCGCGTTCGAGCGCGCCCGCGGGGCGATAGGCGCCCGTGCTGCCGGTCAGATTGGGAGTCGGCTCGCGTTCCCAGGCGCGCTGCGCGGGCAGCACGTCTGAAGGCAGCTCGTCAAAGGTGCCGTGCAACCAGCCGTGCCATTCGGGCGGCACGCGGCTCGCGTCGTTCGACCCGTTATAGATCACCCAGCGGCGGGGGCCTTTCTTGGCGCGATAATAGATGTTGCCAAGGCTGTCCTCGCCGACCTTTTCGCCGCGCGCCCAGCTGTTCAGCAGCGTGCCGACGGTCGCGCCGTCCCACCAGGTGAAAATCTTGCCCAGGATGCTCATGGCTGCGGCGTTTACAGCCAAGGGTGCGGGCTTCGCAAGCGAATTGCTCGCCGATTGGCCGCGCCTATTCCTTCCACGTCACCTTTGCCGTCTCGTCGATCCCCAGCCGCGCCGCGGTGCCGCCTGCTAGTTCGAGCACCGCGCTCACTTCGCCGCCGCTCGCGACGGGTTCGAGCGATCCGGGGATGGTGTTTTCGGCGATGCGGTCGATGCTGCCGTCGACGCGGATGAAGAACATGTCGAGCGGGATCAGCGTGTCCTGCATCCAGAAACTCGCGATCCGCGGTTTCTCAAAGGGAAAGAGCATCCCGCCATTCGCGGGCAGGCTGGTGCGGAACTTGAGGCCCTGTTTCTGCTCGGCGTCGGTGCGCGCGACCTCGACATCGAAACGGTGCGCCGTGCCCGCCATCTCGATGGTCACCGCCGCCGTCGCCGCGCGCTCCGCCTCGCCCGCATCGCGGCTGCACGCCGCCATCGGCAACGCAAGCGACAGAGCCAGGGTCGTCAGAAAGATACGCATCAAAAGCCCAGCCTCTTGTTCGTCATCCCGGCGAAGGCCGGGATCCCACCGTCAACTTTATTCCGCAACGGCGAGATCCCGGCCTTCGCCGGGATGACGGCCCGATGCGGGGTATAAGGGCTAATCCAGCGCTGCTTCATCGTCCAGCGCCGCCAGCGCATCCTCGTCCCCCGGCGCGACGGCAAGGATACGCCGCGCGAGCGTCAGCGAATGGCCCGCGCGCGCAAAGGCGGCAACCTGCCGCTCGCGCAGCCTCGGATCGTCGTCGGCGCGCACGGCAAAGGGCCCGAAGCGCCGCCGCCGCGCAAAGCCGACCGCCGCCGCGACCGCCTCGCTCTCGGCCGTCTCGATCGCCTCGCCGCTATCCTCGGCGGCGATTCCATCCACGTAAAGCTGCGCCTTGACGCGCCGCACCCCCAGCCCGCGCCGCGTCATCGCGCCAGCGCGCATCGTCGCATATTGGCGGTCGTCGAGATAGCGGAGCGCGTCCATCCGGTCGGCGACCGCCTCGCACGCCGCCATGGCGTCACTTTCGTCCATCCATTCGGATTCGCGCACTTTTCTTGCGAGATAACGCAGCAGCTTCGCCCGGCTCGTCGCGAACCGCGCGACATAGGCGAGCGCCAGCTCGTCGAGCTTTGCCGCGCCGAGCGGTCTTTTCGATCGGTCAAAGGGAGCACGGCGGTTGGCCATATGCCATGTTTGTGCCACAGTCGGGCCTGATTGAGAACGATCAACAGCGCCATATCGGGCACCAAAGCCCGGAAATGGGCGATTTGTTCAAACAACACAGGGTTCGCGCATCCTCCATGGCACAAAAAGATGACATGCTTGTTGCCGCGCGGCCCATATCGAGGGATGTCGCACCCCTTATGACCGATACCCACATTGCCTCGGCCGACGCGCTCGTGCCGACCCCGACCGAATGCGCGCAGCCGCGCCGTTTTTCGGACTTTGCCACCGTTGGCGAAGCGCTCGACTATGCCGCGAGGGGCACGCGCGGACTTAATTTCCACGATCCGCGCGGCAAGCTCGTGCGCCCCTATCCCTATAGCGAGCTGCGCGCCGATGCGCTCGCCGCCGCCTATCGCCTGATCGCCGCGGGGGTGAAGCCCAACGACCGAATCGCGCTGATCGCCGAAACCGGCCCCGAATTTGCCGCGCTGTTCTTTGGCACCATTTATGCCGGCGCGTGGCCGGTACCGCTACCGCTGCCGACCAGCTTTGGCGGGCGGGATAGCTATGTCGGCCAGCTCGTCGTCCAGCTGACCAGCTGCGATCCCAAGATGCTGTTCTTCCCTCCCGAAATCGCCGCGATGGCCGCTGAGGCGGCTGCGCAGCGCGGGGTCGAACCGATCGACTGGAGCGAGTTCGAAACGCGCGCGGCGCCCGTCGCGGCGCTGCCCGAACAGAAAACCGACGAAACCTGTTACCTTCAGTACAGCAGCGGTTCGACGCGTTTCCCGCACGGCGTCGCGGTGACGCACGGCGCGCTGCTCAACAATCTGTCGGCGCATTCGCACGGCATGGAAGTGCGCGAGACCGACCGCTGCGTGTCGTGGCTGCCCTGGTATCACGACATGGGGCTCGTCGGCTGCCTGCTCTCCCCCGTCGCCAATCAGGTGTCGGTCGATTACCTCAAGACCGAGGATTTCGCCCGCCGCCCGCTCGCCTGGCTCGACCTCATCAGCCGCAACCAGGGCACGACGCTCAGCTATTCGCCGACCTTCGGCTATGACATTTGCGCGCGCCGTATCTCCAGCCAGAGCCACGTCGCCGACCGGTTCGACCTGTCGCGCTGGCGCGTCGCGGGCAATGGCGCCGACATGATCCGCCCCGACGTGATGCAGGCCTTTGTCGATGCTTTTGCCGACGCCGGGTTCAAGGCGAGCGCCTTTCTGCCGAGCTATGGCCTCGCCGAAGCGACGCTGGCGGTCAGCATCATGCCGCCGGGCGAAGGCATCGTCGTCGAACTGGTCGAGGAAACCGAGCTTTCGGGCGCCGCGAACGATTCGGGTCGCCCGACGCGCTATCGCGCAATCGTCAACTGCGGCAAGGCGGTCAAGGATATGACCATCGAGGTCCGCGACGAAGCGGGCAATCCGCTCCCCGACCAGACCGTCGGCAAAGTGTGGTGCACCGGCCCCTCGCTGATGACCGGCTATTACCGCGATCCCGAGGCGACCGAAGCCTGCATGAAGGACGGCTGGCTCGACACGGGCGATATGGGTTATCTGTCAAACGGTTACATCTATATCGTCGGCCGCGCCAAGGACATGATTATCATCAACGGCAAGAATCACTGGCCCCAGGACATCGAATGGGCGGTCGAACAATTGCCGGGGTTCAAGTCGGGCGACATCGCGGCGTTCGCGATCACCACGCCGGGCGGCGAAGAGACCCCCGCGGTGCTCGTCCAGTGCCGCACCAGCGACGATGCCGAGCGCGCCGCGCTGCGTGAGGCGATTCGCGACCGTGTGCGCGCGATCACCGGCATGAACTGCCTCGTCGAACTGATCCCGCCGCGCACCTTGCCGCGCACCAGCTCGGGCAAGCTCAGCCGCTCGAAGGCGCGCGCGCAATATCTTGCCGGGGAAATTCAGCCTTTTGCGATTGCAGCATAAGGGCGGAAACGTCCGGTAGCGGGCATAACATCCTCCCTGTGCCGCAGGCATGGGGAGGTGGCAGCGCGAAGCGCTGACGGAGGGGCTTTTGCGCTGGCGTCGCGGCCCCTCCACCACCGCCTGCGGCGGCGGTCCCCCTCCCCATGGCCTGCGGCCACAGGGAGGATTTCATGACCATTCCCACCCCAAAACCCCTCATTCCACCGCAATCCTCCATCCTGTCCCCGCTCGGCACAGAAATTCGCTTCGAAACAGCGCGATGGTTACCTTCGGGTAACCCCAACCCATTAGACGGGCCGGGTGAAAAGCCTGCCGACCGATCCGACTGCCGCCGACGTCATTCCCGCGCGAACCCTTTTGGGGCTGACGCCGCGGGATCAGATCCCCGGCAACCTTCGCCAGCTCCAGCTCGCGCCGCTGCGCGGCCGTGGCGCGCTGCGCCTCGCCATGGGCATCGGCATGGCGCTGGTCGCCTTCCTGACGATGATTCACAAGGTCGCGCTGCCGCTCGCGGGTGGCTGGCTTGTGTGCGCGCTGATTTTCAGCCTGTGGTCCTATCGCCAGTTCCGCAATCTGCCGCTGGGCGACCCCAAGCTGCCGGGCACCACCGAATATCGGCTGTGCAACCGCCACGCATTTTATTCGGCGCTGGTCTGGACGATTCCCTTCTGGCTGGAGGGGTTGTCGCCCAGCCTCGACCATGTGCTGTCGATGTGGACGATCGCGGTGCTGATGATGCTCACGCTGGCGATCGTCGCGCACAGCGTCCCGCTCGCCTGCGCGCTGTTCATCATGCCCGTCTCGCTGTCGGCGGCGGCTGCGCTCATACGCGCGGGTGCGCCGCAACTTGCAGCGGTCGCGCTCGTCGTCGGCGCCCTCCTCCTCGCCTTCTGCGTCCGCTTTGCGCAGATCCACATCCGCTCGCGCCGCGCCGAAGAGACGCTGCACGAGAAAAGCGAAACGGTCAGCCTGCTGCTGCGCGAGTTCGAGGAAACCTCGGCCGACTGGCTGTGGCAGACTGACAGCAACCGGCGCCTGGTCCACGTCTCGCCCCGCCTTGCCTATGCGCTCGGCGGCACCACCGAAGGGCTGGAGGGCGTGCCGCTGCTTCAGGCGCTGTCGGGCGATGCGTGGGAAACCGGCCTGTTCCCCAAAAGCCTGCACGACATGGCCGAACGGATGAAGCGGCGCGAAAGTTTCTCGAACCTGATCGTGCCGGTGTCGATCGACGGTCGCCCGCGCTGGTGGGAATTGTCGGCCTCGCCGCGCCTCGACGAATCGGGCAAGTTCCTCGGCTTTCGCGGCGTCGGGTCGGACGTCACCGAACAGCGCGCGACCGCCGAACAGATTGCCAAGATGGCGCGCTTCGACAATCTCACCGGCCTGCCCAACCGCCTCAGCCTCCACGAAGATCTCGCGCGCGCGCTGACCCATGCGATCGAGGCGAAGTCGCGCTGCGCGCTGCTGATGATCGACCTCGACCGATTCAAGGCGGTCAATGATACGCTGGGCCACCCCGTCGGCGACAAATTGCTCGCGCAGGTCGCGGCGCGGCTCAAAGGGTTGATCGAGCGCGGCATGACCTGCGGCCGCCTTGGCGGCGACGAATTTGCCGTCGTGCTCCACAACCTCACCTCGGCCGACGCCGCCGAGGAGCTGGCGCAGCGGATCATCACGACGATCAGCCGGCCCTATGTGGTCGACAATCACCAGCTGTTCGTCGGCGCCAGCGTCGGCTTCGCGATCGGCCCGACCGACGGCGCGACGGTCGAAACACTGACGCGCAACGCTGACCTTGCGCTTTATAAATCGAAGGACCGCGGCGGCAACGTCGTCGCCGCCTATGTCGCCTCGCTCCACGCGCAGGCCGAGGAACGGCGCGTGATGGAACAGGAACTGCGCGGCGCGCTGGAGCGCGGCGAGTTCGAGCTTTATTACCAGCCCGTCGTCACCGCGGCCGACGGCACGCTCAACGGCTTCGAAGCGCTGATCCGCTGGCACAACAAGAAACTCGGCAATGTCTCGCCCGGCCGCTTCATCCCGCTGGCCGAGGACGCGCGCCTCATTTCGCCGATCGGCGAATGGGTGCTGCGCACCGCGTGCCACGAGGCGATGAAATGGCCGTCGAACCTGAAGGTCGCGATCAACGTCTCGGCCGACCAGCTGACCGACCCCAGCTTTGCCTCGGTCGTCGTCTCGGCGCTCGCGCAGAGCGGGCTGTCGCCGCAAAGGCTGGAGATCGAGGTCACCGAAAGCGTGTTCCTGCGCGATGGCGGCGGCGCCGCGCAATTGCTCGACCAACTGATTGCGCTCGGCATCCGCCTGTCGCTCGACGATTTCGGAACGGGCTATTCGTCGCTCGGCTATCTCAGGAAAACGCAATTTTCGACGATCAAGGTCGATCGCAGCTTCGTCGTCGGCGCCGCCAAGGGCAGCATCGAATCGATCGCGATCATCCGCGCCGTCGTCGCGCTCGCCGACAGCCTCGGCATGTCGACCACGGCCGAGGGGGCGGAGACCGAACTGGAAGTCGAAACGCTGCGCAGCTTCGGCTGCTCGAACATTCAGGGCTATTATTACGGGCGCCCGATGCCCGCGAGCGACGTGCTGACGCTGTTCCGCCGCCCCGACGATGTGGCGATAGCCGCGGCCTGACCCCTTTCCTTCCTCCTTGATGGGGGAAGGATATGAAGCCTTATCGCGAAGCGATTAGGCGAAGTTGGATAGGGGTGAAGGTGCGTCCTTGCACGGCCGTCTCAGGCCGAGAGCGCACCCCCTCCGCTGCAACTAGCCAGCAAGCTGGCACGTTTCGCTGCCTCCCCCATCAAGGGGGAGGAGGGCGACGGATCGACGCCTTTTAGCGCCGAATCGAACACTCTGGCTAAAGGTTCCCCCGCCCACCGCACCCTTGGCGCGGCTCGTCGCTGGACGGGTGGTCACCGCCGCCGGGCATGGCAAAGACGCTCCAACGCTTGAAGGCAAGCCGGGGGTCGCATCCATGTTTCAACGCCGCTTTCTGACTGCCGCCATCGCGTCGGCGATGACGCTCGCCGGACTGCTCGTCAGCGTTCCCGCCGCGGCGAAATCCTATCTTCAGTGCGTCCCCTTTGCGCGTGCCGAATCGGGCGTCGACATCCGCGGCAATGCGAAAACCTGGTGGACGCAGGCGGCGGGCACCTATGCGCGCGGCGACGAACCGCGGCAGGGCGCGGTCATGGCCTTTGCCGGCACGCGCGGTATGCCGATGGGCCATGTCGCGGTGGTCAAGAAGGTGGTGAGCGACCGCGAAATCCTGATCGACCATGCGAACTGGTCGCCGATCAATGGCCGCCGCGGACAGATCGAGCGCGGGGTGCGCGTCGTCGATGTCAGCGATGCCGGCGACTGGAGCCTGGTGCGCGTCTGGTATGCTCCGATCAGCGACCTTGGCCTGCGCCCCAATCCAGTGCAGGGCTTTATCTATGCCGATGGCGAAACCGATGCCGCGAACCCGGCGCCAAGCTTCAAGGCGCCCGTCTGGGCACAGAATGACTGGAAACCCGGCAACGGCCTAGCGCTCGTTGCCGCCTCGCTCGGCAACTGAGCCTATCCCCCCCACCTCCAAGGGCTCGGCGAGCGACGAAGCCACTCGGGACGGTCCGCCGCTCCGGGTGGCTTCTGTTTTGGGGCCAAAAGCGGGCCGGACCGAACACCACCGTCCATATCCCCGTCATCCCGGCGAAGGCCGGGATCTCGCCGGTGCGGTAAACCGAGAGGGTGAGATCCCGGCCTTCGCCGGGATGACTATTCAAAAAAGAATGGTCGCGGTCCGTGAGCGATTTGCGTCCCCGATCACTCGTCGCCGGGTGCGTCGCCTTCGCCCGCAACATCCTCGAACCAAGCCTCGACCTCGCCCGACAGCTTGATCGTCATCGGCTGGCCAAAGCGGTCCTTCGATTTGCCCGCGGCGACGCGGATCCAGCCTTCGGAGATCGAATATTCCTCGACGTCGGTGCGTTCCTTGCCCTTGAAGCGGATGCCGATGCCGCGTTGCAGCACCTCCAGGTCGAAATGGGGCGAGCGCGGATTGGTCGACATGCGGTCGGGCGGCGTATCGGTCATTGACAATTTTCCCAAAAATGATGCGCGGCCCTAGCGGGGCCGGGCCACCATCGTCAATCGCCAAGGCGCGCCGAACGCTGGTTCGGCACCGCGGCGGTCATCGGCGTCGCGGCCAGATAAAGCCGATCGGCGAGCGGATACAGCTCGCGCTCCTCGCGTTCGATACGAAGCTTGAGCAGGTCGAACACGATCATCGTTTCGCGCCGGAAACCTTCCCAATCGGCCGCGACCAGTTCGGCGGTCCATTTGCCGTCATAGGCGGCGAAGTCTTCGGCCAGGTCGCCCATCTCGAGTTCGAAATCGCGCGTGACGCGGACCAGCTCGGGCTCGCCGCTGGCGCGCAGGCGCGGGTACAGCGCCCAATCTTCGCATTTCAGGTGGCGGATCAGCGTTTCGCGAAGCGCGCCGCGCGCCGACGCCAGATCGGCGGGGCGCGAGGGCGCCGGTTCCTTCAGCATCGCCATAATAATCCGCGCGAGCGCGACCAGTGCCGCATGTTCGGCGCGCAGTCGTTCCATTTCACGGCTCATGGCCATAATGGTTGTTCTCGCGGTGCGAGCGGTCCCCTTACCCGCAAGGATAAGCAAATGGGTGTGAAAGGAAAGTGAATCCTGCGACCCAGGTCACCGCCGGGGGCAATGCCCGCCTGCACCGGGCCCGAATTTCACCCGGCCTCGCGCCATTCCCCCGGCGCCAAATCCCCAATCTCCCACCCGCCGATCCGCCAGCGCACCAACCGCAGCGTCGGATAACCGACCGCGGCGGTCATGCGGCGGACCTGGCGGTTGCGGCCTTCGGTGATGGTGAGTTCGATCCAGGCGTCGGGCACGCTCTTGCGGTATCGCACCGGCGGGTCGCGATCCCACAGCATCGGGGCCTCGATGCGGCGGACGGTCGCGGGGCGGGTGGGGCCGTCGTTCAGCGTGACGCCGCGGCGGAGCGCCTCCAGCGCCGCTTCATCGGGCTCACCCTCAACCTGCGCGAGATAGGTTTTGGGCGTCTTGTGCTTTGGCGACGCAATCCGCGCCTGCAACGCGCCGTCGTCGGTCAGGATCAACAGGCCTTCACTATCCCGGTCCAGCCGCCCGGCGGGATAGACGCCCGGCACGTCGATATAGTCGGACAGCGTCGCGCGCGCAGTTTCGCTGCCGCGGTCGGTGAATTGCGACAGCACGCCATAAGGCTTGTTGAACAGGATCAGGCGGGCCAACGCATGTCCTCCCCAATCAACCCCGTCGCCCCCGCGAAGGCGGGGGCCGCTGGAGGTTTACGCAGCAGCGACGAGCAAGGCCGATTGCGGCCCCTGCCTTCGCGGGGGCGACGATCGGCTTTCGCCGCTGGCGTTACGCCGCTTCCTTCTTGCGGCTCGCCTTCTTGCGCTCATGCGGGTCGAGGATCGCCTTGCGGATGCGGATATTCTTGGGCGTCACCTCGACCATCTCGTCATCGTCGATGTACGCGATCGCCTGTTCCAGCGTCATGCGGCGCGGCGGGGTCAGGCGGATCGCGTCGTCCTTGCCCGTCGAACGGAAGTTCGTGAGCTGTTTCGACTTCATCGGGTTGACCTCAAGGTCGTCGGGCTTGGCATTTTCGCCGATGATCATGCCCTCATACAGCGCCTCGCCGGGCGAGACGAAGAGGATGCCGCGCTCTTCGAGCGGGCCGAGGGCGTATGCAACCGCTTCGCCATTGCCGTTCGAGATGAGGACGCCATTCTTGCGGCCCTCGATCACGCCCTTGTACGGGCCGTACTTCTCGAACAACCGGTTCATGATCCCGGTGCCGCGCGTGTCGGACAGGAATTCGCCGTGATAGCCGATCAGGCCGCGCGACGGGCCGCTGAAGGTGATGCGCGTCTTGCCGCCGCCCGACGGACGCATGTCGGTGAGGTCGGCCTTGCGGATCTGCATCTTTTCCACGACCGTGCCCGAATGTTCGTCATCGACGTCGATGACGACGGTTTCATATGGTTCGGTGCGCTGGCCGTTTTCGTCGGTTTGATACAGCACGCGCGGGCGGCTGATGCCGAGTTCAAAGCCTTCGCGGCGCATCGTTTCGATGAGCACGCCAAGCTGAAGCTCGCCGCGGCCCGCGACTTCGAAGCTGTCCTTGTCGGCGCTTTCGGTGATACGGATCGCGACATTGGTTTCGGCTTCGCGGTACAGGCGGTCGCGGATCATGCGGCTCGTGACCTTGCTGCCCTCGCGCCCCGCCATCGGCGAATCATTGACGGCAAAGCGCATCGACAGCGTCGGCGGGTCGATCGGCTGCGCGGCGATCGGTTCGCTCACGCTGGTGTCGGCGATGGTGTTCGCGACGGTCGCTTGCGCGAGCCCCGCGATCGCGACGATGTCGCCCGCGCGCGCTTCGTCGACCGGAACGCGCTCGAGCCCGCGGAACGCGAGCAGCTTCGACGCGCGGCCGGTTTCGATCACCTTGCCGTCCATGTCGAGCGCGTGGATCGGCTGGTTGACCTTGATCGTCCCAGACTGGACGCGGCCGGTCAGGATGCGGCCGATGAAATTGTCGCGGTCGAGCAAGGTGGCGAGGAAGGTGAAGGGACCGTCCTCGGGCAGGCCCGGCGTCGGCACATGGCTGACGATCGTCTGGAACAGCGGCTCCAGCGTGCCCTCGCGCGCTTCGGGGTCGGGCGAGGCATAGCCGCCGCGCCCCGAGGCATAGAGGATCGGGAAATCGAGCTGTTCGTCATTGGCCTCGAGCGTCAGGAACAGTTCGAACACTTCGTCGAGCACTTCGGCGGCGCGCGCGTCGCTGCGGTCGATCTTGTTGACGACGACGATCGGCTTCAGGCCGAGCGCGAGCGCCTTGCCGGTCACGAACTTGGTCTGGGGCATCGGCCCTTCGGCGGCATCGACGAGCAGGATGACGCCATCGACCATGCTCAGGATGCGCTCGACCTCGCCGCCGAAATCGGCGTGGCCCGGCGTGTCGACGATGTTGATCCGCGTCGCATTTTCACCTTCACCCCATTCGACGCTGGTGCATTTCGCAAGGATGGTGATCCCGCGTTCCTTTTCCAGATCGTTCGAATCCATTGCGCGTTCTTCGACGCGCTGGTTGTCGCGGAACGTCCCCGACTGGCGGAACAGCTGGTCGACGAGGGTCGTCTTGCCATGATCGACGTGCGCGATAATGGCGATATTGCGCAAAGACATGCGGATAAGCCTTGATGGAAGGGGGCAGCGCCCAAGGCACCGCGAAACGCCGCGCCCCTAACAGATGCGGTGCTGCGGCGCAACATGATTGCGGATGCGGCGTCGCCGCCGTTGGTCCTTTTGTCCAAGTTCAACGCGTTGCCGCTTTGTGGTAGGAAGCGATTGCGGTCCGCATCATGGATCGCCAACCGGGACGGCACCGATGACGGAATTCGACCCGCTAATGCTCGCGCGCATCCAGTTCGCCGCGAACATCAGCTTTCATATCCTGTTCCCGACGATCACGATCGCGCTCGGATGGGCGCTGCTCGGCTTCAAGCTTGCGTATAACCGCACCGGCGATGCCGCGTGGATGGACGCCTATCGATTGTGGGTGAAGGTGTTCGCGCTCAGTTTCGCGATGGGCGTCGTCTCGGGCATCACGATGAGTTTCCAGTTCGGCACCAACTGGCCGGGCTATATGGAAAAGGTCGGCAATGTCGCGGGTCCGCTCCTCGCCTATGAAGTGCTCACCGCCTTCTTCCTCGAGGCCGTCTTCCTCGGGATCATGCTCTTCGGGTTCAGCCGCGTCCCCAACTGGATGCACACGCTGGCGACCGTTCTCGTTGCCGCGGGCACGACCTTGTCGGCCTTCTGGATCATCGCGCTCAACAGCTGGATGCAGACGCCGGTGGGTTATGAGATTCGCGACGGCGTCGTCCATGCGACCGACTGGTGGGCGATCGTCTTCAACCCGTCGATGCCCTACCGCCTCACCCATATGCTGATCGCCTCGGCGCTGACCGTCGCCTTTCTGGTCGCGGGGATGAGCGCGTGGCGCTGGCTGAAGGACGGCGGCGGCGAAGGCGTGCGGCGAACATTAAAAGCCGCCATCTATGCCGCCGCGCTGCTGATCCCGGTGCAGATTTTCGTCGGCGACCAGCATGGGCTCAACACATTGGAGCACCAGCCGCAAAAGGTCGCGGCGATGGAAGCCAATTGGGAGACGCAGCCGCACGCGCCGCTGATCCTCTTCGCCATCCCCGACGAGGACGCGCGCACCAACCACCTGGAAATCGCGATACCCTCGGGCGCCAGCCTGATCCTGACGCATCATGCCGGGGGCGTCGTCCCCGGCCTCAACGATTATGAAGGCGATCATCCGCCGGTCGGCCCGCTGTTCTGGGGGTTCCGGATCATGGTCGGCATCGGGATGCTGATGCTCGCCGTGTCGTGGTACGCGGCGTGGACAATCCGGCGGCGCGGGGTCGATGCGATGCCGAAATGGCTCGCGCGCGCGCTGGTTGCGATGACCTTCAGCGGCTGGGTCGCGACGCTCGCGGGCTGGTACGTCACCGAGATCGGCCGCCAGCCCTGGCTCGTTACCGGGGTATTGACGACCGCCGACGCGGTCGGCCCGGTGGGCGGCGCGATGGTCGCGAGTTCGCTCACGCTGTATCTCGCGGTCTATGTCGTGCTGCTCGCCGCCTATATCGCGGTGCTCTATCGGCTCGCGCGGCTCGGCAAGACGGCGCGAAGCGACAAGCCGATGTTCCCTCTACCCGCCGCGCCCGGCCCCGCCGCCCCGCAGGAGGAACCGGCATGACCCCCTTTTTCGATCCCTGGTGGTTGCCCGTGATCTTTGCCGGGCTGATGGGGCTGTCGATCCTGCTCTATGTCATCCTCGACGGCTATGATCTGGGCGTCGGGATGCTGACGCGGCTGGAAAAGGACGCGAACCGCGACCTGATGGTCGCCTCGATCGGTCCTTTCTGGGACGCCAACGAAACCTGGCTGGTGCTCGGTATCGGCCTGCTGCTCGTCGCCTTTCCGGTCGCGCACGGGCTGATCCTGACGCAGCTTTACCTGCCCGTCGCGCTGATGCTCGTCGCGCTCATCCTGCGCGGCGTGTCGTTCGAGTTCCGCGCCAAGGCGCCGCCCGAGCATAAACATCGCTGGGACAATGCCTTCTTCGCTGGATCGCTGCTCGCCGCCTTGTGCCAGGGCTATATGCTCGGCGCCTATGTCCTGGGGTTCGACCAGAGCTTCGCCGCGGTGCTCTTCTGCCTGCTCGCCGCGCTGGGTCTCGTCGCGGGCTATCTGTTCGTCGGCGCCTGCTGGCTGATCTACAAGGTCGAAGGCGAGCTTCAGCAGCGCGCGGTGCGCTGGGCCCAGCTCACGCTGTGGCTGACCGCACTCGCGATGGCGATCATCTCGATCGCGACGCCTTTGTTGTCGGAACGCATCTTCGACCGCTGGTTCCGCCTGCCCGAAATCATCGCGCTGCTGCCGATCCCGATCGCCGCCGCGACCCTGTTCGTCGGACTTGCGATTTTCCTGCGCCGCCCGCTGCGCGCGAAGGACGAGCTAAGCTGGGTGCCGCTGGCGACCGCGGGCATCCTCTTCGCGCTCGGCTTCGTCGGGATCGCATACAGCTTCTACCCCTATCTGATCGCCGACCGCCTCGACATCTGGCAGGCGGCCGCGTCACCCGAATCGCTGACGATCATCCTGATCGGCGCCTTGTTCGTGCTGCCGGTGATTTTGGGATATTCGATCCTCGCGCACTGGATTTTCCGGGGGAAAGCGACGCATCTCAGCTACGAGTGAGGTATCGTTCGCAGGCGGCCATGGCGGTTTTGGGGTGGGGAGCTGCCATTGAGGTCGTGACCTGATTTCCCCTCCCGCTTGCGGGAGGGGCAGCGAGGCTTGCGAACTTGTTCGCTAGCCGCAGCGGGGTGGGCTGATCGCGGCGTCGCTGCCCACCCCCGACCCCTCCCGCAAGCGGGAGGGGAGA
>JASBSJ010000013.1 GCA_030148985.1 Sphingopyxis sp.
CAGCTTCGGCAGCCGGAGCTTCGGTGGTGGCTTCTTCAGCAGCCTTTTCACCGCAAGCGGCGAGGGCGAACATGCTGGCAGCAACGGCGATAGCAGCAAACTTCTTCATGATGTGTGGGCTCCCTAAAATGCCTTTCCGCGATGGGAGAATTTCCCATATCGCGAGCGGCGGGATTTAGTCGTTCCGTGTGAATCGTCAACAAAAATAATTGAGATGGGTCCGCGTGGCGGATTTGTGTCACTTCGCCGAAACAAAGCGCGATCGGCGATTAACCGCCGGGCCGATAGAATCGCAGAATCCGTGCGTGACAACGCAAAACCTGGCCCAGCGGTGGGGCGGAAAGCAGAAACCAACTTGCCGTATCGCGCCGACGGCCCCGCGCCATCTGTCTCATCTTGTGCCATGTCCTCCGGCCCGACACCCGGCTCGGCTTGCTTGCAGACGCATCGCGACGGGCCCGCACCGATTGCCAACGCAGCGCCCATTCGCTAACCGGCGCGCAACATCTCTCCCGGCCGCACCGCGCGGCCTCGCCACTATCGGAGCTTTATCGCATGGCCGCCCAATATAGTTTCGTGATGAAAGGTCTGACCAAGACCTATCCCGGCGCGCAAAAGCCGACGCTGAATAACCTCAGCCTGCAATTCTATCCCGACGCCAAGATCGGCATCGTCGGCCCGAATGGTACGGGCAAGTCGACATTGATGAAGATCATGGGCGGTATCGACAAGGATTTCACGGGCGAAGCCTGGCCCGGCGAGGGCATCACCGTCGGCTATCTGGCGCAGGAGCCGCAGCTCGACCCGACCAAGACGGTCAAGGAGAATGTCATGGACGGTGTGCGCCCCGTCGCCGACATGATGGACCGCTTTAACGAGATCAGCGCGCTGATGGCGGATCCGCCGGCCGACGCCGATTTCGACGCGCTGATGGAAGAAATGGGCACCCTCCAGGAAAAGATCGACGCGGTCGATGGCTGGACGCTCGACAACCAGCTCGAAATTGCGATGGAGGCCCTCCGCTGCCCGCCGGGCGACTGGAGCGTCGAAAATCTCTCGGGCGGCGAAAAGCGCCGCATTGCGCTTACCCGTCTGCTGCTCGAAAAGCCGTCGATCCTGCTGCTCGACGAACCGACCAACCACCTCGATGCCGAAAGCGTCGCCTGGCTCGAAAAGCATCTCGTCGACTATCCGGGCAACGTCATCCTCGTCACCCACGACCGCTATTTCCTCGACAATGTCGTGAACTGGATCCTCGAACTCGATCGCGGCCGCTACTTCGTATATGAAGGCAATTATTCGACCTATCTCGAAAAGAAGGGCAAGCGCCTCGAACAGGAAGCGCGCGAAGACCAGGGCCGCCAGAAGGCGATCCGCGACGAACTCGAGTGGATCCGCCAGTCGCCGAAAGCCCGCCAGGCCAAGTCGAAGGCGCGTATCAAATCGTTCGACCAGCTCGTCGAGGCGCAGGAAAACCGCGCCCCCGGCAAGGCGCAGATCGTCATCCAGGTTCCCGAACGCCTTGGCGGCAAGGTGATCGAGGTCAACAATATCTCCAAGGCCTATGGCGACAAGCTGCTCTTTGAAGACCTGTCTTTCACGCTGCCGCCGGGCGGCATCGTCGGCGTCATCGGTCCGAACGGTGCGGGCAAGTCGACCTTGTTCCGCCTGATCACCGGGCAGGAAACCCCTGACAGCGGCAGCATCAGCATCGGCGACACGGTGCGCCTCGGCTATGTCGACCAGAGCCGCGACGCGCTCGACCCCAACAAGAATGTCTGGGAAGAGATTTCGGGCGGGCACGACATGATGAATATCGGCAAGCACGAGATGCAGACGCGCGCCTATGTCGGCGCCTTCAACTTCAAGGGCACCGACCAGCAGAAGAAGGTCGGGCAGCTGTCGGGCGGCGAGCGCAACCGCGTCCATATGGCCAAGATGCTGAAAGAGGGCGGCAACGTGCTGCTGCTCGACGAACCGACCAACGATCTCGACACCGAAACGCTCGCCGCGCTCGAAGAAGCGCTCGAAAATTTCGCGGGCTGCGCGGTGGTCATCAGCCACGACCGCTTCTTCCTCGATCGCCTCGCGACGCACATTCTGGCGTTCGAGGGCGACAGTCATGTCGAATGGTTCGAAGGCAATTTCGAATCCTATGAAGAGGACAAGATCCGCCGCTTGGGCGAAGGCGCGACGCGACCGCACGCGACGACGTACAAGAAGCTGTCGCGCTGACCGCTATGGGGGAAAGCACGGCCATTTCGTCGAGCGCGATCCGCATGGATGCCGACGCGCTCAACGCCTTTATGGCTGAGGCTTTCCCCCAATCGGAGCCGGGATCGCGCGGTTATGTGGTTTCGGCCGCGCCGGGACATGTGCAGGCGCGGATGGACCCGACCGACAAGGCGCTGCGCCCCGGCGGTCTGATTTCGGGGCCGACGCAGATGGGTTTTGCCGACATGGCGGCTTATGCGCTCGTCCTTGCGCATATCGGGCCGGTGGCGATGGCGGTGACGAGCGCGCTCAATTACCAGTTCCTGCGGCCGTGCCGTCCGGGATCGCTGTTCGCCGACGCGCACATGCTGCGCCTCGGCAAACGGCTTGCGGTCATGGATGTGCGGATGTGGACCGACGATCCGCTAAAGCCGGTCGGGCAGGCGAATGTGACCTACGCGATTCCCTGACCCGCGGGGTCAGGCGGCGCGAAACTCACCGCTCGCATCGTCCAGCACGTGCAGCACGCCGTCGCTGATCGCGAAAAAGGCGCCGCGCAGCGTCAGCGTCCCGCGCGCTTCCTTTTCCTGAATGCACGGAAAAGTACGAAGATTCGCCAGGCTGACGCGCACCGCCGCCATTTCCATCGCGCGGCCCGCTTCGCGGCTGTCGATGTCGGCGTGGCCACCACGCACTTCTGCGCTGGCATCGTCGAGCAGGGCGATCCAGTCGGCGATGAAGCCGCCGCGCCCCGGTTCGGCGCCCGCCATCGTCCCGTGCAGCGCCGCATGGCAGCCGCCGCACAGGCCGTGCCCCATGACGACGATTTCCTCGACCTTCAGGAACTGCACCGCAAATTCCAGCGCCGCCGAGACGCCGTGGCGGCCGGGCGTCGTTTCAAACGGCGGCACCAGCGCTGCCACGTTGCGCACGACAAAGATTTCGCCGGGATTGGTGTCGAAAATCTGCGACGGTTCGACACGGCTGTCGGAACAGGCGATCACCATCACCTTGGGCGATTGCCCCTCGGCCAGCTCGTCCCAGCGGCTCCGTTGTTCCTGCCAGCCGCCGCTACGGAAACGGCGATAGCCCTCGATCATGTCGGCAAAGTGAGTCATGGCGGCCCCATAGCATAGGTAGAGAGGTTGAGAAGAGGGGCAGAGGCGACTATGTGGGCGCGATGAACGCTCCTGCCTCACCCGCCGCCACCCCGAGCCAGCGCTCGCGCAAACCCGACTGGATCCGCGTCAAGGCGCCGACCAGCCCCGGCTATGCCGAAACGCGCAAGCTGATGCGCGAACTCAACCTGCATACGGTGTGCGAGGAAGCGGCGTGCCCGAACATCGGCGAATGCTGGACGAAAAAGCACGCGACGGTGATGATCCTCGGCGACACCTGCACGCGCGCCTGTGCCTTTTGCAACGTCAAGACGGGGATGCCGCGCCCGGTCGACCTGCTCGAGCCCGAGCATACGGCGATCGCCGCGGCCAAGATGGGGCTGACGCACATCGTCATCACCTCGGTCGATCGCGACGACCTGCCCGACGGCGGTGCGAGCCAGTTCGTCAAAGTGATTCAGGCGCTGCGCCGCGAAACGCCGCAGACGACGATCGAAATCCTCACCCCCGATTTCCGCAACAAGCCCGAAAGCGCCATCGCGGCCATCGTCGATGCGCGACCCGACGTCTATAACCATAATCTCGAAACTGTACCGCGGCTCTATCCGACGATCCGCCCCGGTGCGCGCTATTATGCCTCGCTCCGCCTGCTCGAAAGCGTCAAGCGCCGCGACCCGTCGATCTTTACCAAGTCGGGCATCATGCTCGGGCTCGGCGAAGAGCGGATGGAGGTGCATCAGGTGATGGACGATATGCGCAGCGCCGACATCGATTTCATGACGATGGGCCAATATCTGCAACCGACGCCCAAGCACGCGAAGGTCATCGATTTTGTGACGCCGCAGGCGTTCGACGCCTATGCGCAGATCGCGCGCGCCAAGGGTTTCCTGCAGGTCGCCTCGTCGCCGCTCACACGCTCGAGCTATCATGCCGGCGACGATTTCGAGCGGATGCGCGCGGCGCGCGAGGCGCAGCTTGCGCGCGCCCGCGCCGACTGAGCGTCCCTTGCCGCGGCACCACGAAACGCGCGACCTGCCCTACAGCGCCGAACAGATGTTCGCGCTGGTGACCGACATCGCGCGCTATCCCGAATTTCTGCCGTGGGTTATTGCGCTGCGTGTCCGAAGCGACAGCGAGCATGAAAGCGTCGCCGACATGATCGTCGGCTTCAAGGGGCTGCGCGAAAGCTTTTCGTGCCGTGTCCACAAGCAGCGGCCGCACGAGGTGATCGTCAGCTATATCGACGGCCCGATGAAGCATCTCAGCAACGAATGGCATTTCCAGCCCGCCGAAGGCGGCGGCTGCCGCGTCGATTTCATGGTCGATTTCTCGTTCCGCAACCGGATGTTCGAGGCGCTCGCGGGGCAGATGTTCGACAAGGCGCTCAGGAAGATGATCGCGGCGTTCGAGGCGCGCGCCGACGAACTTTACGGCGCGGGGAGCGCGACATCCTCCGAAGGCCGCAGCCCGTCCTTTTCGGGCTGAAGCAGGCTGAGCGCGAACAAGGTTGCGGCCTGGCGGATCGCTCCGCGTTCGGTCGATTCGAACTGGATGCGCTGGGTGAAATAATCGTCGGGATCCTGTCCGCGGAGCGCGCGCGCAAAGACGACAAGGCCCACCGGCTTTTTCTCCGAGCCGCCGCCGGGACCGGCGATGCCGGTGATGGCGACCGCGACGTCGGCGTCGCTGTTCGCCAGCGCCCCGGCTGCCATCGCCCACGCGGCCGCCAGCGACACTTCGCCAAAGGTTTCGATGATCTCGCTGCTGACGTCGAGCTGTGTCTGCTTGGCGTGCGCCGAATAGGTCACGAAACCGGCGGTGAACACGTCCGAACATCCTGCGATGTCGGTCAGCGCTGCGGACACCATGCCGCCGGTACAGCTTTCGGCGACGGCGATCTTGCGCCCTGCCGCACGATTCTGGGCAAGCACGCTCGCGGCGAGATCATCACGCGCGGTGAGGCGCGATTCTGCGTCGGGCTGCACGGGTTCAAATCTCCGGAAGTTGGATGGTCGCGACGGCCTGCGCCGAGATGCCCTCGCGGCGGCCCGTAAACCCAAGCCGCTCGGTCGTTGTGGCCTTCACACTAACGCGCCCGGTCGGAATCGCAAGGATTTCGGCAATACGGTCGCGGATGGCGACGCGATGCGGGCCGATCCGCGGCGCTTCGGCAATGATCGTGAGGTCAAGGTGGCCGATCCGCCCGCCGTTCGCGGCGACGCGCTCGCCTGCAAAGGAGAGGAAGCGGTGCGACGCCACGCCGCGCCATTGCGGATCGCTCGGCGGGAAATGGTCACCGATATCGCCGTCGCCGAGCGCACCAAGAATCGCGTCGGTCAGCGCATGAAGCCCGACGTCGGCGTCACTATGTCCTTCAAGTCCATAACTATGCGCGATTTCTATCCCACCGATCCACAGCGGTTTGCCCTCGACAAGGCGGTGGACGTCATAGCCCATGCCCACAGCGGTTCGCATCATGTCGCTTGTCCCCAGAAGCCCACGCAGAATCGCCATATCCTCGGCATATGTCAGTTTATGGAGCCGCGCATCGCCTTCGACCGTCGCGACGGCGACGCCAAGGCTGCGGACAAGCTGCGCATCGTCGGTTGCCCCCGCGTCCGCCGCCGCGGCGTGCGCGCGGCGCAGCGTGCCGAGGCGAAAGGCCTGCGGCGTCTGCACGCGCGCCAGCCGCTCGCGTGCGACGACGTCGCCCGCCGCGCCATTTGCGGCCTCGACCAGCGTGTCGGGAACGGGCAGCACCGGGATCGCGGCTTCAGCATCATCGAGCGCGGCCAGCAGCCGGTCGATGACCGCGGTATCGACGCCCGGCCGCGCGGCGTCATGGACGAGCACGAGCGCCTCATCCTCCCAGTCCGCCAGCGCGGCCAGCGCATTCGCCACCGATTGCTGCCGCTCGGCGCCAGGAACGGCCGAAATCCAGCCTTCGGGCAAGGGGGCTACGGCTGCCATGACGCCATGGTTCGCGACCAGCACGCCACCCGACACGCAGGTATCGCCCGCCAAAGCATCGAGGCTCCAGCGCAGCACTGGTTTTCCGCCGAGCATTTCGAGCTGCTTGGGCCGCGCAAAGCCCGCGCGCATGCCCTGTCCGCCCGCGAGCAGGATCGCGGCGACGCGGCGGGGCGGCGGGGCAGGGGACTCGGTCATGGTGCGCGCCGGTTAGCGCAGCCGCGCCTTGCGGGAAAGCGGCTTAGCGTGTAGGGGCTGCTCAAATTTTAGGCAATCAGACGAAAGCATCCCCCATGGCGCCGCTGCGGCCCATCCAGATCGGCAACATCACCATCGCGGATCCCGTGATCCTCGCGCCGATGACGGGCGTCACCGACCTGCCGTTCCGCAAGCTGGTCCGCTATTATGGTTCGGGGCTCAACGTCACCGAAATGATCGCGAGCCAGGCGGCGATCCGCGAAACGCGCCAGTCGATCCAGAAGGCGGCGTGGGATCCGGTCGAAGAGCCGGTGTCGATGCAGCTCGTCGGCTGCACCCCCTATGAAATGGGCGAGGCGGCGAAGCTCAACGAGGAGCGCGGCGCGTCGATCATCGACATCAACATGGGCTGCCCGGTGCGCAAGGTCACCAATGGCGACGCCGGATCGGCGCTGATGCGCGATTTGAAGCTCGCTGCGGCGCTGATCGAATCCTGCGTCAAAGCCGTTTCGGTGCCGGTGACGGTCAAGATGCGCATGGGCTGGTGCCACGACAGCCTCAATGCCCCCGAACTCGCGCATATCGCCGAGGATCTGGGCGCAAAGCTCGTCACCGTTCACGGCCGCACGCGCAATCAGATGTACCGCGGCGAGGCCGACTGGGGCTTTGTGCGCAAGGTCAAGGATGCGGTGTCGATCCCCGTGATCGTCAACGGCGACATCTGTTCGGCCGACGACGCGCGCACCGCGCTGGCGCAAAGCGGCGCCGATGGCGTCATGATCGGCCGCGGCGCCTATGGCCGCCCCTGGCTGCTCGGACAGGTGATGGCGGCGCTGCGCGGCGAGGGCGATCGGCCCGACCCCGGTCTCGACGAACAATATCATGTCATTACATCGCATTACCGGGCGATGATCGACCATTATGGCGAAACGACCGGGGTCAATATGGCGCGCAAGCATCTCGGCTGGTACGTCAAGGGCCTGCACGGGTCGGCCGAGTTCCGCAACAAGGTCAACCAGATTCCCGACAGCAAGGGCGTCCTCGACGCGCTCGAGGCCTTTTACGGCCCCCATCTGACTCGGGCCGCCGCGTGACCACGCTCACCTCGAGCATCCCCAGTTTCGACCATGACGAGCTGATCCAGTCGCATCCGGTCCCGACATTGCTGATCGACGGCGGCGGGGTCGTGCTGTTCGTCAACGCCGCCGCCGAGCAGCTTTGCAACGTCAGCCGCTCGGCGATGGTCGGGCGCGTGATCTATGATGTCATCCAGATGGACCGCAGCTATCGCCAGCGGATGAACGATGCCGCGACGTCGGCGCTTTTTGCGCACCGCGCCGAAATCACGCTTGGCGGCCGCAAATCGGTCTTCGTCGATATGCAGATGGTGCCTTATGGCCAGAGCGGGCACCGCATCCTGGCGCTCGTCCCGTCGCAAAGCGACGCTGAACTGATGGGCGGCGCGATCGGGCGGTCGAGCCGCGCCGCGGGGGCAGCGGCGTCGATGCTCGCGCACGAGATCAAGAATCCGCTCGCCGGCATCAAGGGCGCGGCGCAGCTGCTCGCGCGCAAGACCGATAGCGGGGGCGAGCGCTTCACGACGCTGATCTGCGCCGAGGTCGACCGGATCGCGACGCTGATCGACCAGATGGAGCATTTTTCGCGCGGACAGCCGATTCTGTGCGAACCGATCAACCTCTATCAGCCGATCCATCAGGCGATGGAAACCGCGCGCGCGCGCCAGTTTCCGGGCGTCCGCTTCGCCGAGGATTTCGACCCGTCGCTGCCGCTCGTCCACGGCAACCATGACGCCATGGTGCAGATATTGCTCAACCTCGTGACCAACGGCTGCGAGGTTCTGGCGGGGCGCGACGACGGCGTGGTGCGGATCGCGACGGCCTATCGCCACGGCCTGTCGATCGACAATGGCGACGGCCGCGGGCGCATCGCGCTGCCGATCGAGGTCAGCGTCAGCGACAATGGCGCCGGCGTTCCCGCCGACATTCGCGGCGACCTGTTCGACCCGTTCGTGACGACGAAGCGCGAGGGGAGGGGCCTTGGCCTTGCCCTCGTCGCCAAGCTGGCGCGCGACATGGGCGGGACGGTCCAGCATATGCGCGACGGCGACTGGACGCGCTTTCGCGTCCACCTGCCCGTCGCGCAATCGAAGGGACGGGGATGAGCGACGGCAAGACGATCCTGCTGGTCGAGGATGATGCGGCGATCGCGATGATCATCCGCGAAACGCTTGTCGGCGAATGCGGCCTGCTCGCATCGGTCGGCAGCATTGCCGAACGCAACGCCTGGCTCGCGGGCCATCGCCCCGACCTCATCATCACCGACGTCGTTTTGCCCGACGGCGACGGCATCGACTCGCTCGTCCACGCCGGCGTCGATCCCGCGACGCCGGTGATCGTGTTGTCGGCGCAAAACACGCTCGACACGGCGGTACGCGCGACGGGCATCGGCAGCTATGATTATCTGCCCAAGCCCTTCGACCTCGACGAACTGACCGCCAGCGTGCGCGCCGCGCTGCAACGGCGCGCCGAACCCGCGGCAAGTGACACCAACCCGCCCGCCGACAGCCACGGTCTCGTCGGCCGCGCGCCGGCAATGCAGGCGGTTTACCGCACGATTGCGCGGCTCGCGACGAACGATCTCGCGGTGCTGATCCTCGGCGAATCGGGGACGGGCAAGGAAGTCGTCGCGCGCGCGATCCACGCCACTGGCCTCCGCCGCGCGGGGCCGTTCGTCGCGATCAACATGGCCGCGATCCCGCGCGAATTGATCGAAGCCGAGCTGTTCGGGCACGAAAAGGGCGCCTTCACCGGCGCGCACAGCCGCAGCGCGGGGCGTTTCGAACAGGCGGCGGGCGGCACCCTGTTCCTCGACGAGATCGGCGACATGCCGCTGGAGGCGCAGACGCGGCTGCTGCGCGTGCTGCAAAGCAACGAATATTCGACCGTCGGCGGCAGCCAGGCGCTGCGCGCCGACGTCCGCGTGGTCGCCGCGACGCACCGCGACATGCGCACGCTCGTCGCCGACGGCCGTTTCCGCGAGGATCTTTTCTACCGGCTCAACGTCATTCCCGTGACCCTGCCGCCGCTGCGCGATCGCCGCAGCGACATTGCGGCGCTCGTGCGCCATTTCGTCGAGGTCGGGCGCGGGTCGGGATTGCCCGATCGGCAGTTCGCGCCCGAAGCGATGCAATGGCTCGAACGCCACGACTGGCCGGGCAATGTCCGCGAACTCGGCAATGTGGTGCAGCGGCTCGCGGTGCTTTCGCGCGACACCGTCGTGACCGCGCGCGAGGTCGAGATGGTGCTGCGCGACAATGGCGAAAGCGGCGCCGTGACCGATCCCGAATCGCTGATCGCGCGCGCGGTCGACGACTGGGCGCGCGAAAAGATGGCGAGCGAACCCGATGGCGAGATCCATGGCCAGCTGGAGGCAATTGTCGAGGCAGCGCTGTTCCGCCGCGTCTTGCGCGACGTGCGCGGCAACCAGCTGGAGGCCGCGCGCCGCCTCGGTATCAACCGCAACACGCTGCGCAAACGATTGGCGCAGCTGGAAATCGATCCGCTGCATCCCTGAACCGCGCCAAAATCGCGGCAATCGGCCGGATGCGACGCGATTGTGTGTTTTCTATGCAACAGGAATGTCGTATTGAAGCAACAATGACGCCCGCCGCCGCCCCGACTTTTGACATGGATTCGGACGGACAGGACGCGCGCTCGGGCATCTGGCGTTTCGGTGCGCCCGAATATTATGCGCTCGCCGCGATGGTGAGCATCGCGATCGCCACCTATATTTTCGTAACCGGCGACGCGCAAAGCGAGCGACTGCTGACGCCCGCGCTCGTCGCCGCGATCATGGTCGCCAATCTGGTGCCAGCGATGGCGCTGATCGTGCTGATCGGCAGCCGCGTCGCGCGCGCGCGCGCTGTTCGGTCGATGGCGGGCGGCAACGGACGCTTGCACGTCCGGCTGGTCGCGCTGTTTTCGTTGATCGCCGCCGCGCCGACATTGCTCGTCGTGATCTTTGCGTCGCTATTGTTCCAGTTCGGCGTCGACTTCTGGTTTTCGGACCGATCGCGAGGGATGTTCGAAAATGCGGCGAACCTCGCCGAAGGCTATTATCAGGAAAACCAACGTCAGGTGGGCGCGAACACCTTTGCGATGGCCACCGATCTCGGCACGCGGTTGCGGCAATTTCCCATCGATGCGCCCGGTTTCAACGACTATTATCTGCAACAGGTGGTCGTCCGCAGCCTCAACGAGTCGGCGATCATCGAGATAGGGCGCGACGGGCTGGCGCGAACGGCAACGGCGATCAATCCCGATGACAGGGCCGCAGAAAACCGACTGAGCTCCACGATGATCGCGCGCCTCGATGCCGGCGAGGATGTCGTCGTGGTGCGTCAGGCCAATCGGATCGAGGCCGCGGCGCGGCTTCCCGGCACCAATCGCGCTTATGTTTATGCGTCGCGCGACACCAATGTGCCGGGCTTTCAGCAATCGGCGCGTGCAGGCGCGGTGCTCGCCGACTATAACCAGCTCTTCGATCGCTCGCAGATGCTGCAACTCCAGTTCAACGGCGCGCTCTATCTGGGGTCGCTGCTGCTGCTCGCGCTCGCGGTGATCGCCGCGATCGTCGTCGCCGACCGCATTGTCCGCCCGCTGGGAACGCTGATCGGCGCGACGCGCACCGCGGCGGGCGGCGACCTGTCGGTTCGTGTGACCCCGCCCGAGCGCGATGATGAGATTTCGGTGCTGACGCGCGCGTTCAATCGGATGACCGAACAGCTCGAAGGGCAGACGGGCGCGCTGGTCAATGCGAACGAGCAGCTCGAGGCGCGGCGCAGCTTTATCGAGGCAGTGCTCAGCGGCGTGTCGTCGGCGGTGGTGTCGGTCGATGCCGATCGCCGCATCCTGCTCGCCAACGCCGCGGCGGAAAAGCTGATCGGCCGCTCGGCCGACGAGCTGACCGGGCTGCTCCTCGACGATGTCGCGCCCGAACTGGCGCAGCTCCTGGCCGGAAACGAGCGCGAGGCCATCGTCCAGCTGGTGCGCAAGGATAGCGAACCGGCGACGCTCGCAGCAAAAGCGGTGGCGCAGGGTGACGGCTTTGTCCTCAGCTTTGAAGACATTACCCAGCAATTGCTCGACCAGCGCCGCGCCGCCTGGTCCGACGTCGCGCGCCGCATCGCGCACGAGATCAAGAACCCGCTCACCCCGATCCAGCTCGCCGCCGAACGGTTGCAGCGCCGCTTCGGCGACCGGGTCGAGGGCGATGCGCCGACCTTTCGCAAGCTGACCGACACGGTGATCCGCCAGGTTCACGACATGCGCCGCATGGTCGACGAGTTTTCGAGCTTTGCGCGGATGCCCAAGCCAACCTTCGGGGCAGAGGATGTGCGCGACATTCTGCGCCAGGCGGTGTTCCTGTTCGAGGTCGCCAAGCCCGACATCATGTTCACGGTCAAAACACCCGCCGAGGTCGAGCCGCTGGTGTGCGATCGCCGCCTGCTGTCGCAGGCTATAACGAATATTGTCAAAAATGCTGTCGAAGCGATTGAAGAAAAATACAAAAATTCCGATGCCGTTGCTGCCGGAGCCATCCGGGCCGAACTGGAGATTGGCGCCAATGATGCGATCATCATCCGCGTCTCCGACGACGGCATCGGGCTTCCCGAAGCGCGCGACACGATCGCCGAACCCTATATGACCACGCGGCAGGGGGGGACGGGGCTTGGTCTCGCGATCGTCAAGAAGATCGTCGAGCAACATTATGGCGAACTGGAATTTTCCGACAATCCGACGGGGCGGGGGACATGCGTCACCCTGACGCTGCACCCCGACCGGCTGCGGCCACTCGCCGGGCAAGGCGGCGAGAGCGGCCTTGGCCAGACAGAAACGGTTCCGGGACGTATCCGCAACCGGCAGGACAGAGAAGATCATGGCGCTTGATATTTTGATCGTCGATGACGAACGCGACATTTGCGAGCTCGTCGCCGGGGTCATGGAAGACGAAGGTTATGAGGCGCGCACCGCGTCCGACAGCGATTCGGCGCTTGAGGCGATCCGTCAGCGGCGCCCGTCGCTCGCGCTGATCGACGTCTGGCTCCAGGGGTCGCGCCTTGACGGGCTTGGACTGGTCGAAGCGATCAAGGCGTTCGACCCGACCCTCCCGATCATCGTCATCTCGGGCCACGGCGGGCTCGACACCGCGGTCGCCGCGATTCGCCGCGGCGCATTCGATTTCATCGAAAAACCATTCGAAGCCTCGCGCCTGCTCCATCTCGTCGCGCGCGCGACGGAGAATGAGCGGTTGAAGTTCGAATATGAACAACTGCGCGAAAAGGCCGGACCCGCCGATGAGCTCACGGGTAACAGCGCGGCGATCAACAATGTCCGCGCGACCTTGAAGCGCGTCGCGGGGACGGGAAGCCGCGTCCTCATCACCGGCGCGCCGGGGGTGGGCAAAGAGGTTGCCGCGCGCGTCCTCCACGGCTGGAGCGGGCGGCACAATGCGCCCTTCCGCGTCATCTCGTCGGCGCGCATGGACCCCGAGACGGTCGAGCTCGAACTGTTCGGGTCGGAAACCGACGACGGCTCCATCCGCGTCGGCCTGCTCGAACAGGCGCACGGCGGCACATTGTTCCTCGACGAGGTCGCCGACATGCCGATCACGACGCAGGGCAAGATATTGCGCGTGCTGACCGACCAGAGCTTCACGCGGGTCGGCGGGCGGACGATGATCCGCGTCGATGTGCGGATCATTTCGGGATCGGCGCGCGACCTCACCACCGAAATCGCCGAAAACCGCTTTCGCGAGGATCTTTATTACCGGCTCAACGTCGTGCCCGTGCATATCCCCTCGCTGCGCGAACGGCGCGACGACATTGCCAGCCTGTGCGACCATTTCGTCCGCCGCTACGCCGCCGACCGCCGCGTGCCGCCGCCCGAAATCAGCGCCGAGGCGATGGCGGCATTGCAAGCGCACGAATGGCCGGGGAACGTGCGCGAGCTGCGCAACGTCATCGAGCGGGTGATGATATTGGCGCCGAGCGACCGGCTGGCGCGCATCGACGCCGATATGCTGCCCGCCGAACTGGTGCGCGGCGGCGCCGACATCCTGCCCAATTCGGAATCGATCACCGCCATTCCGCTCAAGGAAGCGCGCGAGAATTTCGAACGCGAATATCTGCGCATCCAGATCAACCGCTTTTCGGGCAATATCTCGCGCACCGCGAGCTTCATCGGAATGGAGCGATCGGCACTGCACCGCAAACTGAAACTTTTGGGGCTTACCGAGAGTTCGGAAGGCGAAAGCTAGGCTTAACGCTGGACGATATGCGCGCTTTGTCGCATATTATGTGCAAGAAGAAGGTCTTGAATGCTTGAATGCCGGAAAACCGGCGCCGTACCCGCGGTTTTACCGCCAAAAACAGGAGGCAAATGTGTCCGATAAAAATCAGAATCTTCAGGATATTTTCCTCAACGCTCTCCGCAAGAGCAAAACCCCCGTCACGATGTTTCTTGTGAAGGGCGTGAAGCTTCAGGGCATCATCACCTGGTTCGACAATTTCTCGCTGCTGCTTCGCCGCGACGGTCAGTCGCAGTTGGTGTACAAGCACGCGATCTCCACCGTGATGCCTTCGCATGATTTCGACCTGTCGCTGCTCGGCGGCAATCTGCGCGATGCGCCGCCCAGCAAGGGCAAGGCGTTGCAGGACGTGTTCCTGAACGCGGTTCGCCGCTCGGACGAATCGGTGACGATGTTCCTCGTCAACGGCGTGATGCTTCAGGGCGACATCGTCGCATTCGACCTCTTCTGCATGTTGCTCGAGCGCGAACGGCAGGTGCAACTCGTCTACAAGCACGCGATTTCGACGGTTCAGCCGAACGGCCCGATCAACCTGACCGACAATGGCGACGGCGAAACGGACGAAGCCTGATCGACCCGATTATCGACAGCGAAGACGAGGTTACGCGCGGCGCCGCTGCGATGATCATCGTGCCCGAATGGCATAGCCAGCGCCTGTCCCGCGACCTCGACGCGCGCGCTGAGGAGGCGAAGGGGCTCGCGCTTGCGATCGGGCTTAATGTTGTGGCGGTTCATACGCTCCGACTGCGGCAGACGCGCGCGGCGACACTGCTTGGCGTCGGGCAGATCGAGGCGATCACGCCCGACATTGCCGCAAAGGGCATCCAGCTGGTTGTCGTCGACGCCGCACTCAGCGCGATCCAGCAACGCAACCTCGAGACCGCCTTTGGCACCAAGGTCATCGACCGCACCGGCCTGATCCTCGAAATCTTTGGCGAGCGCGCGGCCACCGCCGAAGGACGGTTGCAGGTCGAACTCGCCCATCTCGATTATCAAGCCGGGCGGCTTGTGCGCAGTTGGACGCACCTTGAGCGCCAGCGCGGCGGCTTCGGCTTTCTCGGCGGCCCGGGCGAAACGCAGATCGAGGCCGACCGGCGGATGATCCGCAACCGGATGGCGCGGATTCGCCGCAGCCTCGAGGATGCACGCCGCACGCGGCAGCTTCAGCGGTCCAAGCGTCAACGCGCGCCCTGGCCGGTGATTGCGCTCGTCGGCTATACCAATGCCGGAAAATCAACCTTCTTCAATCGCTTGACGGGAAGTGACGTCATGGCGGAAGATATGCTTTTCGCGACGCTCGACCCCACGATGCGCGAAATCCGCCTGCCCGGCATCGACAAGGCGATCCTGTCGGATACGGTCGGATTTGTGTCCGACCTGCCGACCGAACTGGTCGCAGCGTTCCGCGCGACGCTGGAGGAGGTCACGACCGCCGACCTGATCGTCCACGTTCGCGATATCGTTCATCCCGACAGCGAGGCGCAATATGACGATGTGCGCGCGATCCTCGACTCGCTGGGCGTCAACGGGCCGCGGGACGGGGAAGGGGACGCCCCCGACGCGGTTGCGCAGATCGAGATCTGGAACAAGATCGATACTGCGACGGTCGAGCAGCGCGCGGCGATCGAGGAGATGGCGGCGCGGCGGTCCGACGTTGCGCTGATTTCGGCCGAAACGGGTGAAGGGGTCGACGCGGCGCGCACGCTGATGGCG
>JASBSJ010000016.1 GCA_030148985.1 Sphingopyxis sp.
GAGCCGAACTTCGGCCTCACGCAGCATCCCGATAATCTGTTCTGGCGTGTATCTCTTCCGTGCCATTCAGCAGCTCCTTTCAAGCCGTAAATAGCCGGTTCTCTAACTCTCAAAATGGACCACTTTCTTGGGGGAAGGTCACGCGCGCTGCCTGGCGATCGAGGATTCGCCGACCGGCGCGCAGGCGGCGCTCGCGGCGGGGATGACGGTGGTCGGTTTTTGCGGCGCGGGGCATATCGTCGATCGCGCAGCGCATGGCGATAAGCTGCGCGAGATCGGCGTGCATCATGTGGCGATGGCTTTCGACCAGATTCTCGTTCCGATGGCTGCCGCTAGATGATCCTCCCTGTCGCGTAGCGATGGGGAGGTGGCAGCGCGAAGCGCTGACGGAGGGGCCATGGCGCCGACGATGCGGCCCCTCCACCATCCTTCGGATGGTCCCCCTTCCCATGGCTTCACTACAGGGAGGATCGAAAAAACCACTGTCCTACAATGCGATGCTGGACTAACCTCGCGCCCGGTCTGGCCCCGGTGGCCGGATGAAAAAATCGAATTGCGAGTGAAGTTGCGCAGTTTTCCGCGACTTTCCGAAAAAGCCCCCAAGGAGAGTTTTGCATGTGTACTGAAAAGATGGAAGCCGAGCGCGACCGCGCCGGGATGCCCGTTGCGCGCCGCAGCTTTGCCGCGCTTGCGGGCGTGGGTGCGTTGATGGCGGCGCTGCCTGCGCGCGCCTTGGCGGGCAAGCCGGTGAAGGGCCGCGACGTCACCATCACCACCGCTGACGGCGTCTGCGATGCCTGGTTTGTCGCGCCGGCCGAGGGCAAGCATCCCGCCGTGCTGATGTGGCCCGACATTCGCGGGCTGCGCCCCGCCTTTCGCCAGATGGCCGAGCGACTGGCCGGCGAAGGCTATGCCGTACTGTGCGTCAACCCCTTCTATCGCTGGCAAAAGGCCCCGGTCGTCGATGCCCAGAATGATTGGGGCGTCGCCGCGGTGCGCGAAAAATTGTTCGGTTATTACAGGGAATTGCAGCGACCGCTCGTCGAAACCGACGCCGCGGCGCATCTGGCCTTCCTCGATGCGCAGGCAGAGGTCGATACCACGCGAAAGATCGGCACGAGCGGCTATTGCATGGGCGGGCCGATGACCATCTACACAGCGGCGCTGAAACCCGATCGCGTCGGCGCAGCGGCGAGCTTTCACGGCGCCAGCGTCGCCACCGACAAGCCCGATAGCCCGCATCTGCTGATCGCCGCCAGCAAAGCCGGCTATCTGTTCGCCATCGGCGAGGATGACGACAAGGAAACGCCGAACGAAAAGGTCTTGCTCAAATCGGTGCTCGAACCGCGCCCGCAATGGCACGAGGTCGAGGTCTATCCGGCGCAGCACGGCTGGTGCCCGCCTGACGGCCGCGTCTATGACGAAGCCGCGGCCGAGAAGGCGTGGAGCCGCCAGGGCGAATTGTTCAAGGCGAGTTTATAAGGCCTCGCCCTGAAAATACATCGTCATCCCGGCGAAGGCCGGGATCTCGCCGGGGCATTGAAGTTCATGGTCGAGATCCCGGCCTTCGCCGGGATGACGGAACTTTGGCTCAGTGCGCGTGCGCGCCGCCGCCCGCGGAATAGCTCGCATAGACACGCTGGCCGCCTGGGCCAAAGGTCATGACCTTATAGGCCTCGCGGTGGTCGCCATGCTCCATGCCGGGCGATCCGATCGGCATTCCGCCGACGGCGAGACCCTTTACGCCTTTCGGCTTTTCGCGAAGCAGGCGGGCGATGTCTTTCGCGGGGACATGGCCCTCGATCACATAGCCGCCGACGAGCACGGTGTGGCAGCTGCGCAGCGCCTGCGGCACGCCCTGCTTGTCCTTGACCGCCGCCATGTCGGCCGAATTGACGACGGTGACCTTGCGCCCGAACGATGCCTTCACCTGCTCCAGCCATTTGAGGCAGCAACCGCAGCCGGCGTCGCGGAACATCACTGGATTCGCGGCGTGCGCGGTGCCGATGGCGGCGACGGAGGCGGCGAGGGTAAATAGGGTGCGGCGGGCAGAAAACATCGCAAATCCTTTTGGCAATTACGGACCCGAAGCTATAGGCCCGACGCATGAAAGTCCATTTTATCCGGTCCGGCGAGCGCCGGTACAGCATGAAGATCGAGCGTGTGGACGCGCCGACGCTGGTGATGGACCCGGCGCCGGGTTTCGATCCCGACGTGCCGCACGACATGGTGCATTTTGTCGTCGAGGCGGCGCTGGGGCTGAAATCCGGGGTGTTCGGCCAGATTGCGAGCGGCGGCGATGCGGGCTCCTTCCGGGTCGCCGCCGACGATCTGTCGGCGAAGGATCGTCAGCGCGCCGCGCGCAAGCAGGTCGCAAAGGGCACTCGGCTGGTCAAAGCGCAGGGCCGCGAGGGCGAATTGTCCGAACTTGCCGCCTTCCTGTTCGATGTCGACTGGCGCAGCCAGGCGCGCGCCGACAGCGCGGCGCAGCGCGCCGCGCTGGGGGAAGCGGCCCGAACGCGCGCCTCGCTGAGCGCCGACGAACGCGCGCGGATCGACGCCGCGCGGCCGCGCGTGTTCGCGGATTTCGAACGGCTGTCAAAGGCGTGGCGCGCTTTGCGGGTCGGCGAGGCGCTGGTCCTCGAATGGCCGTCGGGACAGGTTGGCTGAATCGTCATCCCGGACCCTTCGACAAGCTCAGGACAGGCTTGATCCGGGATCCATGACCTCAGCGCGGCTGTGGATCCCGGATCAAGTCCGGGATGACGAAATGAGAGGGTCAGCTTGGACTCACCCCATCGGGTAGAGGATGTCCTTGCTGACCTTGTACAGCGCCTTCATCACCTCATCGGGCAGGACGAGGTCGGCCGCATCGAGGATCGGCTGGAGCTGGTCATAGGCGCTCACCCCGACGATCGTCGATGCGACGAATTCATGCTGTTTCGACCAGGCGGTCGCCATCGTCACCGGGTGCAGCCCGGCGTCCGCGGCGATCGTCAGATAGCGGTCGGTCGCGGCGAGGCTCTTTTCATTGACGAAGCGGCGGCCCATCGCCGCCTGCCGCCCTTCCATCGCGAGGTAGCGCGAAAAGCGCGCGCCCTCGGGCGCCGCGCCGCCCTGATATTTGCCCGACAGCACCCCGCCCGCGAGCGGCGAATAGGGGATCAGGCTGACGCCTTCCTGTCGGCACACCTGCGCCAGCTCGTCCTCGAACCGGCGGTTGTTGAGGCTGAAATTATTCTGGATCGTGTGGTAACGCGCGACGCCCAGCCGCTCGGACGCCGCAATGGATTTCATCAGCCCCCAGCTCGTCTCGTTCGAGCAGCCGAGGATGCGCACCTTGCCCATTTGGACGAGGTCATCGAGCGCGTCCATCATCTCGTCATAGGGCGCGTCATGGTCGGGCCAGTGGGTCTGGTAGAGATCGACATAGTCGGTCTGGAGTCGCGTCAGGCTGTCGTCGACCGCCTGCAAGATATTCTTGCGGTCGAGCGCGGTCATGCCGCTGCGGCACGGCGACTTGAACCAGACATGGCTCGGTCCCGACACTTTGGTCGCCAAAATGATTGCATCGCGCGGCTTGGTCTTCAGCCAGCGCCCGACGATCTCCTCGGTGCGGCCGACCCATTTGACGTCGGGCGGCACGGGATAACCCTCGGCGGTGTCATAGAAATTGATGCCCTCGTCGAAACAGCGGTCGAGGATGCGGAACGCGTCAGCCTCATCGGTCTGGCTGCCGAAGGTCATCGTTCCCATGCAGATGTCGGACACATGGATGGCGCTTTTGCCAAGGCGGCGGCTTTGCATGGATCGGGTCTCCGGTCGCGGGAGTGGAGCGCCGTCTTTAGGTTGCGGTTCGCAACCTGGCAATCAGATCAGCAGCGCGAGCGATCCGACGAGCAGCGCCGCCATCGTCCAGTTGAACGCACGCAGCCGCGCCGGGCTCGACAGCCAGCCGCGCAGCGACACGCCCATCACCGCCCACAGGCTGGTCGAGGGAAGGTTGATGATGCCAAAGATCACCGCGACGAGCAGCACCGCGGCGAAATTGCGGTCGGGCGCGTAGAGCGCGATCGCGGTCAGCGCCATCGACCAGGCTTTCGGATTCACCCACTGGAACAGCACCGCCTGGAAAAAGCTCATCGGCTTGCCGCGCGTGCCCCCGTCGGTATCGGGCGCCGCAGCATTCGCGATCTTCCACGCCAGCCACAGCAGATAGGCGACGCTCACCACCTTGAGGATCAGATTCAGCACGGGGAACAGGTCGAACAGCCCCATCAGCCCGACGCCGACCAGTATGATCATCAGCGTAAAACCGATGCCGACGCCCATCGCATGCGGCACCGTGCGGCGCAGCCCGAAATTGGCGCCCGATGCCATCAGCATCATGTTGTTCGGCCCGGGCGTGATCGACGAAACGAGCGCGAAGGCGGCAAGCGCGGCAAGGGTGGTCTGGTTCATGGACGCAATATAATGCGTTTCGATACGCGGCGGATTGCAAAGATGGGCAGCTTTGAGGTATTTTCTGCAATCTATGACCAGAATTGATACCATTGGCCGCAACATATTGCGAGAATTGTCGAGCGACGGGCGAATCTCCAACCTCGAACTCGCCGATCGCGTCGGGCTGTCGCCATCGGCGTGTCTGCGCCGCGTGCAGGAACTCGAGCGCAGCGGGGTGATCAAGGGCTATCGCGCGGTAATCGACCCCGCGAAGCTGGGGCTGACCTTCCTCGCCTATGTCACCGTCGGCCTGTCGTCGCACACCAAGAAGTCGCAGGCCGATTTCGAAGCGGCGATGGCCGACGCGCCCGAAGTGCGCGAATGCCACAATATCACCGGGGCGATCGAATATCTGTTGCGGATCGAGACCGCGGATCTGGCGGCATACAAGCATTTCCATACCGAGGTGCTGGGCGTGCTCCCGCAGGTGCATTCGATCAGCACCTATGTCGTGATGGATTCGACGAAGGACGAGCGGGCCTAATCAGCCGTCGCCCCCGCGGAGGCGGGGGCCGCTGTCGGTTTACACAGCGACGCAGGAAAAGGCCGATTGCGGCCCCCGCCTTCGCGGGGGCGACGAGTATCCTTGAACCTTGCATCGTCCAACCGCATATCAGTTTCATGACGAAACTTTCCTTCCTCGACCTTGTGCCCGTCACCGACACCGGCACGATTTCAGAGTCGCTCGCCAACGCCGCCGATCTCGCCCGCCATGCCGAGGCGCTGGGCTATCGCCGCTATTGGGTCGCCGAGCATCACGGGATGGCGGGGATCGCGAGCGCCGCGACGTCGGTCGTGCTCGCGCATCTGGGTCACGCAACCCAAAGCATTCGCATCGGTTCGGCGGGCATCATGCTGCCGAACCACGCCCCGATGGTGATCGCCGAGCAGTTCGGCACGCTCGAAGCATTGTTCCCCGGGCGCGTCGACCTGGGCCTCGGACGCGCGCCGGGGTCCGATCAGCGCGTCGCACGCGCGCTGCGCCGCACCCTCGCCAGCGACGAGCGCCAGTTTCCGCAGGATGTGCTGGAGCTTCAGGCGTTTCTCGCCGGTGACGAACAGCTTGGCATCACTGCGGTGCCGGGGGCGGGCACGCATATCCCGCTGTGGATATTGGGGTCGAGCACCTTCGGCGCCCAGCTCGCGGCGATGCTCGGCCTGCCTTACGCCTTCGCGAGCCATTTCGCGCCCGACGCGCTCGACGAGGCGCTCGACATCTATCGCCGCCAGTTCAAGCCGTCGGCGCAGCTTTCCGAGCCCTATGCCGCCGCGGCGTTCAACGTCTTCGCCGCCGACACGCGCGAAGAGGCCGAACTGCTTGCGAGTTCGCAGCAACAGGCCTTCGTCGCGCTGCGCACCGGCAACCCCGGCAAGATGAAGCCGCCGCTCGCGGGTTACAAGGACAGCCTGCCGCCCAACGCGCGCGCGATCCTCGACCATGTGCTGCAATGTTCGGCGATCGGGACGGTCGACGATATTGCGGCAGGCCTGAAAGGCTTCGTCGCGCGCACCGGCGTCGATGAGGTGATTATCGCGTCGTCGATTTACGACCATGCGGCGCGCAAACATTCGCTCGCGCTGACGATGGAGGCTGCGAAAACGCTGCAATAAATCCTCCCTGTCGCGCAGCGATGGGGAGGGGGACCGCTCGCGCAGCGAGTGGTGGAGGGGCCGCGACGGTAGCGCCAAAGCCCCTCCGTCAGCGCTTCGCGCTGCCACCTCCCCATGGCTGCGTCACAGGGAGGAGCGAGAAAGCCCCTATGTTGACGCGCCTCGCGCTGCGGCAGTATAGGAGCGGCCCGACCAAGGGCGGCCCGAACGGGGTCGCCTTTTTACTTTTGACGGAAAGGTGCCTGCTATGTCGATCACGCCGCTGATGCCCGTATACCCCCGGTGCGCTGTGCGTCCGGTGCGCGGCGAAGGCGCCTATTTGATCGGCGAGCGCGGCGAGCGCTATCTGGATTTTGCGAGCGGCATCGCGGTCAACCTGCTCGGCCACGGGCATCCGCATCTGACCAAGGCGATCCAGGAGCAGGCGGCGACGCTGATGCATGTGTCGAACCTGTACGGCAGCCCGCAGGGCGAAGCCTTTGCCCAGCGCCTCGTCGACAACACCTTTGCCGACACGGTCTTTTTCACCAATTCGGGCGCCGAGGCGGTCGAATGCGCGATCAAGACCGCGCGCGCCTATCATTCGAGCGCGGGCAACGCCGAAAAGCATAATCTCATCACCTTCAACAACGCCTTCCACGGCCGCACGCTCGGCACGATCTCGGCGACCAACCAGGAAAAGCTGCGCAAAGGGTTCGACCCGCTGCTGCCCGGTTTTGCCTATGCGCCGTTCGACGATCTCAACGCCGCGCTCGATCTGGTCGACGACAATACGGCGGGCTTCCTGATCGAACCGGTGCAGGGCGAGGGCGGTATCCGCCCGGCGTCGCAGCCCTTCCTCCAGGGGTTGCGCGACATTTGCAACGAGCGCGACCTGATGCTGATTTTCGACGAGGTTCAGTGCGGCGTTGCACGCACCGGCACGCTTTATGCCTATGAACAATATGGCCTTGCGCCCGACATCATGGCGACCGCGAAGGGGATCGGCGGTGGTTTCCCGCTCGGTGCGTGTCTCGCGACCGAAAAGGCCGCGCGCGGCATGGTGATCGGCACCCACGGGTCGACCTATGGCGGCAATCCGCTGGCGATGGCGGCGGGGCAGGCGGTGTTCGACGTGATCCTGGAGGACGGTTTCCTTGATCAGGTCAAGGCAACCGGCGAGCGGCTGCGCGGCGCGCTCGAACAGCTGATCCCGAACCACGACCAGCTTTTTGAAAGCGTGCGCGGCATGGGGCTGATGCTCGGCGTCAAACTGCGCTCGGACAGCCGTGCTTTCGTTGCGCACCTGCGCGACAACCACGGGCTGCTGACCGTCGCGGCGGGCGACAATGTCGTCCGCGTGCTGCCGCCGCTCAACATCGAACAGTCGCACATCGACGAATTTGTCGAGAAATTGTCGGCGGGCGCGGCGAGCTACACGCCGCCGCAGTCCTGATGTTTTCCGTTCCTGTAGAACGGAGGGCCTGATGCGGCATTTCCTGAACCTCGCCGACGCGGGCGGCGATGCCGTCGCCGCGATGATCGCCGATGCGATCGACCGCAAGGCGGCGCGCGCGGGCTGGCCCAAGGCGCGGCCCGACGCCGACAAGCCGCTCGCTGATCATGTGCTGGCGATGGTGTTCGAGAAAAATTCGACCCGAACGCGCGCCTCGTTCGACATCGCGATCCGCCAGCTGGGCGGCGTGCCGATGATTCTCGACGCGGGCACGACGCAGCTCGGCCGCGGCGAGACGATCGCCGACACGGCGCGCGTCCTCTCGCGCTACGCCGACGCGATCATGATCCGCACCGACGACCATGCCAAGGCCGAGGAGCTGGCCGAATATGCGAGCGTGCCCGTCATCAACGGGCTCACCGACCTGTCGCACCCGTGCCAGATCGTCGCGGACCTGCTGACGATCGTCGAGAGCGGCAAAGCGCTGCCGGGGCTCGAACTCGCGTGGCTCGGCGACGGCAACAATGTGCTGGCCTCGCTGATCGAGGCGGCGGGATTGTTCGGCTTCCATGTGCGCGCGGGTGTGCCGCAGGGTTATGAACCCGACGCGAATTTTGTCGAGGCGGCGCGCGCGAAGGGCGTCCGCATCGACATCATGCGCGATGCGCGCGAGGCCGTCGTCGGCGCCGACCTGGTGGTCACCGACACCTGGGTGTCGATGGGGCAGGATCATGCGCACAACAAGGTCGCGGCGATGGCGCCGTTTCAGGTCGACGAGCGGCTGATGACGGGGGCGAAGGGCGACGCGATCTTTCTCCATTGCCTGCCCGCGCATCGCGGCGAAGAGGTGGTCGATGCGGTCATCGACGGCGGGCAGTCGCGCGTGTGGGACGAGGCGGAGAACCGCGTCCACGCGCAGAAATCGATCCTGCTCTGGGCGCTGGGCAAGCTGTGAGGCGACAGGCGTGAGCGAAACGATCGAAACCTGGTTCGACCAGCCGCTGCTGTTTACGATTGCCGAGCGTCATGTACGCGGGCGCTTGGTGCGGCTTGGCCCTGTGCTCAACACGATCATGTCGGCGCACAGCTATCCGCCCGTCGCCGAAAAGCTGCTCGCCGAGGCGCTGGTGCTGACCGTCCTGCTCGGCTCGACGCTGAAGACCGAAGGCGGCCAGCTTACCTTGCAGGCACAGACCGGCGGCGATCCCGTCGAATTGCTCGTCTGCGATTACAAGGCTGGCGAGCTGCGCGGTTATCTGAAGTTCGATGCCGAGCGGCTCGCCGAGGTGGGGTCCGACCCGACGCTGTTCGCACTGTTCGGCGAGGGATTCCTCGCGATCACCTTTGACCAGGCGGCGACCGGCGAGCGCTATCAGGGCATCGTTCCGCTCGAAGGATCGTCGATCGGCGATGCCGCCGAACATTATTTCGAACAGTCCGAACAAATCCCCAGCCTGATCAGCCTCGCCGCGCGGCACGATGCCGAGGCGGGGTGCGTCGCGGGCGGGCTGCTGCTCCAGCATCTTCCCGAAGGCGAAGTGGGACGCGACCGGCTGCACGTCCGGCACGACCATCCCGAATGGGACCATGCCAAAACGATCTCCGCGACGCTCAAGGATGAGGAACTCACCGACCCCGCCACCTCGCTCGAAACGCTGGCATGGCGGCTGTTTCACGAGGATGAAGTGCGCGTCGAGCCCGGCGCCGCCGTGTCGCGCGGCTGCCGGTGCAGCACCGATTATTTCGCGGGTGTGCTCGCGCAATTCCCCGCTGCGGAGCGCGCCGAAATGGCGGACGAAAAGGGTGACATCGTCGTCGACTGCGCCTTTTGCTCGCGCTTCTTCCCCATCCCGCTTGCTGAAATCTCCGGTCACGAACGCCCGGAATAACGCGATGGGGCCAAGGCGGCCGCGTTAAAGCGAGCCAATTCAGCGTCCAGCGGTTGAAATCGAGCCTGCGCCTTGCTAGCTTGAACAAGAGCAGGGTCGCATCCGTCGCTCGTGCAGCCTGTGGACCGATGAATGGCGATCTTCTCTCCCTTTGCAAGAATCTCGTTAATGGCGCTCGGCTTTGCGGGCGCGAGTGCCGTCCCGGCGCAGGCGCCGACGTTGGCGATGCTCGATCGCCTTGAAAAGGGCAGCTGGCAATTGCGTGAGCGCGGCGCGAACACGGTGCTGCAAACCGTCTGTATCGGCGACGCGCGCCGGTTGATCCAGATCCATCATCCGCGCGCCAATTGCTCGCGCTATATCATCGAAGACACGCCGAACGCGGTGACGGTGCATTATACCTGCCCGGGCGCGGGGCACGGCCGCACGGCGATCCGCAGCGAGACCAACCGGCTCGTGCAGATCGACACGCAGGGGATTGCCGAGGGCAGGCCCTTTTCGCAGGCGATCGAGGCGCGCCGCACCGGCGGCTGCTGAACTAAGCAAATGTTAACCATCATGGCTTAACCGGGACGCAGGCATACCGATGTGTGCCCTTCTCCCTAACGGCTTTCATGCCGGAACTGGGCCGTGCGGCGACTGCCTCGCGGCCCGTTTCTTTGGGGCGCTGCAACCCTTGCGCGCCCCGCGGGCGGCGCCTATCTGGCGCCGATGCAGAATGTGTCCGGAAAATCGGTGATTGTTCTTCTGTCGGGCGGGCTCGACTCGATGGTCTGTGCCGGCCTCGCGCGCGAGGCGGGGGCGCGGATCGTCGCGCTGACGATCGACTATAATCAGCGGCACCGTGTCGAGCTGGAATCGGCGGCGCGCATTGCGGGCCATGTCGGCGCCGCCGAGCATATCGTCCTGCCGCTCGATCTCCGCCGTTTCGGCGGGTCTGCGCTGACCGACGACATTGACGTGCCGAAGGACGGGGTGGGCACCGACATTCCCGTGACCTATGTGCCCGCGCGCAACCTGATCTTTCTGTCGCTGACGCTGGGCCTTGCCGAGGCGCGGCAGGCCGCGGACATCGTGATCGGGGTCAATGCGCTCGACTATTCGGGTTATCCCGACTGCCGCCCCGAATTTATTGCGGGATTCGAAAGGCTGGCCGCGCTCGCGACGCGCGACGGCGATCAGGGCACGCAATTTCATATCCACGCGCCGCTCCAGCACATGACCAAGGCCGACATCGCCGCCGAAGCCGCGCGGCTGGGCATGGACGCGGCGATGAGCTGGTCATGCTACGACCCGACGCCCGAGGGCCTGCACTGCGGCGCGTGCGACAGCTGCCGTCTGCGCAGCAAGGGGTTTGCCGACGCCGGACTCGCCGACCCGACGCGCTACGCCTGACCCGATGACGTATTCGGTCAAAGAAATTTTCCTGACGCTGCAAGGGGAGGGGGCGCAGGCAGGCCGGCGGGCGGTTTTCTGCCGTTTTGCAGGCTGCAACCTGTGGACCGGGCGCGAGCAGGACCGCGCGAAAGCTATCTGCAAATTCTGCGACACCGATTTCGTCGGCATCGACGGCACATTGGGCGCGAAGTACCGCGATGCGGCGGCGCTTGCCGATGTGATCGCCGAAAGTTGGGGGCCGGGCGCCGACGACCGCTATGTCGTGCTGACGGGCGGCGAGCCGATGCTGCAGGTCGATGATGCCTTGATCGATGCGCTGCACGCGCGCGGCTTCACGATCGCGATCGAAAGCAACGGCACGCTGCCAATTCCGCGCAGCATCGACTGGATCTGCGTCAGCCCGAAGGCGGGCAGCGAACTGGCGCAATTGAGCGGCGACGAGCTCAAACTCGTCTGGCCGCAACCCGGCAGCGATGTCGCGACACTCGCGGGACTCGATTTCAAACATCGGCTCGTCCAGCCGCTCGACGATCCGAACGCCGCGGCCAATGTGCAGGCGTGCATCGACCTGGTGATGGACGATCCGCGCTGGCGCCTGTCGCTCCAGACGCACAAGAGCCTGGGGCTGCGCTAGCGCTTACTCGCCCTTTTTTGCCGGAGCGTCGGGAGCGAGTGCCTTTTTCGCTGCGGGCATATCGACCGCATCGGGATTTTCGTCGGCCTCGGCGGGCGGCGCGGCCTCGTCCTCGCCTTCATCGGTATCGGCGTCCTTCTTCGCCGTTCCATCGTCCGGGACGCTGTTGTCGACTGCGGTGCCGTCGCTGACCGCATCGTCGAGGATGATCATCGAATCGCTCACCGATCCGGGCTGAACCTCGACCGCGTCGAGCTTCGTCGTCGACGTGCCGCCGGTGTCGCCGCCGCCGCACGCGGCGAGGCCAAGGAAAAGGAGCGAAGGGAGAAGGATACGGGTCATGCGCCGGTCCTAATCGCTCGGCCGCAGCTTGTCGAGAAAGGCGGGCAGCGCTTCGGCGAGCGCGGCATCGACCTCGGCAAAACCCGCCGCCTTGCCTAGCGCGGCGAGGCTGGTGACGGGATATTCGGCGATGCCGCACGGTACGATGCCGGTGAAATGCATGAGGTCGGGCGCGACGTTCAGCGAAAAGCCGTGCATCGTCACCCAGCGTTTGACGCGCACCCCGATCGCGCCGATCTTCGCCTCGCGTCCCTGTTCGTCGTCGGTCCAGATGCCGATGCGCCCATCGGCGCGGCGCGCTTCGACGCCGAGCAGCGCGAGTGCATCGATGACCCAGCCTTCGAGTGCGTGGACATAAGCGCGCACGTCGCGGCCGCGGCGCGTCAGGTCGAGCTGGACATAGCCGACGCGCTGGCCGGGGCCATGATAGGTATACCGCCCGCCACGCCCGGCGTCATAGACCGGAAAGCGCGGGTCGAGCAGTTCGGCGGGATCGGCGCTGGTTCCGGCGGTGTAGAGCGGCGGATGTTCGAGCAGCCAGATGCGTTCGTCCGCTTCGCCCGCGTGGATGGCTGCGGCGCGCGCCTCCATATCGGCAAGCGCCGCGGCATAGTCGGACAGGCCCGGGCTGACGGTCCATTGGGGGCGCGGAAGCGAGGGCATGACGCGGGCTATCTGGCGCGTCGTCGGCCCCGGCGCAAGGCCTTCCCGACTCCGAGCCAACGGGGCTGGACAGACCGGGTGAATATCGTCACTTTCATCGCAACGGGGAAATCGAAAAATCACGGGGTATCAATGACAAAATTCGACATGGGCGCGGCATGGGACGACACATTGCTGCTGCTCAGATCGCACAGGGCACTGATCGGCGCGATCGCCGGGGTGTTTTTCTTTCTGCCCGCGCTCGCCTTCGCATGGTTTGGCCCCGTGCCGATCGAACCGCCCGCGGGCGCCGAATTCGACCAGGTGATGGAGACATTCCGCGAGAGCTTTCGCCAGATGATCCCCGGCCAGATCGTCGTCGCGCTCAGCACGATGATCGGGACCGTCGCGATTTTACGGCTGTGGCTATCGCGCACGGGGGTCAGTGTCGGCGAAGCGCTGACCTTTGGTCTGATGCTGTTCCCGACGATGTTTGCGGCGCAGATCCTGTCCGGCATTGGCATCTTTTTCGGCTTTGTCTTGCTGATCGTTCCGGGGCTTTACCTCATCGGGCGGCTGGCGCTCGTCGCGCCCGCGATTGCCGACCGCAGCATTTATAATCCCTTTGCCGCGATCCGGACGAGTTGGGATCTGACGCGAGATAATGGCTGGGCCGTGTTCTTCTTTCTGTTCCTTGTCGCACTGGTCATTTTTATCGCGGCGCTCATCGTCGGCGGAGTCGTGGCGGTCGTCGCGGGCAGCGAGCCCGGCTTCGGTCGCATGGTCGGCGGTTTGGTCGAAGCGGCGTTCGGCGCGATCGGTAGTCTCTTTTCGGTAGCGGTCGCTGCCGCTGCTTATCGCCAACTCGCGCTGCCCGGCGCATCGGACGTGTTTCAGTAACGGCGCCCGCGCAGAAGAGATAGGGCAACCATCCACCGCGACGTCAAAAGGCTCTCACCCGCCTCGGATTGAATGGAGACTATGGTTCGATAACAGGGGGAAGTGACATGACGAAAATGAGTATCGGAGCGGCCTTTTCCGAAACCTTCGGGTTTCTGAAGGCCAATTGGATGCAGATGTTGATGTGGGTCGGCGGGGCGCTGATTCTCGTCGGTTTGCTCGGCTATCTGTTCCTCGGATCGACCTTTACCGCGATGGCGATGGCGCCGAACGATCCGACGCTCATCATGGGAGCATTCGGCCAGATCGGGCTGTTTGCGCTGATCGCCGCTGTCATCTTCTACGGGGTGTCGATGCTCATCTGGCGCGGCGGGATGCACCCCGGCGAAGCGCCCAATTTCGCCTGGGCGTTTCAGGCCGGACCTGCCCTGGCCTTTGGCATGATCGTCGTCATGATTGCCGCTTACATCGTCATTTTCATCGTGCTGTTCATTCTGACGTTAATCTTCGGCGCAGCGATCGGCGGAATGGGCGGATTGTCCCCGGCGGCACTGGAGTCGGGTGGCGCGGAGGCCATCGGCGGCGGGGCGATTCTCGTGATGGTCATCGCCTATATCGCCGTGCTCGTCTTCCTGCTTTGGATACAGGGCCGCTTCATGGTTGCGGGGCCGGTGATGGCGGAGCGTTTGACGCGCAACCCGGTGACGGGGCTGGCCGAATCGTGGCGGCTGACCGGGCCTTCACAGTGGGGCATCGTCGGCTTCTACCTGCTCGTCACGATCGGAATCGTCGTCTATGCGGTGGTCGCGGGGATGATCTTTGGCGGGATACTGGGCGCGATTGCTGGTGGTTCGGTTATCGGCGCGATGCTGACGATGATCGTGTCCGCCGCGCTCATCTACCTGCCGATCATCATGCTGTCCTTTTCAGTGCCGGTCGGGGTTTATCGCGCCATCGCGCCGCGGGCATCGGGCGACATTTTCGCCTGACCGTGCGCCGGATCGAGAAAAAGGGCGCTCCGGCGACGGGGCGCCCTTATTTTCAATCCCATTTGGCGAGCGGGGGCAGGCTCATCAAAATGGCGTCGATATTGCCGCCGGTCTTGAGGCCAAACAGCGTGCCGCGGTCGTAGACGAGGTTGAACTCGGCATAACGGCCGCGCCAGACGAGCTGCGCCTCGCGTTCGGCCTCGGTGAACGGCTGGTGCATCCGATGTCGCACGATTCGCGGGAAAATGTCGAGAAACGCTTCGCCGACCGCCTGCGTCAGCTGAAGATTGCGGTCGAACTCGGCGTCGTCGCCGCATTCGAGATGGTCGTAGAAGATACCGCCGACGCCGCGGTGGACGCCGCGGTGCGGGATATAGAAATAATCCTCGGCCCATTTGGCATAGCGTTCGTATACGTCGGGGCCAAAGGGGGCGCAGGCGGCGCGAAGCCGCGCGTGGAAGGCATCGGTGTCTTCCTGGTACGGAATCGGAGGATTGAGGTCGGCGCCGCCGCCGAACCAGCGCTTCGTCGTGGCGAGGAAGCGCGTGTTCATATGCACCGCGGGGACGTGCGGGTTCGCCATATGCGCGACGAGGCTGATGCCGGTCGCAAAGAAGCTGGGATCGTCACCCGCGCCATGGATCGACGCCGCAAAGTCGGGTGCGAACTGTCCGCTGACGGTCGAGACGTTGACGCCGACCTTTTCAAAGACCTTGCCCATCATCACGCCGCGCACGCCGCCGCCGCCTTCGCCGGGTTCCAGTCCCTCGGCCTCGCGATCCCACGGCGTATAGGTGAAGCGCGCGTCGCTGCCCGCTTCGGCTTCGATCGCCTCGAACGCGGAGCAGATGCGGTCGCGAAGCGATTCGAACCAGTCGCGCGCCGTCTGTTGCTGCGGGTCGAGCGGGATCATGACGGAAAGCCTTTCGTTTGCCTGAGCGCCTCGGCGAGCGCGATGCCAGCCGCGACCGCGACATTCAAGGATCGAAAGCCGGACTGCATCGGAATCGCGACCCGCGCGTCGGCGGCGGCGTGGACATGCGGCGGGACGCCCGCGCTTTCCGACCCGAACAGCAGTACGTCGCCATGCGCGAAGGCGAAGTCGGGAAGGGGGGTGGCACCCGCGGTGCTCAGCAGGACGAGCCGCCCGCCATGGCCGCGCGACCAGCCGCAAAAGCCGTCCCAATTGCCGTGGCGCCGGACATTGGCCCGCGCCGCATAATCCATGCCCGCGCGCCTGAGCGCCGCATCGCCAAAGGGAAAGCCGCACGGTTCGATGATATGCGCGGGTACGCCAAAGCAGGCAGCAGTGCGCAGGATCGTGCCGACATTGCCGGCGATGTCGGGTTGGAACAACGCGATTTCCATGCGCCCGCCATACAGGCCGAGGCGCTGTGAATCGAGAGGCTTGGCTGCGGCAAGGCGGCGCAGCGCGCGAAGCGGAAATTGCCTGTTGGCAAGCCCGGACAGTGCGGCTATCAGGCCCGCAATTCCCGGAGGGGCCGCCGGGTTGTGCGCTTTCGTGCGCGTGCAACAGGGCGGGTCATTCCTTCGAGAACGATTTCTAGTTCACCCATGCAAGGGCAGTCGAATGGCCAGTGAAACTGAACTCAACGCCGGTATCGAGGATGGCGTACGCCGCCGGGATTTCATCAATATTGCGGCGGTGAGTTTCGCGGGTGTCGGGGCCGTCGCGGTCGTGTTGCCGCTCGTCAACCAGATGAACCCGTCGGCCGACGTCCTCGCGCTGTCGTCGACCGAAATCGATATTTCGGCGATCGGCACGGGTCAGGCGATCAAGACGAGCTGGCGCAAGCAGCCGGTGTTCGTGCGCAACCTGACAGCCGCCGAGATCGCCGAAGCGAACCGCGTGCCGATGAACGACCTACGCGATGCGCAGACGCTGGCCGAGCGCACCAAGCCCGGCAAGGAAAACTGGCTGATCACGCTGGGTGTCTGCACCCACCTGGGCTGCGTCCCGCTGGGCGCGGCCGAGGGCGAGAATCGCGGCGACTTCGGCGGTTATTTCTGCCCGTGCCACGGGTCGCACTATGACACCGCGGCGCGCATCCGCAAAGGGCCGGCGCCCACCAATCTGGTTGTGCCGCCCTATGAATTCACCAGCGACACTGTCGTGACGATCGGCTGAGGAGCGAGATAAGATGAGCTTTCCCTGGGCCAAGAATTATGAACCCCAGCAGCCGCTGATGAAGTGGCTGGACGAGAAGCTGCCGCTGCCGCGTCTCGTCTATAATGCGATCGGTGCCGGTTACCCCGTGCCGCGCAACCTCAATTATTTCTGGAACTTTGGCGTCCTTGCCGGCGCCGCGCTGATGATTCAGATCATCACCGGCATCATCCTGGCGATGCATTATGCCGCCAATGTCGGGGTCGCTTTCAATTCGGTCGAGCATATCATTCGCGACGTCAACGCCGGCTGGTTCATCCGCTATGCGCATATGAACGGCGCGAGCATGTTCTTCATCGTCGTGTATCTGCATATTTTCCGCGGTCTTTATTACGGTTCGTACAAGGCGCCGCGCGAAATGGTGTGGTTGCTCGGCGTCGTGATCTTCCTGCTGATGATGGCGACCGCGTTCATGGGTTATGTGCTGCCGTGGGGCCAGATGAGCTTCTGGGGCGCGCAGGTGATCACCGGCTTCTTCTCGGCGATTCCCATCGTCGGCGAGCCGGTGCGCCAGTGGCTGCTCGGCGGCTTCGTCCCTGACAATGCGACGCTCAACCGCTTCTTCTCGCTGCACTATCTGCTGCCGTTCGTGATCCTGGGTGTGATCATCCTGCACATCTGGGCGCTGCACATTCCGGGATCGAACAACCCCACCGGCATCGAGGTCAAGGACGAACAGGACACCGTCCCGTTCCACCCTTATTACACCGCGAAGGACGGCTTCGGATTGGGCATCTTCCTGCTCGTGTTCGTCGGACTGACCTTCTTCAGCCCGAACATGCTGGGTCACGCCGACAATTATATCCCCGCCAACTCGCTGTCGACGCCGGCGCATATCGTTCCCGAATGGTATTTCCTGCCCTTCTACGCGATTTTGAAGGCCTTCACCTTCAACTTCCTGTGGATCGACGCGAAGCTATGGGGCGTCATCGCGATGTTCGCATCGATCGCGCTCTTGTTCTTCCTGCCCTGGCTGGACAGCTCGCCGGTGAAGTCGTCGACCTATCGCCCGCTTTATCGCTGGTTCTTCTGGGTACTCGTCGCCGACGTGCTGCTCCTCGGCTGGTGCGGCATGCAGCCCGCCGAACAGCCGTGGGTGATCCTCAGCCAGATTGGCGCGATCTATTATTTCGCCCACTTCCTGATCATTCTGCCGATCGTGTCGCGGATCGAACGCCCGCTGCCGATGCCGAATTCGATCACCGAAGCGGTCCTTGCAAAGCATGCCGACGACAAGTCGGCGGCCACGGCCTGAGCGCCAGACTTTAACAGGAGCTGATACAGCCATGGTTCGCCCGCTCGGATTTCTCGTCGGTCTCGGTTTCGTTGCCGCGCTGCTGTTGTCGCTTGTAACGACGCCGCTGAAGAATGAACCCAATGTCGCCTATAGTTTCGTCAAGCATCCCCGGCATCTGAAGCTGGCGAGCGACGGCCTGATGCCGCATTGGGATCAGGCGCAGTTGCAGCGCGGGATGCAGGTGTACAAGGAGGTCTGCTCGGCGTGCCACAGCCTGAACCTCGTCGCCTTCCGCAACATTCAGGACCTGGGTTATACCGAAGGCCAGGTGAAGAGTTTTGCCAAGGGCTTCCAGGTGCCGTCGGTCAACCCCGACACCGGCGAAGTCGCAACGCGCGACGGCCTGCCGTCGGATCATTTCCCGGCGCCCTATGCCAATGATGTTGCGGCGCGCGCGGCGAACAACAATGCGATTCCGCCCGACCTGTCGCTGATCACCAAGGCGCGCGAAGGCGGCAAGGATTACATCTATTCGCTGCTGACCGGTTACCAGAACCCGCCGGCCAACCTGCCGGCCGAGCTGAAGCCGGGGACGGGGCTGCATTACAACCCCTATTTCCCCAACCTGAACCTTGCGATGGCGAAGCCGCTCTCGGACGGGCAGGTGACCTATGCCGACGGCACCAAGGCAAGCGTCGATCAGATGGCGAAGGACGTGACCGCCTTCCTCGTCTGGACCGCCGAGCCGAAGCTGGTGAAGCGCGTGCAGGTGGGCTGGGCCGTCTTCGGCTTCCTGCTGATCTTCACCGTGCTGACCTATTTGTCGTACCGCAACATCTGGGCCGACAAGAAGCATTGAGGGCCGGGGAGGGCGACCCGTCGATGATCGCCCTCCCGCCTCAGCCGGACCTCGATCTGGCGTCGCTCGTCCGCACGATCCCCGCCGGGCATCCAGTTTAGAACCAACAGCCGCGTTCGATCTCTTCGCTGTTCGCGGGCAGCGAATAATATTGCCCGTCTTCGCCGACGATAACCGGCCCGTCGAACCGGTCCTTGGCTCCGTCGAGAAACGCCGCGTTCAAGTAAGGCGAGGGCATCGACGGCACCACATGGCTCAGCACCAGCATCCGGACCCCCGCGACGCGCGCGCTGTCGGCCGCTTGCGCGGGGCTGGCATGATAATCGAGGATGTCACGCATGATCTGGGCAGTCTGCTTCCGCCCGGCCTTGTCGAGATTTGCCGCGAGCGTGCGGACCATCGCCGGGTTCAGCGCCTCGTGGATCAGCAGGTCGGCGCCTTTCGACGCCGCCTCGAGCGACTTGGACGGCCCGGTGTCGCCGCTGATGACAAGGCTGCGTCCCTTGTAATCGAAACGATAGCCGACCGAAGGCTGCACCGGACGATGGTCGACGGCAAAGGCGGTCACGCGCAGGCCGTCTGCGTCATAGACGATGGTCGGTGCGGCCGGTGTTGCAAAGGGCCTGGCGGTCGCTCCGGCGGCGGCAGGCGGGGTGATTGCCTGGCCATGGTGCGCGGTGCGATAGATGTTATCGAGCGCATAGGCGGCATTGAACCCCGCAACGACTTGTTCGACGCCCGCCGGGCCATAGACGGGCAAGGGGGCGGTGTTGCCGCTTGCGGTCCAGCGCAGCAACATCATCGGTCCCATTCCGTCGATATGGTCGGAATGAAAATGGGTCAGGAACATCGCCTTGATGCGGCCGTTGGGCAGGCCCATCAATGCGATATTGCGCGCCGCGCCCTCGCCCGCATCGACGACGAACATTGCCTTGCCGGCGATCACGACGGTGCAGGCCGCGGCGCGTTCGCGGTTGGGGAGGGGGGAGCCGGTGCCGCACAGCCCGGCGTGGAGGCCATCGGGCAGGTCGGCGAGCGTGTCGCGGCCGATATTGCGTTCGGCGGCGCGTTCAAACAGCCACATCCCGATCGGGCGCTGGAAAAGCCATGCGGCGAGCGCCGCAGCACCGATGATCGCCGCGGCCCATAGCGCGGCACGTTTTGTCCTGGTCATTGTTCATCCCCTCATCCTTGTCCGCTCGCCCCGCACGTGCTGGACAAGGCGCTTTCTTACGCGCAATCATGGCAGCGAGGAAAGTTGCCAATTGCAACTTGCCGTTTACGTAAAGGTGAGCGCACAGTATAAGCGCGTCATTATCCGATGGGAGATTCGTGATGGACATGGAATTCAGCCCCGAAGATCTGGCCTTCCAACAGGAAGTGCGCGACTTCATCGCCGAAAATTACCCCGCGGAGCTTCGCGGCAAGCAGGACGAGGGCGAGGAACTGTCCAAGGAGGATTTCCTCGCCTGGCACAAGATTCTGTACAAAAAGGGCTGGATCGCCCCCGCGTGGCCGGTCGAATATGGCGGCACCGGCTGGACACCGACGCAGCGCTTCATCTGGTCCGAAGAAACCGCGCGCGCCGATTGCATCCGCCTGATGCCCTTCGGCCTCGCGATGGTCGGTCCCGTCATCTACACTTTCGGCACGCCTGAGCAGAAAGCCCATTTCCTTCCCCGCATCCTGTCGGGAGAGGATTGGTGGTGTCAGGGCTATTCCGAACCCGGTTCGGGGTCCGACCTCGCATCGCTGCGCACCACAGCCGTGCGCGACGGCGACGATTATATCGTCAACGGGCAGAAAACCTGGACGACGCTGGCACAGCACGCCGACTGGGGTTTCTTCCTTGTCCGCACCGACAAGGACGCCAAGCAGCAGGAGGGTATATCCTTCCTCCTTATCGACATGAAGTCGCCCGGCATTACTGTGCGCCCGATCATCACCCTGGGCGGCGAGCATGAAGTCAACGAAGTGTGGCTGGAAGATGTCCGCGTCCCCGTCGCAAACCGCGTTTACGAAGAGAATAAGGGCTGGACCTGCGCTAAATTCCTGCTCGCGCACGAACGCACCGGCATCGCTGGCGTCGCCGCGTCGAAACGCGGGATCGAGAAGGTAAAGGCGATCGCGCGTACCGAACTCGACGGCGACAAGCCGCTGCTCGCCAATCCCTTCTTCAAGCGCAAGGTTGCCGAACTGGAGGTCGATCTGACCGCGCTCGAATTTACCGAGCTGCGCAGCCTGGCCGGCGCCAATGCGGGCAAGGGGCCGGGACCGGAGTCGAGCCTGCTCAAGATCAAGGGCAGCGAAATCCAGCAGCGCCTGACCGAACTGACGCTGGAAGCCGTCGGCCATTATGGTGCGCCCTATTTCCGCGGTTTCGGCGAAGGCGACAATGAGCACCCGATCGGGCCCGACTATGCCCATCGCGCCGCGCCGACTTATTTCAACATGCGCAAGACGACGATCTATGGCGGGTCGAACGAGATTCAGCGCAACATCATCGCGAAGATGGTGCTCGGCCTCTAATCGGAAAAACAGACGTCATCCCGGCGGAGGCCGGGATCTCACCGCCGCGTCATGGCGAGAGATCGAGATCCCGGCCTCCGCCGGGATGACGATCAAGTTCAGGAATTACGATAATGGATTTCACCTACACCGAAACGCAGGACATGATCCGCGACACGCTGTCGCGCTTCCTGGCCGACACCTATGATTTCGAGACGCGCCAGAAGTTCATCAATGGCGATACCGGCCGCGACCCGGCGATCTGGACCGCGCTGGCACAGGAGCTGGGAATGCTGGGCGCGGCCTTTGCTGAGGAGCATGGCGGCCTTGGCGGCGGCGCTCTGGAAAATGCGATCGTGATGGAGGAGATGGGCAAGGTCATCGGGATCGAACCGTATCTGCCAACGGTCGTCATCGCGGGCGGCGCGCTGAAAGCCGTGGGCGGGGCGCAGGCCGACGCGATGATCCCCGAAATCATCGCCGGCAACGCGATTATCGCCTTTGCCTATGCCGAACCGCAGGGACGCTATGATCTGGCCAACCTCAAGACGAGCGCGAAAAAGGACGGCGCGGGCTATGTCCTCAATGGCCACAAGAGCGTCGTCTATGCCGCACCCTGGGCGACGCACCTGCTCGTCACCGCGCGGACCGGCGGCGGCCAGCGTGACGCGGACGGCGTGTCGCTGTTCCTGATCGACGCGAAGCTGCCGGGCATCGTCCGCCGCGACTATCCGACGGTCGACGGCAGCCGCGCGTCGGAAATCTATTTCGAAAATGTCGCGATTCCCGGCGACGCGCTGCTTGGCGGCGAGGGCGCCGTCCTGCCGCTGATCGAACAGATCGTCGATGAAGCGACCGTGGCGACCTGTGCAGAGGCAACCGGCGTGATGCAGAAGCTGCACGAAGGTACGCTCGAATATACGCAGCAGCGCAAGCAGTTCGGCGTGCCGATCGCCAAGTTCCAGGTGCTCCAGCACCGGATGGTCGACATGTTCATGGAGGTCGAACAGGCGCGCTCGATGACGATCATGGCCACGCTCAAGCTCGGCCTGCCCGCGAACGAACGCATGGCGGCGGTGTCGGCGGCGAAGAACAAGGTGGCGCGCGGCGCGAAGTTCGTCGGGCAGAATGCGATCCAGACGCATGGCGGGATCGGCATCACGCAGGAGCTGGCGATCGGCCATTATTTCAAGCGTGCGACGATGATCGAAGGTCAGTTCGGCACCGCCGACTATCATATGGATCGTTACGAGCGGCTTGCCCTGGCGGATTGACAGAGTCGGCTGGAGGCCGGAAGTTGACCCATATTCAATCGTCATCCCGGCGAAGGCCGGGATCTCGCCGGTGCGGTAAACCGATAGGGTGAGATCCCGGCCTTCGCCGGGATGACGAATAAGGTGAGGGCGGCTTCCCGCTCCGAAACTTACCTTAGCTAATAAGCGACGTCGACGGCGATCCGCAGCGTGCGGGGGCGGAGAGGCGTCACAAACCCTTCATTTCCTTCGACGAGGGGCGTCCCCAGCGCGAAGCGGTTGCCGCGCGTATCGAACAGGTTGGTTAGCGTCAGCGACAAGCCGCGGCGTTCGTTGCCGATCCGCATCGCGAGGCCCGTGTCGACATAATCGCCCTGGCGTTCGCCGAGCACGGGACCGATGCCGAGTCGCGATGGGCCGACATAGTTCGCCCATCCATTGATACGAAAATCTTCGTCGCCGATGAATGTCGCATAGTTGACCGATCCGCGGACGGCATGACTCGCGACATTGGGAATGCGTCCCAGCCGTTCGGGCGTGGCGGCGAAAACGGGCAGGATTTGCGGCGACAAATCGTCGACGCGGCTGTGGTTATAGATTGCGCCAACCTCGAAAGTCAGCGCATCGCTCGGCCGCATCGCGATTGCGCCCGACAGGCTGGTAATGCGGCCGTCGCCGATATTGGCGGTGGTCGGAAAGCCATTACTGTCGATAAAATCGGCCTGAATGTTGCGCCAGCGGCTGTACGAGAGCGCCAGCGTCGCGTCGAGAAGCGTCCGGCGGCGGTCGCCGAAGCGTACGCCCGCTTCCCATGTCTGGACCTGATCGTTCATGAAACGGCGCACGAAATTGCCGTCGATCGCGAGACCGCCGGGCCGAAAGCCCTCCTGATAGCGCGCATAGACGCGGAGATTGGCGAGCGGCGCCGCGAGCAGCGAGAAAGACGGCAGCAGGTCGGTTTCATTGCGCGACGCCGTCGTCTCGCGCCCGGCCTCCGCCAGCGCGAAGGACACGCCCTCCGCCGTGCCGCCGAGCCGCGCGTGCGAGAGGCGCAGGCCGCCTGCGGCGATGAGGCCCGGCATCAGTTCCTTCGTCACTTCGGCATAGCCGGTCCATTCGGTGATGCGATTGGTCACGCCGGGCAAGACGGTGCTGAGCGGCCCATAGGCATATTCGCGGTCCTGGCGTGCGCGATTTGCGACGACGCTGGCACCCACGACCCAGCCGAGCCCATCGTAATAGGGTCGCCACAGACGGTTTTCGCTGGCGAGCATCCGCGTGGCGTTATGCTGGTTAAGCGCGCGTGGCACGCTTCGTGACAACTTGATCTCGATCGGGGCGAAGAGACGTTCGACATCGACATTGCCGACGGCGATGCCCGACCCTCCGCCGCCGAGCACGTCGCCCGCCGGCAGGCTGGCGTCGAAGCGTTCGGACAGGCCGTGGTCGATGAACGCATTCGACGATTGAAAGCGCAGGTCGCCCCAATCCTTCATCAACACCAGCGTGCCAAGCGCGTAATGCGCCTTGGCCGGCTGTTCGATCATCGAATAGCGCGTCAGCGGCGGTGCATCCTTGTCGGCATATTGCGCGTCGTCGGAGGTGATCGCCTGATAGACGCCGCCGACGTCGATCGTCCAACCGTCGCCCGCCTCGACCCGAAAGGTGCCGCGTCCGCCGCGGATGTGGACGCGGTTGACGTCGTTCTGCCCGCGCAGAGGATTGTCAATATAGCCTCCGTCGGTAATCATATAGCCGACCAGACGCAGGGCGTGACCATCCTCGCCGACCGGAAGGTTGACGATCCCGGCGATGTCGCCGCCGGGGTCTCCATGCTGGGTCAGCGAGACGCCCGCGATCGTCTGGACCGTCATGCCACGCGGGTCGGGCGCTTTGGGGATGACGCGGATGATGCCGCCGAGCGATCCCGCGCCATAGAGGGTGCCCTGCGGCCCTTCGAGGATTTCGACATTGTCGATGTCATACAGGCGCAAGTCGGGGTCGGGCGCATTATAACTGAGGCGGATGTCGCCCAGATATTGCCCGACGGTCGCCTGCGTCGGCCCGGTGAAGCTGGAATCGGCGATGCCGCGGATGAACAGCTTGTTGCGCCCCGAGCCCAAGTGGGTCGAGGAAACCGTGGCGGTCCGCGAGAGGATCGAATCCATTCCGCGCTCGCCGCCAAATGCCAATTCGCCGCCATCCAACTGGGTGACGACGCCGGCGAAATGCGAGTGCGGAAGGTCGGTCTTCGACGCGGTGACGATGATCTCATCATCCGCCGCGGCGACAAGGTCGTTCGCGGGCGCACGTGCGCGCGGCTGCGGCGGATGCTGCGGTGTCGGGGAACGACGCGCGTGCTGCACCGGCGGGCGCCGTTCAATGCGCCAGCTTGTCGCGCTGACCCGGACGGCGCGGGCGTCGGACCCCGCGAGCAGACGGCGGATCGCTTCGTCGACCGGCATCGTTCCGCGGACCGGGCGGACACGCGCTTTCCAGAGGCGCGCATCGGTGACACTGATGCTGACGCCGCCTTGTCGGCTGATGATCGGCACAACGGTCGAAAGACTGCCCTTGGGGACGTCAAACGCGCGATCCTCCGCTGCCTCGGCGGCCGCGGGCAGGCTTAGTGCAACGGCGGTTGCAACAAGGGCAAGGCGCGCATCCATCGTCAGCGAGTCAATAACCAGCCCTCGCCCTGCCGCTCGGCGCGAGTTCCCGACAGCGCGGCGAGGTCCGCGATCGTGCGGCTACGGTCCTTGTCGATGACCAGTGCGCCGCGGAACGACAGCGTCGCTGCATCGGGCGCGATGCTCAGTCGAATACCCGCGGTTCGCCGCAGATCCTCTGCGACGATCGAGAGCGGGGCGCCATTGTAGACGAGGAGGCCGCTACGCCAGCCGCCGATATTGGCGATCTCGACATCCTTGACGGTCGGAGGCATATTGTCGCCGTCGCGTGCGTCCAGACCCTTGCCTGCCGCCAGTCGGACATTGTCACGCTCGGGATTATAGACGACAATCCCTTCGGACACCGCAACCGACGTGGTTCGATCGCGCCGCACGACGTTGAAAGCCGTGCCAAGGTCGACAATCTGCGCACCGCCCGTTTCGACGACAAAGGGGTCGCCGTCGCGGTGCGCGACGTGGAACATCGCTTCGCCCGACTCCAGACGCGCGAAGCGCGGGCGATCTTCGTCGATCTCGACCACCGAACCGCCGTTGATGTCGATCGTCGAGCCGTCGGCCAGGGTGATCGTGCGGTGCTCGCCCGCCGCGGTTTCGATACGGCCGTCGCTGCCCAAGAAGCCGGGAACCGAAAGGCCGATCGCCCCCACCAGTGCGGCGGCGACCGCGCCGCCGAACCAGCGCCGCCGCGAAAGGCGGCGCGGTGTGGGCGTATCGGCGATCGTCACGCCCCTCGGCGCCGCGGGTAGCGCATCGAGATCGCGATCGAGGCTCGCGACCGCATCGTAAATCGCGGCATGGGCGGCATCTTCGGCCAGCCAGTCGGCAAAGCCGTCCCAATCGTCGAATGCGGGGTCGCGCTGACGGACGAGCCAGTCGATCGCGCGGGCTTCGGCGGCGTTCATGGGCTCAACCGGCATCGAACTGCCTCCTCACAGCCGCAAGCGACGCATAGACTTTACGCAAATCGGCCTCGACCGTGCTCAGGCTCACCCCCATCTCACCGGCAATGTCGCGCTGGGTGACGCCGTCGACACGAAAACGACGAAAAATGTGTGCGGCCCGCTCGCCATTGGCCGCGATCGCGGTTTCGACGAGCGCGAGCTGTTCGCGCGAGATCAGCGATGCCTCGCTCGACGGGCTTTGCGTTGCCGCCGTCTCGCCCCAGGCCCTGTCGCGCAGATCGCGCTGCCGGATCGAACGATAACGATCAAGCATCAGATTGTTCGCCGCGCGCATGATATAGGACAGCGGATCGGCAACGGGGCCGATACGGCGATCGGTCAGGCGCATCCACAGATCCTGGAACAGATCCTCAGCGGCATCGCCCGCACCGCGCACCTCCAGAAAGCGCACGATGCGGTCGCGATTGGCGAGCAATACGCCTTCGATGCCTTGGGCGGCGTCGGTCGGATCGCGCGGCTCGGTCATGAATATTTTGCTTTGGAACGCCATCTTCTGCTGGGATAGGCCGCGTCGTCCTGCGGGAAATATCCCCCGGATGACGCCGTCATATAGCGGCCGCACGCCGCCGTGCAACACCGGTGCGGGAAGGGCGGGGGACAGGGCTGCAAACATCTGCGTCATAATTTCATTGAGCCTAGGCAAGGGGGAAGCAGGGTAGGGGATCTGCTTCCCCCTTGCGCGCGGGCCGGCCAGGGGGGCTAGAGGCCGACCCGCAGACTCGCACGGAACGCCCAGCCAATATGGCTTTGCTGTTCTTCCGCGGACACTTCGCCGGCGACCTGAAAGGCCGAATTGCCAGCGATTCCGCGGAGGCGGCCGACCCAGCCGCTCGTGCGATCATCGGGGATCAGGGTAAAGGGGGTACCATCCTTGAACGAGGCGGTCGTCGCGCCCAGCGTGCCACTGACGATCTGGCGGCGGCCGCCTTCGAGTTCGAAGCGTGTCCAGCCGTCATATTCATCGGCACCGCCGAATTCGAGGCCGAGCGTCATCGTGCCGGTGACCGCCAGCTCGTCGCTGTCGCGGCTGAGGACGGTGAGGTCGAGGGCGTCGCCGCCGCCCGTTTCCTGATAGCCATCTTCCTTCAGCTTGTAATAATCGACCGCGACCATCGGGCGCAGCGTGAACCCGCCGACGCGCGTGTCATAGGCGACCGACCCCGAGGCCGACCACAAGGTCGCGTCCCATTTGCCCTTCATCGTCTCTTCGATGTCTTCGGCGCCCGCCTCGGCGCGGAAGATTCGCGTGCCCTTGAGCTTCACGGGGGCCCCCGACACACGGGCGTTCGCCATGAAGCCGTCCGAGCGCAGGCGCCAGTGCAGTGCGCCTTCGAACTGGTTTGTCGTTACCTCGTTGGCGTTGCTGCCGTTGCTGTCCTTGCCGCTGAGGAAAGCGATCGAGCCGCCGAAATTGCCGACGTTGCTTTCGATTTCGGCACCAAGCGAAATGCCCCAGCCGCTGACGTCATAGCTCGCCGTATTGCCGAGGCCTTTCGACGTGCCCCAGACGGCCTGATTGATCCAATAACCCCATTTGCCCTCGTCCTGATAGGGCGCATTGGGATCGAGCAGGTGGCGCGCGAGTGCGCGCGAACCCGTGGTGACAGTTTCAAAGACGCCGCCTTCATGTTCGGGCAACATCTGCTGCAATTGTCCGCGGAATTGATCGCCGTCGGTGATCGCCAGGAACGCATCCTCGATGGCTTCTTCGGCGACCACGGCGTCGAGCACTGCGTCGAATGCGCCCGCTTCCGACCGGTTGAGGCCAAGCTCGTCGACGCTCTTGCGCTCGACATCGACGATCAGCTGGTTGGCGGTCGAAGTGAGCGTGCCCTTGTAGAGGAAGGGGAGCAGTGTCTGCGACGCGGTCAGATTATCGGCGCCGGTGAGCGTGCCGGCGGTCAGGACGATGTGCTCGCCCTCGGCGTTTTCGATGCTCGAAAGCTGAAGCGCGAGCTGAGAGTCTTCGCCGAAGCTGGCGTTGCCCGTTACCTGAAGTGCAGTCCCGGTGCTGTCCGTATCGAGCATGACACCGAGCACGCCTTCGTCGGTGACCGAAAGCGACGCGATGGTCGCCGCGCCGCGCACGTCGAACGCGCCGCCGCTCACCGAGACGGCGAGCCCCGCCGAGTTGGCGAGGGTGCCCGAGAAGACCGACGTCCCGCCGATCGTCAGCGTATCGGTGCCGCCGCCAAAGTCCGCCAGGCCCGAGAATTTGGCCGTTCCGGCCAGCGTCATCGTGTCGTTGCCCGCACCAAAGCGGGCGTCGCCTTCATAAGTGGCGTCGCCCGACAGAGCGAGGCGGTTGTTGCCCGCACCGAAGAAGCTGTCGCCTTTCACCGAGCCGTCGGCGATGTCGAACACGTCATTGCCGCCGCCGAACCGGACGTCGCCGACGATGCTGGGGGCGGTAATCCCCGAAGCAACCGCGGTCTGTTTGACGGTCGCGCCATTGCCGTTCGCCGACAGGTCGATGGCGATATTGCGGTCGGAGTCGGCGAGCGCGCCGGTCGCGCTGATCGCGCCACTGTTCTCGACTGTGTCGACATTGCCCGACAGGTCGACGATCGCGCGCGCAGTGCCGTTATCGCCGCCGGTCTTGGCGGCAATCGTGCCGCTGTTGCGGATCAGTGGGACATCAGCGCCCGCCTCGACGAGAACCGCCGTTGCAACCGCACCCGCGGCGTTGCCGCCGGTCGTCGCTTCGATCTTGCCCGCATTGCGCAACTCGGGGGTCGAGGCGCCGCTGCCGAACCGGATCGCGGTCGCCGCCGCGTCCTTCGACTGCGCGCCGACGCTGCCGCTCGCGCCGATGCCGATACCGCCGGCAATCGTCACGGCGCCGCCGAGGCCGCCAATCTGCATCGCATTGCCGTTTATGCCCGCGTACAGCCCGCTACCAAGCACAGCGCCGTCGATGATCATGCCGAGGCCCGTGCCGGTGCCCGCGACGGGGCCGATTGCTATCGTCTGGTCGGCCGAACCGATCCGGATCGCTGCTGCAGAGCCATAGGAGCGAACGACGGCCGATCCTTCCTTGTCGTCCTCGATGCCGTCGTCGTCCTCATCCTTGTCGGTCTCGCTCGAATCCTTGGGCGGGACGGCCAGGACGATGCCACCGCTGGCATCACCCTCAATCGACAGCGCGGGGCCGCCGATCAGCAGGTCGTCGGCGTCAAGCTTTGCCGGATCGGACGGCGGCGTGGTGAAGCGATAGCCGGTCGCGGTCAGGTTGCCCTGGACCACGAGCGCGCCGGAAATGTCGCCGCCAAGGCGCGCGCCGATCGCATCGACGCCCGTGGCGGTGATTGTTCCGGCAAGACGGACATTCCCGGTTACATCCTGAAGCCCGACGCCGAGCGCGCGGTCGCCGAGAACGGAGATTGTGCCGTCGTTGGTGAAGTTGCCGGTCAGCGGGCCGCCCAGGCGGATACCCGCCGAATCATTGCCCTTGATCGCGATCGCGCCCGAATTGACGATATTGCCGCTAAAGGCGCCCGCGGTCGCAATGCCGACGCGGTTGCTGCCGATCGCGAACGGACCGTCGATGTCGCCGTCATTGTCGATGTCGGTTGGCGCATAGGTTTCGCCGATGGTGATCTTGCCCGACGCGCTGTTGGTGATCCCGCCGGTCGTTCCCGCGCCCGCCAGAATGCCCGTCGCGCCGTCGATGTTGCTAAACTCGATCGTGCCTTCGTTGACGACTTTGTGATTGCTGTCGATCGTGACGGCGGGGCCGGCCACGGTCGGCTTGATCGAGCCTGCCGACGTGATCTTGATGTCGTCGGGAGCGCCCGACTTGATCGTCGATGTCCGTACCGGCGTTGTCGTCGCGGTCGTGATCGTCGTTTCGGCGTAAGCGGCGGCCGAAATAAGGGTGGCCAGGCAGGTGGAGGCCAGCAAGGTCTTGCGCATCGGGTTCCTCTTATGATCAGGCCAGTTTGTGTCCCTGGCGATAATCACAAGACGGAGCGGCGCCCGATGAGCCTTGGAAAAAAATGCGCGGACGGAATGGCGCCCCCACCGCGCATAGCTATGCCCTGTTGCATCGCTTCGGGCCATCGGACATGCCGTCGCCCACAGGTCAAGCAGGCCGGCAAGGGAGAGCCATGAGCAAGCAGATCGTCACGGTCGATATCGGCGGCACGCACGCCCGCTTTGCGATTGCCGAGGTCGAGGGCGGCTGCGTCCGCGCGCTTGGTGAGGCGACGACGCTCCACACCAAGGACCATGCGAGCTTTCAGACCGCGTGGCAGGATTTCGAGCGCCAGCAGGGCGGCACGCTGCCGCGCGCGGTCGCCATCGCCATCGCCGGGCCGACGCGCGGCGAGATCATCCGCTTCACCAACAATCCGTGGATCATCCGGCCGGCGCTGATTGGCGAGAAGCTGAACGTCGACGCGCATGTCCTCGTCAATGATTTCGAGGCGGTCGGTCATGCGGTCGCACAGGCGGACGCGAGCTATTTCGAGCGGCTGACCGGCCCCGACGAGCCGCTTCCGAGCGTCGGCACGATCAGCGTCATCGGCCCCGGCACCGGCCTGGGCGTCGCGCACATCTGGCGCGACGAGAGCGGTTACCGCGTGCAGGCGACCGAGGGCGGGCATATCGATTTCGCACCGCTCGACAGCATCGAGGATGCGATCCTCGCGCGGCTCCGCAAGCGGCATCGGCGCGTGTCGGTTGAACGGATCGTGTCGGGGCCCGGCATCGTCGACATCTATGAAACGCTGGCGATGCTCGAAGGGCGCGCGGTGACGCCGCTTGACGACAAGGCGATCTGGACCGCGGCGCTCGGCGGCGGCGACAGCCTTGCCGCGGCGGCGGTCGATCGCTTCTGCCTGTCGCTCGGCAGCGTCGCGGGCGACCTGGCGCTGGCACAGGGGGCGAGTGCGGTCGTCATCGCGGGCGGGCTGGGGCTGCGCATCCGCGACAGCCTAGTGCGATCGGGCTTCCCCGAACGCTTCATCGAAAAGGGGCGGTTCGAGGGGTTCATGGCCGCGCTGCCGGTGAAGCTCATCACGCATCCGCAGCCGGGGCTGTTCGGTGCGGCCGCGGCTTTTGCGCGGCAATTTGCGGGATAGGTTTGGCGGCGGCTAACGACCGATTGCGGACGTTTCTTCTCCCCTCCCGCTTGCGGGAGGGGTCGGGGGTGGGCAGCGACGTCGCGGAGGGCCCACCCCGCTGCGGCTAGCCAGCAAGCTGGCAAGCCTCGCTGCCCCTCCCGCTTGCGGGAGGGGACATTAGCGCCAATCGGCAACGGCAGCTCCCCACCTCAAATCGGCCACAACGCACCCTCACATTTCGCTGGCGTAGCCCCGAAAAAATCGGCAGCTTACGCGCATGTCTGCGCGCCCCGTTCTTGGCATCATCGCCTGCAATCGCACCGTCGGCGTCGAAACTGCGCAGGCGGTGATGAACCGTTATGCGACGGCGGCGATGCGATATGCCGACTGCGCGGCGCTGATCATTCCGTCGCTCCCCGATTTCATGCGCGCCGACGAAGTGGTCGGGCGGCTCGATGGCGTGCTGCTGACGGGCACGCCATCGAATGTCGAGCCCGCACGCTATGGCGATGCGGATGCGGGCGAGGGGCCGTTCGATCCCGACCGCGACCGGATGATGATCGAGCTTGTCGCAGCGGTGATCGCCGCGCAGCGCCCGCTGTTCGGTATCTGCCGCGGCTTTCAGGAAATCAATGTCGCGCTCGGCGGGACGCTGCGCCGCGATACGTCTGCGACCGAGGCGCTGCTGCGTCACCATGCCCCGGACGGCGTGTCGTTCGACGCGATGTTCGACCATCGGCACAAGGTCGAACTGGTCGAAGGCGGCCTGCTCGCGGCGGCCTATGAAACGCCGTCGCTGGAGGTCAATTCGGTCCATTTCCAGGGCATCGGCGAGCTTGCGGGCGGGCTTGCGGTTGAAGCGCGGGCGCCGGACGGGCTGGTCGAGGCCTATAGCGCGCGGCCAAATGGGGCGCCGCTACTCGCGGTGCAATGGCATCCCGAATGGGCGACCGACGCCGATGCGCAGAGCCAGACCTATTTTCACCTGCTTGGCCGCGCGTTAAGAGGCGAATTATGAACCGCCGCGTTACCCGCTACGATCGCTATCTCGCGCGGATCAGCTTTTCGCCCTGAATTCAAAAGCCGGGTCTCGTTCCGCTCGTGTCGAGCGAAGTCGAGACACCCATCGTCGCAGCGCAAGGCCGAGGGGCATCTCGACTTCGCTCGATGCGAACGGTCTATCGGAATCAGGAGTTTTTCAATGCCCCGCAATCACGACATCGCTGAACTCAAGCGCCTCGACGTCGCGCACCACCTTCCTGCACAGGCCGACTGGGCCGAAATCGAAAAGCTCGGCGGCAGCCGGATTATCACCTATGCCGAGGGTTGCTACATCCACGACGGCGATGGCCACCGCATCCTCGACGGCATGGCGGGCCTGTGGTGCGTCAATGTCGGTTATGGCCGCGAGGAGCTGGTCGAGGCGGCGGCGGCCCAGATGCGCGAATTGCCCTTCTACAACACCTTTTTCAAGACCGCGACGCCGCCGACGGTGACGCTCGCGGCCAAGATCGCCAGCCTCACCCAGAACCGCCTGCCGCATGTCTTTTTCAACGCCTCGGGCAGCGAGGCGAACGACACGGTGTTCCGCATGGTGCGCCATTATTGGAAGCTGAAGGGCGAGCCGAAGCGCACCGTCTTTATCAGCCGTTGGAACGCCTATCATGGGTCGACCGTCGCGGGCGTCTCGCTCGGCGGGATGAAGGTGATGCACGCGCAGGGCGATCTGCCGATCCCCGGCGTCGAACATGTTCGCCAACCCTATGCCTATGGCGAAGGCCAGGGAATGAGCGAGGAGGAGTTTTGCGACGCCTGTGTCCAGGCGATCGAGGATAAGATACTGGAGGTCGGCCCCGAAAACTGCGCGGCCTTCATCGGCGAGCCGGTGCAGGGTGCTGGCGGCGTCATCATCCCGCCCAAAGGCTATTGGCCGAAAGTTGAGGCGGTGGTGCGCAAATATGGCCTGCTGCTCGTCGCCGACGAGGTGATCTGCGGTTTTGGCCGCACCGGCAAGATGTGGGGACATGAGACGATGGGTTTTTCGCCCGACCTGATGCCGATGGCGAAGGGGCTGTCGTCGGGCTATCTGCCCATCTCGGCGACCGCGGTCGCGAGCCATGTCGTCGATGTACTCAAGACCGGCGGCGATTTCGTCCATGGTTTTACCTATTCGGGGCATCCCGTCGCGGCCGCGGTGGCGCTCAAGAATATCGAAATTATTGAGCGCGAGGGGTTAGTCGAGCGCACGGGCAGCGTGACCGGGCCGCATCTGGCAAACGCGCTCGCGACGCTGAACGACCACCCGCTGGTTGGCGAGACGCGCTCGGTCGGGCTGCTCGGCGCGGTCGAGATCGTCGCCGACAAGGAAACGCGGGCGCGTTTCGGCGGCGCCGAGGGGACCGCGGGGCCAATGGCGCGCGATGCGTGCATAGCGAACGGCCTGATGGTGCGCGGCATTCGCGACAGCCTGGTGATGTGTCCACCGCTGATCATCACCACCGAACAGATTGACGACATGGTTGCGATTATTCGCAAATCCTTGGATGAGGTGATGCCCAAGCTCCGGGCGCTCTGAACAGGAAAGACCAAGACCTTATGCCCTCCGGCCTTTTTGCCTTACTCGACGATGTTGCCACGATCACCAAGGTTGCGGCGGCGAGCATCGACGACATTGGCGCCGCCGCGTCGAAGGCGGGGGTCAAGGCCGCGGGGGTGGTGGTCGACGACACGGCAGTGACGCCGCGTTACGTCACTGGCTTCACCCCCGACCGCGAGCTGCCGATCATATGGCGGATCACCAAAGGGTCGCTGTTCAACAAGCTGGTGCTGATCGTCCCTGCGCTTTTGTTGATGTCCGCGGTGGCGCAGTGGGCGATCACCCCGCTATTGATGCTTGGCGGCGCCTATCTTTGCTTCGAAGGCGCCGAAAAGGTGCTGCATTCGCTCCCGAAGGACAAGACGAGCCTTGCGGAGGATGCGGCGATCGTCGCCGACAAGCACCATGAGGAGGCGATGGTGAAGGGCGCGGTACGCACCGACTTCATCCTCTCGGCCGAAATCATGGTGATCGCGCTCAACGAAGTGCTCGACGAACATTTCGCGATGCGCGCGGCGACGCTCGCCGTGGTCGCGGTCGCGATTACCATCGCCGTTTACGGCGTCGTCGGACTGATCGTGAAGATGGACGACATCGGCCTGCACATGGCCAAGGCGGGATCGGCGGCGCGTCGCGCGATCGGGCGCGGACTCGTGGCGTTCATGCCCAAGCTGCTGGCGGCGCTTGCAACGATCGGCACTGCGGCGATGCTCTGGGTCGGAGGGCAGATTTTCCTCCACGGCCTCGACGAATATCATATCGGCAATATCGGCCATGGCCTGCACGATTTCGCGCATTCGGTCGCGGGCGGATTGCCGGGCGCCGGGGTGTGGGAATGGCTGATCAACGCCGGCGGCGCGGGCGTTTTCGGGCTGGTGCTGGGCGGCGTTATCGTGGCGGCGCTGCACTTGGTGTCGGGGAAGAAGGAAGCGCACTGACGCTTTGCATCGTCATCCCGGCGAAGGCCGGGATCTCGCCGTAGCGTCCTGACGGGATGTTGAGACCCCGGCCTCCGCCGGGGTGACGACTGAATGAGGTCAGCCCAGCAACACCACGGGGCTGTCGGCGCGCCAGTGCATCGATACCTTGTCGTCCCAGGTAAAATCCTCCTGGTCGTGGCGCGACAGGTTCGGGCGCGAAACGCGGATGCGCGCGCCCGACTCCAGTTCGATCTCGAACAGGGTGATGTCGCCAAGGTAGGACATGCCCTTGATCGTCCCGCGCGCGAAATTATGCCCGTCGGGCGCATCCTCCGCCGCCGCCCGAACCGCCTTGCCCGCGCCGGGGACATGGAGGTAGATTTTCTCGGGCCGCAGCGCGACCCAGACGTCGGCGCCGTGCGGGCCGGTGACGCCGTGGTTGAGATAGACCTTGCCCAGACCGGGGCAATCGATCGCCGCCTTGTCGGGTTCGTCGAGGGTCAGCTTGCCTTCGAAGATGTTCACCGACCCGACGAAATCGGCGACGAAGCGGTTGGCGGGATATTCGTAAAGGTCCGACGGCGTTGCCAGCTGCGAAACGTCACCTTTGTGGATCACCGCGATCCGGCACGCCATCGACAGCGCCTCGTCCTGATCGTGCGTCACGGTGACGAAGGTGATGCCGACCTTTTCCTGCAATTCGCTGAGCTCGAACTGCATCTGCGCGCGCAGCTTGGCGTCAAGCGCCGACAGCGGTTCGTCGAGCAGCAGCACCTTGGGCCGCATGACCAGGCTGCGCGCGAGCGCGACGCGCTGGCGCTGGCCGCCCGACATCTGGTCGGGCATCCGGCCCTCGAACCCGCCGAGTTTGACCAGTTCGAGCGCCTCGGCGACGCGGTCCCTGACCTCGCCGCCCTTCACGCCGGCGATCTTGAGGCCATAGGCGACATTGTCGGCGACGCTCATGTGCGGAAACACGGCATAGCTTTGGAACACCATGTTCACCGGGCGCTTGTTCGGCGGGATGCCGGCCATGTCCTGCCCGTCGATCAATATCTGCCCCTCGCTCGGCAGCTCGAACCCCGCGATCATGCGGAGCAGCGTCGTCTTGCCGCAGCCCGAGGGGCCGAGCAGGACGAAAAATTCGCCCGCATTGATGTCGAGGCTGACATTGTCGACCGCGGTCACCTTGCCAAAGCGTTTGGAGACATTTTTGATCTGAATGATCGGTTTGGCGGGTTCGGTCATGCGGCGGTCCTAAATCCGCTCGTGTCGAGCGAAGTCGAGACACCCCGAAGGCACGCACGGCCGATGGGCATCTCGACTTCGCTCGATGCGAACGGGAATGAAAAGTTGCATCAATGCGTCTCCGCAATCGCTTTCACGCCCTGCGCTTTCAACGCAACGAAGGTCAGGACGACGGTGAGGATGATGAGCAGGGTCGATGCCGCGTTGACCTCGGGTGTCACCGAGAAGCGGACCATCGAATAGACCTTTACCGGGAAGGTGATCGTGTCGGGGCCGCTGGTGAAATAGGTAATCACGAAATCGTCGAGGCTCAAGGTAAAGGACAGCAGCGCCCCGGCCACGAGCGCGGGTTTCATGTGCGGGATCAGCACGTCGCGGAAGACCTGCCATTCGCTTGCACCCAGATCCTTGGCCGCTTCCTCCTGCTCGCGGTTGAAGCTCGCGAGGCGCGATCGCACGACCATGGTCACGAAGGGGAAGCAGAAGGTGATGTGCGCGATGGTGATCGCGCCGAGGTTGAACGGCCAGACGAGGTCGTTCGGCCAGCCGATTGCCGCGAAAAACATCAGAAAGGCGACGCCGAGGCAGATTTCGGGAACGATGATCGGCAGCGAGATCGTGCCGTCGATCGCGCCCTTCCACGGGAAGCGAAAGCGCCAGAGCATCACCGCGGCGAGCGTACCAAGCACGAGGCTGGCGAGCGTTGCCAGTGCCGCGATGGTCAGCGAGTTGACGAGCGCCTCGACCAGCTGGTCGTTGCCCAGCGCCTTTTCATAATATTTCGTCGTGAAGCCGCGCCAAACGACGTTGCGCTTGCTGTCGTTGAAGCTGAAGATCATCAGCACGACAAGCGGTGCGTAGAGAAAGACCATCACCGCGCCGACCCACAGCCGCATCCACAGCGTCCGGCTATATTCGAGCGGTGCGCGCGGTGTGCGGGCAAAGAGCGCCATCAATGCGCCTCCGGCACTTTGCGGCGCATCGATTGCAGCGCGATAAGGATGAACATCGCGTAGATGAGCAGGAAGGAGAGCGTGGCGCCGAAGGGCCAGTCATTCGCTTTCTTGAACTGGCGTTCGATCACATTGGCGATCATCTGGCTGTCGGTGCCGCCCATCAGGTCGGGGGTGAGATAGGCGCCGAGCGCGGGGATCAGCGTGATCATCACCCCGGCGACGATGCCGGGCGCCGCGAGCGGGACGACGATGCGCATGATGGTGCGGAAATGCCCGGCGCCGAGGTCAAGGCTTGCCTCGATCAGGCTGCGGTCGAGCCGGTCAAGGGCGGCATAGAGCGGGAGCACCATGAAGGGCAGGTGGACATAGACGAGCCCGAAGACGACCGCGAAATTGTTGAAGAGCAGCTCGACCGGCTCCCACGTCGGGAGCGGCTGAAGCCCGACGAGCGCCTTCATCCAGCTTGCGCCTTCCCACAGGACGCCGAGGCCCTTGTTGGCAAAGCCCTGCGTGCCGAGCAGCATCATCAGCGCATAGGTGCGGATGAGGAGGTTGGTCCAGAAGGGCAGCATGATGCCGAGGAGCAGCCACGGTCGCCATTTCTCGCTGGCAAAGGTGATCGCCATCGCCACCGGAAAACCGACGATCAGGCAGATCAGCGTGACGAGCGCCGCGACCGCGAAGCTCTTGCCGAAGATGGTGAGGTAGAGCCACTCGGTCGCGCGCTTGTAATTGTCGAGCGTGCCCGAAATCGCGATCTCGGTCAGCCCGCGGTTCTCGCCAAAGCTGTAGAGCCAGACGATCGCCATGGGGATGAGGAAGAAGAGGAGAACCCACAGGAGCGTCGGCAGCGACACCGCCGCGAAAACGCCCCTGTTGGTTTTCCAGTCCTGTTCGGCCACCCCCGGCGCCCTTTGGTCGCGTCAGGCCGCGCGCACGCGCGTGAACGCCTCTTCGAACAGGGGCTGAAGTTCGGCATTGAAGCGCGCATATTCGCATTTGGCGAGCACATCGGCGGGCGGGAAGATCACCGGGTTGTTCTTGTAGCTGTCGGGCATCAGCGCCTTTGCTGCGCTGTTGGGCGTCGGATAGAGGATCGTCTCGGTGATATGCTTGTCGACGTTCGCGTCGAGGATATAGTTGATGAAGGCATGGGCGTTCTTCGGATGCGGTGCGCCCTTCGGGATGCACAGATTGTCCGAATTGAGCTGGCTGCCCTCCTTCGGAATGACAAAGTCGATGTCGTCATCCTCGACCATCGCCTGCGCGATGTCGCCATTATATTCGAGCACGACGTCGACATCGCCCTTGAGCAACAGATCCTGCCCGTCATCCTCGTGAAATTTCTTCACATTGGGTTTTTGCTTGATCATCATCCGCTCGATCGTCGCGATGTCGGCGGGGGTCAGTTCGTTGACCGATTTGCCCAGATATTTGCCGAACAGGCGGAACATGTCGCCGGCTTCGGACAGCCACGCGATGCGCCCGGCATATTCGGGGCTGTCGAACAGCACTTTCCAGCTGTCGGGCGTCGCCGACACTTTCGACTTGCGATAGCCGATGCCGAGCGCGAGCCAGGTGTAGGGCATCGAATATTTGCGCTGCAGGTCATATTCGACGTTGATATAGGCGGCGTCGATATTCTTCTTGTTCGGGATCAGGCTGTGATCGAGCGGCAGCAGCATGTCGGCCTTGGTCATCCGTTCGACAAAATCGTTCGACGGCACGATCACGTCATAGCCCGGATTGCCGGCCTTGAACTTGGCGAACAGCACATCGTTGCTGTCGAACAGGTCCATCGTCACCGCGACGCCCGTCGCTTCCTCGAAATCGGCGAGCGTGGTTTCGCCGATATAGGTGTCCCAGTTGTAGAAGTTGAGCTTGGCCTCTTCGCCATTTGCGAGCGTCTTGCCGCCTTCTTTGCTGCACGCGGCGAGCCCGCCGAAACTGATCCCGACGGCGGCAACGCCGAGCGCCTGAAGGAGCGAGCGGCGCCCGCGGGTGTGCTTGATCAGTTCGTTGAAATCCATGGTCAGCCTCCCTGTATGAAACGCCAAGCTGACTCATTAACCCCGGCTTGGAAAGAGGCTTTTTTGCGCTGCACCAAGATTCTTTGAAACTTTCATGCGTTGCGCAGATACCAATCATAATCGAGCGTCGGTACGACGCTGAAATAATTGTCCTGTTCGACGCGCTTGACGATGCTGAACATGTCGACGAACCGCTCGCCCAGATAGTCGCGCATAAGTTTCGAGGCGTGGAAGCGGTCGACCGCGGCGAACCAGTTGGAGGGCGGCTTGTCGTCGCCAGAACTGTCGCGGTCATAGCCGTTGCCGACGACCGCGGCGCCGGGGTCGGCTTTGGTCGTCATGCCATGGTGCATCCCGGCGAGCACCGCCGCGACCGCGAGATAGGGGTTGGCGTCGGCGCCGCAGGCGCGGTGCTCGACATGGCGGCTCGGCGGCGGGCCGGCGGGAATGCGGAACGACACGGTGCGGTTGTTGACGCCCCAGGTCGGCGCGACGGGGGCATAGCTGTTCGCCTTGAACCGGCGATAGCTGTTCGCGTGCGGGGCGAAGAGTGCGAAGGCGTCGCCCACGCTGCCGATCATGCCGCCGATCGCGTGGCGCAGCGCATCGGTGCCCTCGGGGTCTTCACTCGCGAAGATATTGTTGCCGTCGGCGTCGTTGACCGAGACATGGATGTGCATCCCGCTGCCCGCCTGATCGGCGAAGGGCTTGGCCATGAAGGTCGCTTCCAGCCCGTGCTGCTGGGCAATCGCCTTGACGAGCCGTTTGTACATGATGGCATCGTCGGCGGCGCGCAGCGCGTCGGGCTTGTGGCGCAAGGTCAGTTCGAACTGGCCGGGCGCAAATTCGCTGATCGCGCTTTCGAGCGGCAGGTTCTGCACATCGGTCGCGGCGTAAAGCGCGTCGAAGAAGGGCCGGAAATCGTCGAGCTCGCGCAGGCCATAAACCTCGACATTGCGCGGCGCGCTGCGGCTGTAGCCGGGGCGCGCCGGTCGCACGCTGCCGTCGCGCGCGCGGCGCGGATCGACGAGGTAGAATTCGAGTTCGACCGCGAGCACCGGGGTCAGCGCATCGGCGGTAAAGCGGTCGATAACGCGGCCGAGCACATGGCGCGGATCGAGGTCGTGCGGCGTGCCGTCGAGCTCGTAGAAATCGACGAGGAACTGCGCGGCATGGTCGCCGCCCCACGGCGTGCGGACGAGCGTGCCGGGAATCGGCTTCATCGAACGGTCGGCGTCGCCGTCTTCCCAAACGAGGCCCGTTTCGACCGTATCCTGTCCGGTGATGTCGACGACGGTGATCGAGCCGGGGAACATGCGTCCGCTTTCGTAGACCGCCATCACTTCATGCTGGCGCAGCCGCTTGCCGCGGGGGACGCCGCCCATGTCGGTATAGATCATCTCGATCGCATCGACGTCGGGGTTCGCCTTGAAAAAGGCTTCGGCCTCCGACTGGTCCGCAATCACGCCCGATGATTTCGACATCGCCCGCTTACTCCTTCAACGCGCTCACACAGTCGGCGAACGCGCCGACCAGCCGGTCGATCTGATCGTCGCCCGTCACCGGGCTCACCAACATCATATTGTGAAAGGGCGCCAGCAAAATTCCGCGATTGGCGAGGAAGAGGTGGATCGCCGCTTCGAGTTCGGGCTGCATCGCGGCCCTGGCTTCACCGCCATTGCGCGGCGGGGTGGGGCAGGTAAGGAACTCGACGCGCGCGCCGACCTGCGTCACGTGCCAGTCGAGTTCGGCGCGCACAATCTCCTGCTCCAGCCCGGCAACAAGGCGCGCGGCGCCGCGCAGCATATGGGCATAGGCGGCGGGGGTGATGACCTCCGCCAGCATCGTATCCATCGCGGTGATCGCGAGCGCGTTGGCCGAGAGCGTCGTGCCGATGCCGCTGTGGCCCGGCGGGCGGGCGCGATTGAGCGCGGCCATGCGGTCCCCAACCGCCGCGCTGAACCCGTAAACGGCGCAGGGTATGCCGCCGCCGATCGATTTGCCGACGACGATCAGGTCGGGCGCTGGGCCGTGCGCAACGCCATGACCGCCATAGCCCGACGAGATGGTGTGCGTTTCGTCGAACACTAGCAGCGTGCCCGTCTCGGTGCAGAGCTTACGCAGCGTTTTCAGAAATCCGGGCGCATCGCGGACCATGCCGACGTTGGTCATCACCGGCTCGGCAAGGACGCAGGCGATGTCGCCGCCACGCAACGCGGTCGCGAGTGCTTCCTCGTCATTGAATTCGATCACGGTCGTTGTGTCGCGAAGGTCGTGGACCTGTCCTATCAGGCTTGTGCGCATCACCGGCCAACCGGCCTTCAGGTCGATGAAGGCGTCGTCGACCGCGCCATGATAGGCGCCGTTGAAGGTCAGGATTTTCGGGCGGGCGGTGATGGCGCGGCACCAGCGGATGACGGCGCGGTTGGCTTCGCTTGCGGTGGTCGTTACCTGCCATTGGGGAAGGCGGAACATGGCGGTGAGCCGTTCCGACAGCGCCGCGCCGCGCTCGGTGGGCAGCATGTAGCTCAGCCCCTCGCTCGCCTGCTGCGCCAGCGCGGCGGCGAGCGGTGGCGGCGAATGGCCGAACAGGCTCGCCGTGTCGCCGAGGCAGAAATCGTCATAGATCTGGCCATCGGTACTGGTGAGTGTGGCGCCCGTCGCCGACGCGGCGACGATTGGCACGGGACTTGGCCAGTCCGTCATCCAGTGGAAGGGGACCGACTGGAACCAGCCCGTCGCGGCCGTATGATGCGCAATGGCTTGGCGATTGGCAGCGCGGAAGCGATCGGCCTCGCGCGCGGCAAGGCGTGCAATGGCGGCCTCGGTGATCATCCGAGCCGGTCCTTCATCGCATAATAGAGCAGCCCCAGCGTGGCGAGCGGACGGCGCAGCCATTTGCCGCCGGGAAAGGGCCGGCTGGGCAGATTGGCGAGCACATCGAAGCGCTCGGCAGTCCCTGCCATTGCTTCGGCAATGAGTTCGCCCGCGAGCGTCGTCACGAGCGCGCCGTGTCCCGAAAAGCCGTGCGCGAAAAAGACGTTCCCGCGCCGTCCGATATGCGGCAGCCGGTTCATCGTCACCGCGACCGCGCCGCCCCAGCCATAGTCGATCTTCGTATCGGCGATTTGCGGGAACACCTCTGCCATGAACGGCCGCACGAACGCGGCGATGTCGCGCGGCGGGGTCTGCGAATAACGCTCGCCGCCGCCAAAGATCAGGCGCTTGTCGGCCGACAAGCGGAAATAGTTGAGGACAAAGCGGCTGTCGGCGACCGCCGCATCGCTGGGCAGCAAGGCATCGGCGTTCGCGAGCGGCGCGGTCGCGATATTATAGTTCATGATCGGCACGGTGTAGCGGCCGAGGTCGGGTTCGACGTCGCCGATCCAGCTGTCGGTGGCGTTGACGATGTAGCGGGCATCGATCTTGGACTCGCCGGCTGACAGCTTGCTGTCATTGCCCTCGTGATTCCAACTTGCGCGCTGGCCTTCGAGAATTCGGACGCCGACTTTATCGGCCGCTTCCGCCAGGCCGATGGCATAGTTCAGCGGGTGGAAATGCCCGGCGTGGGCGTCATACACGCCCCCATGATAGAGCGGGCTGGCGATGTGCGATCCCATCGCCGCCTTGGCGATGATGTCGGTTTCATAATCGAAGCGGGTTGCCAGATAATCGGCCTCGCGCCGCATCGCGTCAAAATCCTTCGGCGTCCATGCCGCCTCCAGATGTCCGGCCTTGAGATCGCAGTCGATACCGTGCTTTGCGATCCGCGCCTGCACGCGATTGTCGCGCCAGCAAAGGTCGAACAGCGCGTCGGCGCGCTCGCGGCCGAATTCGGCTTCGAGCTCGGACGTGGTCCAGCGCAGGCCGGGGATCAACTGGCCGCCGTTGCGCCCCGATGCGCCGAAGCCGATCTGTTCGGCTTCGACGAGGATGACCGAGAAGCCGCGCTCGGCGCAGGCGAGGGCGGCGCTGAGCCCGGTGAAGCCGCCGCCGATGACCGCGACGTCGCAGTTGAGATCGCCCTGAGTGTCATAATGCTGCTGCCATTTGTGCGCGGTCGCGGCGTAATAGCTGTGGTTCAGCGGATCGGTCATTTTCGACGCCAACCCCTAATTCCGTTCGCGTCGAGCAAAGTCGAAACGCCGTGCGGGCGTGATGGGCGTCTCGACTTCGCTCGACGCGAACGGGAAAGGTGGGCCGCATGTCATCGGCGGTTCAGACCCGCATCAGCAGATGTTCGCGCTCCCAGCTCGACACCACCGACTGGTAATTGAACAGCTCATAATCTTTCACCGCATAGAAGATCTCAAAGAAATCGTCGCCGAGCAGGTTGCGGACTTTCTTGCACGAGCTGAAACGGTCGAGCGCGGCTTCCAGCGTGCGCGGCAGGGTGCGCGCGCGGTTATAGGCGCTGCCGGTGATCGGTTTGGGCGGGACCATGCGGTCGACCATGCCGATGTAGCCGCACACCAGCGACGCGGCGATCGCCAGATAGGGATTGGAGTCGGCGCCGGGCAGGCGGTTTTCGACGCGGCGGTTGTTCTTGTCGGCGATGGGCACGCGAAAGCCGCAACTGCGGTTATCCTCGCCCCACTGGACGTTGATCGGCGCCGCGCTGTCGGGGCGCATCCGGCGAAAACTGTTCACATTGGGCGCCCACATCGGCGAGATTTGCGGCATGAAGCGGATCAGCCCGGCGACAAAGGAGCGAAAGGCCGCGCTGTCGCGGCCGTTGGCGGTGGCGAACAGGTTGCGCCCCGTTTCGGCATCGACGACCGACTGGTGGATGTGCATCGCGCTGCCCGGTTGGCCCGCCATCGGGTTGGCCATGAAGGTCGCATAGACGCCGTGCGTCTTGGCGACATTGCGCACGGCGCGCTTGAACAGGAATACTTCGTCGGCAAGGCGCAGCGGGTCGCCGTGGTTGAAATTCACCTCCAGCTGCGCGGCGCCCATTTCGTGAATCATCGTGTCGATCGTGAGGCCCATCAGCTCGCAATCGTCATAGATATGATCGATGATATCCTCATATTCGTTCATTGCCTCCAGCCCATAGGGCTGGCTCGCGGTTTCGGCGCGGCCCGACTGGCCGGTGGGCGGAGTCAGCGGGAAATCGGGATCGGTGTTCTGCGACACGAGGTAGAATTCGACCTCGGGCGCGATGATCGGTTTCCAGCCCTTGTCATCATATAGCCGCAGCACTTTTTTCAGGATGGTACGCGGCGCGATGTCGACCTCGGTCCCGTCGCCGTTGAAGGCGTCGGCGATGACGAAGGCGGTCGGCGAGGTAAAGCCCGGCGCGACACAGATCGTGTCGGGATCGGCAATCAGATATTTGTCGGGATCCTTGTCCCAGATGTCGTCGATGTCTTCGGGATAATGGCCGTCGATCGTGCAGATGAAGACGCTGCCCGGAATGCGCAGCGACTTGTCCTTGACCGAGGTCAGGAATTTGCGCGCGGGCAACACTTTGCCGCGCTGGACCCCGTTGATGTCGGGGACGATACATTCGACTTCGTCGATATTATGGTCGCTGATCCATTGTTCCAGATTGACTGACATGCGCCCCCGATTGGGCCGAGGAGCCGGCCCCTTTGTGGAACAGGCAGCCTATCGTGAAGTCGGGTCAAGCGCCAGAGGGGGCCGCCACTCAGGCATTGTCGGTATGATTATATGCCGGATTCCTCGCTCGTGCTAAAGCCCGTTGTCATTGCGAGCGAAGCGAAGCAATGACGGATTTAAAGGAGATCGCGATGAGGGGCGACAACGACAAGCTGGCAAGTTTCTGGATGCCCTTCACTGCGAACCGCGCGTATAAGGCGCATCCGCGCCAGCTCGTTTCCGCCAGTGGGATGTATTACCGCTCGAGCGACGGGCGCGACATCCTCGATGGCACTGCGGGCCTGTGGTGCAGCAACGCCGGTCACTGCCGCCCGGAAATCGCCGAGGCGATCGCCAGGACCGCGGCGACGCTGGACTTCGCGCCGACGTTTCAGCTGGGGCACCCGCTTCCGTTCGAATTGGCACAGCGGCTTGCGGCGCTGATGCCCGACGGGCTCGACCGGATTTTCTTTACCAACAGCGGGTCGGAGTCGGTCGATACGGCGCTGAAAATCGCGCTCGCGATCCAGCGCGCAAAGGGGCAAGGCACGCGCACCCGGCTGATCGGGCGCGAGCGCGGCTATCATGGCACGGGTTTCGGCGGGATCAGCGTCGGCGGTCTGGTGAACAACCGCCGCGCGTTCGGCGGCGGGCTGCCCGGCGTCGATCATCTTCGCCATACGCATGATCTGGAACGCAACGCCTTCACGCGCGGCTTTCCGCAGCATGGCGCGGAGCTTGCCGACGATCTGCAGCGCCTGGTCGATCTGCACGGTGCGGAGACGATCGCGGCGGTGATCGTCGAACCGATGGCGGGATCGACGGGCGTGCTCGTGCCGCCGCTCGGTTATCTTCAGCGGCTTCGCGAGATTTGCGACCGCCACGGCATTATCCTGATCTTTGACGAGGTCATCACCGCCTTCGGCCGCGTCGGCGGCGCGACGGCCGCCGGGACGTGGGGCGTGATTCCCGACATCATCACCATGGCCAAGGGCCTCACCAACGCCGCCGTGCCGATGGGGGCGGTTGCGGTGAAACGCGAGCTCCACGATGCAGTGATCGACAGCGTGGCGGGCGGGATCGAGCTGTTCCACGGTTACACCTATTCGGGACATCCGCTGGCGAGCGCGGCGGCGCTGGCGACGCTCGATCTTTATGCGCGCGACGGGCTGTTCGACCGTGCGAGCGAACTCGGCGCCTATTGGGAGGACGCGGCGCACAGCCTGAAGGGGCGGCGGCACGTCATCGACATTCGAACGATCGGGCTGGTGGCGGGTATCGAGCTGACCCCGCGTCCGGGCGCGGCGACCGCGCGCGCGATGGAGCTGTTTCACGCCTGTTTTGACAACGGCCTGCTCGTCCGCGCGACGGGCGACATCATCGCGCTATCGCCGCCGCTGATCGTCGAAAAGGGCCAGATCGACGAGATGTTCGGGAAGCTGGGCGAGCTCTTGGAAGGGATCGAATGAAGAGGGCGAAGGCGGCCGGCGACCGATGGCGGACATCCGGCAATGCGATTATCATCGTCGATGATAGGTAACCGTTTTGGAATTGCTGATGTTTGACAGCCAAACTTTATTTTGCCGAAAATGCAGATTCGTAGCAATATCAATCAGTTGAGCTATCTGAGCGGCTGAATGCCGGATCCCGGCATGACGCAGAAGTTAAACTTCCGTTAACCGTAACTGAAGCGACATCTACCCGTGCGACACCGACGGCGCGCAGGGGAAGGCAAGGCGCCTCCCTGAGATAGCGTTTGTGGGGATTCGGAGAACTCGAAAAGCCACTGGCTTTTGATGGTTCCTGTTTCAACGTCGTCCAAGGAGTCGTTTCTTATGAAGAAGCTTTTGCTTGCCGCCGCTGCTGTTATGGCTTTCGGGGGCATCCCGGCGCACGCCGCCGATGTAATCAATAATCCGAACAGCGGGTCGAACGTCGGGCCGCTCTGCGG
>JASBSJ010000022.1 GCA_030148985.1 Sphingopyxis sp.
ACGACCTGCGGGATTCGCGCGATCTCCTGCACATTTTAGTAATGCAGCCCATGGCCGGCATGTACGGTCAGCCCGATGCCGTCGCCGTAGGCGGATGCCGCGACGATCCGCTCGAGCTCGGCGGCCGCTTCAGTCTCGTCCGCGTCGGCATACGCGCCGGTGTGTATCTCGACGACGGGCGCGCCCGCCGCCTTCGCGGCGTCGAGTTGCCGCTCATCGGGATCGATGAACAACGACACCCGAATGCCCTGCGCGGCCAGTGTTTCACAGGCGCTGCCGACCTTGTCCAGTTGGCCCGCTACGTCCAGCCCGCCTTCCGTCGTCAGTTCCTCGCGCTTCTCCGGCACGAGGCAAACCGCGTGCGGCTTATGCCGGAGCGCGATCTCCACCATTTCCGGGGTCGCCGCCATTTCCAGATTGAGCGGCCGGTCGATATCGATGGACAGGCTCGCGATGTCCTCGTCGCGGATATGGCGCCGGTCCTCGCGCAGGTGCGCGGTGATGCCGTCGCCGCCGACCGCCGCGACAATTTCCGCCGCGCGGACGGGGTCGGGATGCTCGCCGCCGCGCGCGTTGCGGATCGTCGCAACATGGTCGATGTTGACGCCGAGCCGCAGGCGCTGCGCGGAAGGCGAGGCGGTCAAGCCGCGACGCTCCGGCTACCGGGCTTGATCGCCTCGGTGCCCGCGAGTTCGGGGGGCAGGTCGTCGGCGGCATAGGTCGGAAAGTTGATCGCGACGAGCGGGTAGAAGGGCACGCCAAGGTCGATGTTGCTACCCGCCGAGCGGTCGACGAGCGCGGCTTCGGCGATCACTTCGCCGCCCGCGGCGCGCACCGCTTCCATCGCTTCGCGCGAGGACAGGCCGGTCGTCACGACATCCTCCACCATCAGCACTTTCGAACCCGGATCGATCGAAAAGCCGCGGCGCAGCTCGAACGTCCCGGTCGGGCGTTCGACGAAGATCGCGGGCTTGCCAAGCGCGCGGCCCATTTCATGCCCGATGATGACACCGCCCATCGCGGGCGAGACGACCAGGTCGATCGCCTGCCGCAGCTCGCGCGGCAGCTTGGTGGCGAGCGCGACGGCGAGCCGCCCGGCGCGCTCCGTATCCATCAGCACGCGCGCACATTGCAGATAATATTCGCTGTGGCGGCCGGAGGAGAGAAGGAAATGTCCCTGGAGCAGGGCGTCGGCGGCACGGAATTCGGCCAGAATTTCATCGTCGGTCATGGAAGATCGGTCTTTTGTCCATATCGTCGCCCGCGACGGGCGACCGGGTTTTGGCGGCGCAGATTTGCCTGCCGCAAAATAGTGTTAGAGATGCTTGAGGCAAGCGGCAAGCGGGTCTATAGCGCCCGCGAGATTCAGCCTGTCCGACGGCTGCGCGGACGCATGTCCCGCGGTGGGGAAGGGCGGGCTGGGGGATCATAAAAACAACAGGCAACGGGCGGCAATATTTCTATGAAGAGCTTGAAAACCCCTGTAATCAAGGTGTTAATCGCGGCAGCCTTGTCGCTTGGCGCGGTTGGCGCCGGTCATGCGCAGACGGCGGCGACGGCTCCGGCCGAAGCGCCCGCCGCAACCGTCGCAGCGAATCCGGCGCCGGTGGCCGCGCCGGTCGAGGCTCCGGCCGCGATGCCCGCTGCCGCTCCGGCCGCCGCCGATGCCGCCGCACCTGCGGGGGACGCGACCTATGTGCCGATGAAGCCGACGCCGGGCGTCGGCCAGCCGATCGACCGGGGGATCGATTTTCAGCCGCAGGTCAGCCCGATTGGCGAGCAGGCGATCTGGTTCAACCATGTAATGCTGCTCCCGATCATCACCTTCATTTCGCTTTTCGTTCTCGGCCTCATGCTCTGGGCGATGTTCCGTTACCGGGCAAAGGCGAACCCGGTGCCGTCGAAAACGACGCACAACACCTTCATCGAAATCATCTGGACCGCGATTCCCGTGCTGATCCTCGCGGTGATCGCGGTGCCGTCGATCCGCCTGCTCGCGGCGCAATATGAGCCGCCGGCCAAGGATGCGCTGACGATCAAGGTCACCGGATACCAATGGTATTGGGGCTATGCCTATCCCGACCAGGGCATCGGCGAATATGTGTCGAAGATGCTGACCAAGGAACAGGCCGACGCCGCGGGCGAGCCGCATCAGCTGGCGGTCGACAACCGCATGGTCGTTCCCGTCGGGCGCCAGGTGAAGCTCATCATCACCGGCGCCGACGTCATCCACAGCTTTGCCGTCCCGGCCTTCTGGACGAAGATGGACGCCGTTCCCGGCCGCGCGAACGAAACGACCTTCACCGCCAACAAGGTCGGCGTCTATTACGGTCAATGTTCGGAACTGTGCGGCGTCGATCACGGCTATATGCCGATCGCGGTCGAAGTGCTGCCGGTCGATAAATGGGAAGCCTGGGTCCGCTCGAAGGGCGGCAACCCGGCGGGCCCGGTGGTCGAAACCGCCGCCGCCGCTCCTACCGAATCCGCGCCGACAGCGGCTCCCGCCGCCGTCCCGGCTGCCAAGAATTAACAAGGGGTCCGACAGATGACCGATATCGCAGCGACTGCACCCGCGCACGGCCACGCCGATCACGCGAACGACCATGATCACGACACTCCGGGCTTCTTCGTCCGCTGGTTCATGTCGACGAACCACAAGGACATCGGCACGCTTTACCTGATCTTCGCGATCGTCGCGGGGATCGTCGGCGGCGTGCTGTCGGGCATGATGCGCCTCGAACTCGCCGAACCCGGCGTGCAATATCTGGGCGGCTGGGCCGAAATGCTCGGCGGCGCGGGTGACGAGGTCGCGGGCAAGCATTTCTGGAACGTGATGATAACCGCGCACGGTCTGATCATGGTGTTCTTCATGGTCATGCCGGCCATGATCGGCGGCTTCGGCAACTGGTTCGTTCCGCTGATGATCGGCGCGCCCGACATGGCGTTTCCGCGCATGAACAACGTCTCCTTCTGGCTGACCTTCGTCGCGTTCGTCATGCTCGTCGGATCGATGTTCGTGCCGGGTGGCAGCGGCCTTGGCGCCGGGACCGGCTGGACGGTCTATGCCCCGCTCTCGACGAGCGGTTCGGCAGGGCCCGCGGTCGATATGGCGATCTTCTCGCTCCACCTTGCGGGCGCGGCGTCGATTTTGGGCGCGATCAACTTCATCACCACCATCTTCAACATGCGCGCACCGGGCATGACGATCCACAAGATGCCGCTGTTCGTGTGGTCGGTGCTGGTTACTGCCTTCCTGCTGCTGCTCGCGCTGCCGGTGCTCGCCGCGGCGATCACGATGCTGCTGACCGACCGCAATTTCGGCACGACCTTCTATGATGCGGCGGGCGGCGGCGATCCCGTGCTTTACCAGCATCTCTTCTGGTTCTTCGGCCACCCCGAAGTCTATATCATGATCCTGCCGGGCTTCGGCATCGTCAGCCAGATCATCTCGACCTTCAGCCGCAAGCCGGTGTTCGGCTATCTCGGCATGGCTTACGCCATGGTCGCGATCGGTGTCGTCGGTTTCATCGTGTGGGCGCACCACATGTTCACCGTCGGCATGAGCGTGAACCTGAAGATGTATTTCACCGCGGCAACGATGGTCATTGCGGTCCCGACCGGCATCAAGATCTTCAGCTGGATCGCGACGATGTGGGGCGGATCGATGAGCTTCAAGACCCCGATGGTCTGGTCGCTCGGCTTCATCTTCATGTTCACGGTCGGCGGCGTCACGGGTGTCGTTCTCGCGAACGGTGGCGTCGATACCGCGCTGCACGACACCTATTATGTCGTCGCGCACTTCCACTATGTGCTGTCGCTCGGTGCGGTCTTCTCGCTCTTCGCCGGTTTCTATTACTGGTTCCCGAAGATGTCGGGCCGGATGTACAGCGAAGTCCTGGGCCAGCTCCACTTCTGGATCTTCTTCATCGGCGTGAACGTCCTCTTCTTCCCCCAGCATTTCCTGGGGCAGCAGGGTATGCCGCGTCGCTACCCCGACTATCCCGACGCCTATGCCTTCTGGCACCTCATCTCGTCCTATGGCTATGTCATCATGGGCGTGGGCGTGCTGATCTTCTTCGCGAACATCCTTTACTCGCTGGTCGCGGGCAAGAAGGCGGCCGACAATCCGTGGGGCGAAGGCGCAACGACGCTCGAATGGACGCTGTCGAGCCCGCCGCCGTTCCACCAGTTCAACGAACTGCCGCGTATTGCCTGACAGGCCGCGCCCTCTGCTGACTTTCGGCAGGGGGCGCCGCCCTGATGGCCGGAGTAATTATGGCGCAAAGCCTGACCCATGATGCGATGACGCTTCCCGCGGACTGGCGCGACCTGTTCGCGCTGACCAAGCCGCGCGTCATGTCGCTGGTGGTGTTCACCGCGCTCTGCGGGCTGCTCGCGGCGCCGGGCGATGTGCATCCCGTGCTCGGCTTTGCGTCGATCCTGGCGATTGCGCTCGGCGCGGGCGCGTCGGGCGCGCTCAACCAATGGTATGAGGCGGGGCTCGACGCCAAGATGAAGCGCACCGCGGGGCGACCGCTGCCCGCCGGGCGGCTCGATCCGCAGACCGCGCTGCAATTCGGCATCGGTCTGGCTGCCTTTTCGCTGTTCCTGATGCTGTTCGCGTCGAACTGGCAGGCGACCTTGCTGCTCGCCGCATCGATCCTTTTTTACGTTTTCATCTATACGATGTGGCTGAAGCCGCGGACGCCGCAGAACATTGTCATCGGCGGCGCGGCGGGCGCCTTTCCGCCGCTGATTGGCTGGGTCGCCGCGACGGGATCGATTGCGCCGCTGCCGGTGATGCTGTTCCTGCTCATCTTCCTGTGGACCCCGCCGCATTTCTGGGCGCTCGCGCTGTTCGTGCGGTCGGACTATGCCGCCGCGGGCAGTCCGATGATGCCGGTCGTCGCAGGCGAGACATCGACGCGGCGGCAGATTCTCTTCTATGCGCTCATCATGGCGGCGGCCGCCATTGCGCCCTGGCCGCTGGGTTACACCGGCGCGCTCTATGGCTGGACGGCGATCCTGCTCTCGGCGATTTTCGTCATCCTGTCGGTCCAGGTCGGTACTAGAACGACGCGCGAGGGCGATTTGATGCAGCCCGAAAAGCGCCTTTTCGCCTTTTCGATCGCCTATCTCTTCATCCTCTTCGGCGCCGTGGTTGCCGATCATTGGTGGCCGCTATGACCGACGAACCCGACCAGCCGCCCTTCGACGAGGCCGAATATCGCCGCCGCCAGCGCAGCCGCGCGAATATGATGGCATGGATGCTCGGCGCGCTTGCGATCCTGTTCTTCTTCATCACCATTGCCAAGATGCAGATATTTGCATGATCCAGAGTCTGTCCCCCAAGGCGAAAACCGCCAGCTTCTCCGCCGGCCTTGCGCTCGCGATGACCGGTCTCGGCTTTGCCGCGGTGCCGCTTTACGATCTTTTCTGCCGTGTGACAGGTTTCGGCGGCACGACGCAGCGTTACGACGCGGTCGCCGCCGCGGCCGATCCCGAGATTCTGAACCAGACGATCTCGGTACGCTTCGATGCAAATGTGTCGCCCGAACTGCCGTGGAAATTCTATCCAGAGCATCCGCGCGATACCGTCAGCGTCGGCGCACGCGACATGGCGATCTTCATCGCCGAGAATAATTCGGCCGAGCCGGTCGTCGGCACCGCAAGCTTCAACGTTACCCCGACGCAGGCGGGCAAATATTTCACCAAGATCCAATGCTTCTGTTTCACCGAACAACGGCTGGAACCGGGGCAGCAGATGCGGATGCCGGTGCTGTTCTTCGTCGATCCCGCGATCGTCGACGACCCCGACGCGCGCGACGTTCAGGAAATCACCTTAAGCTACACCTTCCACCCTGTAGATGCGGTAGACGGGGGCAAAAAGGCGAGCTAAGGCCGCATCCAAGAGTCTAACAAGGACCGGCATGCGGTGGGGAATCGCGATGCTGGGGCAGCAAAAACGGGAATTGTGACATGGCCGGTGCCAAACATCATGACTATCACCTCGTAAACCCCAGCGTCTGGCCGCTCATCGGCTCGTTCGCGGCGCTCGTGATGTTCTTCGGCCTCGTCATGTTCATGCACGACGATTATTTCGGTGCCGCGGGTAAATGGGTCCTCGGCCTCGGCTTCATGGGCGTAATCGCGACCTTTTTCAGCTGGTGGGCGGACGTCATCAACGAAGCCCATGCGGGTGACCATACGCCGGTCGTGCAGCTGCATCTGCGCTATGGCATGATCCTGTTCATCGCGTCGGAGGTGATGTTCTTCGTCGGCTGGTTCTGGGCCTGGTTCGACTTTTCGCTCTTTCCGGTGCCGATCGAATATGCCGACGGCGCGGTGACCTCGCTGTTCGGGCAGGAAGGCGCCGAGGCGATCACCATGTGGCCGCCCAAGGGCATCGAAGTCATCGATCCCTTCTCGCTGCCGCTGCTTAACACGCTGATCCTGCTCTGCTCGGGCACGACGATCACCTGGGCGCACCACGCGCTGATCCATGGCGACCGCGAGGGCCTGAAAAAAGGCCTTTGGGCGACGATCATCCTCGGCGCGGTATTCTCGATGATCCAGGCGTATGAATATATGCACGCGCCGTGGGGCTTCGGTCAGAGCAACTACAGCTCGGCCTTTTACATGGCGACCGGTTTCCATGGTTTCCACGTGCTTGTCGGCACGATCTTCCTGATCGTCTGTCTGGTGCGCACCTATAAGGGCCATTTCACCCCGCAGCAGCATTTCGGTTTCGAGGCGGCGGCGTGGTACTGGCACTTCGTCGACGTCGTGTGGCTGTTCCTCTTCATCATCGTCTATGTCTGGGGCGGCTGGGGCGCGCCGGTCGCTGCGCACTAAATTGCCCGGCGAAAAGCCAGATCAAAAGGGGCAGCCGCCGATCGGGCGCGCTGCCCTTTTTGGCCTCTGCCCGCGCTGCGGCGCGCAGACGCTGTTCGACGGACCGGTTAAGTTCGCCTCGCATTGCCGTGTGTGCGCGCTCGATTATTCGGCCTATAATGTCGGTGATGGTCCCGCGGCGTTCCTGACCCTGATTATTGGCGCACTGCTGATCGTCGCGGCGCTGACGCTCGATGCCGTCGCGCGTCCGCCCTTTTGGGTGCATATTCTGCTGTGGGTGCCGCTGACCGCCGCCGCCGTCGTCTACGGCCTGCGCGTCGGCAAGGCCGCGCTGCTCGCGATCGAACATCAGCGACAGGCCGCCGAGGGGCGCAAGCTGGACGATCTGGATGACTGATCCCATCGCGCCGCCTCCGCTCCGCTGGCCGCTGATCCCGACCCTGCTCGTGCTCGTCGCGGTCGCGGTGATGATCGGCCTCGGCGTCTGGCAGCTCCAGCGCAAGGCCGACAAGGAAGCGCTGATCGCGCTTTACGAACGCAACATGGCAATGTCGTCGCTCGTCACCTATCCCGAACTGCCGCCCGTCCCCGATGCGATGCTCTATCGCAAGAGCAGCGTCGTTTGCCTCGAACCCGTGCGCTGGGATCCGCGCAGCGGCACCGACCGGACGGGAGACAAGGGCTTTCGCATGATCGCCGACTGCCGCACTGGCGCCGAAGGGCCGGGCGTGCTGGTCGATGTCGGCATCGGTGACGGCTTCGCGCCGCCCAAATGGACCGGCGGAATTGTGCAGGGGACGATTGTTCCCGGCCCCGAACAGCCAAGCATGATGGCGCGGGCGACCGGCAAGGCGCCGCCGGCGCGGGCGATGCTGGTCGCCGATACGCCTGTCGCGGGGCTGCGGCCGAGCGCGGTGCCGTCGGCCGACGATACGCCGAACAATCATCTCGCCTATGCGGTGCAGTGGTTCCTCTTTGCCGCCGCAGCACTGGTCATCTACATCCTCGCGGTCCGTCGCCGCTTGCGGCCGTAAGCCGTCACCGCTAGGCGCGTCTGCGTCATGGATTATATCAGCACTCGCGGCTCCGCGCCGACCCTCGACTTTCGTGCCGCGACGCTCGCGGGCCTTGCCAGCGACGGCGGCCTCTATGTGCCGGCCAAATGGCCGCGGATGTCTGCGGACGAAATTCGCGCGCTTGCGGGCCTCGATTATGTTGAAACCGCGGTCCGCATCATGCGGCCCTTCGTCGAAAGCGTTTTGACTGAGGACGAACTGCGCGGGCTGTGCAAGGCCGCCTATGGCCGGTTCAGCCACGATGCGGTGACGCCGCTGGTCCAGCTCGATCATCGCCACTGGTTGCTCGAACTGTTCCATGGGCCGACGCTGGCGTTCAAGGACGTCGCGTTGCAATTGCTCGGCGAGTTGTTCGAGACGTTCCTGAGCGGTGGCGACGCCGACATCACGATCGTCGGCGCGACGTCGGGCGACACCGGATCGGCGGCGATCGAGGCGGTTGCGGGGCGTGAACATATCCAGATATTCATGCTGCATCCGGAGGGCCGCGTCAGCGACGTCCAGCGGCGCCAGATGACGACCGTGCTCGCGCCCAACGTCCACAATATCGCGATCGACGGCAGTTTCGACGACGCGCAAGCGATGGTGAAGCGGCTGTTCGGCGATGCCGAGGCGCGGGGCCAGGTCAATCTTTCGGCGGTGAACAGCATCAACTGGGCGCGGCTGATGGCGCAGATCGTCTATTATTTCTATGCCGCCGTTCGCCTTGGCGGGCCCGACCGCCCGGTGGCGTTCAGCGTGCCGACGGGCAATTTCGGCGACGTGTTCGCGGGCTATGTTGCGGCGCAGATGGGCTTGCCGATCGCAAAGCTCGTCGTCGCGACCAACGTCAACGACATCCTGCATCGCGCGCTGACCAGCGGCGACTATAGCGCGGGCACGGTGACGCCCACCGCGACGCCCAGCATGGACATTCAGGTCAGCAGCAATTTCGAGCGACTCCTGTTCGACCTCGCAGGGCGCGACGGCGCCGCGATTGCGGGCATGATGGCCGAGTTCGACGCGAAGCGCGCGATGACGATCCCCGCCGACATGCTCGGCGGCGCGCGCGACCTGTTCTCGAGCGCGAGCATCGACGGCGACGCAATGGCGCTCGCGCTGCGCTGGGCGCAGGAGCGTGGCGGGCAGATCATTGATCCGCACAGCGCGGTCGGCCTCGCTGCGGCGCGCGCGCTCGAAATCGACGCCGATATTCCGGTGGTCACGCTCGCGACGGCGCACCCCGCGAAATTCCGCGAGGCGGTCGAGCGCGCGACTGGCGTGCGCCCGCCGCTCCCGGCGCGGCTGGGCAATTTGTTCGAGCGCGAGGAACGCTATACCAAGCTTCCCGGCGACTATGATGCGGTCAAGGCCTTCATCCTTGCGGAAGCCGCGCGTGGCTGACCTGTTGCCCCTCGTGACGCTCGTCGGCGAGGCGTGGGATGATTATGGGCTGGTCGACAGCGGTCACGGGCGCAAGCTCGAGCGCTATGGTCGCTTTCGCTTCATCCGCCCCGAACCGCAGGCGATGTGGGCGCCCGCGCTGCCCGAAAGCGAATGGGCCGCGGCCGATGGCGAGTTCGTGCCCGCGTCGGACGACGATGGCGGCGGTCGCTGGTATTATCATAAACCCGTTCCCGCCGAGGGCTGGCCGCTCGCGTGGCGCGAGACGCGTTTCACCGCGTCGTGCACGCCGTTCCGCCACCTTGGTTTCTTTCCCGACATGGCGCCGGTGTGGGACTGGCTGCGCGAACGCATCGCCGACAAGCCCGACCCCGCCTTCCTCAACCTCTTCGGCTATACCGGCGTCGGCAGCCAGGCGCTCGCTGCGGCGGGGGCGTCGGTCACCCATGTCGATGCGTCGAAAAAGTCGGTGGGGCAGGCGCGCGAAAATGCCGCGCTCGCGGGCATGGCCGACAAGCCGGTGCGCTGGATCGTCGATGATGCCGGCAAGTTCACGGCGCGCGAGGTGCGGCGCGGGCGGCGTTACGACGCGATCCTGCTCGACCCGCCCAAATTCGGGCGCGGCCCCGGCGGTGAGCGCTGGCAGATCGAGGAAGGACTGGCGCCCTTGCTCGCCGATTGCCGCCAGTTGCTCGACGACGACAGCCGCGCGCTGTTCCTGACCGTCTATGCCGTGCGCATGTCGGCGCTGGCGATCGGCGAGCTGCTCGCGCAGCTTTTCGCCGATCTGCCGGGCAAGGTCGAATGCGGCGAGCTTGCGGTGCGTGAGGAAGCGCGCGGGTTGCTGCTGCCGACCGCGATCTTTGCGCGCTGGAGCCGCTGACCGACGCGGCTTTCGCACCGCCCGCCATTCTTTTGGGTAAAGCGGGCAACTCTGACGCGCGCCCTCCGTTGCTTGAATAGAGGGCGGCGCGGCCGGCTCCTCCGGCCAGCGCCCCGCCTTCGCCAACAGAAGGAGAGGCAATCATGGGTGACACCCTTGAACGCGAAACGCATCGGCTGATCTCGTCGGAAAAGGTCGAAGGGACCGCCGTCTATAATCCGCAGAACGAAAAGCTCGGCTCGATCGCCAATGTGATGATCGACAAGAAATCGGGAAAAAGCGAATATGCGGTGATGGAGTTCGGCGGCCTGTTCGGGATCGGCAGCGATCATTATCCGATTCCGTGGGACATGCTGACCTATGACACCGATAAGGGCGGCTATGTCGTCGATATCGCCAAGGATCGCCTGACCGACGCACCGCGCTATGCGCGCGATAAGGCGCCCGAATATACCGACGATTATGGCCGTAGCGTCTATGGCCATTACGGGATCGCTTATCCGATGCTGTAGCGCCGCGGCCGCACGCGCAGGCGTCGTTCGTTTACCGGGCGGCGCCTGCGCCTGTGCATACGAATGTCGCGCACCGGCCGGGCGAATTACGCTTGCTCGCCGCCGCCAATATGACAAGACCCGCATAGGGCACGACCCGACATATAAATATGGGGGATGGCATGGCTTTGGCGCCGGATATTTCATCGAGCACCGACCCGGCTGCGGTCGAAGGGCAGGGGACGCACGTCGACGCGCCCGAGCTGCGGCTGTTTGTGATGGGATTGTTCTTCATCTTCGGGGGCATCACGTCGCTGAACGACGTGCTGATCCCGAAGCTGAAGGAGCTGTTCACGCTCAACTATACGCAGGCGATGCTGATCCAGTTCTGTTTCTTTACCGCTTATCTGGTGGTCGGCATTCCGGGCGCCAAGCTGGTCAAGAAAATCGGCTATATGCGCGGTGCGGTGGCGGGATTGCTGACGATGCTTGCTGGTTGCCTGCTCTTCATTCCGGCGTCGCAACAGGCAGTCTATGGCCTGTTCCTGCTCGCGCTGTTCGTGCTCGCGAGCGGCGTCGTGATCGTCCAGGTCGTCGCCAACCCGCTGATCTCGCTGCTCGGCAAACCCGAAACCGCACACAGCCGCCTGACCTTTGCGCAGGCGTTCAATTCGCTGGGCACCACCGTTTTCCCGATCGTCGGCTCGATCCTGATCCTTGGCAGTCTCGCGACGGTCAGCGCCGACCAATTGTCGGGCGCCGAACTCGACGCCTATCGCACCGCCGAAAGCCAGGCGATCGTGCATGGCTATCTCGGCATTGCCGCGGCGCTTGCGGTCGTCGCGGGCGCCGTCTGGCTGTTCCGCAACCGGCTTCAAGGCGAAAAGCATGAAGCAAGCGCGGGCCTTGCGGGCTTCGATTTGCTGAAGCGTCCGCGCTTTGGATTCGGCGCGCTGTGCATCTTCCTTTATGTGGGGGCAGAGGTGTCGATCGGCTCGCTCGTCGTCAATTATCTGATGCAGCCGGGCGTGATGGGATTGCAGGAGCAGGCGGCGGGCAAACTGATCGGCCTCTACTGGGGCGGCGCGATGATCGGCCGCTTCATCGGATCGGGCCTGATGCGCGTTGTCAGTCCGGGCAAGCTGCTGGCCTGCGTCGCGATCGGCGCGATCACGCTGATCCTTATTTCTACGAACACCACCGGGATCGTCTCGGGCTACAGCCTGCTCGCGATCGGCCTGATGAACGCGATCATGTTCCCGACGATCTTCAGCCTTGCTTCCGAGAAACTGGGGCCGCGCGCGGCCGATGGGTCGGGGATCATCAACGTAGCGATCTTCGGCGGCGCGGTCGTCCCACTCGCCACCGGCGTGATCGCCGATGTCACGGGCAACCTCGCAACCGCACTGCTTCTTCCCGCGCTCTGCTACGCGGTAATCGCCGCCTTCGGCTATTATGCGCGGCGTCCGGCCGTCTGACGGCAAGGCCGCGGACAACGGGCGGTCACACCCGTTGTCCGCGGCTCCCGCCCCCTCGCGGAAAGCCGGTGATCAGGCCGGATCGGCGATGCGGATGCAGTTCCGGCCGCTCATCTTCGCCTTGTAGAGTGCTGCGTCGGCCGCCTTCAGCGCGGCGCGCGCGTCGCCATAACCAAAGACATCGGCCACCCCGCCCGAAAAGGTGATCTGCCCGAACGGCTCGTCGGTCTTGCGGTTGATCAGCCGCCGGTCGGCGAGCGCTTCGCGCGCGTCATCGAGCTTTTCGGCGGCCTCGGTCGGGGTCAGGCCGCGGAACAGCATGACGAACTCCTCGCCGCCATGGCGTGCGACATGGCATTTGTCGTTCGAGATGCGCGCGAGCGTATCAGCGATCGCCTTGATGACGCGGTCGCCCGCTTCGTGGCCATGCGTGTCGTTGACCTTCTTGAATTCGTCGATGTCGCAAAAGGCGACGCTCAGCGGTTCGACCGCGGCGCGCGCTTCCTTGTAATGCCGGTCGAGCAGGTTTTCGAACGCGCGGCGGTTGGGTAGCCCGGTCAGATAATCGAGCTCGGCATCGCGCTTGGCGCGGTCGAGGCTGCGGCGCAGCGCCTTGGCCTCATCTTCGCTCTTGCGCATATCCTCCTCGGCCTTGCGCGTGCGTTCGAGCATGACCTTGGCGAGATCGGCGAGGCTGGAGACGATACGGCCGGTTTTCTGAAGCTGCTCAAGATCGGAGACATGTTGTTCCAGCTCGATGCCATAATCGCTGGTCGCGGTGCGCGCGTCCTTGGTGTTGGCATGAAAGGCTTCGAGATTCGCCTCGAGCCGCGCCATCAGCTTATCGAGCTCGACGCGGTCAGGCTGGCCGCTTTCCTGTTCGTCGACCTGGTCGAGCCATTTCTGGGTGATCCCTTGCGGTGATTGCGCCTGCGCGACGACCTGCCGCGCGAGGCGGGGGTTGCGGCCCGAAAAGGCACCATGCGCAATCAACAGATTGGCGGGCGAAATTTCCAGGTCGTTATCGACGAGGAAGGAAGTGATCGACGCGGCAAGTTCGTAGCGTGCCTCGCGCGCCAGGTCGCGCGAACCCCCGGGGTCGGGGGGCGGATATCCGCTATCGGAGGCGTCGCCGCGCGAACGGCGGAGCCCCAGCCAACCCATGAGCCGCCCTACCGGCTCGTTCGATGCAGTCGCTTTGGTGGTCATGCGAGCATTAACGAGTGGGCGAGGCCGGATTTAAGGGGGATTCGCGCCGTTTCCGCGCAATTTTTTCTTACACCGTCTCGCACCCTTCGATCGGAGCAACAATCCGATTGATAAAACAGACATTTAGCGCGTTCCGCCACGCTCTTGGTGGTGCGCGCCCATTCGGGCAAATCGGCATCTGTGCCGCGGCTGTCCACGGCCGTAGCTGATGTGGGCGCCTTGCTATTCGGATACCGTTCAGGGCCGCAGGGCCCTTCTTGAAAAGCTGTGCTGCCTGGCCCTTAATCTTCGCCGTCTCGGACCGTAAACCGTTTAAAATGCGATTGATTGTCTCGGCTGATCGAGCCGGGTTGATCGACAATAATTTGATGGAAGCGACATTAACTATTGTCCGTAAAATATCGTTGAATTTTCAACAAAATCCAGTAATGTTAAACATGGGCCGAAATATTTTTCAGTACCTGCAATGGGGCATACCCCATGCATTACTGCCTGTAAGGTAAAAGATATGAGCCAACGTCGCTTCTCCGATCCTGCAGAAGAGCCGGATCTTCCGGCGGCGGACGACCGCCGCGGCGGCGATCGCTATCGCACGGTATGGCGGATTGCCAAGGTCATCCGCAACGGTGATGCTGGGTTATGGCGCGTCCGCAACATGTCTGACCGCGGCATGATGCTTGCGGCCGATGTGCCGATCACCGTCGGCGAAAAGCTGGAAATCGCCCTGTCCGATACGGTTACGCTTCGCGGCAAGGTCGTCTGGTCCGACGGCGGCCGCTGCGGCGTGTCGTTCGATACCGAAGTTGATGTCGCCGATGTGCTCAAGCAACTGGCGGCCGAACAGCGCGCAATGGGCTATCGCCAGCCGCGCCTGCCCGTTCATAGCCAGGCGCAGATCGTCGCCGACGACGGGACCACCAGCCGCATCGAGCTGGTCGATCTGTCGCAACATGGCGCGGGCTTTGTCCACGAAGCGCATTTCGAGGTCGGCAAGGAATTCGACCTCATACTCGCCGGCGGCGTCAAGCGCCGTGCCATCATACGTTGGTCGCGCAATGGGCGCGGGGGGCTATGGCTGACGCAGCCGCTCGACCGCGCCGACCTCGAAAGCATTCGCCGCTTCGAAAGCTGAGGTCGGCCTCAAAGTCAGATGTCTTCGACCAGCCGCCCGTAAAGCTGCGGCCGCCGATCGCGGAAAAAGCCCATACCGGCCCGGTGCTTTGCCGCGCGGTCGAGATCGATCGTCTCGATCAGCACGCCGGTTTCGCTTGCCCCGAACGCCTGCGTCATGTCGCCCCATTCGTCGGTGATGAAGCTGTGGCCATAGAAATTGGCGTCGCTCTCAGTGCCGATCCGGTTCGCGGCGATCACCGGCATACAGTTCGACACGGCGTGCCCCTGCATCGCGCGGCGCCACATGCGGCTGGTGTCGAGGTCGGCGTCATAGGGTTCGCTCCCGATCGCGGTTGGATAGAACAGCAGCTCGGCGCCCATCAACGCCATCGCGCGCGCGCATTCGGGATACCATTGGTCCCAGCACACCCCGACGCCGATCCGCGTGCCGAATACGTCCCAGACCTTGAAGCCGCTGTTGCCGGGGCGGAAATAATATTTCTCTTCGTAACCGGGGCCGTCGGGAATGTGGCTTTTGCGATACGTCCCCATGATGTCGCCGTCGGGGCCGATCATCGCGAGCGTGTTGTAATAATGCGGCCCGTCCTTTTCAAAAAAGCTGGTCGGGAGGGCGACCTTCAGCCTGGCCGCCAGCTTCTGCATCGCGACGACGCTCGGATGCTCGGCGGTCTGGCGCGCCGACGCGAACAGCTCCTCCTCTTCGACCTGACAGAAATAGGGGCCTTCGAAGAGTTCGGGGGGCAGGATGATCTGCGCGCCCTTGGCGGCCGCTTCCTCGACGAGCGCGGTGACGGCGTCGATATTGGGCTGGACTGGGCCGGGCAGGGGAAGCTGCAAGGCGGCGACGGTGATGGTGCGGGTCATGGGGCGGATATAAGCGCGCCGACGCATCTTGCCAGCGGAAATACCGGCACTTCCACCACACACGTCATCCCGGCGAAGGCCGGGATCTCGCCGTTGCGTGATGCAGATAGGTCGAGATCCCGGCCTTCGCCGGGATGACGAGGGATATTGCGCTAGCTCGGAAGCTGCTGGCTCGAACAGTGGAAACTGCCCCCGCCGACGATGATGCCGCGTGCGGGCACGCCGACTGCGCGGCGATCGGGGAACAGCGCCGCAAGCGCATCGACCGCAGCCTGATCGTTCGCCACGCCATAGGTCGGCACGACCACCACGCTGTTGCCGATATAGAAGTTCATATAGCTCGCCGCCGCGATCTCGCCGTTCACTTCGACGCGGCCGGGTGAGGGCAGGTCGATGATTTCGACGCCGCCGAACGCTGCCGTTCGCGCGCGGGCGTCGGCGTAGATATGCGCGTTGGGATCGTCGTCACCTGCCGCAACGGGTAACGCTAGCCGCCCTTCGCCGACGAAGCGCGCCAGATTGTCGACATGGCCGTCGGTATGGTCGCCGACCAGCCCCTTGCCGAGCCATAACAGCCGATCGATGCCGAGCGACTGGTGCAGCCGCACCGCAATGTCGTCACGCGTCAGCGTCGGATTGCGGTTTGGGTTGAGCAGGCATTCCTCGGTGGTGACGCAAAGTCCCGTACCATCGACGTCGATGCCGCCGCCTTCGAGCACCCAGTCCTGATCGTCGATCGGCAGGCCGCTTGTCTGCGCCAGCGCGGCGCCGACCTCCTGATCGCCCGGCATGACGAACTTCTCGCCCCACCAGTTGAACCGGAAATTGCACGCGCGCCGCGCTGCGCCGGTGCCCACGATGATCGGCCCGGTGTCGCGCAGCCAGATGTCGCCGAGCGGCTGGACAAGGATTTTTACACCCGAATCGGCCAGCTTTGCGGCAATCTCCGCTTGCCGTTCGTCGTTGACGACCAGCCGCACCTCTTCGCCGCGGCCGTCGTCATGAACGGCATTGGCAAAGGCGGCGACTTCGCGCCGCCCTTCGTCGATCGCACCCGACCATTCCTCGGCGAGATGCGGGAAGCCGATCCACACCGCCTCATGCGGCACCCATTCGGCAGGCATTTTCAGCGTCATGAGGTCTCGATCCTGTTCATTGCGAGGAGCGAAGCGACGCGGCAATCCAGCGTAGCGTATACCGCGTTGGATTGCTTCGCTTCGCTCGCAATGACGATGCCCTATTTCACAGCCGCGCGCGATTTATCGCGGGCGGCGCGGAATTCGTCGCCCTCGACCCAGTTCGGCCACGCTTCGGTCATCGCGAGCATCCGGCCCGCGGCGTAATAGAGGCGCAGGTCGGACATCATGCCGTCCCAGTTGGTGATCGCTTCATATTCGTCGCCGGGGGCGTGATAGCGGTTCTTTTCATAATCTTCCGTCGCCTTCTGGCCCGCCTCGATGCCGCCCTCGACCAGATCGTCGCCGCTGCCGAAGTTGAACATCGGCACGCCGAGCTTGGCGAAGCTGAAATGATCCGAACGATAATAGAAACCCTTTTCAGGCGTCGGTTCGGCCTTGACCGTGCGGCCCTCCATCTCGGCGAGCTTCGCGACATAGGCATCGAGCTCGGACTTGCCGCCGCCGACGACAACGATGTCCTTCGCCGGACCGACCGAGTTCAGGGCATCCATGTTCACGCCGCCGACCGTCTGCGCCAGCGGGAAGACGGGGTTTTCGGCATAATATTTCGAGCCCAGCAGTCCCGATTCCTCGGCGGTCACCGCCAGGAACACGATGCTGCGATCGGGTGCGCCAGCCTTCTGGAAAGCCTGCGCCAGCGTCACGAGACCCGCGATGCCGCTCGCATTGTCGACCGCGCCGTTGCAGATGTCGTCGCCGTCGACGGGCGTGCATCGGCCAAGGTGATCCCAGTGGCCGGTGTAGAGGACATATTCCTCGGGGCGCTTGGCGCCCGGCAGCACGCCGATGACGTTGCGCGACATTTTCGTTGCGATTTCATTATCAAAGCCGAAGTTCGCTTTCACGCCGGTCAGCGCTACGGGCTTGAAGCCCTTTTTCTTCGCTGCTTCGCGCAGCGCGTCGAAATCCTGTCCGGCGCTGGCGAAAAGTTCCTTCGCCTTGGGAAGCTGGATCCAACCGTTCGCGATGGTCTGATCGGCGCCGCCATTCTTGCTCTCGGCCAGATATTGCGTGCCGGTGTTGCTCGATTCGACGACATTCCAGCCATAGGCGGCGGGTTCGGTGTCGTGGACGATCAGCACAGCGGCAGCGCCCTGCCGCGCGGCCTCCTCAAATTTATATGACCAGCGGCCATAAAAGGTCATCGCGCGCCCGTTGAACTCGCCCTTGGCTTCAGCGGTCTCCCAGTCGGGGTCGTTGACGAGGACAACGACGGTTTTCCCCTTCACGTCGAGCCCGGCATAGTCGTTCCAGCCCTTTTCGGGGGCGTTGATGCCATAGCCGACAAATACGACGTCGCTCTCCTTGACCTCCGTCTTCGGCTGCACGCGATAGCTGAACGCAACATAATCGCTGGCATATTGCGCGGTGACGGGCGCCTTGCCGCCGGTGAAGCGCAGCGGAGTCGCATTCTTCGCGGTGATCTCGACCAACGGCACATCCTGCGTCCAGCTGCCGCTATTTCCGGGTTTCAGCCCCGCTTCCTCATATTTCTTGATGATATAGGCGACCGTCTTTTCCTCGCCCGCCGTGCCGGGCGCGCGGCCCTCATAAGCGTCCGACGACAATTCCTTGGTCACTTCCTGAAGCGTCGCGAGCGACAATTCGGGGATCTCGACGTCGGGAATTGCCGGGGCGGACGGTGCGGTATTTTCCGACACATTGCACGCCGCAACGGTCAGAAGAACCGCAAGGGCGGCGGTCGATCGGGGGAAACGAAGCATGAAAATTCCTTGGGATCTTAAGCTCAACGTCCGACTTGTGCCAGCCGTAACCGTTCGATGCAAGGCGGGTGGAAAAGCTATCGATCCGGCGCCATTTTCCCTTGCGTGTCGGTATGTTACCTACCAAATATCGGCACAAGGGGGTGGAACTATGTTGAAGTATTGGATTCTGGGAGCCGTGTTGTTCTTGTGCGGAACGGCTCCGGCGTTCGCGCAGCGCGACAACGCGGTTCTTTATGGCGCGCGGGAAAGTATCGCGGATATCAGCATGTCACCCGACGGTGCTCAGCTCGCCTTTATTCAGCCAGCCCGGGAGCGATCGTCGGTGCTATTCGTCGCGAGCGCTGAGGGTGGAGTCCCCAAGGCCGTATTCAAATCCGACGGGGATCCCTGGCGACTGTCATGGTGTAGCTGGGCATCGAATTCGCGCCTCGTGTGCGGCCTCTATGGAATAATCGATCCGGGCTACGGCGTCCATCTTTCCTTTGTCCGGCTCGTCGCTGTGGATGCGGACGGGGGAAATGTGAAGCAACTTGGTCAGAATGGCATGCGGGGCAGATATGGCTTGCGGCAATATGACGGCCAGATCATTGCCTGGCCGACAGAGGATAGCGGGCAGCTGTTAATGACCCGCGAGTATCGGGAAGAAGTACAAACCAACAGCAGATTGAGTAATCGTGACGAGGGCTTGGGAGTCGACTTGGTCGATACAGCCAGTCTGCGAATTCGCCGCGTGGAGTCACCTCGGATTGATGCCTCGGATTATCTGGCTGACGAGACGGGAGCGGTTCGCATCGTCGCGGTGCAGGCATCGGATGCGCAGGGCATGATGCGCGACTTGACCATCTATAGTTATCGAAAGCCAGGCTCTCGCGACTGGAAGCCGCTGTCGCGCGCGTCGAGTGACGGGGATGCCTTCGTTCCTGTCGCCGTCAACGGTAAGCGAAACTTGGCATATGGTTACAAGGACAAGGATGGGCGTCGGGCGGTCTATGCCGTAACACTTGGAGAAACGGCGTCCGAAACCCTTGTTTTTGCGCATGACACGGTCGATGTTGGTTCCCTGATCCGCATGGGCCGTACCGGCCGTGTGATTGGTGTATCCTACACAACCGACAAGCCGGAATATAAGCTGTTCGATCAGGAATATGCGGCGCTGGCCGTGCAGCTGCAAAAGGCATTGCCGGGGCTCCCGATCATCAACTTCGTCGATGCAAGCCGCGACGAGCAGCGCTTGCTTCTATTCGCGGGCAGCGATGTCGATCCGGGGCGCTATTATGTCTATGACAAAGAGACCCGGAAGCTGAATGAGGTCGCGCTTGCCCGTCCGGAACTGGAAGGCTTGACCCAAGCAAAGGTCGAGCCCGTTAGCTACGCCGCGGCCGACGGCACAATGATACCGGCGTATCTGACTCTCCCGCCGGGACGTCAGGCAAAAGGACTGCCGGCGATCGTGATGCCGCACGGCGGGCCGTCGGCGCGCGACGAATGGGGTTTCGATTGGCTAGCCCAATATTTTGCTGCGCAGGGCTACGCTGTGATCCAGCCCAATTTTCGCGGCTCGGCGGGATATGGCGATGACTGGTATGTCGAAAACGGCTTCAAGTCCTGGAAATTGGCAGTCGGAGACGTCAATGATGCCGCGCGCTGGATGGTGACGGAGGGGATCGCCGATCCGGAAAGTCTGGCGGTTGTGGGCTGGTCTTATGGAGGATACGCGGCGCTTCAGTCTGGCGTACTCGACCCGGAACTGTTCAAAGCGACGATTGCAATAGCGCCGGTGACCGATCTGAAGGGAATGATCGACAAGGCGCGTGATTTCACGAGCGGACGGCTGGTCGCCGATTTTATCGGAACGGGGCCGCATTTGATCGAAGGATCGCCTGCACAACAGGCCAGTAAATTGAAGGCGCCGGTGTTGATGTTCTCGGGTGACCTCGATCTCAACGTCAATATCTCGCAGTCGCGGGCGATGGAGTCGGCTTTGAAATCGGTCGGCAAGCCGGTCGATTTGGTCGTATATACTGGCCTCGACCATCAGCTCCGGGATTCGGGGGCACGCGCCGATATGCTGCGCCGGTCCGACGCTTTCCTGAAAAACGCTTTCCAACGTCCCTGAAGGCTTAGACAAAAAAAAGGGGCGGCCCTTGGCGGGCCGCCCCCTTGGTATCGCATAGTAGCGCCGATCAGCGCGAATAGAATTCGACGACCAGGTTCGGTTCCATCTTCACCGGATAGGGCACTTCGTCCAGTGTCGGGACGCGGACATAGGTGGCCTTGGTGCCGTCGACCGCGAGATATTCGGGCAGGTCGCGCTCGGGCAGGCTCTGCGCTTCGGCGACCAGCGCCATTTCCTGCGCCTTTTTGCCCAGGGTGACTTCGTCGCCCGGCTTCACGAGGCGGCTCGCGATGTTGCACTTCACACCGTTGACGTAAACATGGCCGTGGCTGACGAGTTGGCGCGCCGAGAAGATGGTCGGCGTGAACTTGGCGCGATAGACGACCGCGTCGAGGCGGCGTTCGAGCAGGCCGATCAGATTCTGACCCGTATCGCCCTTCATCCGCGACGCTTCGATATAGTTCTTCTTGAACTGCTTTTCGGTGATGTCGCCGTAATAGCCCTTCAGCTTCTGCTTCGCGCGGAGCTGGATGCCGAAGTCCGACATCTTGCCCTTGCGGCGCTGGCCGTGCTGGCCGGGGCCATATTCGCGGCGGTTGACCGGGCTCTTCGGGCGACCCCAGATGTTTTCGCCCATCCGGCGGTCGAGTTTATACTTGGCGCTCTGGCGCTTCGACATTTGCGTCTCCAATTTGCTGTGTGCCGAGGAATTTCGGCGGTTCCCGGGTCGCACCGCACGGAGATTTCCGTACGCGACTGCCGCTTCACCGGGGTGCGGAGTCCATTGCGAAGGCGCGCGGTTAGACGGAGAGGGCTGCAAAGTCAAGCGGTGCGCCGCGCGCTCGACAGCGGCGAAAAAGCCGCTAAAGGCTGCGCGCATGACGAGCGCCAAACTTCCCGACCAGTGCGAAACGATGACCGACGTCCGCGCCGGGGTCGATCAGGTCGACAGCGAACTCGTCGCGCTGCTCGTCCGCCGCTTTGCCTATATGGACGCCGCGGCGCGGATCAAGACCGACCGCAGCACCGTTCGCGACGAGGCGCGCAAGGCCGAGGTGCTTGATAATGTCGCGCGCGAAGCCGCCGCCGCGGGGCTGGAGCCCAATCGCTTGCGCGCCGTGTGGAACGAACTCGTCGAACAATCGATCGCCTATGAGGCGGTTCAGTGGGACCGCCTGCGCGCCAATAGCTGAGCGCTTTTCGCTCAGCGCGACCGCGGCGCCCGGCCGAGCGCGGTGACAATCCCGTGCATCATGCGGATGTCGTTGTGCGACCAGCCGGTCTTGGTGAGGGTGGTGCGCAGTGTGCGGAGCGTCGCGTCGCGGCGTTCGGGCGGAAAGAAATAGCCGCTCTTGTCGAGGTCGCGCACGAGGTGCCCGATCAGCTCTTCCAGCTCGGCGTGCGGCGCGGGCGGATCGACCGGCACGTCGGGCGGGCTAGCAAGCGCGACGCCGCCCTCACCGTCGCCGGAAACATGCTTCGACCATTCATAGGCGAGCAGGATCACTGCCTGCGCCAGATTGAGCGATCCGAATTCGGGATTGATCGGCACAGTGACGATCGTGTGCGCGAGCGCGACATCGTCGGTTTCGAGCCCCGACCGTTCGGGCCCGAAGACATAGGCCGATCGCCCGGTGCTCGCGTGGACCTCCTGCGCCGCTGCTTCGGGCGTCAGCACCGGTTTTGTTACGCCGCGCTTGCGCACCGTGGTTGCATAGATGGTCGTGCAGTCGGCGACGGCTTCGGCCAGCGTTTCAAAGACCACCGCGCCGGCAAGCACCACGTCGGCCCCGGCCGAGGCCGGCCCGGCATCGGGATTGGGCCAGCCGTCACGCGGGCTGACGAGGCGTAGCTCGGTCAGCCCGAAATTGAGCATCGCGCGCGCCGCCTTGCCGATGTTTTCGCCAAGCTGCGGACGGACCAGGACGATGACGGGGGGCGGGGATGCCGCGGTCATTTGACCGGCCGCGCAGCCTCGGTGATCGTCGAGGCGAATTCCTCGAAATCCTTGGCTTCGGTGAAATCGCGATAGACGCTGGCGAAGCGGATATAGGCGACATTGTCGAAGCCCTTCAGTGCCTCCATCACCATCGCGCCGATCTGCTGCGCCTGGACTTCATTATCGCCGGACGTTTCGAGCTGCCGCTGGATGCCAGACACCAGCCGCTCGATCCGCGCACCGTCGATCGGGCGCTTGCGGCACGCGATCTGGACGCTGCGCATCAATTTTTCGCGGTCGAAGGGCTCGCGCGTCCCGCCCGCCTTGAGCACCGCGACCTCGCGGAGCTGGATGCGTTCGAACGTCGTGAAGCGCGCTCCGCAATCCTCGCACTGGCGGCGGCGGCGGATCGCCGCGCCATCCTCGGTCGGACGGCTGTCCTTCACCTGGCTGTCTTCATGGCCGCAATAGGGGCAACGCATCGGCTAGCGCTTCACCCGCGTATAGAGCGCAATGGCGGCGCCAGCGAGCAGCCCGACCGGCCAGCTGATGACGGGCAGCACCGCGCCGGCCACCGCACCGATCACCCCGCCGGTCAGGACGGTGGGCGTCGAGGGATGATCCATCCCCTGCTTGCCCATCGCCTTGACCTCTTCGATCGTCAGTTCGACCAGCGTCGGTTCCTCGGGGTGCTGCCGTGCCATCGCCTTATCCCTGATAGATGGGGAAGCGTTCGCACAAAGCGCGGACGCGGCCACGAACGTCGGCCTCGACATCGGCGTCGCCATGCTCGCCCTTGTCGCGCAGTGCTTCGAGCACATCGGCCACCATGTCGCCGATTTCCTCGAACTCGGCGATGCCGAAACCGCGCGTCGTGCCCGCGGGCGATCCGACGCGGATGCCGCTGGTCTTGACCGGCGGCAGCGGGTCGAAGGGCACGCCATTCTTGTTGCAGGTGATGGCGCTGCGCTCAAGCGCCTCGTCGGCGTCGCGGCCGGTGATACCGAGCGGGCGGAGGTCGATCAGCGCAAGATGCGTGTCGGTGCCGCCCGCGACGACATCGGCGCCGCGTGCCTTCAGCCGGTTCGCCAGCGCCTGCGCATTCGCGATCGTCGCCTTGGCATAATCCTTGAAATCGGGACGCAGCGCTTCGCCGAACGCCACGGCTTTCGCGGCGATGACGTGCATCAGCGGGCCGCCCTGCAGGCCGGGGAAGACCGCCGAATTGATGCGCTTGGCGATCGCCTCGTCATTGGTCAGGATCATGCCGCCGCGCGGGCCGCGCAGCGTCTTGTGCGTCGTCGTGGTCACGACATGCGCGTGCGGGAGCGGCGAGGGGTGTGCG
>JASBSJ010000037.1 GCA_030148985.1 Sphingopyxis sp.
GCGCAGGCGCAGGTCGGGAAAAGCGGCGTGGGTCATGCCGGGTGCATAGCGGCGCGGCGGCGCGGGGCAAATGGTTCTTCTAGAGCCCCTCTCCTTCAGGGGAGGGGTTGGGGTGGGGTCCGTCGGCCTTGCGCAAGGCCGCTGGACCCCACCCGCTGCGACTAGGCAGCAAGCTGCCAAGTCTCGCTGCCCTCCCCTGAAGGGGAGGGCATGTCCCTTCAAATACCCTCGCCCACGCGCTTCGACGCCACATCGGCAAGGCTGCCGAGCTTTGGCCCCTCCACCTGCTTGGGCGCGATCGGCGCCAGCGCGGCACCCGGCGCGACCGCGGTCAGTTCGCGGATGCGCGCGCGGAAGGCATTGAGTTCGCGGCCCTCGAGCAATGCGCGGGTGACGAAGGTCACCGACGACGGATTGACCGCGCGGCCGTTGCGATAGAGTTCGTAATGGAGGTGCGGCCCCGTCGACAGCCCGGTCGAGCCGATATAGCCGATCACCTGCCCGCGGCTGACGCGCTGGCCCGACCGCACCGCGATCCGGCTCATATGGCCATAGCCGGTGCCGAGGCCGTTGCCGTGATTCAGCCGGACATAATTGCCATAGCCGCCGTTGCGACCGGCCATCGACACCACGCCGTCGGTGACGGCATAGATGGGCGCGCCATAGCCGCCGCCGAAATCGATGCCGCTGTGCATCCGTTTGTAGCCGAGGATCGGATGGCGGCGCATCCCGAAGGTCGAGGTGATGCGCCCGTTGGTGGGCCGCGCCATGCCGCCGCGCTGCTGCCCGACGCCCGACGCCTCGAACCATTGGCTGCGGCCGCCGGCATTCCATTCGAGCATCGACAGCTTGGGTTTGCCGCCGCGGACGAGGCCGGCATAAAGCAGCTTGCCCGTCTCGCTCTCGCCCGTTTCGGCGCGGCGATGCTCGACGATGATGTCATATTCGTCGCCCGCCCGGATGCCGCTGCCGATCGAGACCTGCTGGCCAATGACACGCAGATAGGATTGGATCGCCTGCGGCGGCGCCCCGGCGGCGCGCGCCGAGCGATAGAGGCTGTCGCCGACCCGCCCGCGAATGCGCAGCGGCGTCGCATCGACCGCGATCGGAATGCGGCGCAGCACGAGCTGGCCGCCGATGCGCTCCATTTCGATCCGCAGGTCAAAGCGCGCGCGCATCGCCAGCGCATCGACCGGGCGCGGCATGGTGCGCGCCGCGCGGCGGCCGAGGATCAGGTCGATCCGCGTTCCCGGCGCAATGTCGGCGAGCGGCACCGCGCCCGACACCTTGTCGGCGATCGCCTGCGCCTCTTGGCTGCCGACGCCCGATCGTTCGAGCAGGCGCGCAAAACTGTCGCCGCGTCCCAATGTGGCGGTGAGTTCGATCTGCGGCCGTTCGGGGGTCTGGGTGAGCGGGCGGACCGCGTCGGTCGCAGCCATATGCCGCCCGGTGTCGCCGCCAAAGGCCAACGGCACAATCATCTGGCCGCGCGCTTCGTTGAAATCGGCGGCGTCGAGCGCGGGCGTGGTTGCAACCGTCAGCGGCCGGACGCCCGGAAAGGTTGCGATCGCGGCTCCGCACAGCAAGGTGAGCGTGGCAAGCCCGCGCCACCATTCGGCCGATCCGATGTTGCTGCCCAGGTCGGGGACCAGGTCGAGCTGTGCCAGCCGGTCGCGCCAGCCCAGCGGGTCGGCCGAATCGGTGCCCACGCGCCGCAGCGGGATCGCTTGCGACATCGTGAGGGCGGCCGCGTTGCCGGACATCCCCGCGATGGGTTCGTGACGCTGAAACAAAATGCAACCCCCGCCCGGCAGCCTCCCGTCAAACCCGGCCGCCGACTGATATTTTCGAAGCATCCTGTGTAAAGAAAGGTCGTTAAAGTCAATTTAATGGGCTTTTCGGCGCCCGGCGTTGCGACGGGCCGTGGCGCCGCCGGGATATTATGCAAGCGCCCCCGGTCGCCCTTCCCCCTTGATGGGGAAGGATACGCAGCCTTATCGCGCAGCGATTAGGCGAAGTTGGATGGGGGTGATGGCGCGTCCTTGTACCATCGGCGCAGGCCGAAACCGCACCCCCACCGCTGCGACTAGCCAGCAAGCTGGCAAGTCTCGCTGCCTCCCCCATCAAGGGGGAGGGGAAAGCGATCGCTTCGACGATCGCCTGTTGCGCCGCGCGCGTGGCCATGCCAGCTTGGGGCCAAGAAAATGACGCCCTCCTTCTCCCAGCCGGTCAAGGCTGTCCTTGGCCCCACCAACACCGGCAAAACCCATTTGGCGGTCGAGCGCCTGACCGCCCATGCGAGCGGCATGATCGGCTTTCCGCTGCGATTGCTGGCGCGCGAGGTCTATGACCGCGTCGTGGCGATCAAGGGCGCGGCCCAGGTCGCATTGATCACCGGCGAGGAGCGGATCCTGCCGGCGCAGGCGCGCTACCTGCTCGGCACGATGGAAGCGCTGCCGGTGGAGCGCGACGTCGCCTTCGTCGGTATCGACGAAGCGCAGCTCGGCGCCGATCCCGAACGCGGCCATGTCTTCACCGACCGGCTGCTGCGCGCCCGCGGGCGCGAGGAGACGATGATCCTGGGGTCGGCGAGCATCCGCGGGCTGGTCCGCGAGCTGGTCCCGGAGGCCGAGATCGTCACGCGGCCGCGCTTTTCGACCCTGAGCTATGCCGGATCGTCGAAGCTGTCGCGCCTGCCCAAGCGATCGGCGATCGTCGCCTTTTCGGCCGAGGAAGTCTATGCGATCGCCGAGATGCTGCGCCGCTTTTCGGGCGGTGCCGCGGTCGTCATGGGCGCGCTCAGCCCCCGGACACGCAACGCGCAGGTGGCGATGTTCGAGGCGGGCGAGGTCGACTATCTCGTCGCCACCGACGCGATCGGCATGGGGCTGAACCTCGACGTCCAGCATGTCGCCTTCGCCAGCCTGCAAAAGTTCGACGGCCGCCGCCTCCGCCGCCTGACGATTTCGGAAATGGCGCAGATCGCGGGGCGCGCGGGGCGGCACCAGCAGGACGGCAGCTTCGGCACCGTCGGCCTGCCGCAGGGCGGCTTCACGCCCGAAGAAGTCGCGGCGATCGAGGGGCATCATTTCCCGCCGGTCGCGAATCTGTTCTGGCGCGAGCCCAACCCGCGCTTCGGCTCGCTCGACCAGCTGCTCGGCGATCTGGCACAGCCCCCGACGCAGCCGGGGCTGCGCCCCGCGCCCGAAGCGGTCGATATTGCGGTGCTCAAGCATCTTGCGGGCGACATGGAGGTGCGCGCGCGGGGCAGCGACTTCGACGCCGTCCAGCGCCTCTGGGACGTGTGCGGGCTTCCCGATTTCGAACAATTGGGCGCCGAACATCACAGCCGCACCGTGTTCAAGCTGTGGCAATGGCGCACGAGCGGCGACGGGATGATCGACCCCGACTGGTTCGCGCGGCGGCTGGCGCGCCTCGACGATGTCGAGGGCGACATCGACCAGCTCGCGAGCCGCATCGCGGCCGTCCGCACGCTCTGCTTCATCGCGCAGCGCGGCGACTGGATCGCCGGCGGCGCGGGCTGGGCCGAGCGGACGCAGGCGCTCGAAGCGCGGCTGTCCGACGCGCTGCACGCCGCACTCGCGCAGCGCTTCGTCGACCGGCGGCTCGCGCTGCTGCTGCGCGACGCGGGGCAGCGCGGCAACAGCCTGCCCGTCGCGGTCGGCGCCGACGGCACCGTCGCGGTCGATGGCGAGCCGATCGGCACGCTGAAAGGCTTTCAGTTCAAGGTCGATCCCGTGGCCAAGGCCAGCGATCACCGGATGCTGCTGGCCGCGGCCGAAAAGCATCTGCGCGCCGAACTGGCGCGCCGCGCCACTGCGCTGGCCGAGGGCGACGACAGCGCGCTGTCGCTGGTCGCCGAGCCGGGGAGCGCACCGCGCCTCGCCTGGCACGGCCAGGTCATCGCCACGCTCGCGCGCGGGCCGACGCTCGTCCAGCCGGCGATCCAGCTCGATCCCTCGCTGCGCCGCCTCGAACCCGCCCAGGTACAGGCGATCGCCGAGCGGCTGCACCGCTTTGTCGCGAGCCAGCTCGCGCGCCACGCCGCGCCGCTCGCCGCCATGGGCGAGGCGGCGGGCGACCTGTTCACCCCGCCGCGCGTGCGCGCGCTGCTCGCCGCGCTCACCGACAACAGCGGCACGATCGGCCGTGCGGCGGTCGAGGGCCAGCTGAATGCGCTGACCGCCGACGAACGGCCGCAGCTGCGCAAGCTTGGCCTCACCATCGGCTCGCTCGACATTTTCCATCCGCAGCTCCTGAAGCCCGAAGCCGTGCGCTGGCGCGCGGCGCTGATCGCCGCGCAGCAGGCGACGCCGGTTCCGGCGCTCCCCCCGCACGGCGCCGTATTGCAAAAAACCGGCAGCCAGGCGGGGCTCACCACCGCGGGCTTTCGCCGCTGCGCGTCGGGCTGGCTGCGGATCGACATGGCCGAAAAGCTCGCGCGGCAGGCGCATGCCGCGCGGATGCAGGCGGCGGCGCCGCCGACAGCGCCGATTTCCAGCAGCGACGATCACCAGCATGACGAACCGGGCGAAGAAGCGCACAGCCCGCCGCCCGCCGGTTTCGTGATCGACCCCGCGCTCGCCACCTCGCTGGGGCTCGACGAGGAGACGCGCCGCGCGCTGCTCGGCAGCTTCGGTTTCCGCGGCGTTGGCGAGCCCGCGTTGCAGCGCTGGCGCTGGTCGGGGCTACGCAAGGCCGCCGACCAGCGCCCGCGGCGCAAGCAGCGGCGGAGCGGCGCCAATGCGCCACCGAAAGGCGCCGTCAATGGCGAAACGCGGCGCACGCCAATCAAGCAGGCGCCGATCGGACAGGCGAAAGCCAAGCAGGCCAAGTCCGGCCAGCCCCGGCCCGACGCCCCCCACCCACCGCGGCGCGACCGGCCCGAACGGCGCGGCCCCTCACCCAACAGCCCCTTCGCCGGCCTTGCCGCGCTGCTCGCCGACGCCCGCAAGGACTGACGCGCCGATGGCCAGCCCCGGCGCCGCAGGAAGCATCCGGCTCGACAAGCTGCTGTGGTTCCTGCGTTTCGCCCGCTCGCGCAGCGTGGCGCAGGCGATGGTCGCCGCGGGGCATATCCGGCTCGACGGGCGCCGCGTCGCGCGGGCATCGTGCGCGGTTCATGCCGGGGCGACGCTCGTACTCCCCGTCGGCGAGCGGATCGAGGTGATCCGCCTCGTGTCGCTGCCGCTGCGCCGCGGCCCGGCCATCGAGGCGCAGGCCTGCTACGTCCGCCTCTCCGCCGCCGGGCCATCGGCTATCGGCGGCGATGGAAATGCTTTGCACGCCCGCGGGCTCGATCGCGCTAACCAGTGAGAGTGATTCGCAACTGTCGCTTAGCGTTGACGCGCCGCCTTCGCGCGGCATAGAGGCGAGCCAATATTGAGAGCCTGACGGCCCGATCGCCGTCACTTGAGGGAGCCGGAAGCCCATGACCTATGTCGTCACCGATGCCTGCGTGCGGTGCAAATATATGGATTGTGTCGAGGTATGCCCCGTCGACTGTTTCTATGAGGGCGAGAATATGCTCGTCATCAATCCGAACGAGTGCATCGACTGCGGCGTGTGCGAACCCGAATGCCCCGCCGAGGCGATCCTGCCCGACACCGAAAGCGGCCTCGAAAAGTGGCTGGAAGTGAACACCAAGTTCAGCGCCGAATGGCCGAACATCACGGTGAAGAAAGAAACCCCCGCCGACGCCGACGAATATAAGGGCGTCGAGGGCAAGTTCGAGAAGTTCTTCTCGCCCGAACCGGGCGAAGGCGACTGACCGCCACGAAACGACACCATGCCGGGGCGGGACATCCCGCCCCTTTTTTTGCCCTCTTGAAACCACTCCGCTTGGCGCCGATGTAGGGTGCCGGAGGGGCAGCCCGCCGGTCCTCGGCCGGGTAACCCGATAATCGACAAGGACTCATTCGCATGATCGATCCGCTCGCCGCCCTTGTTCCCGTCGTCGTCGAACAGACGAGCCGCGGCGAACGCAGCTTCGACATCTTCTCGCGCCTTTTGCGCGAACGGATCGTCTTTGTGACGGGCGAGGTCGAGGATCAGATGGCCTCGCTGATCGTCGCCCAGCTCCTGTTCCTCGAATCGGAAAATCCGAAGAAGGACATCTATATGTACATCAACTCGCCGGGCGGCGTCGTCACGGCGGGCATGGCGATCCATGACACGATGCAATATATCCGCCCGCGCGTCGGCACGGTCTGCATCGGTCAGGCGGCGTCGATGGGCAGCTTCCTGCTCGCCGCCGGCGAACCGGGCATGCGCGTCGCGCTGACCAATGCGCGGGTGATGGTTCACCAGCCGTCGGGCGGCGCGCGCGGCATGGCGTCGGACATCGAAATCCAGGCCAAGGAAATCCTGCGTATCCGCAAGCGGATGAACGACCTCTATGTCAAATATACCGGCAAGTCGCTGAAAGACATTGAAAAGGCGATGGACCGCGACACCTTCCTCGAGGCCGACGAGGCCAAGGAATTCGGCCTCGTCGACCATGTCTATGATCGCCGCCCCGGCCTGCCCGGCGACGATGCGGCGCGCGATATGAGCGAAGGCCCGACGCCCTGATTTTTTGAGGATCAATCTCTCTCTCGTCACCCCGGACTTGATCCGGGGTCCATTTGCACTGCGGATGGAATGGATGCCGGATCAAGTCCGGCATGACGAAAAGGGGTCTGGTAACCGCATTTGTTGACGTCCGCTTGACGCGCTGGCGCCAAGCGGGACATTGATGCCATGTCACCCAATTGCCATATTGTAATTGGGTGGCCGGGGGCTAGGATAAGGATGGCGGCGCGCTTTTCGCGTCTGCCAGAGGATGATTTATGACGAAATTGAGCGGCTCGGACAGCAAGAGCACTCTTTACTGCTCCTTCTGCGGCAAGTCGCAGCACGAAGTCCGCAAGCTGATTGCCGGGCCGACCGTGTTCATCTGCGACGAATGCGTCGAGCTTTGCAACGACATCATCCGCGAAGAGATCAAGGGCGGAGTCGCCGCGCGCAAGGACGGCGCGGTGCCGACGCCGCTCGAAATCTGCCAGCATCTCGACGCCTATGTGATCGGCCAGAACAAGGCGAAGCGCGTCCTGTCGGTCGCGGTCCACAATCATTACAAGCGCCTCGCGAACTCGGGCCGCGGCGAAGAGGTCGAGCTCGCGAAATCGAACATCCTGCTCGTCGGCCCGACGGGCAGCGGCAAGACCTTGCTCGCGCAAACGCTTGCGCGCTTCCTCGACGTGCCCTTCACCATGGCCGATGCGACGACGCTGACCGAGGCGGGCTATGTCGGCGAGGATGTCGAGAATATCATCCTCAAACTGCTGCAATCGTCCGACTATAATGTCGAAAAGGCGCAGCGCGGCATCGTCTATATCGATGAAATCGACAAGATCAGCCGCAAGGCCGAAAATCCGTCGATCACCCGCGACGTGTCGGGCGAAGGCGTGCAGCAGGCGCTGCTCAAGCTGATGGAAGGCACCACCGCGAGCGTTCCGCCGCAGGGCGGCCGCAAGCATCCGCAGCAGGAATTCCTTCAGGTTGATACGACGAACATCCTGTTCATCGCGGGCGGCGCCTTTGCCGGCCTCGAAAAGATCATCGGCGACCGCCTGCAAGGCAAGTCGATCGGTTTCGGCGCGCATGTCGCCGGTCCCGACGAGCGCCGCGCGGGCGAAGTGCTGAAGAATATCGAGCCCGAGGATCTGCTGAAGTTCGGGCTGATCCCCGAATTTGTCGGCCGCCTGCCCGTCATCGCGACGCTCGAAGATCTCGACATCGACGCGCTGGTCAAGATTTTGGGCGAGCCCAAAAATGCGCTGGTCAAACAGTATAAGAAGCTGTTCGACCTGGAGGAGGTCGCGCTGACCTTCACCGACGACGCGCTGGTCGCAGTCGCCAAAAAGGCGATCGAACGCAAGACCGGCGCGCGCGGGCTGCGCTCGATCGTCGAGGCAATCCTGCTCGACACCATGTTCGACCTGCCCGACCTGACCGACGTCGTCGAGATCGTCGTCGACAAGGATGTCGTCGAGGGCCGCAAGGATCCCGTGCGCGTGTATGCCGACAAGGCAAAGGAAGCGGCGGGCGACGCCGCCTGATCCGAGTCGCGCGCGAACCCGCGCGCGACTTTTATGTTGCATTGCAGCAACAGTTGCTGCGAAAAACGCATCCGCGCCTGTGGATAAGATCTGGCGCGCCACGAAAATCGGCGGTTTTTAAGTCCCCGCGTGCTTCGCTCGCCCCTCGCCCCTTGCACTGTAACAATTGCTGTCACAATCGTGCCACATGCGGGCTTCAGGGGCGCTCGCAGGTCTTGGCGCGCCCTTTTTGTCGCGCCTGCCGATCGCATCACCAAAGGGGACATCCTGATATGAAATTCCGTCAAACGCTCACTGCCAGCGTTGCGCTGCTTCCGGTCGCGCTGCTTTCCGCGCCGGCCTTTGCCCAGTCGACCGGCTCGGTCGACTTCGACGACGAAATCGTCGTGACCGGCGCCCGCGCGACCGACGTCGCCGGCATCCAGTCGCCCGACACGTCGAAGGCGAAGTCGGTTCTGGGTCAGGAAGTCATCGCGCGCCAGAACCCGGGCCAGACGATCCTCGACACGATCAACCTCGTCCCGGGCGTCGTCTTCACCAACAACGACGCCTATGGCTCGTCGGGCGGCCAGCTCACCATCCGCGGCTTTTCGGCCGACCGCATCAGCCTGACCTTCGACGGCGTGCCGCTTAACGATTCGGGTAACTACGCCATTTATTCGAACCAGCAGCTCGACCCCGAGCTGATCGAGCAGGTGAACGTCAACCTCGGCACCACCGACGTCGATAGCCCCACCGCTGCTGCGACGGGTTCGACCGTGAACTACCGCACGCGTACGCCCGGCGAGGATTTCGGCGTCCAGCTTTCGGGCTCGGCTGGCGAGTTCAAATTCTTCCGCATTTTCGGCATGGTCGATACCGGCGAGTTCACCCCCTGGGGCACGCGCGCCTTCATCTCGGCCTCGACCGCCTCGAACGACAACCCGTTCAACAACTACGGTCGCGTCGAAAAGCAGCAATATAATGCGCGCATCTGGCAGCCGATCGGCGACAATGGCGATTTCGTTTCGGTCGCCGGCCACTATAATGAAAACCGCAACAACTTCTTTGGTTCAGTGTCGCTGCGCAACGACCGTGACGTTCCGTCGGGCTTTCCGCAGTCGAAAGACGAGCGCGAATATGACATCAACTACCCGTGCACGGTCAGCACGGCTGCCACACCCGGCGTAGCCGATCTCACCAACGGCTGCGGCACCGAGTTTGACCGTCGTTACAACCCGTCGAACACCGGCAACATCCGCGGCGCTTCGCGCTTCACACTCACCGAAGGCGTCATCCTGACCGTCGATCCCAGCTATCAATATGTGAAAGCGAATGGTGGCGGCACAGTGAACGCACGTGAACGGCTGCAGAACGGCCTCTCGGGCTATATTGGCGGCCGTCCCTATTTCGGCATGGACCTGAACGGCGACGGCGACCTTCTCGACGAAGTCACCATGCTGGCGCCCAGCCAGACGCAGACTCATCGTTATGGCGTGATCGCCAACCTGCGCTGGGACATCGCCGACAATCACTCGGTTCGCGTGGGTTTCACCTATGATCGCGCGCGTCATCGCCAGACCGGCCAGGTTGGCCAGCTGCAACTGAATGGCGAACCCTTCGATGTGTTCCCGGTCAACGATCCCGAAGTCGATGTGACCGGTGCGGTGCTCCAAAAGCGCGACCGCCTGTCCTATGCCATTCTGACGCAGTTGTCGGGCGAGTATCGCGGTGAGTTCGCCGACGGTCGCCTGGTGACAACGCTTGGCATCCGTGCCCCGTGGTTCAAACGCGACCTCAACAATTACTGCTTCACGACCAGCGACACGGGCTTCGTCGATTGCTTTGGTCAGGGCGACCCGCGGAACGCGGTTTATGCCGCCGCAAACCCGACGGTTCAGGGGCCGCAGCAGCGCATCTTAAAGTATGACGACATCCTGCCGAACGTCGGGCTGCTGTTCAAACCGAACAACCAGTTCTCGATTTTCGCCAACTATTCGAAGGGTCTGCAAGTCCCGGGCACCGACGCGCTGTACAACAGCTTCTTCTTTGCCCCGGATACCGCCTCGGCCCGTCCGGAGCCGGAAACGACCGACAACTTCGATCTGGGCGTACGTTATCGCACCGGTCAGATCCAGGCGCAGGTGTCGGGTTGGTTCACCAAATATGACAACCGTCTGGCATCGGCTTACGATCCGATCACGGATCGCAACCTTTACCGCAACCTTGGCCGCGTCGACAAATATGGCATCGACGGCAGCATTGCCTGGCAGCCGCTTCCCCAGCTGGCACTCTATGTTTTCGGTTCCTATCTGGAATCGGAAATCAAGGACGACCTGCTGCTCGACGTCGATGGTGCCGGAAATCCGATTGTCAGCCCGACCAAGGGCAAGCGGGAAGCCGGGGCGCCGTCCTATACCTTCGGCGGTTCGGCACGCGGAACGCTGGGGCCGGTCGAACTCGGCGTCACCGCCAAGCGCACCGGGGGTCGTTATGTGTACGACACGAACCTGCCGATCTGCAGCTCGACGCCGGCCACGACAGCCCCGGCTACCTGCGCCGGCACGATCGTCTATCCGGCGAAGACCAACCCTTATTGGCTGGTCAACCTCGATGCGCGGTTGAACCTGGAGTTCCTGGGCCTTGGCGAAAAGACCCACTTCCAAGTCAACGTCTATAACCTGTTCGACAAGCTCTATGTCGGCAGCTTCCCGACCTCGCTCTCGCAGGCCGGCTCGCCGCCGTTCGCGCAGATCGGTGCCCCGCGCACGATCAGCGGGACGCTGACGGTCGCCTTCTAAGCGGCTAGAGGCCAGGAAACAGGGCGTGGGGAGCAATCCCCGCGCCCTTTTCTTTTGGCGAGGGGCCAGTGGCGGCCGGTTTTGCAAAGGGCCGCTTCCGACCGTTAGCGAACATATGTCCTCCCTGTGGCGAAGCCATGGGGAGGGGGCAGCGCAAAGCGCTGACGGAGGGGCAATAACGCGGGCGTCGCGGCCCCTCCACCCCTCGCTACGCGAGCGGTCCCCCTCCCCATCGCTGCGCGACAGGGAGGATTTAACGGCCTCTCCGCCGCCATCACCGCCGCGCCGCGAAAAAATCCCTGAGCAGCGCCGCCGCCTCGTCCTCGCCGATGCCGTCGTAAATCTCGGGGCGATGATGCACCGTCGGCTGCGCAAAGAGGCGCGGGCCGTGGGCCACCGCGCCGCCCTTTGGATCGTCGGCGCCATAATAGAGCCGCGCGATTCGCGCATGCGCGATCGCGCCGGCGCACATCGCGCAGGGTTCGAGCGTGACATAAAGGTCGCAGCCGTCGAGCCGTTCGTTCCCCAGCTTCGCCGCCGCCATGCGAATCGCGACGATTTCGGCATGTGCGGTGGGGTCGTGCGATTCGCGCGGACGATTATGCCCTTCGGCGACGATCGCCCCGTCCTTGACGATCACTGCGCCGACGGGCACTTCGCCCCATTCGGCGGCGATGCGGGCGAGGTCGAGCGCGCGGCGCATCGGTTCGGGAAGCGGGAATTGCGCCATGACTTTCCCGCTAGTCCCTTGACGAATCCCCTGCAAGCCGATAAGCGCGCGCCTTTCCCGGCCCAACCGGTCCTTTCGGTGCTTTTGGCACCAACCGGCGCGCCGCCCAGATTTTGTAAGGAAGAAGACGATGTCGCGCATTTGCGAACTGACCGGCAAGGGCCGCCAGGTGGGCCACAATGTCAGCCACGCCAACAACAAGACCAAGCGCACCTTCCTGCCGAACCTGCAGAATGTGACGTTGCTGTCGGACGCGCTCGGCAAGGGCGTGAAGCTGCGCGTATCGACGCACGGCCTGCGCTCGGTCGAGCACAACGGCGGCCTCGACAACTGGCTGCTGAAGACCGGCGACGACCAGCTGTCGGCGAACGCCCGCAAGGTGAAGAAGGAAGTCACGAAGAAGCTGGCCGAAAAAGCCGCTTAATCGCTTCCCCTTCGCTGAAGCATGAGGGCCGCCGGTTTACCGCGCGGCCTTTTTGCTGTCTGTCGGGCGTTTCGGCGGCAGGTCGACGAGCTCGAACTGCACGAGCAGGCTGCGCTGCCAACGCTGGAAATTATCGTCGGAGACGAGCCACAGATAGGTGCGGCCGTCCGCGACTTCGACGGCGGCGCCCTCGAAATTGTCGGCGAGCGCGCGCGGCACGATGCCGATCGTTTGCGAGCGCAGCACGGCCCCCGTGCGGATGTCGGCCGGATCGGCAATCGCGATGGTCGAGGTGAATATCGGGTTCCAGCCGACGTCGCGATGAACGAGCAGGATCCGCCCGTCGGGCAATGGCGCGGCATCGCTGATCGAGCCCTTGCCTTCGCTGTCATAATAGAAGCGCAAGGGCGGGCGCGCGACGGTGCCGGGGTCACCGGCGAACATCACCGCCGCATTCGATCGCGGGTCGCGGTGGCCGCCCTCGGCAAAAATGACCACGCGCCCATCGGCCAGCCGCGCCATGGCCTCGGGGCCGCGCCCTTTTGGCCAGTCGCGCATCGCCGCGGGGGCAAAGCGCGCCTCGAGCCGGGTCGTCGCTTCGTCGAAGCGCCACAGCCGGTTGATGCGCTCCAGCCCGATCCACAGCGTCCCGGCTTCGGGATCGACGAACAGCGATTCGGCGTCGACCATCGATTTGCGGTCCGGCCACCCATCGGGCACCGGCAAAGGCGCGATACGAACCAGCGCCAGCCGCCCCGATCGGTCGAGCCTCAGCCGCGTCACATAGCCATTGTCGCCCCCCAGCAGAAAACCATCGGGTCCGACACGCGCCACCGCCGAAAAGCCGCCGAACCGGCTGTGCGGGCTCGTCAGCTGCCAGCCGCGCACAAAATGCAGCGCGCCCGCCGATACCGGACGGATGTCGAGCGGCCGCGCGGACGCCCGCTGAACGAAACTATCCTTTGTATAGCGGACGGTCTGCATCGGCACGGGTCCGATGGCGAGAAAAATCAGGGCGGCGAGGACAATGCGGCGCATCGGGGTGGCGATAGGGCCATCGCACCCCGACGCGCAAGCTGAACGCCAGCCAACAATGATGTTCAGGCTCGGCTCAATGCGAATCGGGCAGAACCTCTTTCATCGACCACAGCCCCAAAGGGCCGAACGACGAAAGAAGGAGAACGACGATGAAAAAGATGGTGACCCTCTCGATCGCCGCCCTGATGTCCACCGCGACGCTGGGCCTGGCGACGCCCGCCGCGGCGCAGAACGGCTATTACGACCGGGACGGCTATTCGAGCTATTACAGCGGCTATGATCGCGACGACCGCTATGATCGTCGCTACGACCGCCGTTACGATCGTCGTTACGACCGCCGCGACGCGCGCCGCGATTACCGGTCGAACCGCAATTATTATCGCCAGTGCGACAAGGGCACCGGCGGCACGATCATCGGCGCAATCGCGGGCGGCCTGGCCGGCCATGAAATCGCCGGCCGCGGCGACAAGACCGTCGGCACGATCATCGGCGGCGCCGTCGGCGCAATCGCGGGCCGCGCCATCGACAAGGGGAATGACGGCTGCCGTTAAGAGGCAGTCCCGACCCCCAATAATTTCCTCTTCCTCCTTTGCCCCGTCCGGCCCCGCGCCGGGCGGGGTTTTCCTTGTCGGCCAGCCCCGCAAGAGGAGACGCTTGCCATCGACACGGGGCGCGCCTAGGTTTGGCGCCAAGTGCACGTCCATGGTTTTGTGGGCGCGTGAGAGAGCAGGTTAGAATAGCCATGCGGCAAATGGCAGCGCCATCAGGGCGACCGCCGCGGCCCGGCCCGGCGGCAAAAGGACAAAACAAGGCGAGCGCCCCCCGGCGACCGGTTCCGATCGTGCGGCCGCGCAGCTATGCCGCGATCGACCTTGGCACAAATAATTGCCGGTTACTCATCGCGCGGCCGCAGGATGGCGAACTGGTCGTCATCGACGCCTTTTCGCGCATCGTGAGGCTTGGCGAAGGGCTGCACAGCACGGGACGGATCAGCGAGGCGGCGATGGACCGCACCGTCGCGGCGCTGGCGATCTGCGCCGACAAGCTGCGCCGCCGCCATGTTTCGCTGTCGCGCGCGGTCGCGACCGAAGCGTGCCGCCGCGCAAGCAACGGCGCGGAGCTGGCCGAGCGCGTCCGCCGCGAAACGGGCATCGTCCTCGATATCATCTCGGCCGCCGAAGAGGCCCGGCTGGCGGTGCTCGGCTGCCACAATCTGATGGAACCCGGCGAAGGCCCGGCGCTGATTTTCGACATCGGCGGCGGGTCGACCGAGCTGATGCGCGTCGACGTGTCGGACCATGACGTCCAGATCCACGACTGGATCAGCGTGCCGTGGGGCGTCGTCTCGCTCACCGAACATGCGCCGCTGCCCGATGACAGCCTGGAGGGGCGCCAGGCCGCCTATGCCCATATGCGCGACGTGACGCGACAGGCCTTTGCCGCCTTTGCCGACCGCGCCGGGGCCTTTGCCGGCCAGCCGCTGCGCCTGCTCGGCACCAGCGGCACGGTGACGACGCTCGCCAGCGTGTTTCTGAACCTGCCGCGATACGACCGGCGCGCGGTCGACGGCCTTGTCGTGCCCAGCGACGCGATGCGCGAGATCAGCCGCCGCCTCGCCGACGCGAGCATCGCCGACCGCGCCGAAATCGCCTGCATCGGCCGCGAACGCGCCGATCTGGTCGTCGCGGGCTGCGCGATCCTGGAAAGCATCATCGACCTGTGGCCGGCAGTACGCGTCGGCGTCGCCGATCGCGGCATCCGCGAGGGCATCCTGCGCACGCTGGCGATGCAGGGCCGCGACATCCCCGTCACTCGCCGCGAGTATCGCAAATGAGCGGGAGCAAGGGCGGCGCCAAAGGATCGGGGGGTCGCGGCGGCCTGCATGTGCGGGTCAAGACCGCCAAAAAGCGCAGCGTGTCCTCGACGCGCTGGTTGCAGCGGCAATTGAACGACCCTTATGTCCGCCGCGCGCAGGCCGAAGGCTATCGTTCGCGCGCCGCCTATAAACTGATCGAGCTCGACGAAAAATTCGGCCTGCTCAAAAAATCGCGCGCCGTCGTCGATCTGGGGATCACGCCCGGCGGCTGGTCGCAGGTCATGCGCAAGGCGAATCCGCGCGCGCGCGTCGCCGGGATCGACCTCTTGCCGTGCGAACCGATCGAGGGCGTCGAGATCCTCGAAATGGATTTCATGGACGATGCCGCCCCCGATGCCTTGATCGCGGCCCTCGGCAGTGCCCCCGACCTCGTCATTTCGGATATGGCGGCGAACACCGTCGGTCATCCGCAGACCGACCATTTGCGCACCATCGGCCTTGCCGAAACCGCGGCCGATTTCGCGGTGCAGAACCTCCTGCCCGGCGGTGCCTTTGTCGCCAAGGTGTTTGCAGGCGGGGCCGACCGCGAATTGCTGACGCTGCTCAAGCGCCACTTCGCGACGGTCAAGCACGCCAAGCCGCCGGCGAGCCGCAAGGGATCGCCCGAACTTTATGTGATCGCTCAGGGTTTCAAGGGGCGCGGCGATGCGGCATAAACCCCTGTAAACAGGGCATCGAATTGGGTCGAACCGGGGAGACAAGCGAATGAACAGGTCGAGGCGGCCGATCGCGTCGGTGGCGCTTGCTGCGATGATGCTGGCATCGTGCGGCGGAGGCGGCGATTCGAGCCTCGGCGGCGGCCCGGTCACCGTCACCCCGACGCCCTCGCCGACGCCGACTCCCACGCCGACCTGTGCGCTCGCTTCGCGCCAGAGCTTTGCCAAGGCGGTGATCGACGAATGGTATCTGTTCCCCGGCGATGTCGCGACGGGGGTCAATCCCGCAAGTTTCAGCGACGTCCAATCCTATATCGACGCGCTCGTCGCACCCGCGCGTGCGCTGAACAAGGATCGCTTCTTTACCTACATCACCTCGATCGCTGAGGAGAATGCCTTTTTCTCCAGCGGGTCGAGCGCGGGGTTCGGCATCCGCCTCGTCTACGACGCCGCGAACCAGCGCCTGCTGATCGCCGAAGCCTATGAAAGCGCCCCCGCCTTTGCCGCGGGGATCGATCGGGGCGCCGCAATCGTCGCGATCGGCACGAGCGCAAGCAATTTGCGCAGCATTGCAAGCATCGTTGCGGCCGAAGGTACCGCCGGGATCACCAACGCGCTGGGTCCGAACGATCCCGGCGTCACCCGCGTGCTGCGCATCACCGACGCCGCGGGGACGCGCGAAGTGACTGTCACCAAGGCCGATTATTCGCTCGATCCGGTGTCGGACCGTTATGGCGCCAAGATCATCAGCGAGGGCGGGCGCAATTACGGCTATCTCAACCTGCGCACCTTCATCAGTTCGGCTGACAACCAGTTGCGCGCCGCCTTTGCCGATTTCCGCGCGCAGGGGGTCACTGACATCGTCATCGATTTTCGCTATAATGGCGGCGGCCTTATCTCGACCGCCAATCTGATGGGCGACCTGCTGGGGGCCGGGCGCAGCGGGCAGATTTTCTCGCAGACCGTGTTCCGTGCCAGCAAGGCAGCGGAAAATGACGAACATCGCTTCGCCCCCGGCAGTCAGTCGATCGCGCCGACGCGCATCGCCTTTATCGGCACGGGTTCGACCGCGTCCGCCAGCGAGCTGGTGATCAATTCCATGCTGCCCTATCTCGGCACCAACATGACGCTCGTCGGCAGCAACACCTTCGGCAAGCCGGTCGGTCAGATCGCGCTCGACCGCGCCCAATGCGACGACCGGATGCGCGTCGTTGCCTTCGCGACCGGCAATTCGGTGGGCCAGAGCGATTATTACGACGGGCTGGCGCCGAAAATCGCGAACAGCTGCGCCGCGGCCGATGACCTCAATTTCCCGCTGGGCGACCCGCGCGAGGCATCGATCCGCACCGCGATCGACTTCCTTGCGGGCAACGCCTGCGCGACGCGCATCGCCGAGGCGAGCGTCGGCGCAGCGGCGCGGAGCAGCGGCGCCCGTATAAGCGCCGAACCCGAAATGCTCGTCCCCGACCGGCCGAGCGCGGCGCAGCGCGAACTGCCCGGGCTGTTCTGATCGCGCGGTCCGACAGGGGCATTTCATGGCCGCGTTGATGTTGCAGGGCACCGGCTCCGCTGTCGGCAAGTCGGTGCTCGTCGCCGGGCTGTGCCGCGCGCTCGCCAACCGCGGGCTCCGCGTGCGCCCTTTCAAGCCGCAGAATATGTCGAACAATGCCGCGGTCACCATCGACGGCGGCGAGATCGGCCGCGCGCAGGCATTGCAGGCGATCGCCTGCCGCGTACCGCCGCACAGCGACATGAACCCGGTGCTCTTGAAGCCGCAGGCCGACCGCACCTCGCAGCTGATCGTCCACGGCCGCGTGCGCGGTACCTTGGGCAGCGGCAATTTTCGCGAGGGGCGCGGCGCGCTGCTGACCGACGTGCTCGAAAGCTATGACCGGCTGCGCAGCCAATGCGACATCGTCCTTGTCGAAGGTGCGGGTTCGCCAGCCGAAATCAACCTGCGCGCGGGCGACATCGCCAACATGGGTTTCGCCCGCGCCGCCGATGTCCCGGTGGTGCTGGTGGGGGACATCGACCGCGGCGGCGTGATCGCGGCGATCGTCGGCACGCGCGCGGTGATCGACGCGCGCGACGCCGCGATGATCCGCGGCTTCGTCATCAACAAGTTCCGCGGCGATCCCGCGCTGTTCGACGACGGCTATCGCGCGATTGCCGCGCGCACCGGCTGGCCGGGATTGGGGGTCGTGCCCTGGCTCGCGGCGGCATCGCGCCTGCCGAGCGAGGATGCGGTGATCCTCGAACGCCGCGCCGACGCGCGCGAGGGCCGCCGCATCGTCGCCTGCCCCATCCCGCCGCGCATCGCCAATTTCGACGACCTCGATCCGCTGAAACAGGAGCCCGGCGTCGAGCTGCTGATGGTGCCGCCGGGGCAGCCGATTCCCGACGAGGCGGCGATCATCGTCCTGCCGGGATCGAAGGCGACCATCGCCGACCTCGCGGCGATCCGCCGCGAAGGCTGGGACATCGACATCAAGGCGCATCACCGCCGCGGCGGGCTGATCCTCGGCCTCTGCGGCGGCTATCAGATGCTCGGCAAGCGCATCGCCGACCCGCTGGGGATCGAAGGGGCGCCGTCGGAGGTCGATGGGCTCGGCCTGCTCGACGTCACAACGACGCTGGCACCGGCCAAGACGCTCCGCGATGTGGCCGGGACGGCATGGAACCATCCAATTGCGGGATATGAAATGCACATGGGCGAAACCGCGGGCCCCGACATCGCACGACCCTTTGCCCGGATCGACGGCGACAGGCCGGAAGGTGCAACCAACGCCGCGGGCAATGTGATCGGCACCTATATCCACGGCCTGCTCGCGTCGCCCGACCTGCGCAGCGCGCTGCTGGCAAAGATCGGCGTCACCGGGAACGGACGCGACCATGGCGGCGATGTCGACGCTGCGCTCGACGACATTGCCGCCGAGCTGGCGATCCACATCGACATCGACGCGCTGCTGCGCATCGCGCGGCAGGGATCGACAAGGCGAAATATTAAGGTTGGTGTGCGATAACCGGTCCCCGAAGGAGACGCTGGTGCGACACCTGCTGGCCCATATCGCGGAACCGGCCGAAACCGCCGATCGCCGGCGAATGCGGCGCCGTACCTTGCGGCTTGATGTCGCCGCGCGTACCGCGACCGCCGAATCGGCCGTCGTCATCCGCGACCTGTCGCGGACCGGATTGCTGATCGAGACCGACGCCGATTTCGCACTGGGCGAGACTTTCGTCCTGATCCTGCCCGAGATTGGCGCCGCGCCCGCGCGCATCGTGCGCGCCGACGGCAAGCGCTTTGGCTGCGAATTTCTGTCGCCCGTCCCGGCGAGCGCGGTAAGCGCAGCCCTGCTCAAAACGCCTTACGATGCCGGTGACGAGGGAGTACCCCGCCGGGCGGTCGCGCAGAGCGCCGACGGACTCTATGCTCCGCGCCCGGCGCGCGCATTCCTGTTCACGGCGGTCACGGCACTTTTCGCGGCGGCGATCCTGCTGGCCATCGTCGCGCTCGCATCGCTGACCTTTTCCTGATTTGGACGAGCACGCTCCCGGCGCCGATCATCGACCAGCTTGCGCGGCAAGAGATGGGCTGAGGCAGTGGAGCGGGTGAAGGGAATCGAACCCTCGTCGTAAGCTTGGGAAGCTTCTGCTCTACCATTGAGCTACACCCGCGCGTCGTTCCGGGCCTTTGCCGCCTTCGGACGCGGTGGTCAATCCTTCAGCGTGCCGATTCGCAGATCGTCTCCATCGCGACGAAGGTCGAGGTGCTGGCAACGTGGGGCAGGCTGGAGATTTTTTCGCCGAGCACGATGCGATAGCGGCGGATGTCGGGGGTGCGGACCTTGAGCAGATAGTCGAAGCTGCTCGCGATCATGTGGCACTCCTCGACCTCGGGAATCTGGCGCACCGCGGTGTTGAACCGTTTGAGCGCCTCCTCGCGCGTGTCGGAGAGTTTTACTTCGGTAAAGGCGACATGGTCGAGCCCAACCTTGGCCGGATCGACGATCGCGCGAAAGCCGATAATCAGCCCGCTGTCGACGAGGCGTTTGACGCGCTGCTGGCACGGCGTTTTCGACAGACCCACTTGCCGCGCGAGTTCGGTGAAGGTGATCCGCCCGTCGCGCCCCAGAATTGCGAGGATCTTGCGATCGAAATCATCCAGTTCGACTGATGAAGAGCCAATTTTCATGTGTATCGACCAAAAGAGACGGCAATCCTGGTCGATTCGCATAATCGTTCGATCAAAACAAGTCAGATCGCCGGGCCGCAATATGGTATCGGGAATCATGTCTCAAAGCCCTGACCGCGCCGCCATCCGCGCCCTCGCCCGCCGCAGCGAAACCGACATCGTCGCCGACCTGCGCAGCGCCCTCGCCACCTCCTCCGCCCGCGTCGCCGCCGTGACGCAGCGCGGGCTGGAGCTGATCCGCAAGGCCAAGGCCGATGGCGAGCGCGAGACGCTCGTCGCGCAGCTGATGAACCGCTATCGCCTCTCGACCGAGGAAGGCGTCGTGCTGATGTGTCTTGCCGAGGCGCTACTGCGCGTCCCAGACAATGCGACCGCCAACGCGCTGATCCGCGACAAGATCGCCGGGCGCCACTGGGCCGAAGGCGACGATGACGACAGCCCGCTGATCGTCGCCTTGTCGGCGCGCGGCCTGTCGCTGGGGTCGGCGACCCTGATGCTCGATGCGATGGGCAGCAAGGCGAACCCGCTGAGCCTGCTCAAGTCGATGATCCGCCGCTCGGGCGAGCCGGTGATCCGCCAGGCGGCGCTCGCGGCGATGAAGCTGCTTGGCCAGCAATTCGTGATGGGCGAGACGATCGACGCCGCGGTGAAGCGCGCCAACAAGGAGAAGGCGGAGCTTGCGAGCTTCGACATGCTCGGCGAGGCAGCGCGCACCGCGGAGGATGCGGCGCGCTATTATGACAGCTATGCCGACGCGATCGCGCGCATCGGCCGCGACGCCAGGCCCGGCGATCCGCACGCGAACCACGGCATCTCGATCAAGCTGTCGGCGCTTCACCCGCGCTACGAATATCTGCAAGCGGCGCGCGTCCGCGACGAACTGATCCCGCGCGTCATCGAACTGGCGAAGGCCGCACGCGCAAATAACATCCCGCTGATGATCGACGCCGAGGAAAGCGACCGGCTGGAACCGCATATGGACGTGTTCGCGGCGCTGATCGATGCGGGGATCGCCGACGGGTGGACCGGGCTCGGCATCGTCATCCAGGCCTATCAGAAGCGCGCGCCGGCGGTGATCGACTGGCTCGCGAACCGCGCGCGGACACGCGGCGTCAAGCTGTCGATGCGGCTGGTCAAGGGCGCCTATTGGGATACCGAGATCAAGCGCGCGCAGACGCTGGGCCTCGGCGATTTTCCGGTGTTCACGGCCAAGCTGCACACCGACCTCAACTATATGCGCTGCGCCCAGCAACTGCGCGATTGTCAGGATTGCATCTATCCGGCCTTTGCCAGCCACAATGCGATGACGCTGGCGTTCGTCGCCGAACTGTTCGCGGGCGCCGATTATGAGCTGCAGCGGCTGCACGGCATGGGCGAGGGCGCGCACGATGCGCTCGGCGCGTTGTTCCCGCCGCCGCGCCCGGTGCGCGTCTATGCGCCGGTGGGCACGCACCGCGACCTGCTCGCCTATCTGGTCCGCCGCCTGCTCGAAAATGGCGCCAACTCCAGCTTTGTGCACCAGTTTTCCGACCCCGGCGTGACTGCCGAAGAGCTGGCGGTCGACCCGCGCAGCGTGGCGAGCGCCGCATCGACGAATATCGCGACCGGCCTCGGCCTGTTCGATCCCGAGCGGCGCAATTCGCGCGGTTACGACCTTGGCGAGCCCGGCGTGCCCGAGGCGCTGGTGTCGGCGATCGGCGCGGCGCGGCGCGGCGACCTTGTTGCCGCACCGATCGTCGGCGGTGTTACCCGCAGCGGCAAGGCCGAACCAGTGCGCAATCCCGCGACGGGCGCCGTCGTCGGGCAGGTGATCGAGGCCGATGCCGCCGCGATCGCCGATGCGGTCGCCGCGGCGCGCCAGGCGCAGGACGACTGGAGCCTTGCCGGCGGCGCCTTCCGCGCCGAGCGACTCGAACGCGCCGCCGACCTGCTCGAGGAGCGTGACGCGCTGTTCCTCGGCCTTGCGATCGACGAGGCGGGCAAGACGCTCGTCGATGCGGTCGCCGAAGTGCGCGAGGCGGTCGATTTCCTGCGCTATTATGCGCGCCAGGCGCGCGCCGACTTCACCTATCCCGTCGCGCTGCCCGGTCCGACGGGCGAGCGCAACGAGCTGATGCTCGAAGGCAAGGGCGTGTTCGTGTGCATCAGCCCGTGGAACTTCCCGCTCGCGATCTTCCTGGGTCAAGTGTCGGCGGCGCTCGCCGCGGGCAACGCCGTGCTCGCCAAGCCCGCCGAACAGACACCGTTGATCGCCCATGCCGCGGTCGAACTGCTGCTCGAAGCCGGAATCCCCGGCGATGTGCTGGCCTTCCTTCCCGGCCGCGGCGAGACGGTCGGCGCGGCGCTGACGAGCCATGACGACATCATCGGCGTCGCCTTCACCGGCTCGACCGAGGTCGCGCGGGCGATCAACCGCAGCCTCGCCGGGCGCGACGGGCCGATCGCGACCTTGATCGCCGAAACGGGCGGCGCGAACGCGATGATCGTCGATTCGACCGCGCTGCCCGAACAGGTCGCGCGCGACGCGGTTGCCAGCGCCTTCCAGTCGGCGGGGCAGCGCTGCTCGGCGCTGCGCCTGCTCTGCGTGCAGGACGACGTCGCCGACACGATGATCGAAATGGTCGCGGGCGCGATGGCCGAACTGAACGTCGGCGATCCGGCGATCCTGGCGACCGACGTCGGCCCGATCATCGACGACGAGGCGCGCGCGAATATCGCCGCCTATGTCGCCGAAGCGCGCGCCGCGGGCCGGGTGATTGCCGAGGCCGGGCGGACGAACCTGCCAGCGGGCGGCCATTTCGTCCCGCCGGTGCTGATCCGGCTCGACCAGATCACCGATTTGAAGCGCGAGATTTTCGGTCCCGTGCTGCACGTCGCGACGTGGAAGGGCGGCGAGCTCGACGCGCTGATCGACGCGATCAATGCGTCGGGTTACGGGCTGACACTGGGTGTCCACACGCGCATCGATGGCGTCGCGGCGCATATTGCGGCGCGCGCGGCGGTCGGCAACGTCTATGTCAACCGCAACCAGATCGGCGCGATCGTCGGGTCACAGCCGTTCGGCGGGCGCGGGCTGTCGGGAACCGGGCCCAAGGCGGGCGGCCCGCATTACCTCCATCGTTTTGCCGAGGAAAAATCGATTTCGACCGACATCACCGCGGCGGGCGGCAATGCGGCGCTTATGGCCGGATAAGGGCCGCGCGCATCGGGTCAAAGGGTGCGAACCACGAGGCCTGATACAGAGTGGACGGCTGTCCCAGGCAATACGTCCGAAAGCGTCTCGCGGCATTATGCCGCGGCGACCCTTTGTTATGGTTGCCCCCCGCAGCGCGGTCGTCATACGCTTTTCCGCGCTTTCCGCCAAGCCCGCCTATGCGCCGGGGACGCCGAGCAATTGCGCCTGTGCCTTGAGCCGCCCCGCCGCGCCCGGATTCGCCGCTATGCCGTCCTGCAGCGCCTGCGCGGCTTTGGCCGTCTCGCCCAGCGTCATCCGGCTGCGCATCAGCATGATCCAGCGGTCGACATCGCCGGGATTGGCCCGAAGCTTGGCCTCCAGCCCGTCGACCATGCCCTGGATCATTGCGTCCTGCTGACCCTTGGGAAGCTGCGACGCGGCTTCCATATCGGCGCGGCTCGGCCCCGGAATCGCGCGCGCCGCGACGGGCATTTCGTTGGCGGTCAGCGGCCGCGCCTGCGTTGCCGCCAATCGCGACGCGACGTCGATCTTGTGGATCGCGCCGACCTGTTCGATCGTGCGGCGCAGGTCGGCCTCCCACGGCGCGCCCTGCGGCGTGTCGGCGAGCAACGCGAACCAATCCTCGATCGCGCCCTTATGGTCGCCGCCGATGTCCTTTTTCACCGCGAGGAAATAGCGCGCGCGCGGGTCTTTGGCGTCAAGCGCGATCGCCTTGTCAAAGGCCTCGGACGCTGCGGCGGGCATCGGATCGCGCTCGCTCGCCATCACCCGCGCTTCGCCGAGCGCCGACCAGAGGCCCGCCGACTCGGGCGAAAGCAGGGTGGCTTTTTCATAAGCCGCGGTCGCGCCGGCAAAATCGCCGAGGTCGAATTTGGCGGCACCGAGCGCGGTCCAGGCGTCGGCGCTGCCCGGCTCGCGCTGAACGCGCGCTTCGAGCGCGGCGAGCTGGTCACCCGGTGCGGCGGCGTCCGCGATGACCGGATCGGCGGCTTCAGGCGCCGAATCCCGCCAGATTGCGTAGCCGATCGCGGCCGCAAGCAGGAGGAAGGCGGCGATCAATATTGCGCGGTTGGCACCCGTCATCTTGCCCGCAGTGCCGGTGTCCATGCCCTTGCTCTCGCTCATTTTTACCCCTCTTGCGCGGCGCATGAAAAAATACGGCCTGTGCGCGGCGTCATATTGCCTTTGTTTGGCGATGGTGTAGCCTTTGGCATACAAGGTCGGTCAACGATTAAATCGTCAGGGGTCGCACCGGCTTTCCCAGTCATACAGGGGAGGGGTGCATGGCAGTTTCGGATCACGTCGATTTTGCGACGTTCATGGAAGGCGTGAAACGACGCAACCCGGGGCAGCCCGAGTTCGTCCAGGCGGTGCAGGAAGTGTCCGAGGACATTTTCGATTTCATCGCCGACAAAGAAGAATATCACGCGCAGCAGATCCTGCGGCGCATCGCCGAACCCGACCGGGTCGTGTCCTTTCGCGTCTGCTGGGAGGATGACAATGGCAATATCCGCGTCCAGCGCGGCTGGCGTGTCCAGAACAACAATGCGATCGGTCCGTACAAGGGCGGCATCCGCTTTCACCCCAGCGTCACCGAAAGCGTGCTCAAATTTCTGGCGTTTGAACAGACGTTCAAAAATGCGCTGACCGGGCTGCCGATGGGCGGCGGCAAGGGCGGGTCGAACTTCAATCCCAAAGGCAAGAGCGTGCGCGAAATCATGCGCTTTTGCCAAAGTTTCATGACCGAGCTGTATCGCCACATCGGCGCCGATGTCGACGTTCCGGCGGGCGACATCGGGGTCGGCGGGCGCGAAATCGGCTTCATGTTCGGCCAGTACAAGCGCATCACCAACGAATTTACCGGGGTGCTCACCGGCAAGGGGCTCGAATGGGGCGGCTCGCTGATCCGCACCGAAGCGACGGGTTATGGCGCAGTCTATTTCCTCGCCAACATGCTCGCGGCGAAGGGGCAGGACCTAGTCGGCAAGAGTGCCGTGATCTCGGGATCGGGCAATGTCGCGACGCACGCAGCCGAAAAGATCGTCCAACTGGGCGGCAAGGTGCTGACGCTTTCGGATTCGGGCGGCTTCATCCACGACCCCGATGGCATCACACAGGAAAAGATCGACTGGGTGAAAGCGCACAAGACGCATCGCCGCGGCCGGATCGAGGAATATTGCGAGGAGTTCAAAAGCGCGACCTTCACCCCCGGCAAGACGCCGTGGGGTGTGAAGTGCGACGTCGCGCTGCCGTGCGCGACGCAGAACGAGCTGCTCGGCGAGGATGCGAAAACGCTGGTCAAGAATGGTTGTATCGCGGTGAGCGAGGGCGCAAATATGCCGACCAACCTCGATGGCGTGCACGTCTTCAAGGATGCGAAGATCATGTTCGCGCCGGGTAAGGCGGCGAATGCCGGCGGCGTTGCAGTGTCGGGGCTGGAAATGAGCCAGAACAGCGGGCGCCGTGCCTGGAGCGAAAGCGAACTGCAACAGATGTTGAAAGACATCATGGACGGCATCCACACGCGCTGCCTGACCTATGGCGATCAGGGCAATGGTTATATCGACTATGTGAAGGGCGCCAATATCGCCGGATTCAAGAAGGTTGCTGACGCGATGCTGGCTTTCGGGGTGGTGTAATTCGATCCAGAGCGTAAAAGCGCGGGATTGGGGAAAAGGGGTATTGCGATGACGGCGCACGCTGGGAAGGAGCGCGGCGATCGGCCTTGGACGGCATTTGCCGTCCTTGCGGCGATGCTGTGCGCACTCGCGATCGCAGCCTTCGTCTATGCTCCTCCCGCGCAGTCGCAGGGCGAAAGCGCCGCGCGCTACACCGGCGTTGCCTCGTGCGCCGGATCGACCTGCCACGGCCGGATGGAGGGCGACGGCACCGTCGTCCGCCAGGACGAGCTGATGAAATGGCAGGAACCCTCGACCCCCGGCGGCGCGCACAGCCGCGCCTGGGCGGTGCTGAACAACGGTCGCAGCCGGTTCATCGCGCGCAATCTGGGCATCGGCGATCCGGCGACGGCGCAAATGTGCCTCGGCTGCCACGCCACTGCGGGAGCCGTGGCCGCGAAGGGCGCGGTGCGCGGCACGGTGCCGCTCGAAGATGGCGTCGGCTGCGAATCATGCCATGGCCCCGCGGGCGGCTGGCTGGCCAGCCATTATGCCGGGGTCGGCACCAATGCCGATCCTGATCGTGAAATGCACGAGAAACATCTCGCCAACCTGTCGGCGGGGCTCAAGAAGCTCGAGGATCCGGTGGTGCGCGCGGGCGTGTGCGTCGATTGCCACTTCGGATCGGCGACCGACGGTCAGTTCGTCACCCACCGCATCATGGCGGCAGGACATCCGCGCATATCGTTCGAGCTCGACCTCTTCTCCTCGCTGCAGGCGCACCATCAGGAGGATGCCGATTATGGCTGGCGCAAGTTCGGCGCGGCGAACCGGCGCACCGACCATGTCCAGATGTGGGCGGTGGGACAGGCGACCGCGATCGAACGCAGCCTCGCGCTGTTCCAGACGCGCCGCGGAACCGAGGGCATGTTCCCCGAATTTTATTTCCTCGACTGCCACAGCTGCCACCGCCGTATCTTCGATCAGGCGAAGCCCGTGCGCACCGGGCTCGACAATCCGGGTCGCAACCTCCCCGAAGGCATGCCGCCCTATAATGATGAAAATCTCATCATGCTCGCCGCCGCGGCGCGCATGGCCTCGCCCGCGCTTGCCGACCAGCTCGCGGCGCGCACCGCGGCCTTCCACAAGGCGATGGCCACCGACCGGGCGAGCGCGGTTGCGGCCGCGGCACAGCTTTCGCAGACGGTCGCGGCGCTGAAAAGCGCGTTCGCGTCGCGCACTTTCTCGGGCACCGATGCCTTCGCGATGGTCGATGCCATCGCGGCGAAGGCAATCAGCGACCGCTACACCGACTATTCGGGGTCGCAGCAGGCGGTGATGGGGGTCGATACGCTGCTGGGCGCGATGGTCTCGTCGGGGCGGATCACCGTCGGCGCGGCGGCGGGCATTCGCGGCGACATCGACCGCGCCTATGCCGCGGTGAAGGATCCCAATGGCTATAAGCCCGCCGAATTTCAGGCCTCGTTCGGCAGCGCCGTGCGCGCGATCGGGGCGCTCAGATAAGATCATGCGAAGCAGCAGCCATCTTTTCCGTTCGGGCGCGCTTGCCGCGATGAGTGCGCTGCTGCTGACATCGTGCGGCGGCGGGGGCGGCGGCGGCACCCCCACGCCATCGCCGACACCGACCCCGACCCCCACGCCGACCGGCGGGCTCTACACCCCGCCCGCCGCCGAATCGCTCAGCGTGGGCGACGTGCAGACGATCCTCGCCAACGCGATATCAGAAGCGCAGGCGCGCGGCCTCCCCTCGGTGATCGCGGTGACCGACCGCGTCGGCAATGTGCTCGGCGTCTTTCGCATGACCGGCGCGGCGGCGACGGCGACGACTTCGGCGGCGCCCAATGGCGACAATATCGACGCGCAGAACGTCACCTTTCCGGCCGAAGGCGGCGCGATCGCGAAGGCGGTGACCGGCGCCTACCTCTCGAGCGGCGGCAACGCCTTTTCGACGCGCACCGCAAGCCAGATCGTGCAGGAACATTTCCCGCCCGCGCCGACCACGGTCGGCCTCGAAAGCGGCCCGCTGTTCGGCGTGCAGTTCAGCCAGCTTCCGTGCAGCGACTTGTCGGCGCGCTTCGGCGCGGCGGGCGGCGCGGCGCTGATCGGCCCCAAACGCTCGCCGCTCGGCCTCGCCGCCGACCCCGGCGGGCTGCCGCTCTACAAAAATGGCGTGCTCGTCGGCGGCATCGGCGTAATGGGCGACGGCGTCTATGGCAGCGACCCCAATATCCTCGACATCGATGACGATGACGAGGAATTCATCGCGCTGGCCGGCACGCGCGGGTTTCAGCCGCCCGAAACGATCGTCGCCGACCGGATTGCCGTCGACGGTACGACGCTGCGCTTTTCGGACGCGACCTTCGCCGGGGTGATGACCGGCGGCGGCGCCAGTTTTGCCAGCCTCAATGGCAGCGCGGGCAATCTGGTCGCGGTCATCGGCTATGCCAATGCCGCGATCACCGCAGGGGTCGCTTATGGCAGCGAAGCGTCGGGCATCCGCGCCTCGACCCCGGCCGAATTTTCGAATCGCGACGCCTTCATCCTCACTGACGGCAGCGGCACGAACCGCTACCCGATCCGCGCCGCCACCGACGGCGCCAGCGTCGCCGCGCCGCTGACCGCGGCCGAGGCGCGCGCGGTGCTCGAGGAAGCCTTTACCGTGATGAGCCGCGCGCGCGCGCAGATCCGCCGCCCGCTCGACAGCCGCGCGCAGGTGACGATCAGCCTCGTCGACACACACGGCGCGGTGCTCGGCATCGTCCGCTCGCCCGACGCGCCGATCTTCGGCACCGACGTCAGCTTGCAGAAAGCGCGCACCGCCGCCTTTTTCTCGGGTCCGCAAGCCGCCGCCGAACTCTCGGCCAACGCCAGCGCCGACGTCGCCGCCTTCGTGCCTGCGGTGCGCAGTTTCCTGAACGATCCCGCCGCGCTCACCGGCACCATCGCCTTCGCCGACCGCTCGGGCGGCAATCTGTCGCGCCCCTATTTCCCCGACGGCGAGGTGGGACGCCCGCAGGGCCCGCTGTCGCGCCCGATCGCGCAGTTCAACCCCTTCTCGACCGGGCTGCAATCGGCGCTGATTATCGGCAACCTCGGCGCGCATCTGGGCTTCGTGTCGGGCGCAAGTCCGACCGACACGCCGCAGCGCTGCACCACCCTGCCCGACGCCGCGCCGGGGCAGAACCGGCTCCAGAACGGTATCCAGATCTTCCCCGGATCGGTCCCCATCTATCGCGGCTCGACGCTCGTCGGCGCGATCGGCGTATCGGGCGACGGCATCGACCAGGACGATATGATCAGCTTTCTGGGCGCGCACAATGGCGGCGCGCGCGTCGGCGGCATCGGCAATGCGCCGAAAGCGATCCGCGCCGATAATGTCGTCGTGACGCTCGCCGACAATCGCACGGTGCGCCTGCGCTATATCAGCTGCCCCTTCGCGCCCTTCCTCGACACGGCGCAGCAAAATGTCTGCGACGGGCTATAGGCGATGATGACGGGGGGCAGCCTTTGGCCGGTGATCGCGACACTCGCGGCGCAGGGTGCGCCGGGGGCCGATGCACCGCCACCGCTCGCCCCTGATGACCCGCCGGTCGATGCCACGCCTGCCGAGCAACCCGCCGAAGACCTCACCCCGCCCCCGCCGCCGGTCGATTGGCAGGAGATGGTGCCGGACGACCTCGTCACCGATATCATCGAGGGTCGTCGCCGCCCCGGCTATCGCCCCGACCTGCCCGACGCGCTGTCCCAGGACAATGTCGGCGCATTGCGCCCGCCGCCGCCGCAGGCGTTTCCGGGGATCGAGGACCAGTTGCCCGTCCCCGACCGCTGGCGCCTCATCGAGACATTGGGCGTCGTCAAGGAACGCTGGTTCGACCCCTATCACCAGAACACGCTGAAGGGCGACCGCGCGATCGATCCCGACAAGGTCAAATGGCTGCCGATCAAGGGCGACGACTGGTTCTTCGTCGCCAATGCGGTGTCCGACACGGTGTTCGAACCGCGCACCTTTCCGATTCCCGTCGGCGTCCAGACGACCGAGCGGCCGGGCAGCCTCGACGTGTTCGGCAAGGACCGCAGCTTCGTCTTTGCGCAAACCTTCATCGTCGGTGCCGCGCTAATCAAGGGATCGACCGCCTTCAAGCCGCCCGATGTCGAATATCGCGTCACCCTCGCCTATCAGGCCACTTATGTCGACGTGCCCGAACGGCGCGTGCTCGACGTGCGCCCGTCTAAGCCCAGCCATCGTTACGACAGCTTCCTGGGGGTGCAGGAATTGTTCGTCGACAAGCATCTCGGCAACACGTCCGACCGTTATGATTTCTATTCGGTGCGGCTCGGGATCCAGCCGTTCCAGAGCGATTTTCGCGGCTTCCTGTTCAACGACAGCCAGCTGGGACTGCGCTTCTTCGGCAATCGCGACAACAACCGCTTCCAGTATAATTTCGCGGCCTTCTGGCGGCTCGAAAAGGACACCAACTCGGGCCTTAACGACATCACCCAGACGCCGCGCGACGATTTCATCCTCACCGCCAACCTCTATCGCCAGGATTTTCCGGTCGTCGGGCTGACCAGTCAGGTCAGCGTGACGTACAATATGAACCGCGAAAAGAATGACGTGCAGATCGATCACAACGGCTTTCCGGTGCGCCCGGCGCTGATCGGCGACTTGCGCGGGCGCGAATATGACGTCGTTTACCTGGGCTACAGCGCCGATGGCCGCATCGGGCGGATCAACGTCACGGCGAGCTTCTACGCCGCGCTGGGCGAGGACCGGAACAGCTTTTTCACGAGCCAGCCCGCCGAAATCCGTGCGGGCTTTGGCGCGGTCGAACTCAGTTACGATTACGACTGGATGCGCTTTCGCCTGTCGGGGCTTTATGCCACCGGCGATGGCGACCCCTATAACAAGACCGAGGGCGGCTTCGACGCGATCTTTGAAAATCCGATCTTCGGCGGCGCCGACACCAGTTACTGGATTCGCCAGACGATCCCCTTTGCGGGCGGCGGGCGCGTGATCTCGATCAACGGCCGCAACGGCATTTTGAACTCGCTGCGCTCGTCGAAGGAAGAGGGGCAGTCGAACTTCAACAATCCCGGCACCATCTTCATCGGCGCGGGCGCCGATTTCGACCTGTCGCCGCAGACGCGCGTCAGCCTCAACGCCAACCATCTGTGGTTCGAGAATACCTCCTCGCTCCAGGCACTGCGCGTCGAGGGGTCGATCCCCAAGGACATCGGTTTTGACCTGTCGGTCGCGGCGATCTGGCGGCCGAAAGCGACGCAGAATATCGTCGGCCGCCTCAGCGCCGCGGTGCTGCTGCCCGGCGACGGTTTCAAGGATCTGTTCGACAACAAGCAGAAGAACGACGCCTATGTGTCGATCCTCGCCAATGTGATTTTGAGTTTTTGAGATGGTGATGCGCAAACTCTTCGCCCTGCTGGCTTTTGTCACGCTCTGCGCCGCTTTCGGCGCGAGCGTCGGCCGCGCGGCCGAAGAGGAAAAGCCGCTCAAGATCACCTATCGCTTCACCCCGCCCGCGCCGCGCGAGCAGAGCGACGCCGACGTCGCGGCGAAATCGGCGGGCTGTTACAGCTGCCACACGCAGACCGACCAGCCGTCGATGCACGCGACCCCGGCGGTCAAGCTTGGGTGCACCGACTGCCACGGCGGCGATTCGACCTCGCCCGCCGCCTTCGGCAAGCCCGAGCTGGGTTACAAAAGTCCCTATAATATCGCCGCGATGAAGGTCGCGCATCCGCAGCCGACCCTGCCCGGCACATGGCACGACAGCTCGGCGAATCCCGAGCGCAGCTATACGTTGCTCAACAAGGAAGCCCCCGAATTCATCCGCTTCGTGAACCCCAGTGATTACCGCGTCGCGCGCGAAGCGTGCGGGGCGTGCCATATGGAGGTGATCGAGGCGACCGAGCGCTCGCTGATGTCGACCGGGGCGATGCTGTGGGGCGGCGCGGCGTATAACAACGGCATCATCCCCTATAAAAACTATATCTTTGGCGAGGCCTATACGCGCACCGGCGATCCCGCGTGCATCCTCTCGCCCTCGTCGAAACTGACGGCCGAAGAATATGCCGAGGCGTGCAAACCCGCCTTTCCGTCGGACAAGATCTTGACCGACGCCGAAAGGAAGCGCGGCGCGCTCGCCAAAATGTATCCGCTGCCGCGCTGGAGCGTGATCCCGCCGGGCGACGTCTTTCGCGTGTTCGAGCGCGGCGGGCGCAACATCAACACGCAATTTCCCGAAATCGGCCTGCCCAACCCGACGGGACAGATCCAGCGGCTGGAGGAGCCCGGCCGCCCCGACCTCAAGCAATCGAACCGTGGCCCCGGCACCGGGCTGCGCGTCGCGATCCCCGTGCTCAACATCCACAAGACGCGCCTCAACGATCCCTTCATGTGGTTCATGGGCACCAACGACCAGCCCGGCGATTATCGCCATTCGGGCTGCGCGGGCTGCCACGTCATCTATGCCAACGACCGCGAGCCGCGCCACAGCCTGACCTATGCGCAGTTCGGCCGCGACGGCGAGACGGCGACGAGCGATCCGACGATCGCGGAGAAAAAATGGAAGGCCGGTGGGCATGGCGGGGATTCGCATGACGGCGAAGCGCACGCGGCCCCCGACGACGGCCATCATGCCGGCGGCGGCCATGGTTCGCTGATCGTCCCCGCGGCGCCGCAGAAGAAGCCGGAGCGGCGCGAATCGGGCCACCCGATCAGCCACGCCTTCACCCGCGCGATCCCGACCGCGCAGTGCATGACCTGCCACATGCATCAGCCCAATATCTTCCTGAACTCCTACCTCGGCTACACGATGTGGGATTATGAATCGGACGCGCCGCAGCTGTGGCCCGGCCCCGAAAACACCGCGCCGCGCCCACCGGGGATGAGCGATGCGGAGTATCAGGCGAAATATAAGCAGCAGCGTTATCCCACCGCCGCCGACGTGCATCAGGTGCTCGAACGCAATCCCGAAGGCGCCGCGCCGCGCGGCCTCTGGGCCGATGTCGAGTTCCTGCGCGACGTCTATGACGTCAACGACACGAACAGGGACACGCAGTTCGCCGACTATCACGGCCATGGCTGGAACTTCCGCGGCATCTTCAAGCGCGACCGGAGCGGCAATCTGCTGACCGCCGACGGCAATATGGCAACTTACGGCACCGACAGTGCGCATATCGTCGATCCCACCGATCCCGAAAAATGGCGCAAGAGCTGCGCGCACTACAGCGATGCGAAAGAACGCGACCTCTGCCTGCTGAGCGCCGATCCGGGGCGCCCGGGGGTCGAGGGCAAGTTCGTGCCGCCGGGCATCAACCCCGGAAAATCGGTGCATATGATGGATATTCACGCCGAAAAGGGGATGCAGTGCGCCGACTGTCACTTCGCGCAGGACGCGCACGGCAACGGCTATATTCAGGGCGAGGTGGCGAACGCGGTCGAGATCAGCTGCAAGGATTGCCACGGCACCGCCGACGCGCTGCCCAACCTGCTCACCTCCAACGTCGCGGCGCGGCCGCAGGGCACGAATCTGGCGCTGCTGCGCAACCCCGACGGGCGCCGCCGTTTCGAATTCCAATATAATGACGATGCCGAGGTGATCGGCCTGATCCAGCGTTCGATCGTCGATCCCAAGCTCGAATGGCAGGTCAGCCTCGTCAGGCAGGCGGTGACGCCGGGGCCGCATTTCAATGCAAAGGCCGCGCGCGCCAAGCTGATGGCGCGCGCGGGTAGCGACGACGGCAAGTATGAATGGGGGCCGGGCGTCGCGAAAGAAGACCGCGCGCACGGCGACGACAAGATGACCTGTTTCACCTGTCACCTCAGTTGGACGACGAGTTGCGGCGGGTGCCATTTGCCGATCGAGGCGAACTGGAAAACCAAGATGCACCATTTCGAGGGCGAGGAGACGCGCAATTTCGCGACCTACAATCCGCAGGTCGCGCGCGACGAGATGTTCCAGCTCGGCCGCCACCAGCTCACCAAGCCCGGCGAGCCCGGCCCCAACGGCGAAGTGCGCGGCATCATCACTCCCGTCCGCTCGACCTCGGCGCTGATCCTGTCATCGACGAACATCAACCGCGAGCGCATCTATATCCAGCAACCGCCGATTTCGTCGGCGGGCTATTCGAGCCAGGCCTTTGCCCCGCATTTCCCGCACACGGTGCGGCGCCAGGAAACCAAGCAGTGCAGCGACTGTCACATCTCGGCCGCCGACGACAATAATGCGATCATGTCGCAGCTGCTGTTGCTCGGCACCAATTTCGTCAATTTTGTCGGGCTCAATGTCTGGTCGGGGATGGAGGATGGTTTCCAGGCGACGCGCGTCACCGAATGGGACGAACCGCAAGCGGTGATCGGCTCCTACCTCCACCGCTACGCCTATCCCGATTATTGGAAGCTCCACGTCGACCAGAATGGCAAGGAGCTCAAAAACTGGGTTCGCGGCAAAACCTTTGACGCGAGCGGGTCGGGCGAGACCAAGTCGCTCGAGGAATTCGCCAACATCGTTCAGGACACGAGCGGGCGCGTGAACTGCCTGCAACAGCGCGGCGAATATATGTTCGTCGCCGAGGGCCGCGGGGGCTTCCGCGTCTATGACGTCGCCTCGATCGGCAACAAGGGCTTTTCCGAACGCATCGTCCGCGCCCCCTTCTCGCCGCTCGGCCACGACACGCATGTCCGCACGAAAAATGCGACCTGCATGGCGCTCGCGACCACCCAGCCGATCAGCGTCAGCCGCAACGAGAATATCGTCAAGAATTTCCCCGAAAATCACGAACAGGTGATGCACGACATCTATCGCTACGCCGTCATCACCGACAGCGTCGAAGGGCTGGTGCTCGTCGATGTCGATACGCTGGCCGACGGCGAGTTCCGCAACAACAAGCTGAAGCGCGCGCTGACGTGGAACGAGGGCAATGTGCTCGCGGGCGCGCGGCACGTCACGCTGGCAGGCAGCTATGCCTATATCACCACCGATGCGGGCCTCGTCGTGCTCGACCTTTCAACCCCTCTCCAGCCGAAGGTCACCGCGCAAGTGCCGCTCACCGACGCGCGCGCCAGCGCGGTGCAGTTCCGCTACCTGTGGGTCACCGATGCCGAGGGCGTAAAGCTGTTCGACGTCACCAACATGGCGCAGCCGGTCGCAGTGCCGTCGGGCACGGTACGCCTCGCCAATGCGCGCAAGCTCTATCTTGCCCGCACTTATATGTATGTCGCCGCCAAGGCCGATGGCCTCGTCATTGTCGATGTCACGCGCCCGGCGGCACCGCTGGTCTGGCCGGCGCTGACCTTCGACGGCGCGATGCAGGATGCCGAGGATGTGATCGTCGCATCGACCAATGCCTCGCTCTTTGCCTATGTCGCCGACGGGCGCAGCGGCATCAAGGTGATCCAGCTGACCAGCCCGAACAACCCCGGCCTCTATGGCTTCTCGCCCAGGCCGACGCCCGAACTGATCGCCTGGGCCAAAACGCCGTCACCCGCGCTCGCGCTGTCAAAGGGGCTCGACCGCGATCGCGGCGTCGATGAAACGGGCGGCCAGATGGCGGTGTTCGGCCGCCTGGGATCGCGGCCGTTCACCCGGCCCGAGATGGAGAAGCTGTTCCTGAACAGCAAGGGGATGGTCTACAAGGTGCGCGACGAGGTCGACGAAAATGCGTGGCGGCCGCCCTTGCTGTACGCGAATTGAAAGCGAGGGCAGCTTTCGACCGATTGCGGTCTTTTGTTGGAAGGACCGTGTTGGAACAAGATTCGCGCAGAGGCGCAGAGAGCGCAGAGGGGAGTGCGCTTCAACTCTGCGATCTCCGCGCCTCTGCGCGATCTTATAGATAGAATGCCCCGTTTCGACCGGTTGCCGATACTCCGCATCCTTAAAATGTCGTCATTCCCGCGCAAGCGGGAACCCAGGGAGGGATCAGCCGACGCACGCTCTGGGTTCCCGCGTTCGCGGGAATGACGAAGGTGGGGAACGTCCGCTCTCCACCCCAAAGTCGACAAAAAACGCTGTCCTACATGATCCGGCTGTGCCAGCCTTTGATTCGGCTCTTTCAATATGTGGACAAAAGCGACCGCTCTCCCGCCGCGGGACGTGCGCAGCAGTCCGGCGCACCGCGACCGACAACCGCGGCAAATCGCGGAGCCACGCAAGGCTGACCTTTACTGAACTTTGAAATCAATCCGCGGCCCCTGCCCCGAACCTACGCCCGGCTTTTCGTCCTCGGCGCCGCGGTCTTGGGCTTGTATCGGCAAAGGTCCGCGACCGGACAGCGCCAGCATTCGGGGGTGCGCGCCTTGCAGATATAGCGGCCGTGGAGGATCAACCAGTGGTGCGCGCCGACGCGGAACGGCGCGGGCGTCTCTTTCTCCAGCCTTTTCTCGACCGCGAGCGGCGTTTTCCCCGGCGCCAGCCCGGTGCGGTTGCCGACGCGAAAGATATGCGTGTCGACCGCGAACGTCTCCGCCCCGAAAGCGCAGTTCATCACGACATTGGCGGTCTTGCGCCCGACGCCGGGGAGCAGCGTGAGCGTATCGCGATCGGCGGGCACTTCGCCGCCATGATCGCGGATCAGGATTTCGCTCAATGCGATGACATTCTTCGCCTTGGCGTTGAACAGCCCGATCGTCTTGATATGCTGTTTCAGGCCCTCTTCACCCAGATCGACCATCGCCTGCGGGGTTTTCACCCTCTCGAACAATGTGCGCGTCGCCTTGTTCACCCCGACATCGGTCGCCTGCGCCGACAGCACGACCGCGACGAGCAGCTGATAGGTGTTGCCGAATTGCAGTTCGGTCTCGGGACTGGGATTGAGCTCGGCGAGGCGGCGGTAGAATTCGAAGATGTCGCTGCGTTTCATCGCTTGGCTCCGGCGCGCCGACCGATGCGCGGCTGCGCCGTCTCTAGCGCGTTGGGGCCCAGACTTCCAAGCCGCCATATTTGACTCCACGGCGCAAGGGGCGCAGCGTGGTGCCGCTTCGATGCCGAGTCGTCCTGTAAGGGACGCAGGCGCGATATCGACACCGGGGACCGGGCGAAGAGAGCCAAGGGGGCTCCCTGCCGGGGTTGGAGGACCAGACAATGCCGAAAACTTGGAAAGCGGCCATTTTGGCCGGCCTGTCGTCGTGCGCAATCGCCACGGGGGCATCGGCCCAGAATTATCCGTTCACGGCGGGCGACTATACCGAGGTGTCGATGATCGACGTCGCCGACGGCGGCGGGATGCAATATGCGACCTTCCTCGCCGATCAATGGCGAAAATCGCAGGAATTTGCCAAGTCGCAGGGGTGGATCACCGGCTACGCCGTTTTCAGCAACTATAATTCGCGCCCCGGCGAACCCGACCTTTATCTGTCGGTGAGCTTTGCGAATATGCCCGACGGCGCGGAAGACGAGCGGCGCAACCAGGCCTATCGCGATTATATGAAACGCACGGACGCCCAAATGTCGGCCGAATCGGGCGATCGTTCGAAATATCGCACCGTGATGGGCAGCTTCCTGCTTCGCGAACTCAAGTTCAAATAATCATCGGGAGTGCCGGGCCCTTCGGGTCCGGCGCCACCACCGGGCATCAAAGCCCCAATACCTGCGGCATGGTATAACGCCCCGGCTTCTGATGGATCAGCCACAAGGCCGCGCGCACCGCGCCGCGCGCAAAGATCATGCGGTTTTCGGCGCGGTGCGACAGGGTAATCATCTCCTCGGGGCCTGCAAAGATCACGTCATGGTCGCCCGCGACCGTCCCGCCGCGCAGGCTCGCAAAGCCGATCTTGCCGTGCCCGCGCGCACCGGTGACGCCGTCGCGACCGCGTTCGGAACAGGTGGCAAGGCTGATCCCGCGCCCTTCGGCCGCCGCCTCGCCCAGCAGCAGCGCGGTGCCGCTCGGCGCATCGACCTTGTTCCGGTGGTGCATCTCGATGATCTCGATGTCATATTCGGGGTCGAGCCGCGCCGCCGCCTCGCGCACCAGATGCGCGAGCAGCGTAACGCCGAGCGAGGTGTTGCCCGTCTGGAGCACTGCAATGTCGCGCGCGGCATCGTCGATCAGATAATGGTGGCGCTCTTCCAGCCCCGTCGTGCCGATGACGATCGGCTTGGCGGCCGCGACGCAGGCGTCGAGCGTCGCTTCGAGCGCCGCGGGTGAGGAGAAATCAACGAGCACATCAGCGCTCGCGGCGAGCTTTGCGACATTGCCGCCCTTGTCGACACCGCAGCTGGTCTGCCCCGCTTCGGAGATCGCCGCGGCGAGCGCGACGCCCATGCGTCCCTGGCTGCCGATGATACCGATGCTGGTCATGATTCAAAAACCCCGTTCGCCCTGAGCTTGTCGAAGGGCCGTCCTTGTTCCATCACCGCCATACGAGGAAGAACGGTCCTTCGACAAGCTTGGGACCAACGGAGATTGGGCATTGGGTGAAATCCAGAATATCGTCATCCTGACCGGCGCCGGCGTTTCGGCCGAAAGCGGCATCGACACGTTTCGCGATGCCGGCGGCTTGTGGGAACAGCACCGCGTCGAAGATGTCGCAACGCCCGAAGGCTTTGCCCGCGACCCCGACCTGGTGCTGCGCTTTTACGACATGCGGCGCGCAGCGATCCAGGCGAAACAGCCCAACGCCGCCCATCATGCGCTCGCGCGCCTCGATGCCGAATGGCCGGGCGAGCTGCTGATCGTCACGCAGAATATCGACGATCTGCACGAGCGTGCGGGCGCGAAGCGGCTCATCCACATGCACGGCGAGCATCTCAATGCCTGGTGCACCGGCTGCGACACCCGCAGCCCGTGGACGGCGCCGCTGATCGACCGGCCGGCCTGCCCCGCGTGCGGCGTCCACGGGCATCTGCGCCCCGACGTCGTCTGGTTCGGCGAGATGCCCTATCGGATGGAAGAGATTTATCGCGCGATCAATCGCGCCGATCTGTTCGTGTCGATCGGCACGTCGGGCGCGGTCTATCCCGCCGCGGGTTTCGTGCGCGAGGCACGCGCGTCGGGGGCGCGCACGCTCGAACTCAACATGGAGCCGAGCCAGGGCAACCACTGGTTCGACGAGGCGCGGCAGGGGGCCGCGACCTGGCTGGTGCCCGAGTGGGTCGAAGAGATGCTGGGCGGTTAAGGCCGCGCCGCGGGGAAACGGCAGGTTTCGACCGATAGTCGCCGTCGCCCCCGCGCAGGCGGGGGCCGTCGTCGGCCTTTTCCCGCGTCGCTGCGTAAACCGACAGCGGCCCCCGCCTGCGCGGGGGCGACGGTTTATTGGAAGGACAGCTATCCACCTCAAAAACCGACGCAGCTATCCCGCCTAAAGCCGTTCGGCCTGCACCACCGTGTCCGACGCGCGCAGCGCCGACAATATGCGCATCACATGGTGGACATCGCGCACCTCGACGACGACGTCATAGGTGTGGAAGCCGCCCTCGCGGTTCGACAGGCGCAGATTGGTGATGTTCGCCGAGTTGGCGGCGAGGATGCCCGACATTTCGGCAAGCGTGCCGGGCTCGTTCCGGATGACGATGCACAGCCGCGCATTGCCGCCCTCGCTGTCCTCCTGCCAGCGCAGGTCGATCCAATCGGCATCGACCCCGTCGGCGAGGCTGGGGCAATCAATGACATGCACCTCAATCCCCTCGTCGGCGCGCGCCAGGCCGACGATACGGTCGCCGGGCACCGGATGGCAGCAATCGGCAAGCTTGTAGGCGACCCCGGGCGTCAGCCCCTCGATCGACACCGCCGCGCCCTGTCGCAGCTTCCCCGGCTTTGACTTCATCTCGGCGGTGATACCGGGGACCAGTGCCTCGAGCAGCATATTGTCCGAAAGCTGGCGCTTGCCGATCGCGACATACAGCGCGGTGTCGTCGTCGAGCCGGAGCCGCTCGCGTGCCGCCGCGCGCGCCTTGTCGCCGATCTTGTTGGGCAGGCGCGCGATGATTTCGTCGTACATCTTGCGCCCCAGCGCGGCGAGCTCGACCTTTTCCTTCGATCGCACATGGCGCCGGATCGCGGCGCGCGCCTTGCCGGTGACAGCAAAGCCGAGCCACGCCGGCTGCGGCGTCTGTTTATCCGACGAGAGGATTTCGACGGTGTCGCCGTTGGCAAGCTGCGTGCGCAGCGGAACGAGCCGGCCGTTGACCTTGGCTCCGACGGTGCGGTCGCCAAGTCCCGTGTGGACGGCATAAGCGAAATCGACCGGCGTCGCGCCCTTGGGCAATTGGTGCAGGCTGCCCTTCGGCGTGAAGGCGAAAATGCGGTCCTGGTACATCGCGATCCGCGTATTTTCGAGCAGCTCGTCGGGATCGTGCGTCTGTTCGAGAATTTCGATAAGGTCGCGGATCCACCCCGCCTGCCCGTCGGGACCGCTGCCGCCCTGTTTATACGCCCAATGCGCGGCAAAGCCGAACTCGGACTGCTGATGCATCGACAGGCTGCGGATCTGGATTTCGATGCGCATATTCTGCTGGTGCATGATCGTCGTGTGCAGCGACTTGTAGCCGTTTCGCTTCGGCGTCGAAATATAGTCCTTGAAGCGGCCGGGGACCATTTTCCACTTACGGTGGATCAGCCCCAATGCGGCGTAGCAATCGGCATCGGTCGGGGTGACAATGCGAAAGGCGATGATGTCGGTCACCTGTTCGAAGCTGACGTGCCGTTCCTGCATCTTGCGCCAGATCGAATAGGGGTGCTTCTCGCGCCCCGAAATTTCGGCCTCGATCCCCGCGGCGGACAGCAGCTCCTTGAACTCGCGGCTGATCGCGGCGACCTTGTCCTTGCCGCCCGCGGTCAGCTTGGCGAGGCGGCCGGTGATCGTCGCATAGGCTTCGGGCTCCAGCTCGCGAAACGCCAGCAGCTGCATCTCGCGCATATATTCATACATGCCGATCCGCTCGGCGAGCGGGGCATAGATGTCCATCGTCTCCTTGGCGATGCGGCGGCGCTTGTCAGGATTCTGGATGAAATGCAGCGTGCGCATATTGTGCAGCCGATCGGCGAGCTTGACGAGTAGCACGCGAATGTCGTCGGACATGGCGAGCAGGAATTTGCGCAGATTCTCCGCCGCGCGCTCATTTTCGGTCTGCGCCTCGATCTTGCTCAATTTGGTCACGCCATCGACCAGCCGCCCGACGTCGGGGCCAAACAGGCGTTCGATTTCCTCGGGCGTCGTCAGCGTATCTTCGAGCGTGTCGTGGAGCAGCGCGGTGACGATCGTTTCGCTGTCCAGATGGAGATCGGTCAAAATGCCCGCGACCTCGACCGGATGGCTGAAATAGGGATCGCCCGACGCGCGCTTTTGACTGCCGTGCTTTTGCACCGTGAAGACATAGGCGCGGTTGAGCAGCGCCTCGTCGACATCGGGATCATAAGCGCGCACGCGCTCGACAAGTTCATATTGCCTCAGCATCGTCCTCAATGTCGTCGCTGGCGCGCATATTGCAATGCGAAACTTGCGTGCGTCAGGCAGAAGACGTTAGCAACTTTGGTAAAGCGCGTTGGAAGCATCGTGCGTCGCCGCTAGGACGGTCGGCCAATGGGGACCGAAGCTCTTGATTCGACGGTGCCGCCGCGCGTGTCGATGGTCATGCCCGTGCACAATGGCGCACGCTGGCTGGCAGAGGCGATTGCGTCGGTATTCGCGCAGGATTTTACCGATTTTGAACTGATCCTGGTTGACGATGCCTCAGCCGATGCGTCGCCCGCGATCATGGCCGAGGCTGCTAAGCGCGACGCGCGTGTGCAGCTCCTGCGGCTCGATACCAACGTCGGCCTTCCCGCGGCACTCAATCACGGCTTCGCCGCCGCGCGTGGCGAACTGCACAGCTGGACGTCCGACGACAATCTGCTCCGCCCGCAGATGCTGACGCGCCTTGTCGCGACGCTCGACGCGAACCCGCACACCGACATCGCCCACGCCGATTTTATGACGATTGACGATAGCGGCGCCGAACTCGGCCTATCGCGCGTCGGGCCGGTCGAACGATTGCTGTACGGCAATAATATCGGTGCCTGCTTTCTGTATCGTGCGCATGTGACCGAAGCCCTCGGCGGTTATGACGCCAGCCTGTTCGGCGTCGAGGACTATGATTTCTGGTTGCGCGCGGCGCGGCGTTTCACCTTCGTCGCACTGCACGAGGATCTCTATCTCTATCGCAAGCATGGCGGCAGCCTGACCAGCCAGCGCGCCGAACAGATCCAGGCGCTGACCGCGCAAATCGTCGAGCGTGCGCTGCCCGACACGCTGCCGGCGCGCAGCCGCGCCGAAATTCTCGTCGGCCTCGCGCTGCGCAGCCAGCGCCGCTGGCGCCTCGATCTTGTCGGCCGCGCACTGCGCGCGCATCCGGCGCCAGTCGTCGCGCGGCTGCCTGCACTGGCCCGCTGGTCGCTGGTTGTCGCGCGCAACCGCCTGGCTGCCTGAGGCAGCGCGCACTTTCCGTTGCGAAATGCAACGCAGGCCCTATATTTTTTTGGCACGGGCGCCGATTTTACGTTAGGGCTTTGGTCATGGGAAAATTACGCGAAGTCTTGAACGATCTCGATGGCGGCAATTGCGCGCTGCCGCTGGCGCTGGAGGCGATGGGCGAACGCTGGTCGTTCATGATCCTGCGCGCGGCGTTCAATGGCGTCCACCATTTCGAGGAGTTCCAGCAAGAGCTCAATATCGCCCGCAACATCCTGTCCAACCGCCTGTCGAAGCTGGTCGATCATGGCATCATGGCGCGCGAGGTGATGGCCGAAGACCGGCGCAAGGTGCGTTACCAGCTCACCGAAAAGGGCATCGACCTACTCCCCGCGATGATTGCGCTTCGCCAGTGGGGCGAAAAATGGGGCGCCGGTGTGCCGTCGACCCCCGTCCTCGTCGATGCCCGCGACGAACAGCCGATCGGCCCCGTCCGGCTGACCGCGCACGATGGCCGCGTGATCGGTTACAAGGAATTGCTGTGGAAGCATCGCGCCGAGCTTCAGCCGCTCGGCCAGGCGCGCGTGCGGGCCGACAGTCCCGCGGCGCCGGTCGCGGCCGAATGACCGGCCGCGGCGCCGTACGCCCTATCCCGCGCGGCCGTTGACCATCGCTATCACGCAGACCCCCATGCCGCTGTTTCGACTGACTTCGCCCGGTCCCTTTTTCGATAACAAGGTCCGGGCCTTCTGGAATTTGCAGCTGCTGGGCTGGGCTGCGTGGCTCGGCCTGCGCGGCGTGTCGGGGTTGGCGAACGGACAGGCGTTCACCTTCTTCATTCCACAGACAATTTCGGCGATTACAGGCTTTTCGCTGACGCTGATCCTGTCGGTCTGCTACCGCGCGCTCATCAACCGCCGTCCGCTTTTGATGTGGGGGGTCAGCTTCGGGCTGGCGGGTCTTGCGACCGCGCTCTGGGCGTTCATCGACGCCTGGGTCGCACAGATTCAGAATCCCGACAGCGAGGCGGGTTTCACCAGTCTGCTGCTCGGCGCGGTCTATATCGACGCGACCTCGCTCGCCGCCTGGTCGGCGCTCTATTTCGCGATCAACTATTTCCTTCAGCTCGAGGAACAGAATGACCGCGTGCTGCGGCTCGAGGCGCAGGCGGCTTCGGCGCAGCTTGCGATGCTGCGCTACCAGCTCAATCCGCATTTCCTGTTCAACACGCTCAACAGCATTTCGACGCTCGTCCTGCTGAAACAGGCCGAGCCCGCGAACGCGATGCTCTCGCGCCTCTCGGCCTTCCTGCGCTACACGCTCGCCAACGAACCGACCGCGCAGGTGACGCTGGCGCAGGAGATCGAGACGCTGAAGCTTTATCTCGACATTGAAAAAATGCGCTTCGAGGACCGGCTGCGGCCGCATTTCGCGATCGACCCGGCGGTAGCGCGCGCGCGCCTGCCCTCGCTTTTGCTTCAGCCGCTCATCGAAAACGCCATCAAATATGCGGTGACGCCGCAGGAAGAGGGCGCCGACATCACCATCTCCGCACAGCTGGCCGGTCAAAATGTCCGGATCACCGTGTCCGACACCGGCGCGGGATTGTCAGGCGACCGCACCGACCCCACCACGGGCGTTGCAACGGAATCGACCGGCGTGGGTTTAGCCAATATCCGGGACCGCCTGGCGCAGGCTTTTGGCGACCAGCACCGGTTCGACGCTCATGCGGGCGCTGAGGGCGGCTTCACGGTGGTGATCGAGTTTCCGTTCCAGCCCGATGGGCAAGCAAGAATTGGAACCGAAGGCACATGACGATCAGAACCATCCTGGTGGATGACGAAAAATTGGCGACTCAGGGCCTGCAATTGCGGCTCGAGGCGCATTCGGATGTCGAAATAGTCGATACCGCCCTGAACGGCCGCGAGGCCATAAGAAAGATCAAGACGCACAAACCCGACCTCGTCTTCCTCGACATTCAGATGCCGGGGTTCGACGGTTTTTCGGTGATTCAGGGCCTGATGGAGATCGAGCCGCCGCTCGTCGTCTTCGTCACCGCCTATTCGGATCATGCCATCCGCGCGTTCGAGGCGCAGGCGGTCGATTATCTGGTGAAACCCGTCGAGCCCGAACGCCTCGCCGACGCGCTCGACCGCGTGCGCCAGCGGCTCACCGAAAAGCGCGGTGCTGCGGAGGTCGAACGACTGAAGACGGTGCTCGCCGAAGTCGCCCCCGAAGCGGTCGAGGAATATGGCGCCGACTCTGCGCCCGACGCGCCTTCGGCCGACCGTTATGAAAAGATGATCAACATCAAGGATCGCGGTCAGATTTTCCGCGTCGATGTCGACAGCATCGAACGCATCGACGCCGCGGGCGATTATATGTGCATCTATACCGCCGACAACAGCCTGATCCTGCGCGAAACGATGAAGGATCTGGAAAAGCGGCTCGACCCGCGCAATTTCCAGCGCGTCCACCGCTCGACGATCGTCAATTTGAGTCAGGTCAAGCAGGTCAAACCGCACACCAACGGCGAATGTTTCCTCGTACTGGGATCGGGCGCACAGGTGAAGGTCAGCCGCAGCTACCGCGACGTCGTGGCGCGGTTCGTGCATTGAGTTCGGCTCGCACGAAGCCACGAAGCCACAAAGAAGCACTCCCGCCCCGTTTGCCCTGAGCTTGTCGAAGGGCCGTTCTTTCTTTGCAACGCTGAAGGGAAGAGCGGTGCTTCGACTGGCTCAGCACGAGCGAAATTGAACGGATTCTTTGTGGCTTCGTGGCTTTGTGCGAGTCGCAATCGGGGGCGCAGCGTCTAAAGCTGATGCCCCGTCCGGTCGCGCTTCGTCGCGAGATACTGCTCGTTGTGCGGATTGGTCGGCAGCGCGAGCGGCAGGCGCTCGACGACCTCGACGCCCTCCTTCTCGAGCCGCGCGACCTTCTCGGGATTGTTCGTCATCAGCCGGATGCGCGGGATGTTCAGCAATTCGAGCATCCGCCCGGCAATTGCAAAATCGCGCGCCTCGACCGGGAAACCCAGCCGCAGATTCGCGTCGACCGTATCATAACCCTGGTCCTGCAGCGCATAGGCGCGCAGCTTGTTGACCAGCCCGATGCCGCGGCCCTCTTGCCGGAGATAGAGCAACACGCCCCACGGCGCATCGGCCATCGCGTGCAGCGCGGCGTGGAGCTGCGGCCCGCAATCGCATTTGAGGCTGCCGAGCACGTCGCCGGTCAGGCATTCGCTGTGCAGGCGGACCACCGGCGGATTGCCGTCGCGCTGACCGATGACGAGCGCGACATGGTCCGACGCTTCTTCGGGCGAACGGAACGCGACAATCTCGGCGCTTTCGCTCGCCGCGACGGGCAGGCGCGCGCGCGCGGCGATGTCGAGCCGCGCCGGGTCGAGCAGCGTCGCGACATCGTCGGCGCCGCACATGGTTTCGGCCTCGCCCGCCGCCGCGCGCACGAAAAAGGCGGGGAGCAGCCCCGCGTGGCGCGCCATCGTCATCGCCGCCGCGGCCGCCGCGTCGCCGCCGGTCGCGATCGTGCGGAACGGACCCTTCAACGGATTCGCCAGGTCGAGGGCGGGGTCGGCGATCGCCAGCGCCGCCGCAACCGTATCGGCCGCGCCAGCCAGCCGCACGGGTCCGGACGTCGCCGCCGCGCGCTGGTTGGTGAGCTTCAGCGTCACCGCGCGCTCGCCCGACAGCAGCACATCGCCGCTCGCAAACTCCGCGAGCGCGCCGTCGCGCGCGCTTTCGATCGCGAGCAGGTCGAGCGCGCCGTCGGCCCCCGTGACGCGCAGCGGCCAGCCGCGGCGCAGCGCGTCGATCGCGCGTGCCGCCTGCCGGGCGCCCCGATCGGGCGGCGCGCCGTTCAAAAGGCGAACTCGGTGACAAGCGGAATATGGTCCGACGGTCGCTCCCAGCTCCGCGCCGGCTGGACGATGCGGTGCGCGACCGCCTTGTCCTTAAGGTCGGGCGTCACCCACATATGGTCGAGGCGGCGGCCACGGTTCGACGCCTCCCAATCCTTCGCGCGGTAACTCCACCAAGTATAGAGCGGCGTCGGCGGCGCGATGAAATGGCGCCCCAGGTCGACCCAGTTCGACGCCGCCTGCAAGCGGGCGAGCGTTTCGACCTCGACCGGCGTATGGCTGACGACATCGAGGAGCGCCTTGTGGTTCCACACATCGCTTTCGAGCGGCGCGACGTTGAAATCACCGGTGAGCACCGTCGGCGTCCCGTTCAGCGCCCCCGACCATTCGGTCATACGGCCAAAGAAATCGAGCTTCTGTCCGAATTTGGGGTTGAGGTCGCGGTCGGGAATGTCCCCGCCCGCGGGAATATAGACATTGTCGAGCCGCACGCCCGACGGCAGCGTGACGCCGACATGGCGCGCCTCGCCATTCGCCTGCCAGTCATATTTGCGCACATCGGCCAGCGGCAGCTTGCTGACGATCGCGACGCCGTGGTGCATCCGCTGACCGTGGGTGACGATGTGCCGGTACCCCAGCGCCTCGAACATGGATTTCGGGAACAGTCCGCATTCGACCTTGGTTTCCTGCAAACACAGGATGTCGGGCGCTTCTTCGCGCAGGAATTTCTCGACGATGCCGATACGGGCGCGGACGCTGTTGATATTCCACGAAGCGATGCTGGTGCGAGTCATGCGGGTGGCTCTATCGGTGCGGGATGCCGTTCGCAATGCGATTGCGTCAGCGGCAAAAAGGCACCGGATACATTAAACCCCCGTCCCAGGGGCGGTGGAACGGGGGTTCAAGGTCAGCGTTCGTCACGCTCTTGAATGAAGGTGCCTGGCAGCCCGGGTGGGGCAACAGGGGGAAACCCAAATCCGGGGGCCGTGTTGGCGCCTTCGAGAGT